>MBRE01000096.1 GCA_001698425.1 Oscillatoriales cyanobacterium USR001 | reverse complement strand
AAATGGTGCTGAAATCAAAAAGGCGAATAAATACTAAGTCGGTACGATCGATGTTAACTTGGAGTCATTATCGTTTTAAGCAGTTATTAATATCTATGTCTGATAGATGTGGTGTAATAATTGTGGAAACAAACGAAGCTTATACCTCCAAAACTTGTGGCAAGTGCGGTCATGTTCACACTAAACTAGGTGGTAATAAACTTTTTAAGTGTCCTGAATGCGGCTATGTCACCGCTCGGGATGCTAACGGTGCTTTCAATATTATGTTGAAAGCTTTGGCGGGTACGCCCTTCACTCTTACGGGTGATGCGATCGAGGTATTTTCGGCTGTCGGGCTTGTCCTAGATATCTGAGATATATCGCGTAAATGTACCACAATATTGGTATCCCGATCGAGGAGTTCAGGTTTATGAATAGCAAATGGCCTAAAGGCTTACCATATCCTACTTCATGGTTACGTGCGATCGCATTAAGCGCGACCTTTTTTGGCATCATTCACCTATTTGGGCGAAATATTGGAACTGCGCGGGATATAGAAAAATTAGCTACAGTTGCCTGGTTTTGTGAAATTCCACTCATGGCTGGCTATCACTATGTAGCAGTGCAACTAGCCGAACACTTAGAACGATCGCCTACTAACTCCCAAAATACTCGCAATATCGGATCTTGGCAACACTGGAAAGAAGGATTAGCTGGATTCTTGGTGTTATTTCTCGCGCTGGTAGTAACTAGACCGATTGTAGATGCGATCGCGCCAATTTCCTATTCAATGAGGTACTACTACCGCTACGCTGGAGATGCAGACAAAGCAATATTTATTTATAGCATCCTGTCCACAATTGCATCAGCTTATCTTTACTATTGGAAAATACCCAGTCGATTGAAATCTCTGCTAGTATTCTGTTTGCCATTAATTAATTCCTATCTCAAAACCCAATTGCTGCTATATATTCCTCTAATTAGTTGCCTACCTATTCTAGCAGCAGGATCGCTAGTTAGTAAATTAAATTTACCAGGAACATTATTAGTTTTAGCAGTTTTCCTGGCAATAATTATGTGGCTTTTTGCTACAGCAGCGGCTTTTGCCGCCATCCACTACTACGGAGTACATTGGGCAAACTGGATAGCAAGTTGGTGGCCAGAAAGTTTTCCGGGATACGGGAACCTTCAGCAAAGAAAATCTCAAAGACATAATGCCTCAGTTAGCAAAAGTTTTATTTATCACGAAATCAGTTGGAAATTAGCGGCTCACGATTTTACCGTACTAATTTATACCAACGTGCTATCAAGCATTGTGAGCCTACCAATTTATATCGCAATTTTTCAGGAATCTTCTGCCGAAATATTAGAAATATTGGGTGGTGCTTTGTATTTGATATGGACAACAATTGCAGTCATTTTGTGGCATCTTTGGGGGCGCAAACAGGCAGCAAAAATCATGGGGGCAAATATTACTAAAAATAAAACTAAAGCTAAGGCTAAAAATGGCAAATCAAAAACTCAAAAAGTTAAGTCATCTAAGAAATTAGAAACACCAGTAGATCAGATTGAAGTTGAACTCAATCAAATGAGTGCAGAATTTGGCATGACTTCCATGCGACCTGTTAGGAAAAATTTACACCCAGAGCAAACTAAATGGTATGTTTTTCGTAGCGGTCAAGCTGAAGGTCCATACACCAGAGAACAACTATGGTTAGCACAGAGAATTACGGCTCGCAGTAACGTTCGCCGGGAAGGTGAAACAGACTGGACGAGGGCTGGTGAAATTGCAGAATTGGCGGATTTTATCAGATCCCAATCTTGATTTTTCCTTAACCGCAGAGGCCAGAAATCAGGTTTATTCCTAGATTTCTAGTTTAAGTCAAAGATTGTTCTAAGAAACCCGGTTTCTTTGCCCACTCTACAACTATAATTGAACAATAGACTATAATTGAAATTATGATTTTCCCCGATTTTTCCCAATTCTCCGAACTCGCCAAGCAAGGTAACTTCATCCCTGTTTATCAAGAATGGGTGGCCGATTTAGATACCCCCGTTTCTGCTTGGTATCGCGTCTGTGCCGGTCAACCCTACAGTTTCCTATTAGAATCAGTCGAAGGCGGCGAGAAAATCGGGCGTTATAGTTTATTAGGCTGCGATCCTTTGTGGATTTTAGAAGCAAGAGGCGATCGCACAACCCAAACCCACCGCGACGACTCCCAAACCATTTTTACAGGCAACCCATTTGAGGTTATAACCACCTGTCTCAAACCTTTTCATCCCGTTAAATTACCAGAATTACCGTTAGGCGCTGGTGGTTTATTTGGTTTTTGGGGATATGAATTAATTAGCTGGATGGAATCGCGAGTACCAGTTTATCCAGCCACCGCTGAAGATTTGCCAGACGGGTTATGGATGCAGGTAGATAACTTGCTAATTTTCGACCAAGTAAAGCGCAAAATTTGGGCAATTGCCTATGCAGATTTACGAGATAGCAATGTAGATTTGCGTGCAGCTTATCAGGAAGCGTGCGATCGCGTCACTCATCTAGTCGATAAACTAAAAAAATCGCATATTTCCCAGCAAACAACACTCTTAGAATGGACTCCGCCGGGATTTGATTCTTATGAGTCAACAGCGGAAAAAACCTTAGACTATACCAGCAATATTACCCGCGAAAAATTCTGCGCTAACGTTCAAAAAGCCAAGGATTACATCAAAGCCGGCGATATTTTTCAAGTTGTACTTTCCCAACGATTATCTGCTGAATATAAAGGCGATCCCTTTGCACTTTACCGTTCCTTGCGCTTAATTAATCCATCTCCTTACATGGCTTATTTTCACTTTCGAGATTGGCAAATTATTGGTTCTAGTCCCGAAATAATGGTAAAAGTTGAAAATAGCCCAGATGGGAAAAGATTAGCCACATTACGACCTATTGCCGGTACTCGCCGGCGAGGTAAAACTCCCCAAGAAGATGATGCCTTAGCAAAAGAATTATTGCAAGATCCCAAAGAAGTTGCCGAGCACGTTATGTTAGTTGATTTAGGTCGCAATGATTTAGGTCGAGTCTGCCATAATGGTACTGTGAGAGTTGACGAGAAAGAATTAATGATGATTGAGCGTTATTCTCACGTCATGCACATTGTCAGCAATGTGGTGGGAGAATTAGCAAGTGATAAAACAGCTTGGGATTTATTGAAAGCTTGTTTTCCTGCGGGTACTGTCAGCGGTGCTCCCAAAATTCGCGCCATGCAAATTATCCATGAATTAGAAGGATGTCGTCGCGGGCCTTATTCCGGGGTTTACGGGTATTATGATTTTGAGGCACGATTAATAAATAGCGCGATCGCAATTCGGACAATGGTTGTCCGTACTCAAGATGATGGCACAAACGCCGTTTCCGTGCAAGCCGGAGCCGGTTTAGTTGCTGATTCTAACCCAGAATCGGAATATGAAGAAACCCTGAATAAAGCCAGAGGAATGTTAGAGGCCATCCGCTGTTTAAAATAGTTCGTAGTAAGCGCTTTAGCGCTAAAGCGCTTACTACGAACCCAATCAAATAACAAATACCATGAAATTTTACATTGTCGATGTCTTTGCTGAATCAAAATATACGGGTAATCAGTTAGCGGTATTTACCGGCGATCGCGTAGCAGAATTATCAGATACTGAAATGCTACAAATAGCCAGAGAAATCAACTACTCAGAAACCACCTTTATCCTCTCAAATGAGATCAAAAATGGTGGCTATGACGTGCGAATATTCACACCGAAAAAAGAATTACCCTTTGCGGGACATCCCACATTAGGGACAGCCTACATCATCCAACAAGAAATCATCAAAAACCAAGTCAATCAAGTTAATTTGAATCTGAAAGTCGGTCAAATTCCAGTTACATTTAATTACATTGACAAAGCCGCAGATGTTTTATGGATGCGGCAAAAAACACCAACATTTCATCAAAAATTTGACCCAGAAGTTATCGCCTCAGTGTTAAACTTAGAAGTAGATGAGATAGACTTGACATATCCAATTCAAGAAGTTTCCACTGGCATTTCGTTCATTATTGTACCATTAAAAACTCACACTTCTCTCAAGAAAGCCAAAGTCAACCTAGACAAATATTTTCACCTAGTCAAAAACCTTGAAGCCCAAGAAATCCTCATATTTTGCCCAGAAACCTACAACCAAGATAATGATTTAAGCGTCCGAGTATTTGCCGATTCTTTAGGTATTCCCGAAGACCCCGCTACAGGTAGCGCCAATGGTTGTTTAGCTGGATATTTGGTAGAATATTCTTATTGCGGCAAAACATCTGTAAACCTGCGAGTTGAACAAGGTTATGAGATTGACAGACCTTCATTATTGCTGCTGAAATCCCATAGAAATGAACAGCAAGAAATCGAAGTGCTTGTAGGTGGTAAAGTGGTGATGGTAGCCAAAGGAGAATTTGTTTAACCATCTTCTTAAAAAAGGTACGTAGTTGCGCTTCAGCGCTCTTTCATACAACGTTTAGAGCGCTGAAGCGCAACTACGTACCTAAAATCAACTTGTATTTTGTGGTACTTGCTTAATTCTTATAAGTTATAATCAGAAATAAAGGAGGATGAACCCAAATGGTGACAGCAATAATTGAATCAAAAGAGGCTAAAATCGTTGAATCACCCCACATTTCCATAGAACAATGGATGCAAAACCCACCTGATAGTACAGAATGGGTAGATGGGGAATTAGTGGAGAAAAACGGTATGACACTCAAACATAGTCGAATCCAGTCAAACTTAGGTACTTGCTGGAAAAATTACAAAAACTCCACCGAACAAGGAGGAGAAGTTTATACAGAACCCCCTTGTCGCACTAATCGGCAAGGACGTAAACCTGATGTTGCCTATCTTACCCCAGAATTGTTAGCTCAATTTGGTGAACCTGCTGTCTTACCTCAGAGTTTCCCTTTAAGTGCAGAAATTGTCTCCCCTACAGATTTTGCTGAAGATATCATCGCTAAAGCTTACGAGTATTTACAGTCAGGAGGCCAAGAAGTTTGGCTACTTTTTCCTGAGAATAAATGGATTATTATCATCACAGAAAATCAGCAAATAATCTTCAATTCTGGCAAAATAGTTACTACTCAGATTATACTACAAGGCTTTAGCATTGCCGTTGATGAACTATTAGGATAAAATAGTAAAACCAAATTCGGTTATATCGAAATTATGGCCGGGGCGGGTTTATAGAATTTATCGATACTTGTCAAATATCTTGGCGAACCCGCCCCTTGTATCTTAAAAGAGTTGGTGTAGCGATCGCGTTTGATGACATAATAGAAAAGTTAAGTGAAAAAATCTTATGGCAACAGAACGTTGGGATGATGATAAATTAGATAAACTTGCCGATCGGTTAAAAGAGATTGGCGATCGGATCGAAGAGACTGGCGAGCAGATTAAGGAGATAACTGCGATCGCGGAAAATAATTCTCAGCGGATTAAAGAGGTAGCCGCGATCGCGGAAAATAATTCTCGCTTAATCGAAAGTTATGGTCGTCAAACGGATGCTCGGATTAAAGAAGTAGCCGCGATCGCGGAAAATAATTCTCGCTTAATAGAAAGTAACGCTCGTGTGATTCAAGCCTTAGCAAATGCGGCCGCAGAGGGCAGAGAAGAACGAGAACAAATCTTCAGAACAATTGCTCAACAGCAAACGAATATTGACGGTTTGAGAAGGGAGACAATGCGTATCCTGGATCTCCTATTAAATCAACAAAATCAGCAAAATAATTCTGAGGAATAAAACATGAACATTATATCTACGGCAATTCCAGAAGTGATAATTATCGAGCCTCGCGTTTTTGGAGACGATCGCGGCTTCTTTTTTGAAAGTTTCAACCATCGCAATTTTACTGAAAAAACAGGAGTTAATGCCGATTTTGTACAAGATAATCACTCTAAATCTGCTAAAAATGTCTTGCGCGGACTCCATTATCAAATGCAGCAACCTCAAGGTAAATTGTTGCGAGTAGCAGTAGGAGAAATCTTTGATGTGGCAGTGGATATTAGAAAAAACTCTCCCACTTTTGGGCAGTGGGTTGGTTATTCACTCAGCGCAGAAAATAAGCGACAATTGTGGGTTCCTGCGGGTTTTGCTCATGGTTTTTTAGTTGTGTCAGAGATAGCAGAGGTGCTATATAAAACTACAGAATACTATGCACCTGAACACGAAAGGTGTATTCTATGGAATGACCCCGATTTAGCGATCGCGTGGCCTCTGGCAGATGCGAATCCTATATTGTCGGCAAAGGATCAAGCAGGAAAAACCTTGAAAACAGCGGAAGTTTTCGGATAATGAAAATTTTACTCACAGGTAGCAGCGGACAACTCGCTCAAGAATTGCAACCCATTCTATTATCTATGGGTGAGTTAATAGCCGTCGATCGCTCTATTCTCGACTTATCTAAACCAGATAAAATTCGTCAAGTAATCGGTGAAATTAAACCAGATTTAGTCATTAATGCTGGTGCTTATACTGCTGTAGATAAAGCTGAAAGCGAACCAGAAATGGCTAATTTGATTAATGGAATTGCCCCCGGAATTTTAGCAGAAGAATGTGAGAAATTAGAATCAGTATTAATTCACATTTCCACAGATTATGTATTTGGCGGTAGTCATGGTTATCCTTACCTAGAAACAGATGTAACTAATCCATTAGGTGCTTATGGTAATTCCAAATTAGCGGGAGAATTATCAATTAAGTATGCTTCAGATCGGCATATTATTATTAGGACAGCTTGGGTTTATGGGAACGGGGGCAAGGGCAATTTTGTTAAAACTATGTTGCGATTAGGTAAGGATCGAGAAGAGATTCGAGTAGTAGTAGATCAGATCGGAAGTCCTACTTGGACGGGCGATTTAGCCGTTGCCATATCTCAAATGATTTCCTATATTCAGCCGGATAATTTTGGCACTTACCAATATACTAATAGCGGTGTTGCTAGTTGGTATGATTTCGCGATCGCAATTTTTGAAGAAGCAAAACAACTAGGATTTCCCCTCAAAGTTCAGCGAGTTATTCCCATTACAACAGCGGAATATCCTACACCCGCAAAACGCCCTGCTTATTCGGTTCTTTCTTCAGCAAAAATATCAGCAGTTTTGGGTAATTATCCCCCCCATTGGCGACAAGGACTCAGAGAAATGCTGAAAAGAGAGGTGCGATGAAACAGAAGTCAAAATATTTTTTAATGACCGCAGCAATTATCGCCATTTCTATGCCTGCGGCATATATTTTGTACTTGATATCTCAGTCAGGAGACTTATCAAATTTTGATTATTGGTGGATTACCTGGAATTTTTATAGTATTGATGGATTTTCTACTAATCCCTTAAACTGGATATTTCGGGCAAATGAGCATTTTCTATTAATTCCCTCAATTCTCTATGCTTTTAATATTATTGTCACCCAAGGATCGAATATTGGATTATCGTTAATTACGTGGATTTTTGCTTGGATTCAATGCCATTTATTAATTGCGATGTTACCTTTAAATTTCAGGCAAAAACCACTGCAATTTATCTTCTTAATCCTCTGTATTTCAATCTTTACTTTCACTCCCGCCGCTGCCCATAATTGGATGAGAGGATTTAGCGGCGTGGCGTGGCTGGGGGCTAATTTATTTGTTATTGCTTCTATCTTTTGCTTGAAAAAGAACGTTGAAATTACAACATCTCAACCAAAACATATTATCGCAAATTTAGTAGGGGCGGGTTCGCCTGAATATAAATCTACCCACCCAGATATCTATAAACCCGCCCCCCACAACAATATTCAAACTTGTCTTAAACGTCATGGCGACTACTATAAATGGGTAATTGGTAGCATTATTTTTGCTATTTTAGCCTCCATGAGTTACAGTACATCATTGGCATTGTGGCCTGTTTTGTGTATTTTTCCGGTGTTACTGCGATTACCTAAAAAAATTATTATCTCATATATTATTACCGCCATTTTAGTTGTTGGAACTTATTTTTTAACCTATAAAACCCCAGCTAATAGCCCATCATTAGCCAAACTAAATATTTTTGATATTATCAATTATATCCCTGTTTATTTAGGAGGAATTTTTAGTAATAATGTAACTATTTCCTTGACAATTGGTATAATAGGATTAATTGCTGCTACAGCTTTTGGATTGTATTGGCTGCTATCAAAAAAGCATTCCAAAACCTTAGAATATTTGCCTTGGTTATCGATTGAAATTTATGCCTTAGCCACCGCATTTATGGCCGCCGTCAGCCGTTCAGGTTTTGGCGTAGAACAGGCTACAGCCTCCCGCTACGCCTCTCTCCCGGCAATGTTTTGGATGAGTTTAATTGTATTAACAATATTATGGTTGCAGCAGTGGCAATTAAATCCTAAAATACAATGGCAATGGCTAACACCATTGCTAATAATAGTGACTTTTTCGATTATTTCAATGTACAAAATAGGTAGCGAAACTGCCAATGCGATCGCATACAGAGCAACTTATCAACCCTTAGTAGCCCTTTCACTTCAGTTAGGAATAACTGATATAAATTTAATTCAAGAAAGAATTGGTAACAAACCCGCTGCTTTTGTTGGCTTAGTAGATGCCTTAAAAGCTAACAATTTAGTACCATTTAATCGAGATGTTAAAAAGCATAACTTTTGTGCAGAAATAGACGAAAAAATCGATCCTAACTTACTATCATCCCCCAAAGATGGAGTACCAGGATATTTTGATATAGTAACTAAATTCACCCCCACAGCCGCAAGAGTAATCGGTTGGGTAGGAGATCCCCAAAAAAATGTTAAATGTATTGCCATTCTCAATCAAGAAAACATCGTTAGAGGTTTTGCCATGTCAGGATTTCCCCGCCCAGATTTACTCAAAATCTTTGGCCCATCCTACGAATTTTCAGCCTGGAGGGGATATATTGAGATATCACCAAAAGACAAACTATTAACAGCCTATGCTACATTTAAAAATCGTGAAGGTTGGATAGCATTGCGTAACTCTCATTTTTTAGAAAATAACTAAATTGTAGAATAACTAATTTTGAACAGCAACAACTTCCCAAAACAAATCAGCTTCGTGATTCCAGTTCATAATGAAGAAGCTACTCTCAGAATCCTATTTGAGAAAATTAATCATGTCATGTTACAAGAAAAAATTGACCACTACGAAGTCATTTTTATTGACGATGGTAGCAAGGATAAATCTTGGATAGAAATATCTGATTTAGTTCGCCAATATCCTAGATTAATTAAAGCAATTAAATTCCGGCGTAACTTTGGCAAATCTGCCGCCCTTTCCGCCGGTTTCCACAAATCAAAGGGTAAAATTATCTTTACACTTGATGCGGATTTGCAAGACGATCCCGCCGAAATTCCTAACTTTTTGCAACATTTAGAATCAGGATTAGACTTAGTTTCTGGGTGGCGAAAAAATAGAAACGATCCCCTTTCTAAAACCTTACCATCTAAGCTGTTTAATGCCGTCACTGCCATGTTAACGGGGGTGAAACTCCATGACATGAATTGTGGATTCAAAGCTTATCGAAAAGAAGTTTTAGATTCCATTAAAGTCTATGGTGAATTACATCGATATATTCCAGTTTTAGCCAATAGTTTTGGCTTCAAAATCGGCGAAGTAGTGGTTAAACATCATTTCCGAAAATTCGGCAAATCAAATTATGGATGGGAACGTTATGCACGGGGACTTATTGACCTTTTAACTGTCTTAGCAACAACTCATTATTTACATAAACCAGGTCATTTATTTGGAGGATTAGGATTATTTTTTGGTTCTATAGGTTGTCTCTCCTTAACTTACTTAATCATCGTATGGTTTCTCAACTTAGGTGGTATGAATTTAGGGCCAATTGGCACTCGTCCCCTGTTATTTTTTGGGATTTTGTGTACAATATTGTCAGTACAATTGATATCTCTGGGAATTTTAGCAGAGTTAATTACTCGCAATGTAGATTCTAATTATGTCGATCGGCAAATTGCTGAAATTCTTGATGAAAACGGTTAAACTTAGTATCGGAATTATTGGGCAGGGCGGGTTATATAATTTATTGATAATTATCAAATATTTAGGCAAACCCGCCCTACAAAAATTATTATGATATAATTCCAAATCAAACGGAAATATTACACAAAAACAGAGGTATTTAATGATTAAGCAAACCCAGAAAAGTCCCATAATTGAAAATGGTATTGTCGTCGGTACCGGCTCAAATAAATATCAAATGCGAAATCCAATTGGTCAATTATTATTAAAACAGTTTGCCAATACAATTGCCGAAATTGTCAAAGAAATTAATCCTCAAACTATTTTAGAGGTGGGATGCGGCGAAGGTAACATTACTAAAGTTTTAGTTGACAACTCTGATGCTAAAATTAAATGTACTGACATATCTAATACTATCATAAATCTTGCCAAAGACACTGTTAAATCTCCCCGTGTTTCCTTTGAGAACAAAAATATATATGATTTAAACCCTGAATTAGAAATTGCGGAAATGGTGATCTGTTGCGAAGTCTTAGAACACTTAGAAAATCCCATGCTAGGACTGGAAAAACTTTACAATGTATCCTCACCTTACTGCCTTTTGAGTGTACCGCGAGAACCGATTTTTAGAACTCTTAATTTTATCAGAGGTGCTCATTTTACTCAATTTGGCAATAGTCCCGGACATATTCAACACTGGTCAAAAAGAGGATTTGTCAAGCTGGTAGAAACCAAATTTGATATAATTAAAGTAATGACTCCTTTGCCTTGGACAGTAATCTTAGCCAAAATTAAATAATTTTTTGTCATAATTTGTGGCAAAATATAAAAGTGGGAACCAACAAACTCTATCAACGTCAGCAAATAAAACTAATACTAGAACATCCAAAACATGAAAGCATTAATCCTCTCTGGCGGTAAAGGTACGCGCCTCCGCCCCCTAACTTATACAGGTGCAAAACAACTCGTACCAGTCGCAAATAAACCTATTTTGTGGTACGGAATCGAAGGTATTGTTGCAGCAGGAATTACGGATATTGGGATTATTATTAGTCCTGAAACCGGCGAAGAAGTAAAGAGCAAAACTGGCAACGGCGATCGCTTCGGCGCTAACATCACCTATATATTACAAGATACGCCCGCAGGCCTCGCTCATGCCGTCAAAGTTGCCCAATCATTTTTAGGTGATTCACCCTTTATTATGTATCTAGGAGATAACCTAATTGAAAGTGAACTTGGCCTGTTTTTAGATAATTTTAAAAATAACCATCTTGACGCTCTAATTCTACTACGTCCTGTCAATAATCCTAGCTCTTTTGGCGTGGCAACAGTTGACGAACAGGGGCGAGTTTTGCAGTTAGTAGAAAAACCCAAAGTGCCAGAATCTAATTTAGCCCTTGTGGGAATTTACTTCTTTTCTAAGACGATACATGAAGCTATTTCGCAAATTCACCCCTCCCCTCGCGGCGAACTAGAAATTACTGATGCTATCCAACAACTAATTAATGATAAAAAGCACGTTGAAGCTTGTAATTTAGATGGTTGGTGGTTAGATACTGGGAAAAAAGATGACTTATTAAGTGCTAACCAAATCATCTTAGATAGCTGTATTAAACCAGCAGTAGAAGTAGAAATAGACGCAACAACTCAAATCACTGGGCGGGTACAAATTGGCAAAGGAACTCAGATAATTAATTCTACAATTCGCGGCCCGGTTGTGATTGGAGAAAATTGTCACATTGAAAATTCTTTTATTGGCCCTTACAGTAGTATTGCCGATCGCGTTACTTTAATTGATGCTGACCTCGAACATAGTGTAATATTACAATCAGCAAAAATTATCGGCATTCATCAGCGAATAGTTGATAGTGTAATTGGGCAACGAGCTCAAGTCGTTGCTGCCCCTGCCCGCCCAAAAGCTTTACGGTTTATGATTGGTGATGATAGTCTCATTGAATTGACATAAACTATTGACATAAACTAACGTGATTTACTTTCTGGTTGTTAATTATTATTCTACACCATTGGTGGAGAAGTTAATGGTTTCTATTTTCTTAAATCAGGAGGAAAGTTGTCAAGTTATTATTGTTAACAATTCTCCTGACGATCGCTCAATTCACCGCCTTAGTTCTGATAGCATAATCATTCTTGAAGCTGGGGAAAATCTGGGTTTTGGGAAAGGCTGTAACTTAGGATTAAACTGGATTTATCAGCAAAATTATCAAGGGATAATTTGGCTAATTAATCCTGATGCTTATTTGGGAGAAAGTTCTCTTAAGCAAGCATCATTATTCTTGAAAAATCATCCAGAGGTTTCAATTTTAGGGACAGTTGTTTATCAACCTACTGGTGAGGTTTGGTTTGGTGGTGGGGATTTTATCGTTGATAATGGGACAATTATTGCTAAAAATTATTTATCAGCGGGGTTAGAAGTAGAACCTTATATAACAGTGGAATGGGTAACGGGTTGTAGTTTGATTATTAATCTCAAAAAATTTACAAATTGCCCACAATTTGATAGCGATTATTTTCTGTATTATGAGGATTTTGACTTTTGTAAACGCTATGCTAAAGAAGGACATATTATCGGTTTAACGAAAGAAATTTCTGTGATTCATCAGCCTTCGTCGATTACGGGAACTATGCCAAAGGCAAAAATTAAACATAGCACTTATAGTTATTTGTTAACTTTAGAAAAACATACGAGTAAATTAGTTTTATTGTATAGATTGATGCGAATTACTGTATCAGCATTGATTTCTTTGCCTAAGAATAGTACCATATCTATTAATGAACTCAAAGGAGTTTTTGGGTTTGTAGTAAGCGCTTTAGCGCGCTTGGCGCTTACTACAAACAAGCTAATTATTTAATTTCTATTTACCCTATTATTCCGAATAATGGCTTTGCCCAAGATAGCCAAGTTTGCACAGGATAGAAACCTACTGATTTGTAAAGCTTTGTCGCACCTGTTAAGCTATCAGCATCAACGCTGAGTTTAGCGGTATCTGCACCAGCGGCTTTTAACTGATGCAAACCTGCTAATAAGATGGCTTTCCCTAAACCCATTTGTCGGAAACCGCGCCGCGTACCTAGAAACTCAATCCAGCCGTCATTAGTGCCTTTTTGAGCGTTTTCTTCGGCTTTGATTTGACAGTCACAGAAAGCGGCAAAAGTACCGTTAGGCGCGATCGCCACTAGGTCTAATTCTGGTTGATAACTAGAATCTTTCATCCACTGACGGACTGTTTGAACTGTTAAATCGTGGTGATTCCAATGATCGATAAAGGATTCGTTGAACATTTCTACCCAAGCTTGAGCATCTTTTTCCCCCGTTAGGTGAGATAATTTGAAGTCGGCTGGAAATTCTGGTGTAGGAATTGGTTCCCAGAGCGATCGCGCCATTGTTAAAAAGTAGCGATCGATGACGAAACCTTGTTTTTCTAACAAACCGATTTCTAAGGTGTTATTGTCGCGGGTGTAGGTACGCAATTTTACTGGTAAATTACGTTCCCTTCCCACTTCACTTAACCGTTTTTCACTCCAGTTAATGATGTCATTTTCTAAACCCATCCCGCGCATTGAAGGATGGATATAAAACCAAAGATAACCGTCAATATCGTGTTTTGTTTCAGGAATATCTAACAGTGCTAAGGCTGTTAGTTTATGCTGAGTTTCCCACAATTGTACGTCGCGGGATTTGTCAAGGTAGGGCGCATTGAGTTTGAGTTTAAGCTCGCAAACGGTTGCTTCTTCGTCTAATTCTTCGGCGATTTGACAAGCATTTACTAAGTCTGCGATCGCCCGCCAGTCACTTTCGCCCCTATAGGAGCGCATGGTTAAAGTAGTCATAAAAAACTTGCAATCCGGTAATTCGGACTGTTCCTCTTTGTGGGTATTGCAAAATGTGTACAGTGATTTAGCCTTGTGCTACGTTGGCAAACAAAGCTGTTAGGAATGAAAATTAAATAACTTGATGATTTGGTTCGTAGTAAGCGCTTTAGCGCTTAATACAAACAAGCTAATTATTTAATTGTTTTAACGATCTTCTTGATAAAGTCACGACACCTCTTTATGTCACCGAGATTTTCATGCTTTATCGAATTATGCACTCATAAAAAAATATTCGCCCTTTTGGGGTAGTTTTGTTTGTAATTTGCGTGTCAATATCAGGCTGGATTTGCGCCCAATGTGCATAGATGGCGTTTCAAACTGTTACCAAACCTGTTGTTTCAGTAACGGTTCCTTGACCGTAAAGCCGTTCGGAAAAGCTAAGTAAAGAAATTTTTCACCTCCGGTGAAGTCTTTGGTTTTTACTTTTGCTATGTTTTATACTGGTATGATTAAGGGATTTTCGCTGCCTCCCTTTGACTCACCCACTGGGGGGAGGGGAGAAATCGAAGTTGTTTAAAACTTCCCTATCTGTATTTGATTATAACAGCAGATTATTTTTTTGGCAAGTTTTCGAGTGTGAAGTTTTAATTAGGGACGTACACAGGCGTAGAGTCTAAGTTTGAGGCGATCGCGGTGTAAATTCTCTGACGATAAATTTTTTGTAATATTTTTTGAGAATGAGAGCTAGGGGTAAAAATGACCCTACAATTCTAATATTAACCTTTATTTCAATTGCAGCATTACCTATGAACCCTGCCCTCACTAAATTTGGCGTTCAGATGTCCAACCTCACGGGCGTTCGAGCGATTATGAAAGACATTATTGAAACGCTCAGAGCCGGTAAAGGGCAGGAATTTATTAACTTAAGTGCGGGAAATCCAGTGATTTTGCCGGAAGTTGAGCAATTATGGCGAGATTGCACGGCGGATCTTTTATCTAGTTCTGAATATGGCGAAGTGGTTTGTCGCTACGGCTCCAGCCAAGGTTATCAGCCGTTTATTGATGCTGTACTCAAGGATTTTAATCAGCGCTATGGCTTGAAATTAAGCGATCGCAACATCTTAATCACTCCCGGTAGCCAATCGATCTATTTTTATGCTGCCAATGCCTTTGGTGGCTATACTGAACCCCCCCAAACCCCCCCTTACCAAGGTAGGGAGGGTACACTCAAACAGATCGTTTTACCCCTCAGCCCCGATTATACTGGTTACGGCGGCGTGACTTTATTCCCGGAGGCGGTGGTGGCTTACAAGCCGACTTTGGATATTGACAGTAAGGCGCACCATTTCAAATACCGCCCGGATTTCAGCCAATTGGCGATTGACGAAAACACTGGTTGTGTGATATTTTCTCGCCCTTGCAACCCAACGGGTAATGTACTGACAAATGAGGAAGTAGAAAAAATTGCAGCTTTGGCGGCTACCTATAATGTGCCAGTGTTGATTGATTCTGCCTACGGGCCTCCTTTCCCAGCGTTGAATTTTACGGAAATGAAGCCGATTTTTGCTGAGAATATTATACATTGTATGAGTTTGTCGAAGGCGGGGTTGCCCGGTGAGCGAATTGGGATTGCGATCGGCGATGAAAGAATGATTCAAATATTAGAATCTTTTCAGACAAATATGTGCATCCATTCGCCGAGATATGGACAGGCGATCGCATCACGCGCGATCGCTTCTGGATCTCTGGCTAATATTTCTGAGCAGATAATTCGACCCCATTATCAGAATAAATTTGCCATTTTAGAAGCAACTTTGGACAAATTTATGCCTCAAGATTTGCCTTGGTTTTTACATCGTGGTGAAGGGGCAATTTTTGCCTGGTTATGGTTGAAAGATTTGCCGATCACTGATTGGGAATTTTATCAGCAATTGAAACAAGTGGGCGTGATTGTGGTTCCTGGTAGTTCTTTCTTCCCTGGTTTGCGAGAAGATTGGCGACATAAACAGGAGTGTTTACGGATTAGTTTGACCGCGACGGAAGCAGAGCTTGAATTGGCGATGCAGCGGTTGGCAAAGATTGTTGAACAGGTGTATCATTCGGCTAAATAGTAGTTGTAAATAGTTGGGTTTTAATCAGTTTAGCGAGGACTGAAACCCAACTAATTATCTAAAAGATGAAAATCCAGAAAAGGTGAGTAAAATGGTAACATCCGCCACCAGATTTAGCAGTTGAAATTGATATTACTAGCAGTTCTTTAAATCAATTTGATATTTATGCAGATTTAGGTGTACCGGAAATCTGGCGATATAATGGAGAAAAGATTAAATTTTATCAATTACAAAATGGGGAATATATGGAGTGCGATCGCTCTCCTACTTTCCCCACACTTCCCGCTACCAAAGTTGACGAATTTCTCGCTCAATGTCAAATTCTAGGGGTAACTACAGCCGTGCGAGAATTCCGAAAATGGGTGAGAAATCAATAGATAGATTGTGCTTAAAAACCTACTTTATCACCACAAGTACGGGAGAGCAGTTATTTTTTGGGAACTGATAGGACTTACGCAAAATCATCCGTAAGTCCTGACTCAATTTACTCAGAAATTGCCTGCAACCAAGCTAATAAATCCTCGACAGTGGCAAAGTCTAAAATTGCCTCTACCAGATTTTCTAATTGGTCAATAGATAACCCCTGAATACGATTTTCAATCTCTGGAGTTAGTAGATTACCAAATCTTCGGCGCAGCAAACGCATGATTAATTCAAGTTTACCTTCAAGTTTACCTTCAAGTTTACCTTCAAGTTTACCTTCAAGTTTACCTTCCTGTAAACCAACTTCTCTACCTTCCTGTAAAGCCGCCTCTCTCGCTTCCCGTAAACCTTTGATTAAAAAACCTTTTTGATCTTCCAGAAACATCATTTGTTTATCTAACTCTTCCAACTCTTTACTGCTCAAATTAGCTTCATTAGCTATTCTTAAGGCCTTATTAATTGCGGGAATGCTCCCCATTTTTTCGGGGATAACCTCTAAGCTAGGTGCGGTTTTCATAAAATAAATCCACTTATCTGCCAAGGTTTCTAAATCTTCTAATTTCTTCTGAAACTTCGGCAATTCCACAAACACTAATTCTATTTGATTATCTGTGTAATCAAATAAATGTTGGGTTTCTTTGAAAACAAAGCGGGAAATTACCCCCTCCCAATTGTCGAACATTTCAAAATCTGTGAGGGTTAAAGCAATTACTGGTTTTAGCTTAAAATAACCTTCTCCTGATTTAAGTTGAGTTGCATAAGTCTTGGCCGCATTGTACAAAACTCGTTTACCGAAAGACTCAACATTCAATACTTGCATTTCGATAATTACTATTGTACCATCGCTAATTTTGGCTTTAACATCTAGGTAAGTATCTTTCAAGCCGGTAATTCTTGGCGGTGCGTAGGGATCGATGATTTCTAAATCTTCAATGATTGACTCTCCTGCATAAATGAGAGCATTTAAGAAACTAATCAGAATGTCTTTACTATCTTCGGAGGCGAAGATTTTTTTAAAGGCGAAGTCGGTTTTAGGATTGATAAATCTCATTTTTTTAGCCTCTTTTTAGTGAAACACAAAGACACGAAGAAGATGAAGAATAGTAACCGGGATTTTAGATGACTCGATAAACAAAACTCAAATTTGCCCAAGCGTTGACATCGAGGGCGAAATCTTCTGTGACTAATCCGACTTTTTCGACTCCATTCATACTAGCATTATGCAGGTCTTGTAGAACTGCTTGAGCTACTTTTAAGGGGTTTAAAAGTATGGCGATGGACAAGTTATCTCTGACTTGCTGCATTTCTCCTGCTAAAGCAGTAAGAGTTTGAGTGAAAGGAGAGTGACTAAATAAAATATGAGTTTCAACTAAGCCTGATGGCCCATGAATTAGCCATTCTAAAGTATTTTTTGGGGTGGTTGTCTGGTTAGGATCGACTGATTGATTTAAGGCTTGAACTGGGGCGATCGCGAATTGTGATAATAAGTCAGGAGGATCATTATCTGTAGTAGTTGGAGGTGATGGTGGGTTGAAGACGATCGCTAATCCATTGCTATCTAAACAAAACACCATAAAATAAACCGGGCGATCGCTTCTATTATATAAACTATATTGAATCCGACTGCCTACAGATAAATTTACAATCCCGTCAGGATTTTGCTGGAAATCAGGACTAATTATTGTTTTTCCCTGTTCAAAAGCTCGCGGAGGTATTTGTTCGATCAAAATTTTTGGTCGCACATTAACATTATTTGTTGGTGGTATAACGGCTAAAGTTGCGCTCACTTTTAATAAAGAAGATTCAACATTTGTGGTTAATTCTAATAGTTTAGCCGCCAGCAGGGTTTTCATTTGGGGTGCTAAGGATTGTACGGCGACTTTTACCGCTGCGCCGCCGTCTCCTACGGTATTAGGAATTAATTTTTGTCCTACGGAAAATAAACCATAACGACCTTGGTAAAGAGGTGGTAAGGAAGTATTAGGCATTTGAGCGATCGCTGTCTTAGAAACGCGACCAAATCTATAGTCGGCTACTTGTTCTCCGGTGACTACGGAAACTTGGGGAATTAGCGCAAAAGCACTGGTAGCATCTACTCGTTCAATGCGTTCTAATCCAGGATCTAAAGCAACTGTTAAATTAATATTTCGGGGTAAAACTCGCACGGCTTCCCGCACCAATTGACCGACAACAGGGGTAATAAATTTACTATCAGTAATTGGTAGTTCTCTAATTTGAGCTTTAGCAATTAAGCCGTTACGCGATCGCAATTGCCATCGAGGGATGGTTTCTGGGAGTAAAGTAAATACAGAATTTACTTGATAGGCATCGAGTATTTTCGCGGGCAATCCTCCCATCCATAATTGTAGGGTTTTGCCGCTATCTTCAATCGCGATCGCCGCGCCATCAGCGCTAGGGGAATTAGCAATTAAATCTGAAACATTAATCGGGAAATCTTGAATTTGGGAGTTTTTGGCGGGAATTTCTAACAGGCGATCGCGCTCTGTTAATTTTGATATCGTATTGACAGCCTGACTGAGATTAATTTGCAAATTTACTGCGTCTGTTGTCTGCCAAAGAGATTGAGTTAGCGCGTAAGTAAAGACTCCAGCATTAAAGCCATTATGTTCAATTTCTGCGGCTATTTTTGCAGGTGAAATCACTCTAATTTTACTAGAAAATTGCGTCAAATCGAGATTGCCAGAATTAGCTTTTAATCCTGTTAAAAATGCTAATTCTGCTGGACTAACTTGTTTAACTGTGGGGCGGGAACGATAACGGATTCGCAAATTACCTTGAAAATCTGCACCGCAATCAGTATAACTAGCATCAAGAAAAGCGATCGCATTTTCTGTTGAGAGCGATCGCAGTAATATTAACAGTGTTTCTTCTAGTAAATCCTTCGCGATCGATCCTGATTGTATAGGCAAAATATCATCCACAGGTACTAAACTATTTTGTACCCGTTCTAGGGACTCATCTAAACTAATTCGGCTACCGAAACCACTAAAGTGAAAAATTACTATATCCCCCGCCTTAGCTTGTTCCTTGAGATGACTTTGAAAAGCCATCTCAATATTTTCTCTAGTAGCTTCACTATCAATTAAAGTGAGAATATCCGACGGTTGAAAGCCAAACCGATAAGTTAGTAACTCCCGTTGTAATTCTACATCTGTAATTGCGCCACGCAGGGGCGTGCTTTCCGTTTCTAAGTTGGGATATTGATTTATTCCTACTAGCAAGGCTAATTTGCGCTTTGTCGGTTGTGCTAAAGTTTGGGCATAGCGATCGCTTAATTGCCAAAGTAGAGCTTCGCTAATCCCTAGCCCCGCCAGTAGCCACCCAGATTTTTGTAAAAATTCCCGCCGTTTAATTACCATGCGTAATTCCTGACTTTCTATAGAGTAGATTTGAGCAAGTTTCATGGAGCGGATTTTAGTTAAAAGCCAGCGCTGTGAAGATCCTCCGGCGTGAGATCGTCGTGTATAACTTGACCATCACGAAATACCACAATTCGACGACTTTGACGGGCGACATCTGGTTCGTGTGTCACCATCACAACAGTCATACCGCTATGATTAAGTTCTGTAAAAATATCCATCACTTCTTGAGTAGTTTTAGTATCCAAAGCACCCGTAGGTTCATCAGCTAATAATAACACGGGACGGTTCACAATTGCGCGCGCGATCGCCACCCGTTGTTGCTGTCCTCCTGATAGTTGATTCGGCTTATTTTGTAGTCGGTTTTCTAAGCCCACCCGCGTTAAAGCTACCCTGGCGCGATCGCGTCTTTCTGCGGTCGGTACGCTGGCATAAACCATTGGTAACATTACATTTTCTAAGGCAGTTAATTGAGGTAAAAGATGAAATTGTTGGAAGACAAAACCTAGTTTTAAATTACGAATTCTGGCTAAATCATCTTCTGGCATTTGTGCGACATCTACACCATCTAAATAATAGCTACCGGTAGTCGGGCGATCGAGACAGCCGATAATATTCATAGCTGTAGATTTCCCCGATCCAGAAGCTCCCATAATTGAGCAATATTCTCCTTGTTTTACAGTGAGGCTCACACCATTTAAAGCCCGCACTTCTAAGTCACCAATGCCATAGACTTTGGTAATGTTTTCTAAGCCGATAATGACAGGTTTTTCTAATTCCTGTTTGAGTTGATCTTCAAGGTTTGGGGAGTAGGTTTCTGAGGATTGGGATTTCATAGAAGGAAGTTTTAGGGGGCAAATCTCATATACATTTTATCAAATTAAACACAAATCGGTGTACAATCACTTAATTTGGTAACTAGAATATCCAAATATGCCAAAGTCTATGGTCTATCTAGTTGCACAACACTACTGTGCGGTGTAGCCCTATAAGAGTTTCTTAAGTCCTGTAATCTCTGATAGTTTTGTGTTTTTTCTAAGATTGTGTATAATTTATGCCAAAAGGACACAGGCTAGTCAGAGGATAATCAAACCATGATATAAGCCATGATATAAGGGCAAGCGTCAATTTAGCTGTTACATCCAGAAAAACTAAGGAATCATATTTTCTTGTTCCAGATCGCAATCGATCGAGAATCACTCTGGTAGAGCAGTTTGGTTCAACACTTCCCATTGCCTTTCCGTAGGGGCGAAGCATTCCGGCAGATAAAATAACAAGAGATTCACTACCGAAATGCTTCGCCCCTACAAAATCGGGATGATCTCCTTCCCAACCCCCCGATATTCTCCCAGACAGCACTTACCTCGTCTACCTATGGTAAAATCTCAACATAAAAATCAAAGCTGATTCTCAAAAATATTGCTTGAGTAAGCTACTGAAAAAACTTTAGCCGCTTATTCAACAAGGAAATGCCCACCTTTAGATTCTTAGCCTGCCACATATGAGTATAAATTACAAACCAGGAGATATCATCAAGGAGCGATACGAAATCATTCGGAAGTTTGACGATGGCAACCAAGGGAAAACTTTTTTAGCAAAAGATCGCGACAAAGGTGGCTCTTATTGTGTAGTCAAATATCTTGATGCAAAAAGTGAAACAGCTTATAAACGATTTCAAAATGAGGCGAAAATCCTAGAAGAATCTAAACACGAGCGGATTCCTAAATTTTTAGATCACTTTGATTTCCTGCAAGGACAATATTTAGTTCAACAATACATAGAGGGCCCTAATTTAAGACAAATCCTTAAAAAATATGGCAAGTTAAGTGAATTTGAAGTTACTTGCTTACTGGAACAAGTCCTTGATGTCTTGAATTATATACATAGTCTGGAAATTATTCACCGCGATATCAAACCAGATAATTTAGTCTGGCGCAGTAAATTAGGAAAAATTGATGTTGTTTTGATTGACTTTGGAATTATTAAAGAAATTGGACAGAACTTGACACGAGAAGGTGAGTTTACAGGAACCCCAGGCTATGCAAGCCCAGAACAATGGGCGCGAGAAACTGTGACCATTAGAAGTGACATATATTCTTTAGCTAGAACAGCTATTGAAGCATTGACTGGAAAATCTCCCGCTTCTGACATCACTATTTCTGAGACAATATGGCCACCACAAGGAGAGTTTACTCCCGGATTGCAAAATATTTTAAACAGGATGGAAAAATCGAACCCTGAAGAGCGTTATCAATCGCCACAAGAGGTTCTTGATGATATCAATCATCTAAAAAGTAGCATCTACACATTGCTAGAGCATACTCGCTCATACAAAGTCTTGGAAAATTTGGAATGTCCGATATTTGGTTACGACTACCTCGCAGAATATATCGGCGATTCATCCGGTTCTCGTTTTATTATTAAACAACTCAAACCAATATCAATCGATCGCTTCACTATAGAAGATATTAAACAAGAGTTGCAGAACAAAAGAGAATTATTAAATCGCATTGTTTCTAATAAAAAGAGGCGTTTAGAGTGTTTCTATGACGAAACAACAAAAAATTTATTTTTCTGTGTTGAATTAATAGAGAGTAAAAGAGATCGCCTAAAACAATTATCAGAAATGTGCTTGAGTGAAGCATATTTAATCACTGATACGATCAAAGATATTCCCAAAATTCAAAAGCGTTCTATTCCTCCAAGTTTTACTTTTAATCTGAAGTTGCAGTTACAATATTTTTTACTTTTTGTCAAGCAATGGAGGATTGTACCTGCATTACTAATTATAGCACTTATATCCATTGTAGCTCAACATAAATATGTCGAAGGTTTATATTATCAGGGGTTAGAGTTACAGAAGAACAAACAATTTGAAAAAGCTAAAGACACTTACGATATAGCAATAAATTTTCCATTTTTTCCTTCATTTCTAAATCGTTATAAACCTCAAATTTTAGTGGCCAAAAGTTCTACACTAGGTCAATTGCCACCTCCTACTCGTACATTAGAACAGTTAGATTTATGTAATGAAGCCGTAAAAATAGAGCCTAAATTTACTGGTGCTTTAAATTGTAGAGGAGAGATCAGAAAGGATTTGGGGAAGTATCAAGACGCTATCACCGACTTTAACCAAGTAATCGATTTGGAATTAAAGAACTCACCAAATACAGAATTAATGTTAGCCTACTTTAATAAAGGTGAAGCACTGGAAAGATGGGTAAAGCTAGGTGAGATAGGGAAAGCGCTGAATGCAGCAGAGAAATTGGTAAAACTAGATCAGGCACGGGAAGCTTTTGAAACCGCTGCGAAAGAAGCTGATAAAATAATAACTAATCAAAACTTACCAAATGAGGAGCGCAATAAGGCAATAAATATACGAGATCAATCTCAGTCTAAATTACAACGAAAATAATTTTTTTATACTTTAAAAACCTAAAAAACCGGATTGTCTTTCAAACCGGTTTTTTGCGTAAATCCTGACCTTATTTTTTGATTCAAGAGTTACTAACGCATTCTTTGGGATAGTGGTATAAAAGTAGTGATGAATCGTAGGATAGCCTATGTTACAGAGACTTAAGCCTTAAACTTCACTACTTAATTTACCTTAAAATATCCAAAATAAGCGCTTCGCTGGATATGAAGCATTGTAAAACCCTCTCACCGGTATAACATCAGGTACTTCAAAAGACTTATCAATTATTTTGAACAGAACACGATTTACTTCGTCAAGTTCACCTTTACTTTTATCCGACATTGCTGGGAGAGTAAATAACACTTCCTTGCATTCGCCAGGAGTAGTCTTCAAGCATAATGTAGGAATGCCAAGTTTCACCTCAGTATCAAAAGAGGCTATTGATAACTGATTCAGATCGCTGTTCTTAATGTAAACCTCTAAGCGCTTCGAGACATCTTGGCAAAGGTTGTTAGCATTCACTGACGCGGGTAAATCTTTTGGATTCCAGTGAAAAACTGCCTGACTTTTTTTCGAGGAACGTGCCACTGTGGTTGGGACACCGTTAAGAGTCTCGCACTTGACAGATATTTGCTCAGTAGGACTGGCCTGACTAAAACCTGGCGTAGCCGCCGATGCAGCTAACCCTAACCCTAGCACCAAAGAAATTTTGACTGATTGATCTTTCATAAACATCCCCTATTAGGATGAATTTTTCCACATAATAGCATATTATTTGTGGTTGTGGCAATTTTCTCTCTGGAATAGTCAGAAACTCGAAAATTATGTCTCCTAGAATACCTAAAACACCCCTTTTCTGGTTGGTCAGCAGTTTTTCGCTTTGCTTTCTAGGCACTTTCAGCCCAGCCCCCGCCCAGATTGCCCCTGATGGGACACTACCGACCAATATCACCACACCAGATAGTCGCAACTTTACCGTTGACGGCGGAAACCGAGCCGGTAGCAATCTTTTCCATAGTTTTCGAGAGTTTTCTGTACCCACAGGGGGGGCTGCTTTCTTCAACAACGCCACAGACATTCAAAATATCTTTAGTCGGGTTACGGGTGGTTCGATTTCCAATATTGATGGTTTAATTCGAGCCAATGGGACAGCTAACTTCTTTCTCCTCAATCCGAACGGGATAATTTTTGGTGCTAATGCCTCACTTAATATTGGTGGTTCATTTATCGCAAGTACGGCCAGTAGCCTCAACTTTGCTGATGGTAAATCTTTCAGCGCTACTAACCCCCAAAATACGCCCCTACTCACCGTCAGCGTTCCCGTCGGTTTACAATTCCCTGGAATGCCAAAAAGTATTATCAATAACTCCGTAGTTACTATCCCAAACCAACCTCTCCCAGTGGGTTTGGCGGTGCAGCCTGGAAGAACTTTAGCTCTAGTGGGCGGAGATATCACCCTGGATGGCGGTCGATTGACAGCACCAGGAGGGAGGATTGAACTGGGTAGTGTAGGTAGATCGGCAAAAGTCAGCTTGACACCACTGGGAATAGGCTGGGCGTTGGGATATAGCGGTGTTCGGAACTTCGGGAACATCCAACTGTCTCAGGCAGGAGTCAGTACCAGTAGCACTGTCAGTGGTGGGGACATTCAGGTGCAGGGCAACCGTGTAGCCCTTAATAATGGGTCAGTTATATCCACTTCGACTTTTGGCGACGGTGCAGCCGGCAATTTAACTGTTAGAGGTTCCGAATCCGTTGAATTGACAGGGAATGGAGACATTGGTGATTTAGTAACAAAAATTTTCCAAAATAAATTGACTCTCTCCGATCTCAGTAACGGTTTATTTACTGTGAGTTTTGGTGCTGGTGCAGCCGGCAACTTGACGGTGGACACTCGCAGATTTACGGTGCGGGATGGAGCCGCCGCATCCTCCACTAGCTTTGTTTCAGGTGTGGGCGGGAATCTGACTGTGACTGCTCCTGGTGGCTCGGTAGAACTGGTGAATGGTGGCCTGTTGGCGGGGACGGCTGGAGAGCAAAACTCAGGAAATTTAACGATTCATACAGGTCGTTTGCTAGTGCAAGATGGAGGTTTAGCTGCTACAACGACGCTGGGTAGTGGGCGGGGCGGAAATTTGACTGTGAACGCTAATTTAGTAGAACTGACAGGAACTTCAGCCCAAGAATATACCTTACTTGCCCCTCGCTTCACGGAACCGCAAACAATATCCAGCGGCTTGTACACGCTGAGTTCTCTTGGTGCTGGACGTGCGGGGGACTTAACGATTAAAACGGGGAGGTTGCTTATTCAAAATGGAGCAATTGCCTCTACTACAACGCTGGGGGGTTTGCGGGCTGGAGACCTTATCATCCAAGCTACTGAGTCGGTAGAACTGAATGGAACTAGCAAACTAAACGAAACTGGAAAACTGCAAATATTGGAAGAGATACTGAATCAAAATAGCGATCTTAGTCCAAGGATCGATCCCTCAGACCTTCGCAGCGGTCTATTTACCTCCGGTTTCGGTGGAGGAACGGGCAATCTAAGAATTGACACCAGGAGATTAACAGTCAGAAATGGCGGGGTAGTCTCGGCTTCAACTTTTGGCGACGGATCGGGAGGAAATCTAACTATAAACACCTCTGGTGGGGTGGTGGAACTAATAGGCGGTGGCTTACTGACGGGAACTACAGGTTCTCAAAACTCAGGAACTTTAACCATTAACACGGGGCAATTGAGGCTTTCAGAGGGAGCGGTAGTTACCACTTCGACAGTAGAGCCACCAGCAGCGCCGATGGGAGAAACTGGCACAGTAGTTCCAGTAGCGCCGATGGCAAAAGCTGGCAGGGGTGGCGATCTGACTGTCAATGCTCAGTCGGTGGAACTGACGGGTCGATCGGCACAGCGATTTAACTTACCGATCATCTTCGCTGAACTGCAACCGACTCCCACAGGACTAGAGCCAAAGCCCCTAGATCCGCAACCACCAATTCCCAGCGGGCTGTATACATTGACTTTCGGCTCTGGCGACGCTGGGAATTTACGAGTTAATACCAATCAGTTAAGGCTGAGAGATGATGCAGTAATATCTACTTCCACTTTCGGTACTGGGAGGGGAGGAGATTTAATTATCCGCGCCCCAGGTGGATTGGTGGATTTAACTGGTACGGGTTCGTTTGAGCAGATTTTAATAGAAATTTTTTCTTTAAAATTTGACCCTTCAAATGTGCGTAGCGGTTTGTTTACTTCGAGTTTTGGATCTGGACAAGCTGGTAAGTTGACAATTGAAACTGGGCGGTTGATTGCTCGCAATGGAGCCACAATATCTGCTAGTACATTTGGCGAAGGAAAAGGGGGGGATCTAACGGTGCGGGCTACTAATTCATTAGAACTCATCGATTCTGGTTTGCTGACGGGTACTGTTTCCACTGATTCCAACACGAAAGCGGGTGATATAACGATTGATACGGGGCGTTTGATTGCCCGAAATGGTGGATTAGCCGCAACTTCAACCCTCTTTAACGCTAACGGAGGTAATTTATCTGTAAAGGCTGATTCCATCGATCTGCGGGGGGCTTCAGCAAACGGTCAGGTCGCTAGTGGATTGTTTACGTTAACTTTTGGGGCGCAAAAACCTGGAGATATGCCAGGAAAAGCTGGAGATGTGCCAGGAAAAGCTGGAGATTTAACAATTAACACTGAAACGTTGAGTGCTAGGGATGGGGCATTTGTCGCTTCTTCTACTTTTGGTAAGGGGAAGGGTGGAAATTTGACTGTTATAGCTCCAGGCGGGTTAGTAGAACTAAGTGGTCCAGCCCCGACTGGGGAGAGATTTTCCAGTGGTTTGCGAGCGAATGCCTTGGATGACGATCAGGATAAGCCGCCTCTTCCTAATTTTATTCGGCTTATATTACCAATAATAGGCGATTCATTGGGGACTGGAGAACCTGGAAGCTTGAAAGTTGAGACAGGTGCGTTGATTGTGCGGAATCAGGCAGAAGTTGCTGTCAATATTCCGGGAAACCAAAATGCGGGTACGGTCACGATTAATGCGGACGCAGTAGCCCTAGTAGAAAATAGTCAAATTACGGCTGCTGCTGCTCCTAATACTGGCGGCAAGGCTGGTACAGTCCAAGGCAACAGCAGAATAATCTTTGATACTCCAGATAGCAAAATTGATGTAAGTTCCCCACAGGGGCAACAGGGTGTAGTAGCAATCAGAACTGCTGGAATCAATCCTACCCAGGGATTTGTCAGATTGCCAGAGGGGGTTGATAACCAAGAAGCCCAGATCGCTTTGGTCTGTTCGGCAGATACGGGACAATCGCAAGGAGAATTTATCATTACTGGACGCGGGGGTTTACCCCCCAGCCCTAGCGAACCCCTCACCAGTGATGCTGTTAGGATAGGTTCGGAAACTCCACAAGAAAGTTCAGAAAACCTCTCTAATGAAGCTATGGTTACGCAGTCAACACTGTCTACAGGAGAAACGAAAAATTCGTCAAATCTGCCTCCACCAGCCCAAGGATGGTTGATAAATAGTAATGGTGATGTTGTTCTGACTGCTTCTGCCCCTACTACGACATTCCAAGTTCCTTGGATGCCTCAAGGAGACTGCCATGTACGCTAAACGCCCTCAAAGTTTGTGCCTTTTTTGCCTGGTATTGTTGCGACGGGTAGGACATTTGGGCTGCATCACTGTGGGAGTATTGAGCAGTAATCTGATGGTAATGCCTGTGCGATCGCAGACTGTTTCTCCTTCTCATATTGAGTTGCAGTCTAATAACGAATTTACCGAAGAAAGATTAGAAAAATTTGATGAAAAATTGGTAGAAAAACCGATAATTTTCGCCCAATTACCGACATCACTGGGAACACCAACTACTCCTACTGTTCAAATTCCCAACCCGGTGCTGCCAACTCCTCCACAACAGCAGACACCTGAATTGCTTCCAGAAGAAAAACCTCCTCAAATCTCTCCTCCTGCACCTATAATTCCTCAAGAAGTACCTGATACGAATGATACTTTTACTGTTACAGGTTTCGAGTTTGATGGGAACACAGTATTTTCTGATGAAGAATTAGCCAAAGTTACAAAGGAGTTTCAAGGGAATATTACTTTTGCTCAACTACTTCAAGTTGCTTCTAGGGTGACAGAATTTTATGTGAAAAATGGATACACTACCAGTGGAGCTTACATTCCAGCGGCTCAAACTCTAACAGGAAGAGTTGGTACTTTCAAAATTCAAATTGTCGAAGGTAGTTTAGAAAATATTAATATAACAGGTCTCAGACGGCTTAATTCTAACTACGTGCGATCGCGTATAGCTATAGCCACTTCAAAGCCATTAAATATCAACCGCCTACAAGAAGCTTTGCAATTGTTACAACTCGATCCTTTAATTGAAAGAGTATCAGCCGAATTGTCTGCTGGGACGCGACCAGGAACTAACTTACTGGTAGTTAAAATAAAAGAAGCAGATTCTTTTCAAACTAAAGTTAGTATTGATAATAGCCGCAATCCTAGTGTTGGCAGTTTCCGTCGAGGCGTAGAAATCACGCAGGCCAACTTACTAGGAATGGGAGATGGTTTAAGCGTTACCTACAACAATACTGATGGTAGCAATGCCGTAGATGCTAGTTACACTCTACCAATTAATCCTCGTAATGGTACTCTTAGCTTTAGCTATAGTACGACTAAGAGTAACGTTATTGAGGAACCTTTCGACAAATTAGATATTGAGGCGAATTCCCGCACCTATGAGGTGACGCTACGCCAGCCAATAGTGCGTAATGCTACACCAAAAGGCACGCAAGAATTAGCCGTTGGTTTGACAGCATCTCGGCGGGAAAGTGACACTTCTCTGCTAGGTATTGACTATCCGGTATCCCTTGGTGCTGATGCGGAGGGTAAGACTCGCATTTCCGCAATTAGATTTTTTCAAGAATGGACACAGCGCCGTCCTCAAGAAGTTTTGGCGGCGCGATCGCAGTTTAGTCTAGGTGTGGATGCTTTTAATGCCACCGTCAACGATCAAGGACCGGACAGCCGTTTTTTTACTTGGCGAGGACAAATGCTGTGGTTGCGCCTCTTGGGTTCTCAAAACAGCGACCCGCGAATTACGCCTAGACTATTTATCCGTTCGGATGTACAACTGGCAAGCACAAACCTTTTACCTTTGGAGCAGTTTGGTTTGGGTGGTATATCTAGCGTGAGAGGATATCGTCAAGATGCTCTGTTGACTGATAATGGTGTTTTAATTTCAACAGAGTTGCAATGGCCGATTTACAGTACGCCGAATCGACAGAATATTTTGCAAATCATCCCATTTGTTGATTTTGGTACTACTTGGAATAGTTCAAATCGAGACGCTCCTAACCCTAACACCTTAGTATCTGTTGGTCTTGGTTTGCAATGGCTGATGGGTAATAATTTCAAGGCTCGTCTGGACTACGGTATTCCTTTAGTTGATATTAATTCGGAGAAAAAAACATGGCAAGAAAACGGTTTATACTTTTCCGTGCAGTACAATCTTTTCTGAAATATGCGTCTTCACGAAAGTATCGTCAGCAGATGGGACTGATACTTTTAGCATCATTTACATTGGTTTCGATATTGAGCTTACCCGCTCATTCAGTAGAGCAAGTTGTGAAGGTGCGGCAACTATCGGCTAATTTACCAGTTTTTCCACAGAAAAGCTTAATAGTCGTAGATCGATCGGCATTTACACCATTGCTAATTTCTCAAACTCCCAATACCTTACAACTTGAACAAGAGGGCAAAAAATTTTACGAACTAGGACAATTTTCCGAGGCAGAAAAGCTTTGGCAAAAGGCTGCTGATGCTTATGAAAAATTGGGCGATCGAGAAGGGGTAAACCGTAGTCTAATCAATAAATCAGAAGCTTTACAAGCTTTAGGTCTTTATCCAAAAGCTTGTAATGTATTATTACAAGTTTTAGGAATTGGTGAACTAGACTGCAAAGAATTAATTAAAAAAACACAGGTTACTCAAGGAAAAATAGATTCCATAACTCAAGAAGACAAAATTTTACAAGAACGACTAGACTCTCTATTTAAAACTATTGAAAAACAACCAGATTCTCTCAATAAAGCTACTGCTTTGCGTCGAATTGGAGATGTCTTTCGACAAATCAATGATTTAGAACTATCGGAAAAAGTTTTACTTCTCAGTAAAACAGTAGCTCAAAGCCTACGCTTGTCTCAAGAAGAAAGCGCTGCTTTACTTAGTTTAGGCAATACTGCGCTAGTCAAGGGTAAGAGACAGAGAAACCAGAAAAGTATATCAAAATTAGCTGAGGACATAGTCGATCTCAATAAAAATAGGGATTTGCAGGAGCGGTTCAACCAAATACCCAGGGAAGCTTATTTAAGTGATTATCAACCCGCTTTAAACTTTTATCAGGCGGCGGCAAATTTATCTGCTTCACCCGTCATAAAAATTCACGCTAAACTCAATCACCTAAGCCTTTTATCAAACATATTATTGGAAATTAATCAAGAGCTAAATAGAATTAGTCAATCGAAGATTAAGATCGGAACCGAAGAACAATCTCTTTTGGAGATGGTAAATTCTTATTTAAACCAAGAATCCTATCGCTTAGTAAGCGATATTAGCTCTCAAATTTCTAGTTTCCCAAATAATCGTGCTGGTATATATGCTAGAATTAATTTTGCCAAAAGTCTGATTATTCTGAGTGATTTGAAAGTGAATAGTGATGCGATCGCAGGGTTTCAGGAGATAAAGACTCTGCTAGATGATACTCTGAAAAAATCTCAACTTCTAGGAGAAAAACGAGCAGAATTTAATGCTCTCGGCTCTCTTGGCGAACTATACGAACAGCAAGCAAAATCTACCCAATCTCAAAATCAAAAAGACTTATTTTTAGCCCAAGCAAAAGATAAAACTGAGCAAGCCCTCAAAGCATTAATCGCAGACGTTAATACTGATAACAGAGACATAGCATACAGTTTATCATGGCAGTTAGGGCGCATCCTTAAAACTCAAGGAAAGAGCGAATTATCACTTTCTGCTTATGAGTTTGCCTTCCAAAGCCTTAAGTCTCTACGCACTGATTTAGTTGCTATTAATCAAGACATTCAATTTGATTTTAGGGAAAGGGTGGAGCCTTTCTATCGTGAGTTTATTGAATTACTCTTGCAATCTGAAAAGCCACCTCAAGAAAATATTGATAAAGCACGTGATGTAATTGAATCTTTCCAGTTGGCAGAATTAGATAATTACTTTCAGAACCCTTGTTCCCAGATTAAACAAGAGAAAATTAATGATTTTATTGACAAGAATACTCAGAAATCAGCAGTAATTTATCCAATTTTTACAAAATCTCGTTTGGAGATTATTCTCAAGTTACCGAATACTAATTTACTTCACCATTACAAGGTTTTACCCCAAGACTACCAAAATACCTTAGACGATCTTTACTACAATCTATACACAGATGTAGAAGATATTTTTAAACAAAGCGCTGAGGATAAAATAAAGAGATTAGAAGAGAATAAAGAAAGGATTTTACCTTTGTTGAAAAAGGTGTATGGCTGGTTAATAGAACCCATCAAAAATGATTTAGAAAAGAGTAAAATTGAAACCTTAGTATTTGTATTAGATGCTCCTTTACAAAGTATTCCAATGGCTGCCCTTTATGATGGTGAAAAGTATCTAATTGAAAATTATAAAGTTGCATTCACTCCAGGGTTACAGCTAACAGAATCTAAGGGTTTGCAAAGTAACTTAGAAGTTTTAGCGGCTGGAGTAGCCAAAGAAACACAAGGTAGACGGGCACTGCCAGCAGTTAAGCGTGAATTAGATAAAATTCAGTCTTTGCTACCTCAGAATACAACTATAATTTTAGATGAGAAGTTTACGAAAGAAAATTTGATAGAAAAGCTCAAACTACCTTTTTCGGTACTTCACTTGGCAACTCACGGTGAATTTAGTTCTAACCCTAATAAAACGTATATTCTTACTGAGGATAGCAGAATATTGGGTAATGAGTTAGATCGATTACTTCGGGCTAGAAATTCAAGTGGCTTGAGTAACCTTGAATTATTAGTTTTAAGTGCTTGTGAGACAGCTAAGGGAGATAGACGGGCTGTTTTAGGGCTGGCTGGAATTGCTGTGCGGGCTGGAGCTAGGAGTACAGTGGCGACTCTTTGGAGCGTGGAGGATGAATCTGCGGCTATTCTTATAAGTGAGTTTTATAAGGTACTTAAAACTAAAGTGAGCAAAGCAGAAGCACTTCGTCAAGCCCAATTAAATTTATTGATGAATCCTAATTATGAACATCTTGCTTATTGGGCTCCTTATGTTCTCGTAGGTAATTGGAATTAAGCTGAATAAGGTTATTTAACCTATCAGTATTGATGGCTTAATTCAAGACGGCAAGCTATTTACTAAGTCTTGATTTCGTAACAATTTATTGGTGACAGAAAATGACTTATAACAAAATTTGTCAAACAATTAAACAAGTCAAGAGACAACACCTCAAAGAATTAGATTTGAGCAATAGTTTTTTAACCGAAATTCCTCCAGAAGTGTGGGAGTTGGAATGGTTAGAAAATTTGAATTTATGCAACAATAAACTGAGTGCTGTTCCAGAGTTTATCTCCCGTCTGACTAATTTATCCCAACTTAATTTATCGGCAAACCAACTGACGGTTTTACCAGTAGCGATCGCCAGTCTTACTAATTTATCTAAACTTAATTTAGCTCATAACCAATTAACGGTTGTACCAGAAGCGATCGCTAATCTCACCAATTTATCTAAACTTGATTTACGTGGAAATCGACTGATAGTTTTACCAGAAGCTATTTCTAGTCTGACTAATTTAAACAAACTTTATTTGAAGGGAAATCCTCTGACAGATCCCCCAATTGAAATTGCTACTTCTACAAAACCTATTGATGATATCCGCGAATATTTTTGTCGAAAGCGAGCCGGAGATATGATTTATGAATCAAAATTAATCACTAATGATGAAGACGGATCGGAAAAAACTACCCTCGCAGAAAAAAGTACAAGTCTTGATTCACCATTACTAAACCTAGATGAATCAACCCCAAAAATTGATATACAAGAATTTGATTTGACAATGGATAATGATTATATTATTCCCATTCAGGAAAGTAGTAATGTAGTTGGCAACGTTAAATTAATGCAGTATAATAGAAAAGAACTCTTTTCTGATAAAGATAAAGAAAGGGAAGATATTATGGAAGTAACTCAGAACAAATTAATTAAAGTAAAGAATGCTTGGGTTAATGGTTCATTTTATCTGTTTGTATTTGTAGTTGTCTTGTTAGTAATTGGATTTTTAGGAAATATATTATCTTTTCCAGTTTTCTTTTTGGTCGTGATTGTTGGAGTTTTATTTATTGCTATTATTAGTATATTACAACTTAAGCAGGATGAAAAATTACAAGATAAAACTTTCTTAAAGTCAATAAAAATGGTGTTTGACCAATTATCGCTAATTGGTAATATGTTAGGCAGTGATAATTCTAAAAAGTCTGTAGATGAATAGGAGTTATATTAGTTACAACGGCATCCTCAATACTAACAATGGGTAAATCTTTCAAATCATTAGCACAAAGTATTTCTCGACTATTGGTATTTAATATGAAGCGTCAAATAATTTTGGTGACGGGCCCGGCGCGATCGGGTAAAAGTGAATGGGCAGAAACATTGGCGGCGCGATCGCAAAAATCGGTGATTTATGTAGCAACTTCTGTGCTTGATACAACAGATATTGAATGGCAAAATCGAATTAAAATCCACAGAAATCGCCGCCCTATAAGTTGGAATACTCTCGATGTACCAATAAATTTAGTAGAGACGATCGCCTCGGCTAATGAGTCGAATTGTCTATTAATTGATTCATTAGGAACTTGGTTAGCTAATATTTTAGAATTAGACGATACCGCCTGGAAACAAGTAATTGAGAATTTGTTGGAAACTTTGCAAAAATCAGGAGCGGATGTAATTTTTGTGGCAGAAGAAACTGGTTGGGGTGTTGTGCCTGCTTATCCTGTGGGTCGCTTGTTTCGCGATCGCCTGGGGTTTCTGACTCGCAAAATTGGCGCGATCGCCCATCCAGTTTATCTCATCACTGGCGGTCATATCTTAAATTTAAGTGTCCTCGGCGTGCCTCTGCTTGATAAAAATTAGAAAAACTTTAGAATAATTATAGGTTTGGGGATCGCTAGATTTTACCAAATAATGTTATATTAAAAATAAAGAGTTACCAAATAAATCAAATTTAACAGTTTCTTGACTATAAACCATCGTACTGCAAATTAACAAATTTAACTGTTAAAAACTATGGCATCACAGAATCAAATCAGACAATATCTAGCTTACTGGTTTCAATTAGGCAAAAAAGTCTTAATTCGCAATGGTGCAGAAGCATTGTTGCCGAAATCAGTAATTTCAGGCGATCGCTACAGCAAAGAATTTGAAGAATGTTGGGAGAAAATTATCGCCCCCAACTCTGGAGACTGTTATTTAGAAGGAACCAACGAAACGATCGCCCAATTACTAACCCCTGCTTGGACCATCGATCCTTGCGTGCGTTGTACCATGCCGATCCCAGTCCACAGAGTAGGAATGCCCCCAGAATGTTGCCCCTGTTTTGATTTGCCAAATTGGCCAGATACTGAAATCCCCAAACCGCGATCGCCTGTCAGCACTCAAAGCCAACTTTTAAACATTTGCAACCGACTAATCAATAAAAGCGATCGAGAAGGAAAAGAAAAAATGGGAATGTAAAGAAGTTGAGAAAGAATTGTTACAATGTATGAATATTTCTCTCTCATCGGTTTTAGATTTTATGAATGTTAAGACGGAATCGCCTGTCACCTCACAGGTTTATACAAATTCAGGGACTCATACTGCACCCGCTCATAGCCCAATAGAAATAGAAATAGAACCCATTCCACCCAGTCCCGAAAACCTCAAATCAGCGATGGATATGGCTGCTGACACAGAAGCAGAGACGATTTGTTACAACCCAGAAGCCAGCGCCGCCTACTATAGCCAGCGACCTCTACAAGTTTGGGCGCGATTGTTCAGCGTGATTTGGACATTTGTTAGTTTTGCATTCAGTTTGTGGAGCGACAAAAAAACTGGTCGCAGCACTAAAAATGAACAAAAACGAGCAATTCGATTGCGAGAAATCCTCAGTAAACTTGGTCCAGCTTTCATCAAAATTGGACAAGCACTTTCAACTCGACCTGACGTAGTACCACCGATTTATTTAGAAGAATTAGCCAAATTACAAGACCAACTACCACCTTTTTCTAACGAATTAGCCTATAAATTTATCGAAGAAGAATTAGGTGCGCCTCCACAGCAAATTTACGCCGAAATTAGCGCTAATCCCATCGCCGCCGCATCTCTAGGACAAGTCTATAAAGGTAAGTTAAAAACAGGTGAAACAGTCGCCATCAAAGTACAGCGTCCCGATTTAGCCGAGAGAATTAGCTTAGACATATATATTCTACGAACCCTGGCAATTTGGGCGCATAATATCTTTAAATTTATTCGCAGCGACCTAGTAGGTATTATGGATGAATTTGGAGAACGAATTTATGAAGAAATGGACTATAACCACGAAGGACATAATGCTGAAAAATTTGCCCGACTTTACGGCCACATTAAAGATATTTACGTCCCCAAAATCTACTGGGAACAAACAGGCCGCCGCGTGTTAACAATGGAATGGATTACGGGAATTAAACTTACTGATTTAGAAGCTGTGAAGGCAAAAGGAATTGATGCACCATACTTAATTGAAGTAGGAGTGCAATGCTCTCTCAGACAATTATTAGAACATGGTTTCTTTCACGCCGATCCACATCCGGGTAACTTATTTGCTACTCTTGATGGTCAATTAGCTTATCTGGATTTTGGTATGATGAGCGAAGTTAAACCTTATCAAAGGTACGGTTTATTGGAGGCGATCGTACATTTAGTGAATCGGGATTTTGAAGGTTTAGCAAAGGATTACGTAAAATTAGAGTTTTTAAAGCCAGATACTGATTTAACACCAATTATTCCCGCCTTGGCAAATGTATTTAATAATGCTTTGGGGGCGAGTGTTGCGGAACTCAATTTCAAAAGTATTACCGATGAATTATCGGCTTTAATGTATGATTATCCCTTCCGAGTACCGGCTTATTATGCTCTGATTATCCGTTCGTTGGTGACTTTAGAAGGGATTGCGATTAATGTCGATCCAGAGTTTAAAGTGTTGAGTAAGGCTTATCCTTATGTGGCGAAAAGGTTGTTAAGCGATCCGTCTCCTGAGTTAAGAACATCTCTGCGGGATTTGCTATTTAAAGATGGTAGTTTCCGGTGGAATCGCTTAGAAAACTTGTTAAAAAATGCCAGAGATAGCGAGGATTATGATATTAGTAAGATATTGAATCAGGCGCTAGAGTTTTTATTTTCCGATCGAGGAGATTTTATTCGCGATCGCATTGTCGATGAATTGGTTAAAAGTTTAGACTTACTCTCTCGCAATGCTTTAGATAATACTAAGGCTGTAATTGGAGAATGGTTTGGGGTAAAATCTACTCAAACTGTAACTATTTCTGAAGAGCAAAAGACCTTAGATCATGTGCAAAGAATTTGGACAATTTTGCAAGACACTCCCGGTTTTGATGGGATGAAAGTGTTAGAATATGTGCCGCATTTGTTAGTTAAACCGCAATTGCAGCAGATGGGACAACAGGTGGCGGGGCGTTTAGTTCAAAGAGCGATCGCGCGTTTAATTCGTGAGTTTTTGTTAGCCGGGGAACCGATTATTTCTCAGGAGAATGGACATCAGCCACATTCCGATCCGCAGTTGTATTTACCTGCGGCTAAATGATGATTAGAGAAACCGGGTTTTTTACTGAATTTGTGGGTTGTAATATCAAATCCGGTGACAAAAGTAATACCAATTATAAAAGATTTTGCAGCAGTTTTGGTAGGGGCGGGTTCACCCAAATCCATGCTAGAAGCCAAAATATTAAATAACCCGCCCCTGTTGCACAACTTTGGGGAAATAGTATAATTATGGCGCAAATTTAGACCATTAGGAAGAAAGAATAGGGTGTGTAAGTTCTATCCTAATAAATATTGATGTCAAACATTGTTGATGTTTTTTACCATTTCATCATAGGTAATGGGTTCAACGGATTCCTTTTCAATTCCTCTTTAGCAAGTCGTAGTAAATTATCGTGAAATCCCAAATTAGGAAATGTTTCTTGAACTTGTTGTACATATTGTGATGACAATCCAAATTTTCTTAAACCTAATGAAGCATCAACCCAATCGCCTTTTCTGAATACCTCAACCAGTGGGTATTCACAATTTTTAACTTCTCTAAATTTGTGATGGAGGTCGATCATTAATTCTATCTCTTTTGACCATTCCTCTTTATGGTTTTCGGAGAGATATTTTTTCGCGAGTTCGATCGATGGCTTGAGATAATCAACTATATCGTTAGGCCACATTCCCAGATCGTGAAAACAGCCGGCAATTACAATCTTTTCAGTCTCGGATTCGTTACATTCATGGAATGCGAAACAGAAATTGACAACGCGATATACATGGTTTTTATATGGTAAATATTGAGAGCCGATTATTTCCGATCTTTCGCCAAGAATACTCTCTAATAAAGGAATTTGTTCGTGAATTTTCATGGTTTTATGGTTTTTTGGGTTGACTGGGGAACGGGGATGGCCAAATAACTCAAAGTATATCAGCTTCTGAGTCTGCTTCTCTCTGATGTATAAGTATCAGGATCGCTATACCTATGGGTTATAATTTTACCGATAAAATACCTACACTGAAAATTAAAATTAATTAAAGCTTGCCAAAATCTCGCAATTGAGTATAATTGAAAAATAGGTTCGCTACGACGTTGGTGACTGCCGATAATGTTTTTTTGATCTATAATTCTAAACATTACGGGAGCCTATTTGTTTCGTCAGCAGTATACCGGGCTTGTACCCGGAAACTTTAAGACCGAACTGAGGTGCCCACCTGGTTTAACCAGGTCAAAAGCTGAGGTAAGACGGCGTTGCGGTGAACCTTACTTTAATATTAATTGAGATAGGCGCTAGATAAAGATAGCCCGCCTATTTTTTTGTGCCTTTATTCAGTAACAATTGCTTTGAGTTGGGATATACCAATCCCCAATCGATTTTAATAAATTAACACCCGTGCTAAGATATTAAAAAAATTCTAAAATAAATAACTTATGACCAACCCAACTGTAGAAAATTTAGTCATAATTGGCTCTGGCCCCGCCGGCTACACAGCGGCTATCTACGCAGGTAGAGCTAATCTCAAACCCGTAGTTTTTGAAGGCTATCAAATGGGAGGAATCCCCGGCGGCCAATTAATGACTACGACTGAAGTTGAGAATTTTCCCGGCTTTCCTGAAGGTATTACAGGGCCAGATTTAATGGAACGAATGAAGGCTCAGGCTGTGCGATGGGGAGCAGAACTTTACACTGAAGACGTAATAGCTGTAAACTTAAGCGATCGCCCTTTTACAGTCAAAACTGAAGAACGAGAAATCAAAACCCATAGTATAATTATTGCCACAGGAGCAACAGCAAAAAGATTAGGCTTGCCCAAGGAACAAATGTTTTGGAATAACGGCATTTCTGCCTGTGCGATTTGTGACGGTGCGACACCAATTTTTAAAGGAGTTGATTTGGCCGTAATTGGGGCTGGCGATACGGCGGCGGAAGAGTCAATTTATCTAACTAAATATGCCTCTCACGTTTATTTGTTAGTGCGGCGCGATGTCATGCGAGCTTCCAAAGCAATGCAAGATAGAGTTTTAAATAATCCTAAAATTACCGTTTGTTGGCAGACAGAAGCTGTCGATATTTTAGGAGAATCTGGGGGTAAAATGCAGGGTTTGAGAATTAAAAATACTCAGACGGGAGAAGAGAGAGATTTACCAGTTAATGGTTTATTTTATGCGATCGGTCACACCCCAAATACTGAAATTTTTAAGAATCAAATTGCCCTCAATGAATCGGGTTATATTGTAACTCGAAATAGCGTAGAAACTAGCATCGAAGGCGTTTATGCTGTTGGCGATGTCCAAGACCATGAATTTCGCCAAGCAATTACCGCCGCTGGTAGTGGTTGTATGGGAGCAATGTTAGCAGAAAGATGGTTATCAGTCAAGGGTTTAGCCACAGAATTTAAGCACCTTGAGGAATCAGAAAAGCCAGTCGAGACAAAGGATAACAATGTTGCTCAGAAAGAGGCGAATTTTGATTTAGCAGCGACGCGGCACATCGGAGGTTATGCTTTACGGAAATTATTTCACGATAGCGATCGCCTAATTATGGTAAAGTATTCCTCACCTACTTGTGGCCCTTGCCATACATTGAAACCAATTTTAAGTAAAATTGTGGATGAATTTGAGGGAAAAATGCACTATGTAGAAATTGACATTGAGCAAGACCCAGATATTGCCGAAAATGCCGGAATTATTGGCACACCCACAATTCAATTTTTCAAGGATAAAGCTTTAGTAGAAGAGTTGAAGGGGGTTAAACCGAAGAGTCTGTATCGCCAAGTGATTCAAAATAATTTAAAATAACTTATAGGGCGAAAAAACTATGGCAACTACTAAATTAAAACTACCTAAATTCTTAAATTTCTCAGGAAAATCGACCCTATCAATGCAAATGATGTGGGTAGGTTTAACCATCACCATTTTCTTTGTATTAACCGCCATACTATCGCCAACTTTCCAAACTTGGGGATGGCTACAAAACCCCACAGAATTTCTCGCCAACCCCATCCACGAACCCCCATCAGCAAGTCATTGGTTAGGTACTACAGGCCAAGGTTACGATGTTTTTTCCCGGACAATCTTTGGTTCCCAAGCCGCATGGCAAGTGCTAATTTTAGCCACAGCTATGAGTCTAATTATCGGCGTACCCCTGGGATTAGTTAGCGGTTATTTAGGTGGGAAATTAGATAAAGCTTTGATATTTTTGATGGATACACTCTATACCTTGCCTGGTTTATTGTTATCTTTAACTCTAGCTTTTGTAGTAGGCAGAGGTATATTTAATGCAGCCATCGCCCTTAGCATTTCCTACATTCCTCAATATTATCGAGTAGTGAGGAATCATACTACTAGCGTGAAGAATGAATTATTTATTGAAGCAGCGCAAGCGATGGGTGCAGATACTTGGACGGTACTCTCTCGCTACCTATTTCTGAATGTAATTCAAAGTGTACCAGTTTTGTTTACTCTCAACGCCGCTGATGCGATTTTAACTCTCGGAGGTTTGGGGTTTTTAGGGTTAGGATTACCGGAAGAAACGGCGGAATGGGGACACGATTTGCGTTTGGCATTGGAGGCGTTACCTACGGGGATTTGGTGGACGGCTTTTTTCCCTGGTTTGGCTTTGACTTTGATGGTGGTAGGACTTTCTTTGTTGGGTGAAGGATTGAATGAGTTTGTTAATCCTCGGTTGCGGAATCAATAGAAAAAGCAACTCCAGAAAGGTTTAAATGTACAACAGCTTATCGAGTTTACTACCGGAACTCATAGCTTAAGGACATTCCGTCAGTGCCAGGTATTGAGTTAGGGAAAAGCCGATGTTTTCGTAGAAATTAGCACCAAAAATAAGCTTGACAAATGGCCTGAAATTGTTATATTCTACAGGCTACAAGTCTTTGCGCGAGATAAGAGAACCAAACCCCCCGCAATCGAAGAATGCACACCCCACGAAAACCAACCCGCGTGCGCGAGCGCAGGGAGGTGGCCGGTGGTTTTAGTGTCAAATGTTATCAAATTATAGCTCACCCATTCCTCCTCTTCTCTCCTCCATCCTACTTTATCACCAAATTTTTCCCATATTTCATCATCGGCATCTGGATGTCCGCCCACACTTTCCCAGATTCGCTTTTGAATGCTGAATCCCAAACGTCCTTGACTGTTATCAACCCAAAGCCGATCGATCTGCTTGAGGGTTTCGCAGGGAAACTTGCTGCATAGCTCCCACCAATCTTCATAATCTTGCTGTACCATCACTTGATAAAAAATCCAGGCAGTTTCCTCGTCAGCTTTTCTCCATTCTTGTTGACTTAAATAAACCTCTAATTGACGGCAAAGATTCTCGGTTGATAATTCATTTTTCCGTTGTCTCAGTTCTGATTCTAAGGCTGCATCTGCTTCTGAATTATATTGAACTGCCAACATCTCATCGAATCCCTGTCTGAATCGTTCTGGATTTTCGCGATCGGCAAACAATAACCGAAAAATCTCCCGCCACTTTTCCTCACTTTCATTTCGTTGGCTTCCCCATAACTCATGTAATTTTTCATGGGCTTTCTTGTACAAATTATAAACTTCTGGTGCTTCAGGAAGTCGGATCTGGGGAATTATATGAGATAAAATTCGAGAGACGCGATAGACTTGATTTTCTGCTTGAACGTCAGGACTGATTTCCATGAGTCCTAGTTCTTGCGCCCGTTTTAATTGCTGTTGGTAATTAGGAAGAGCAGCACAAACTACTTCTAAAGCTGTCATCGGCACAGGAATTTCATAGATGAGGGAATGGCTCAGAACCCGTTGTAAAGGCTCATCAATAAGCTGATACAGGTCTGGCCAAATAATTTTGTTTTTCCACAGTTCGGGACTTTGTTCTAGTTCCGTTAATTTAGCTGCTGCATCTGGTTTACCTAAAACTTCATTAAGAAATTCCAGTAAACGAGGATTACCATCAGCTAAACTTAGCGCTCGATCGCGTATATCTTCAGAGAGCTTACCAGGACTAAAATGTTCTAAGCGATTCAGCTTTTTAGTTAATTCAGCTTTTTTAAAAGATTCTAAACCTTGTGAGAAAAAAGAATTCAATAAATTAGAATCAAACTCATAGCGACAGGTAATCAAAATCCGATGCCCAGTTCCCGTTTCTTGGATTGCCCAGACTAATGCTTCCAAAACTGTAGCAACTTCAGGCTTGAGAATGAATCGATCTTGACGGGGTTCGAGATTCCATTCAAAGTCATCAAGAATCAGGAGAAACGGTTTTTCACCCAGTTCTGCCAATTGATTGAATAAATTAGCGAGTTTAATGTCTAAACTGTCATCGCTAGTGTTTAAATCATTACGAATCTCCCGTAACTCTGGTTTAATTAATTTAGACGATAGCTTGTTTATCAAATTTGAGGCATCAATTTGTCGCCACCACAGAACCTTTTGATATTCAGGTAGCCTATCCCACAATCGAGAGACAATACTACTTTTCCCCAATCCTCCCATACCGTGAATTAATATCCCTACTTTGTCATTATCTCCCTTCAGATTTCGCAAACAGTTCTGTAACTGACGGCGGCGACCAACAAAATCTTTTCTCCTCGCTACTCTTAACCGCTGCTCATCATCCCTAAATTCGCTTGTTGTCGTCGGTTTGGGCAATTGTTTTCGTCCCTTTGTTCTTAAAGGAGTTACTAACGCCTGGGGTAAGATATTTGCCACATATAACCGTAATTTATGCCAATCGCGTGCCTGTTCTTGAATCAAGGTTTGATAGGTAGAAGATAGTGCCTTTGTAACCGCATCTCCCTGAGACAAATGCCAATACAATTTCTTCGCAGCTGCTATCCCATCGGTATCGCGGACTCTTTCCCCCCATCCTAAAATTGCTGTTCCTCCCATCATTAATAATTCTTCTGCCATCGAGGGAAGCGTCTCATCAGAAGAATAAGCTGTCCGACAACCAGAGAGAAAAATTAAAGGCGGTAAAGGGGATGGCAGCGCATCGCATATTTCAACGGCACTGCTATCAACTCGGCTACCATCTTCGCCTTCAGTCAAAAAGCAGGGTTTTCCCCCCTGAGTAGTTGCATGACCTGTTAAATGAAAAACATCAAAATAACCTCTTTCATATTCCCCAACCAGATAACTCAATTCATCTAAACAGCCACTTTCTTCTACTCTCAAGTTCACTGGAGTGTGCTGGGTTGTCTCTAAAATTTGCCCTTCTTCAGCTTCATAATCTAATTCGGGTTCAACTCCCAATGGGGAAGTTGCCATAAATAACAGATTAAGAGGACGATTTGGAGGTTGAGAGTTGGCGATCGCGATCGGTTTCAGTTGACCATTAGACACCCACCGCACCGGAATAATTGCAGGTCTTTTCTCTACTAAGAAACAATTCCCATCATGCAACAATTCCCAAGGCAACTTTGCTAGTCCCTTATCCGTCGCGATCGCAATTACTAACTCTTCCTGACGAGGCTGATTTAAGGCATTGGCTAATACGCGATCGCTCCGATCTAACCAGTTGTACAGCAATTTTCCAGTAGTAGCATAATCCACAGGGATACGAGTATAGTAATCTGTTTCTGCTCGATCGCCTAAACCTTTAATTTCAGCCAGAGGCAATCTGTGTTCTTTGTAATCCGCAGGATTTTCCCAAAAGTAGCGCAAAGAAGCATAATCCTTGCCCTGTGTACTTAAACTGATGTGAAGGATTTTCATTGTTCCTGTACTAATCTTCGAGAATCTCCTGAATCTGCTCTACTGTAGCATCTTTGAGCAGCAAACGACGATTATTAGGAGTAATAATTAGAACTTTCTCAATTCTTGAGTTTGCCTTTGCCCCTTTAGACTTATGATATTTCTGATACCATTCATATATCTCTTTAGCAATTGTCACCGTACCACTGGCAATCCCCACAATTGTAGCAATAGTAGCTAGTGTTCCTTCTCGCTCCACTTCATCCACTGTTTCATAACTACCTTGAAGTCCCTCAATTCTCAGCAATTCCTCAGTAGCGATCGCAGCATCTTGACCTTGAATTTCAATTTTCACTGGTGTACCTCCTCTATACCTCTATTCTACAATTCACCGCATCAACCAATAATATCACTCATAATTGCTCCGGCTAGGATATTATCAAAATTACCGTGTCGAAATAACCAATTCATCAGGGATGGTTCTAAGTCAAATTGCTCAGCAGAAACTTTTGATTGGTAATGGTCACATCAAACAGGTCAAGATTAAGCCTTTCGTTCACGACTTTTTCTAATTCTTGGGTGTTCAATGCAGCGATAGTTCGAGTTTGAAAAGTTTTCACTACTCCTAAGCCATAATAGGTTCCCATTTAGAAATTCCTCCTTGATCTAATTAATTCCAATCGCGTCAATAACTATAGCATAACACAGATATTGAGCGATCGCAACATCATATCAGTAAACCTTGAAAATCGGCCCCAGTCTAATCTTATCTAATTAACTGGACTTGTGATAATTTCTTGAATTTGTTGTCGAATTTATTGGAATACTTATTTTTTCTGGAGGGACTCTCTGGATTTTAGGCTTTTACAACATGACCAAGATTTCCAATGTCAGGTAAATTATTATGAACATTTAGCAGAAGCATTACAAAAGTCTGGCGAAAGTAATTTACAATTTGCTTGTGAATACGGCTTTCCTCTTTAAATTCAAATCTAACAATAGAAGCTAAATAAAAATATGGACTATCAACTATTCACCCAACAACTCTCAAACCTATACGACAACTGGGGAACTTCACAAGTTTCCCCTAAATCTTCTCAATTTCAACAAATAATCAACCAAGTTGAAACTACGACTACAGCCAATGTGATGCAGTTACTCAATTTGGCTGTAGAATCTATGCCAAGGGATGAAATTTACTGCGAAATTGGCACTTTCCAAGGCGGAAGTTTAATCGCGGCGATGCTAAATCATCCCGAATATACCGCCTACACTGTCGATAACTTTTCAGAATTTGATCCTTTTGCCGATAATTTTGATAACTTAGCTGAAAATCTCTCCAAATTTAATTTAACAGAACAAGTCTTATTTTGCCATCAAGATTTTGAGGAATTTTTCTCGAACCTCCGAGAGATGGAATCATCTGATAAAATTGGTGTATATTTTTATGATGCTTCTCAGGATTATCGATCGCAATTTTTAGCCTTACTCTTAGCTAAACCTTTCTTCGCTGAACAATCAATTATTATTTTAAATAATAGCAATTCTGCCGCCGCACGTCAAGCTAACTGGGATTTTATCGCCGCCAACCCGGAATGTCAGCTATTGTTGGATTTCTCAACACCGGAATTAACTAACTCTTGGAATGGTTTACAAGTGCTTACCTGGAATATCTATCAAACCGACAATTATGATTGGTCAACTTTTCAGGGAGTTCGCAATTTAATGGTTATTCAATCAATTTATGATTTAGAGTCAGAGTCAAAAAGAGAAATTGCGGAAAATCTCTACAATCAGGCTTTAACACTATATCAAGGAAGCAAATTTACTGAAGCAGAACAGAAATTTAAACAAGTTTTACGCTGGAATAAAAATCAAGTTCAAGCTTGGCATTATCTCGCTACTATCTATTATATGATGGAACGATATCAAGCAGCGCGAGATATTTTGCTTAAATCTTTAGAAGTTGATTCCTCCCAAGCGATCGCGCATTATACCTTGGGTTTAGTATTTGAAAAGATTGGCGATTTTATCCAAGCTATCTTAGCTTATCAAGAAGCGATCGCACTCAATCCCAATTATGTCGATGCTTACAATAATTTAGGTAATATTTTCTTCCAAGTCGGCCGCCTGAGTCAAGCTGAATCCACCTATCGTCAAGCAATTACTACTAACCCAAAACATTATGGTAGTTATCTGAATCTTGCCAATTTACTATTAGCACAACAACAGATAGATGCCGCGATCGCAGCCTACGAAAAAGCCCTACAATTCAAGTCAGAGGATGGGGAAATCGCCGCTGCTTTAGCATTTGTCCGCCATCTTAAAAATGATGAAAATCAAGCAGCGCTTTATTTCGCCAATGATTGCTATCAACGCGGTGAATATCAAGCTGCAATTACCTACTATCGGCAATTCTTAGCCAAGCAATCAGGAAATTTAGAATTGTATTTTGCCTTGGCTGAATGTCACCAAAAACTCGAACAATATTTAGAGGCTATCCAAATTTACCGCAACGCTATTGACATCTATCCAAATGTCGCCAATCTTTATCGTAATTTAGTCTCGATTTTGATAGAATCTGGAGCAACTCAAGAAGCGATCGCACTCGCTAATCATGTCTCCAGCTTATTTCCTGATGATTGGTATTTTTACCCCGGAGAGTTGTTGATTCTCCCAGTGATTTACGAAAGTTTAGAGGAAATTACAACTTACCGAACTCGCTTTATTCAAGGCTTACAACAATTAATTCAACAAACTAATCTTAGTACAGAATCAGGCAAAAAACAAGCTTTATCAATCATCAGTCAACGCACTAACTTTTTCTTGGCTTATCAAGGAAAAAATGACCGAGAAATTCAGCAGCAATACGGCGAATTTGTCTCCCAAATCATGGCCGCTAATTATCCCCAATTAGTCCAACCTTTACCCATTCCTCCTCTTAGTAAAAATGGAAAAATTCGCATCGGTTATATCTCTGGTTGTCTTTGGGATCACACCGTTGGGAAACTTAGCTTAGGCTGGTTAAAACATCATAATAGTAGCGAATTTGAAATTTATTGCTATCAAATTAATGAGACTCAAGACCAACTTACTCAGCAATTTCGCCTGTACAGTCACACTTTCCATTATATCCCAGAAAACTTAGAATCAATTTGCCGACAAATTATTAACGATCGCCTGCATATCCTAGTTTTTATTGAACTTGGTTTGCAAGCACTGATGACTCAGTTGGCATCCTTAAGACTTGCACCAATTCAATGTACTACTTGGGCTCATCCCGTGACATCAGGATTGCCCACAATTGATTATTTTCTCTCTAGTGACTTAATGGAACCAGAAAATGCTATAGAACACTATTCAGAGCAATTAATCCGCTTACCAAATATTGGTATTTCCTACGCTCAACCAATTATTCCACCACTAGAGAAAAAACGGAGTGATTTCAAATTGCGGGATGATGCAGTTGTTTATTTATGTTGCCAAACTCTTTGTAAATACCTACCGCAACATGATTATATCTTTGCCGAGATAGCCAAGCAAGTGCCTCAAGCTCAGTTTGCTTTTATTGCGCGACCTAATGCTGAGATCGGTAAACAGTTTCAGCGCCGACTGCAACAAACTTTTTCTCAGTATGGTTTAAATTGTGACAACTTCTGCGTAATTTTACCTAGACTCGATCGACAAACTTATTGGAATCTTTATATTTTATCAGATATTTTCCTTGATACATTTGGTTGGTCGGGAGGTCATACTACATTAGAAGCGATCGCCTGTAATTTACCCGTCGTCACCTATCCGGGGGAATTAATGCGCGGTCGCCATTCTTGTGCTATTTTGAAAATGCTCGACATCACAGAAACCATTGCTAAAAACGAAGTAGAATATGTCAAAATTGCCGTCCGGCTAGGGATTGAGCCAAAATGGAGGAATAGTCTTGCTAATCAACTGAGGCAGAGTCATCCATCTCTGTACAACGATCGAAATTGTGTAACAGCCCTCGAAGCTTTTTATCAGCGTGTAGTACAGGAAGCTCAATTAGTAACTGCCAACAAATCGTTTGATAAAAGTTAAAATGCTGTTAGCCAAACCCTGATTAGCGCCAAATCATCCATTACCAGGAAAATCAAGCAATCTCAAGGCTTGAATAACTGTAAGTGCGATCGATCTGATTGGCTAAATGAGACTATGACGTTAGAAACTTAACGTGACTTAACGTAATAATCCCCCCCAAACTCTAAAAATTGAGCTAACTTACATGGAAAGCCCCTGTTGCCAAATCAAATCCGCAACGCTTCATTTGGGGTAAATCTCGGCATTCAATTGAGAATTGCCGAATCAAAACCACCTACCAGTTTGATTTAATCACCAATAGTCTATGAGTCAATTTCGGGAGACAGGGTAAAAACATGGGTGCATCAAAAACAATGCGACACAAACTCAAAACTAAAACAAGCCGACAACTGTCTGCTAACGGTTCAATAAACCAACTCCACAGCAGTTACCGTAAATATTCTCAACAACGGTAATACTGAATCTCCAAAGTGGGAATGCTTCAAGAACACAACTTGAGCAAACATATTAGTCTTTTAAGCTAAAGACTCCGAAAGTAAGTTTTTCAAACTTTTTAGTTTCATACTGTCAAACAGCGTGCAAATTTTGTGAGAAAGGCTACAATCGAAAAGGTCTTAGTTAAGATCCGACTCAAAACCCTTGACGCTTTTACTCAACATAAGTTGAGGTATGAGCTATATTTCTTTGCCATTAATTTAGGCAGAGAAGTGAAACAACTTTGAGGGGTTAGACCCCTCATAAATCTGCGTTGACAAAATGCAGAAAAATGTTCTCTACTTATTAATTCTTCAATTCAGGAGCATGAGGAACGCGGCATGATCCAGACTAACAATGTACTCGAAACCAAGATTCAGCCTAAGATTGAAGCTATCGAGTTGTTTGCTAACGCCCGAACTATTCTACCGGATAATGACTTAGAACTCTTCATTGATGATGAAGTGAGCGATCGCGACGACTTTTTAGATGTTCAGTCGGAGGAAGAGGACTCCAAATCTGGCGCAAAAGTTGGTAAAACTCGTCGTCGAGCTCAAACCAAGAAAAAGCACTACACTGAAGACTCAATTCGCCTTTACCTACAAGAAATTGGTAGGATTCGACTGTTAAGGGCTGATGAAGAAATTGAACTCGCCCGCAAAATTGCTGACTTATTAGAATTAGAACGAATTAGAGAGCAACTTTGTGAAGATTTGGAGCGAGAACCGAAGGATCTGGAGTGGGCTAATGCTGTGGGAATGCCATTACCTAGTTTTCGTCATCGGCTGCATTTAGGGCGGCGGGCGAAGGATAAAATGGTGCAATCTAATTTACGTTTGGTGGTTTCGATCGCGAAAAAATACATGAATCGTGGGTTATCTTTCCAGGATTTAATTCAGGAAGGAAGTCTGGGTTTAATTCGTGCCGCTGAGAAGTTTGACCATGAAAAAGGTTATAAGTTCTCAACTTATGCTACTTGGTGGATTCGGCAAGCAATTACGAGGGCGATCGCCGATCAATCTCGGACTATTCGCCTCCCAGTTCACCTTTATGAAACTATCTCGCGAATTAAGAAAACTACCAAACTTCTCTCGCAAGAAATGGGCCGAAAACCCACAGAGGAAGAGATAGCAACTAAGATGGAAATGACCATTGAAAAGTTGCGATTTATTGCCAAATCTGCTCAGTTACCAATTTCTTTGGAAACTCCGATCGGTAAAGAGGAAGATTCTCGTCTGGGAGACTTTATTGAGTCTGATGGTGAAACTCCCGAAGATCAGGTTTCTAAGAATCTTTTACGGGAAGATTTAGAGAGTGTTTTAGATACTTTAAGCCCCCGCGAACGTGATGTTTTGCGGTTACGATATGGCTTAGATGATGGACGGATGAAGACGTTGGAGGAAATTGGTCAGATTTTCAACGTCACTCGCGAACGAATTCGCCAAATTGAGGCTAAAGCACTGAGAAAGTTACGCCATCCGAATCGGAATAGTATTCTTAAAGAATATATTCGTTAGCTGTTTTCTGTCATCTATCTAAAGAGCGATCGCGTTTTTTGGGCAGATAGAAGGGGAAGCATCCCAATTTTGTAGGGGCGAAGCATTCCGGTAGATATATTATGGTTAAAAGCAGGGATTAATTACCGGAATGCTTCGCCCGTACTTGGTTAAAGCGAGAGATTTACTGCCGGAATGCTTCGCCCCTACTGAGGGGTGCGATCGCGGTGACGAATCGCGATCGCGCCTCAATGCCCAATTTTTAATACTTGCACTAATTCCCCAGATTGGATTGAAGTTTCACCAATAGATAAAACTGCTAAACCAGTAGTATTCAGCAAATTAATTAAATTAGCTGAATTTTGACTACCACTAGCTGGTTCAAACTCATAAAAACCATCAATTAAATACAATTGTCCCCAGAGATAAGTTTCCCGTTTCCCATCGGAGCGCAAATCAACTCGCGATCGCGCTTTAATAAACTCGCTTGCGAAAACTTCCTGTTTAAGTCCAGAAAGTTTTCTAATTACCGGCTGAACAAAACGCCAAAATGTTACTAAAGTAGAAACTGGATTGCCAGGTAAACCAAAATAAATACAGGTTGAAGATGCGATCGCGATATCTCGTTTAAAAGTTGCCACAGTTAAAGGTTTACCTGGCTTAATTGCTACCGCATGAATATGAATTTCCCCGCCCAAAGCAGCAATAATTTCCTCAACATAATCATAATCTCCTACTGAAACACCACCAGTAGAAAGCACAATATCTGCTGTAGAAATAGCAGATGCGATCGCCTCCTTCAAAGCTTCTCGATCGTCAGGAATAATCCCTAATTGGATAATTTCAGCACCCATTTGTGAGAGCGAAGCTGCCAAAGCATACTGATTTGAATCCACCAATTGACCTGGTTGTAAAGATTGTTCGGGAGATACTAATTCATCTCCAGTAGAAAGAATTGCTACGCGAATACGGCGGTAAACGGGTACTTGAATACATTGTGCGGCCGCTAACACAGCTATTTCTGGAGCATGAAGAATTGTCCCCGATATTAACAAAGGTTGACCTGCTTGGTAAAAAGCACCTTTTTTGCGGACAAATGCTTCAGGTTTTGTCGGAGAAGCTAAGATAAAAACCTGCGAACCTTGACGGCGCGTTTCCTCCTGCATTACTACTGTATCAGCACCTAAAGGCATTACCGCGCCAGTAAAAATTCGGGCTGCTTGTCCAGATTTAATACTAAATTGAGGCTGATATCCTGCGGGAATTTCTTCGATAATTTCCAGAATTTTCGGTTGATTTGGACTACAATTTTTCACATCAGCAAACCGCACAGCATAACCATCCATTGCCGAATTATCCCAGTGGGGAAAATCGAGAAAACTGGTGACAGATGTGGCTAAAATTCGACCCGAAGCCGCCAATAATCCTACTGTTTCTATATCCTTTTGACTATCGAGAGGTGGCAGTAAATCTAAAATAATTGATTCTGCTTCTTTAACTGTTATCATAGCTATTACCTTATTTTGTGTAATTTTGGTATCAGCGATCGAACCCAGGAGGCGATCGCTGCTTTGAAACGAGGAATTGTGAGTTTGTAGTTAGCGATCGCTTCTATTCAGAGGTACTCACAATAAAATCATTTTGTCAATGCGTCAGTCCTAACTATGATAAAATTATGACTTGTTAAGGATTGCCTTTGAGCTTTATAATATCATAACGGCACAATTATCAAATATGTCAACTATTAAAAAACGGTCATTGATCGGGGTCTTAGGCAAATTTCCTCTTCAAGCTATTCTGATTGTTCCATTTGTAGTACAGATTGTTAGCATTGTTGGCTTTGTTGGTTTCCTTTCATTTAAGAATGGACAAAGAGCGATCAACGATCTAGCATCCCAATTACAAAATGAAGTCAGTTTACGTACTATTGAGCATCTCGATCGATTATTAGCTACTCCTACTCAAATAACTCAAATTAATGTTGATGCCTATGAATTAGGTAATCTCAACTTGCAGGATTTAGATCGCATAGGTCTTTATTTTTATAAGCAAATGCGAGTTTTCAAGAATCTTGGTTATATGAACTTTGGGGATATAAACGGTGGGTTTGTTGGCATTGGTCGTGAGGATGATGGTACTTTATATCTTGAATTAATGCGCCCTGCCGATCGAGGCAAATATAAACGATATGCGTTAGACGATCGAGGTAAGCCTATTCGCGTAATTGCAACAGAAGAATATGATTACCAAAATGATGATAGGTATGCTAATCCTGCGAAAGCAGGTAAACCTCTCTGGAGTGAAATTTACAACTGGGAAGATCGACCAGAAATTGTTTCAATTTCTTCTAGTTATCCAATCTACGACCAAAACCGCAAATTAATCTGCGTGATCGGTATTGATTTGATTTTGACACAGATTAATAGTTTTCTGGAAAGTTTAAAAGTAAGTCCTGCCGGCAAAGTTTTTATTTTGGAGCGAAACGGTTTATTTGTAGCTACTTCTAGCAAGGAAACGCTATATCGAATGAACAACAATAAAGCTGAACGAATTAATATATCCGAAAGTCAAGATCCACTAATTCAAGCAACCGCTAAAAACTTAATCAAGCGTTTTGATAATTTTAGCCAGATCGCTAAAAATCAGCGGTTTGAGTTTAATTTGACTGGCGATCGCACCTTTGTTCAAGTCATTCCTTGGCAAGATAAATTAGGTTTAGATTGGCTAATTGTAGTAGTCATCCCAGAATCAGATTTCATGGGACAAATTAATGCTAATACCCGCACTACTATTATACTGAATATTGTTGCTTTGATAGTCGCGATTGTGATTGGCATTCTTACTACTCGCTGGGTGACATTACCCCTAATTAGCCTCAATCTTGCAGCTAAAGAGATTGCCAAAGGAGAATGGCATCAAACTGTTGATATCGAACGCTCTGATGAAGTTGGACAACTTGCCTCTTCATTTAATTATATGGCAAAACAATTAAAAAGCTCATTTGAAGCATTAAAATTGGTAATTTCTCAGGCTAATCAAGTGGGTCTTAAAATTACTTTGTCCACTAACCAAATTGCTACAGCGAGTAGGCAATTAGAAGCGGCTGTTACGGAACAAGCTGCTTCAACTACTGAAGTTAATGCCACCGCTAAAGAGATTGCGGAAACTTCTGGTAAGTTAGTAAAAAAGGTGGAAAATATTGTTCATAAAGTTCAATCAACTGCTAAATTAAGTAGTAATAGTCGAACCAGCTTGATGGAGATGTCAATCGCAATGAGTCAATTGGCTCAAGCTACAAAATTAATTTCTACAAGATTAGGAATTATGCTAGAAAAAGCTAATAATATCAATAGCGTGGTGACAATAATTGCTAATTTAGCAGATATTATGCAGTTAATCTCACTAAATGCAACTATTGAAGCTGAAAAAGCTGGACAAAATGGGCTAGGTTTTTCAGTTGTTGCTAAAGAAATTACCCGATTAGCACATAAAATGGGTTTTGCCAGTGAGGAAATTCAATTGATGGTTAAAGAGATTCAATCTTCTGTTTCTGATGGTGTTATAGAAATGGGGAAGTTTAGCCAAGAAGTTAGCAATCATTTAGAACAAGTTGGTCAAATTGCTGAAGAAGTTACTTTGGTAATTGAGGAAGTACAAAATATCACGCCAAGTTTTGAGGAAGTTAGTTATAGTGTAGAGCAACAATTTGAAGGTGCGACGCAAATTAGTATGTCGATCTCCCATTTAAGTGAATCATCCAAGCAGATAGTTCAATCTTTAAAGGAAACTAATCAGGTTCTCGATCGATTGAATGATACCACGCAAGTTCTACGAGGTATCATATCAACTTCAGTGGATTTGTTGAGGTAATGCTGCTTGGAGATGGAAATACGATCGCCTTTATCTTTCCCAAAATGCGATCGCAACTTGTCTTTTTTCACGCTTCTGCGCGATCGCCTCGATCGTCATCAAAACTCCTAAGAACTTTCCCTAACCTCCTCCACAGTCAAAGAAAGTATCTCAGCAATCTGTTCTGCAATTAACCCCATTGCTAATAATTGAGGTATGGCATTTTTCCTAGCTTTTTCTGAATTTTCCGCCCGTTGCTTTTCAGCTTCAGCCCGTTGCTTTTCAGCTTCAGCCCGTTGACTTTCTGATTCAGCCCTTTGACTTTCTGATTCAGCCCGTTGACTTTCAGCTTCAGCCCTTTGACTTTCTCTTTCCGCTCTTTCTTGCTCTCTTTGTGCCCTCAACTCCTCTAATTTTGCTCTTTCATCTCCTATTAATAACAAATTACCTTGGTCATCCCACCACCTTAACCACAAGAGAGTTTGATTTTGATAACTTCCCTGCCATAACCCCAATTCTACCCCCAAAGGTACAATCGGATAATGACCTCTTTCATTCGGTGTTAACAGCTGATAAACTCCCTCACTCAAACCATAAACTTCTAACTTTCCTGTAATAATTTCATAGATTCCATAGTAAGGAATTCTGATAATCTGTTCGTACACCCAAAATTTACCAGGTTTTTGCACGGTTCCAGCTACTACAGATAGGGGCGTTTTATCTCTTTCTTCTTCCCCATTGCCACTGGCAAATTCTAAGGCAATTAATGGTGCAATATACTCACGCCATAATACATAGGAACGGCGATATCTACCATTAAGTTGTGGTGGAACATTGGGGACATAAAACCAATCTGGGGCTTCTGCACCTTTTTCTGGTGGCTCTGTTTCTCGCCAATAAATGCCACTGTCTTGTCCGATCGCATATTGTCCATCAGGATGCAATTTTTGTAAGACTGGACCAATGGCATCTGTGAGAATAATACTTTGGGGATGCTCCTGAAAATTTTTCACAAAAGTACCGTCGGATTCTGGGAGTTGGGTGTGATCTGGGAAAGCCGGAGGTCGCACTGTTTGATCTACTATTTGATCGATGCTTTGGGTCATATATTCCTCGCTGGTTTTACCTTTTTTTCAGTTGATCGTTCAGATGAGACATTTATTTATGAATTGTGCCATCTGGCAAAATTGCGCCGGTCAATTTAGCACCAGTTAATTTTACTAAAATGCGATCGCTGTAACCAATTTTCGCTCCAGTTAAATTAGCACCGCTCAAGTCTGCACCGCTTAAATCTGCACCAATTAAATTGGTTTCTCTCAAATCAGCATTAGTCAGACAAGCTGACAATAAGTTTGCCCTAAACAAGTTTGCTTTGTATAAATTTGCCCCCTTGAGATTGATATTATGCAGAAAAGCATCACTTAAATCGGCATGACTTAAGTTGGCATTACTTAAGTTTCTCCCTGATAAATCTTTCTCTTTCAATGAAAGTCCTCTCAAATCTGCGCCACTTAAATCGGTATTTTGCGGGCGAGTGTAAGTGCGCTGTTGAGTTTGAGTTTGAGTGTGAGTTTGAGTGTGGGATTGATTATGAGATTGATTATGAGATTGACTAGGCGATCGCGGCGGTTGAGAATGATAAGGCGACTCTTTCGACTGAGGCGATCCCACATTTCCCGTAGTTACTTTATTTGACCGCAATTTGTCCCGTGCCTGGTTAATTTCCTTAAGCTTTTCTTCAGCTTTCTGTTGCAATCTAGGATTATCACCAGGGATGCGATCGGGATGCCAAATAAACGCCAAATCCTTATAAGCCTGATTAACTTCTTCCAGAGAAGCACCCGGCAATAGCCCCAAAACTCGATAATATTGCTCTAACTCTTTCATACCCGCAAACCTCCAGAAACTCTCGGATTCCTTGTAAGTAACTTGCGGCATCTTCCAATATGGAAAATGAGCAGTTTTAGGGATTATAGCAAATTCCATTAAATCGTTTAGATCGATCGCTTGTTTGCCCATAACTACGGGAATAATTTTTTCATATTTGCCCGAACTGAGCCAAGTCGACGCTAACTTGGGGAAAAGTATTGAGGGTTTCTCGTAATCGACCCGATCGCCAACGGGAGTATTCCGACTTTGTACGGCAAAGCATTCCGACAGTAAATCTCTGGTTTTAACTAAATGCCTGAGAAGTGCTAAAATTAAAATACATATAATTAATAAAAAACCTTTAACCCAAAAGTGTCCCTCATAAAATATCCTTCAGGTGAACCGGAAAAAAACGATCCCCAATCTCTCAACTCTTTCAGCGTTACCCCAATTCAAGGATTTTTAACCCCAGGAACGCCGACACTAGAGTGGTATCAAACTCTGTGGGAAAATCTGCCTTACATTTGCTTTGTCACAGATGCAAAAGGCATGATTGCCGCCGTCAATCAGTTTGGTGCAAATCTGATTGGCTATAGCCAACAGGAGTTGATTAGTAAGTCAATCTTCAATATTTTTTATCTAAAAGATGGCGAAGAATTAAAAACTGATTTTATCCTCCCACGAGAACTAAATAGCACGGTTCCGATTACCACTGCATTAGGAGAAGGACACATTATCTGTCAAGATCGAAGCATTCTCTCTGTAAAAGCGATCGCGCAAGTCTTACCAATTTTAAGTGTTGTAAATATCAAAGAAGAAGTAGAATTGGCAATTATTAATTGTCAATTACCGCTAATTTTGTTAGCTTTTGAAAACCTATATTTTCCAAGTTTAGAACCAGAAAGTAACTCAAACAACAAATCTCTTAGATACAACAATACTGTTTCAGAACCAGGGAAAAACCCAAATATTGACTCTCTTAAGATGGCACAAGAAGCCTTTGAACGAAAAATCAATTTATTTACAACTGGACCTGTCACGATTTTTCGGTGGCTACTAACAGAAAAATGGCCGGTGCAATATGTCTCGCCAAATGTCATTCAATTTAGCTATCAAGCCAGTGACTTTATCAGCGGTAAATTGTTATATGCTGATATTGTTCATCCTGATGATTTGCCAAGAGTAGCGGCGGAAGTTAAAGATTATCTGGAGTCAGGAGTCATATCTTTTGAGCAGAATTACCGAATTATTAAAGGCGATGGTATAGCTCGATGGATTTATGATTTTACTTCAGTTGCACGTAGCAGCAATGGTGAAATTTCTCACTGCGATGGGTATGTTTTAGACGTTACTGAAAGTAAGTTGGCTCAGATTGCCCTGCGCCAACAAGCAGAGCGCGAACGATTAGTTGGACAAATTCAAGCTCGCATTCGCTCTTCCCTTGATTTAGAAGCAATTTTAAATACTGCGGTGGCGGAAGTTCGACAATTTCTCCAAACGGACAGAGTGATTATTTTTCGTTTTCGACCAGATTGGAGTGGGGATGTTGTGGTAGAATCTGTGAGTAAAGAATCTTTGGCAATTTTGAATACAAATATATACGATCCTTGCTTTGAGGAAACCTATATAGGGCAGTACCGTGAAGGTAGAATTAAGGCTATAGAGGATATTTATAATGCTGGTTTAAGCCAGTGTCACATCGATTTATTGAGTAGGTGTCAGGTGAAAGCCAACTTAGTAGTACCAATTATTCACAGCGACCAAATAGTGAAAAATTCACCTTCTCTATTTTCTGTTGTTCATGGGGGGAGTAAAACTAAAAATAATTTATGGGGTTTGCTAATTGCCCATCATTGTGCAGATACTCGAAAATGGGAACCTTGGGAGACGGAATTGCTAAAACAATTAGCTACTCAAATCGCGATCGCGATCGAACAATCTCAACTCTATCAACAGTTAGAAGCGGCTAACCGAGAGCTACAAAATTTAGCAGCTTTAGATGGTTTGACAAAAATCGCTAACCGCCGCAGATTTGATGAAGTTCTCAATCAAGAATGGGAACGATTAATGGTTGAACGAATTCAACTATCTTTAATTTTGTGCGACATTGATTGTTTCAAAGCTTTTAATGATACTTACGGCCACCAAGCGGGCGATACTTGCTTGCAACAAGTAGCAATGGCGCTTCGCGATGCTTGTCAAGCAATTTTGCAAGAAAATATTTGTTTAGTAGCGAGATATGGCGGCGAAGAATTTGCCGTAATTCTGCCAAATATAGATATTGAAAATGTGATCGCAGTTGCGGAAGAAATTCGCCACCAAATCAATAGTTTAGCAATTCTCCATGAGCAATCCTGCGCCGGTAAGTATCTGACATTAAGTTTAGGTGTAGCGAGTACGGATGTTGCTAATGGTTTACCAGAAACATTGATTGAGGCTGCCGATCGAGCGCTTTATGATGCTAAATCTCAAGGGCGCGATCGCGTAGTAGCTAGGAAAAAGATTTGATGTATAATTACCCATCATCAATTACCCATTACATTTCTGTTAACCACCGGCAACTCAATTCTAAACTCAGTCCCTTTACCAAGAGTCGAACAACAATGCAAATGACCATGATGATTTTCCGTCACAATTTGATAGCCAGTTGCTAACCCCATCCCCGTACCTTTTCCTACAGGTTTAGTTGTAAAAAATGGATTAAATATCTTTTCTTGCACTTCTGGACTCATCCCACAACCATTATCGTTAATGGAAATCAGCACCTGATTTTCTGAGGTAGTAGAAGTAGCGATCGTAATCTCACCAACATAATTTGATTTTTCCGTAGATTCTAAGCTTTCTCGTCGTTGTTCGATCGCATCGATCGCATTTACCAACAAATTCAAAAACACCTGATTCAATAAACCACCATAACATTCCACTAATGGTAAATTTCCATAGTTTTTCACTACAGAAATTTCTCCTTTTCCCGACGAACTATTCAGCCGATTTTGTAAAATCATTAAGGTACTCTCGATATTTTCGTGAATATCTACTGGTTTTAAATCAGCTTCATCTAAGCGTGAAAATGTCCGCAGAGACTTGACAATATCGCGGATGCGTGTCGCTCCATTTTTCATTGATTCCAGCAATTTAGCAAAATCGCTTGCTAGATACTCAAAGTCAATATCTTCAGTAAAATCAGAAATGATTGGCGATGGACTAGGATAATGCTCTTGATAAAGGCGAATTAGATCGATTAAATTATTCGCATAATCAGTAGCGGGTTCAAGATTGCCATAAATAAAACTCACAGGGTTATTAATTTCATGGGCAATTCCCGCCACTAACTGCCCCAAACTTGACATTTTTTCGGCTTGAATTAATTGAGTTTGAGTAGCTTGTAACTTTTTGAGAGTTGTTTCTAATTCTTCCGTTTGTTGCCGCAGTTGAATTTCTGATGCGCGTACCGCTGCTTCCGCGTTTATCCGCTCTATTTCTGCGCCAGCACGAGTGGCAAAGATTTTCAAAATAGCTGACTGCATTTCTAAATCTTTTACCATCGGCTTAGTGTCTAAAACTGTTAGTAATCCCAAATAATTACCAGCAGTATCTATAATCGACAAACCAGCATAACTTTCAGCTTGAATCGCCACTAAATAATCATCTTCAGGGAACAATTGCTGCACAGAATTTGGGTATCGGCACACCTCGGTATTATTAGCCACATTTTTACAGGGTGTCCCGACTAGACTGTAAGTAAAATTATCGCAAAAGTCGTCTCCTGCCCAAAATGCTAGAGTTTTTGCGCTCGATTTTTCTGAGTCAGCAAATTCAGAAATCACCGCATAACGCACTTCTAATACTTGGGCGAGATATTGGACGCAACTTTTGAAGAATTCTTCGCCTGTTTTTGCCGCCGTACCTTCGACAATTAAGCGGAGCGCTTGTTCTTGACGTTTGCGCTCTGTGATATCAACAATGATTGACCAGATATATTGATTTCCATCCTTACCTGTCACCAAAACTCCGAGCAATTCCACTGGGAATAAAGAGCCATCCCTGCGGATATATTCTTTTTGATAGGGACCGAAACGACCAATAGTGTTAAGTAATTCTATTTGACGGGTTTCTTCATCAGCATACTTTTCAGGGGTTAAATCCAAATAGCTTAATTGGTTCAATTCCTCAAGAGAATAGCCGTAGATGGTTTCGGCAGCGCTATTAACTTCGATGAAACGACCTTGTAGATCGTTGAGGGCAATTCCTACAGGGCATAAGTCAAAGAGCGATCGCAATTTTTCTTCACTTGCTCGTAGGGCATTTTCGCCTTGTTTGCGATCGGTAATATCAGTTACAGTGCCAACATATCCTTCTATTTCCCCTTCGTTATCGATTAGAGGTAACGCTTGACCGATCACCCAAGCAACGGTACTATCAGGACGTAGAAATCTATATTCAGATTGAAATTTTTGTTTAACTAAGGCGGTTTCATACCACTCCTGAAAAACACGCTCTCGATCTTCAGGATGCAGAGTTTTAGCCCAATCTGGACCGATCGCTTCTTCTTTAGTTAATCCCGTAGTTTTTGACCAAGATTCATTAACATAAACACAGTCACCCTTAGCATCAGTTAAATATACACCAATTGGTGATGCTTCTGCTAGGATTTCATAGCGTTTTTGGCTTTGTTTAAGTTGGATTTCAGCTTGTTTGCGATCGCTGATATCAAAGTTAACCCCAATCATTTTTTGAGGATTACCCTGGGCATCGCGTTGAACTAAACCAAATGCTTTAATAAAATGGATGCTACCATCAGGATGAATGACACGAAATTCTGTATCAAATTCTGCTTCTCCCAAAACAGCTTGGCGGATTAATGTTTCGCTGTTATCTCTGTCATCAGGATGTAACCCATTTGCCCAAATTTCATAAGCTAATCTAGTATCAACGTCCTTGTTTACGCCATATAGTTCGTACATCTTATCGTCCCAAACTAGGCTATTTTGTACTATGTCCCATTCCCAACAGCCAATTCCCCCAGACTTGAGTGCCAAGGACAAACGTTCAGATATTTCTTTCACTTGAGCTTCGGCACGTTTGCGTTGTGTAATATCATTTGATATTCCCAAAAATCCGGTAATTATACCTTTTTCATTCCGTAAAGCAGCTATGGAAAGTTGCACGGGAAAACGAGAACCATCCTTATGAATATAAGACCATTCATGTTCGTCAATTAGTCCCAAACTTGCCTTAGCAATAAATACTTCAAATCCCGCTGCAATTGGTTTACCAAGTTCTGCGGTTAGTTCAACTGCACGTTGTTTGATTTCTTCTAAATCGTGAAAAATTGCTGGTGTAAGTTTATCTACTAATTCTTCTGATGAATATCCCAATAATCTTTGGGCGGCGGCATTCATAGTTTTGATGATGCCATTGCTATCCGTAGAGATAATGGTATAGTTAGTACCATCTAAAATTGCTTTTTGTAGTTGAGTAATTTCGATTAATTTAGCTTCGGCTTGTTTGCGCTCGGTAATATCTTCCGAGATTCCTAATAAGTATTTTGGCTTGCCAAATTCATCAAATATGGGGACTTTCCTGGTATGCAGAATACGAGTGCCTTGATGACTCGTTTGAACTGATTCTTCTGGAATATCCAAAACCTTACCCTTAGCCAAAACTTCTCGATCTTTAGCTATGAAAAAAGCTGCTTCTTCTGGAGGAAAAAAGTCATAGTCACTTTTTCCTGATAATGCTTCTTTCGGATAGCCGAGTAATTCTTCACCAGCTTTATTAAAGCGTAAAAATTGCAGAGTATTGGCATCTTTAACAAAAATCATATTGGGAATATTTTCAACGATCGAGTTGAGGAAGTTCTGCATCTGCCAATTTTCGATCTCCGCTTGTTTGCGATCGGTAATATCCCGTGCTGCGGCATAAATCAACTCTCCACTGGGAATAGAGCGCCATTCAATATATCGATAATTACCATCTTTGGCACGATAGCGGTTAGTGAACTGAAGCACTGGATTCTGTTCGCTCAATTCAGACATTATTTCTAATGTTGAAGCAATATCATCGGGATGAACAAAATCGAGAAATAGTTGACCTTCTAGTTCCTTCGTGCTATAGCCAAGAATGCTTTCCCAAGCTCGATTCACGCGGCGAAAATGACCTTCAAGATCGGCAATACAGAGGAGATCGAGAGCTAGGTCAAAAAATTGTTCTAGTTCTAATTCTGCGGCTTTGCGATCGCTAATATCCTTCATCATACCAATCACGCAATCCTGCCCATCTAGCCATTCCACCGTAGCTGAAATCAGAACAGTTTTAGCTTGTCTTGAAGCAGTACGAATCACTGCTTCAAAATTCTGGATATTCCTTTTCTCAATTAAAGTCTGTCTGAAATAATGCAAATCCTCAAGATTATCCCAAAGTCCAAGTTCTACACAGGTTTTACCAATAATATCTTTATTTTTAGCTCCCAAAAACTGGCACAGACTTTCATTCACATTCAAACAACGTCCTTCTGCAAGCGTGGCAATCCAAAAGGGATCGGGACTGGTATCAAAAATAGTTGAAAATTTTATTTCTGATTCCCGGAGTGCAATTTCTGCTTGTTTTCGATCGTGGATATAACGCGCCACTCCCAAACAGTAAATTATTTCCTCATTTTCATCTTTTAGGGCTGATAAATTTGAGGAGTGCCAGTAATATTTGCCATCCCGATGTAAAATTCGATATTCAATTCCCTGGATTTTTTCACCTTGTAAAGAACTCTGAAAAGCATTCATACAATTCGGAAAATCTTCCGGGTAAATAAATACCGCAAAAGATTTTCCTAACAATTCTGATAATTCATATCCCATTACTTCTTTAAATTTGGGAGAGAGATAGCTGAAGGTGGAATTGGGATTGATTATATAAACGAGATCGTTAATATTTTCAATAATGCTGCGGAATTTATTTTCGCTGTTTCGGAGCGCTTGTTCTTTGGCTTTGATTTCTGTGATATCTCGAATAATTGTAGAAAAGTATTTTACTTTTCCATCTATTGATTTGTGAGCAACAACTACTTGGGAAACAGGAATTTCACGTCCTGTTGCATCGAGGATTGCGGTTTCGCCTTGCCAACTTCCCAAGCGTGATGCTTCCGGTAAACCCTGATTTAAAACAATATCTAAAGCCCACTCTGGATGAGCTTTCGCGACTTCCATCTCTGCAAGGGTTTGATTATCATTAATATTAACCAAATTTCGCCAAACTCGATTGAGGTAAAGAGCTTTACCTGTTAAATCAGCAATTCCAATTAAATCTGGTGCGGTTTCCAGAATAGTATGGAGCAGTTGATTTTCAGCCTCAGTACGTTTACGCTGGGTAATATCTTTAATATAGCCGTGCCAAATGGTACTGCCATCGGGTTCTCGTTGAGGTGTTGCCTGACCAAGCAACCATATTAATTTACCATCTGGTAAACAAATTCGATATTCGCAATGCCAAAGAGTAAGTTGTTCGGCGGATGTGAGAATGGATTGAGTAACGCGATCGCGATCTTCAGAATAGATAATTGTAAAAAGTTTAGCAGCATCCTCGCGCACTTCTTCTGGAGAAATGCCACAAATTTCTTGTATTTTTTCGCTGGAGTATGGAAAATGGAAAGTACCGTCGGGACGCATCCGAAACTGATAAATAATGCCGGGAATGTGGCGGGCAATTTGTTCTAGGCGACTTTGCGATTCAACGCGATCGGTAATGTCGGTAGTAATGCCATCAATGCGAATTGCTTTTCCGGTTTCATCACAAACCAGATGAGAGTTAACGGATAACCAACGCACTTGTCCATCGGGGCGAATAATTCGATATTCTGTTTTGGTTCTCCCCTGTTCGTTCAGTCTGACAAAAACATTAGCAATGCCACCTCGATCGTCAGGATGAATCCTTTCAAACCAGAAGTTTGGGTTGGCAAAAAACTCGGTCATTGAACAGCCAAATATTTCTTCTACTGCATTATTGAGGTAAATCGTCTTAAATGTCTCCGGGTGGATCGACCACACGGCTCCATCAATGGAACTCAAAATGCTTTCTAGTTGTTGCTGAGATTTCCGTAATTGAATTTGAGTTTTTTCTAGTTCGCTGACAGGTTTGCCAACTTGCTGATTTAGTTGTTCTTTTAGTTCTCGAACTTGTGCTTCTGCTTGTTTACGTTCTGTAATATCTCGCATTACTGAGAGATGGCGGGAAGGTAAAAAATTGGCTGTCGCGGCATATTCCACTACGCGAATTTTTCCATCAGGCCGCAGTAAGCGGAATTCCCCCCGCAGTTTTTCCTGTTGCTGAAATTCTTGCCATGCTTCTGAGAAATTAAACCCTGACTCGGCAAATTCATAAATAGAACGTCCCAGTAGTTCGTTTCTCTCCAAACCAAATAATTCACAGGCGGCGGGGTTGACATCTAGGTAACGCCCTCGATCGTCGGCGATCGCGATCGCATCTAACGCCGTTTCAAAAACTGCCCGCAATTGACGATCTCTCAATGATAAAAGAGTTGCCTCGCTTTCATCACCGGACAGATCGACCCAAGAGTCGTAGCTAAGGGGGGATGACATACGCTGTTAATTTGTTGTTTAAGTCAAAATTTGTCTTAAGTGTTTAGGTCAATTAATTATAGTCCCAAAGTCTCTTATATTGGGAAGATATTTATGTTAATTTTATGAAAATTTATAAATTCGGCACAATCCCTTCAATCTGAACGTGAATTTTCCACAAAAGGAATAGTAAAATGAAATCGAGAACCTCGATCCTTTCCCGCCGAATCTGCCCAAATTTTACCGCCCCAACTTTTCACGATCTGTCGGCAAATTGCCAATCCCAAACCAGTTCCCCCTGTGCTTCGCCTTAAAGCTCCTTCCTCTTGATAAAAACGATCAAAAACTATCTCTAAGCGATTAGGTTCGATCCCTCTGCCAGTATCGCTAACTAACACTTCAATCATCTGATTGCCATTGCGTTTAGCTTCAATTGTTACATTTCCTTTGGGTTCAGTAAATTTACAAGCATTATCTAACAATTTCGAGAGAACTTCTACTAACCATTCCCCATCTGCCTGTACTAAAGGCAATTCTGGGGGAACTTGTGCGATAATTTGAGGTAAATCGTCCCTAGAATGGCGGGAGCGAATGCTACTGAGAGCGAGATCGACGCACTCTTGTAATGGTAAGCTTTCTAAGTTCCATTGTGCTCTGCCACTTTCTAAGTGAGAAAGAGTGAGAAAATCCTGTACTAATTTACGCATTCTTTCTGCATCTGTTAAAGCAGTTTCTAACATGACTTGGCGCAAATCTAAGGGCATATCTGGGTCTTGGTTTAAACTTTCCAGACAAACTTGTATAGTAGATAAAGGAGTGCGAAGTTCGTGACCGGTGATGGCGATTAAATTACTCCGAGTGCGATCGAGTGCTTCTAATTGTTGATTAAGTTCTTCCAAATGAGCGTAGGTTTCAGCTTGAATTAATGCGGCTCCTAATTGAGTGGCGATCGCATCTACTAAAGCTAATTCATCCTCCTCCCAAGGTTTTGTCACGCGACATTGATGCAACTCTACTATCCCCAAAACTCTACCTTGATAAAGCACGGGAACCATCAACCAAGAAACAATTTGCCATTCTTGAAGCATCGATCTAAGCATAGAATTATTCGCCGCCACCGGGTAATCCTTTCCCTCTTCAATATAAACTCGTTCCAACTTACTAATCACATCCTGAAACATCGGATTATTTTGTAAATGCCAAGTCCGATCGCGCAAAGAAAGAATACCCGGACGCAAAAATTCGTGACTAATTTTAGCTACTATATCTGTAGCTTTGCAGCGATAAATTAGGCAGCGACAAGCCGATAAAGCTTCTCCCAATTCTTGCACGGCTACTTCGATCATTTCATCAGGATTCAACGATCCTCGCATCGCCGTTGTAATCAAATTAACTAATCGCTCTTTGCGTTCTTGCGCCGCGATCGAGTGATAAGCTTTCAATAATTTATGTTGACCAGCTTGTAAATACGTCACCAAACGCTGAGCAAAAGGCTCATTTAACTTAAGATTTTTGCCCTTTCCCTTAGTCATTGTAGTGGGAGAAGTCGCTGATTTAGCATTACTAGACTTTCGCTGTTTCCGCAACTCCTTACCCAAGCCATAAATATTTTTTGCTGACTCAATCTTCTTCGCTAATTCCGGGCGATAAGTCAAAATTCGATTCAGTAAAAAATCAGCCGCCATACAGCTTACCTCGCGATCGAAAGTCCAAATTCCCTCAAACCTGCGAGCTTGATCCATCATTATCAAAGGCGTAATATCATCCTCATTTTGAGTAGTATTTTTACGTTCTTGACAAATCAAACAAGTTGAATACTCACAACCAATCACTACTAAATTCCATTCCAAACTTAAGCCATCTTCCAGCTTAAATGCAACCGTTTCATAATCCTCAGACGCATTTTTAAAATTAGTTTCCGGTGCGGCGAGCACATAAACCTGATCTGTAAGTTCAGCAATGCGACGATAGCGATGAGCTTCTTGGCGGTAAAAGCGCTCTTGCTGAAAACTAGCAATCACCAAAGGTCGATCTAACCCCGCTAATACGAGGTCTTCCATCGCATGAGAAAGTGCAGTCAAGGAAGACTTAAAATAAATTTGCGATCGCAGTTGAGGCAAAGAACCTAGCAGTTCTGGTAATATCGAAGTTGGGACAATCATCTAGCTTTAAATGTATATTTTTGCCGATGACAAACAGCGAAACATATAGACTTTTTTAGTTTGTTCCCGATCTTAATTGCTAATTGTTAATGGGAGCATCCCAATGTTAGTGTTGTCAGTTTAACATTCCCTGTCCCTAAGTTTAGGTAAAATTTTGTAAACTGTAGTTTCCCATAAAAAACATAAACTATTAGCTATCAGCCCTGTGGCTAACAGCTAATAGTAAATTTGTTGAATTTTTGTAAACCTTCAAGGAGTTGTCGAGACTATCTCAAACATCCTCATTATTGTTACCCGGAGAAGACTTGTAAATAGCATCCAATTGTTCGCGAGCATCTTGTACCGAAAGCGATCGCATCACCAACAAAGGCTCATTTACCACATTTCCATAATCATCCAAAAGTTCTGGATGAGGTACTGTTTGAAATCGGGGAGACGATCCATGATAATTTCTATCATTGGATGGTTGAAAACGTTGAGACTCCATACCCACAGTCACTAGACTGCGAATTAAGTTACCAACAGCAACAAAAGCAAGAATCGTGAAAGCTAGAATGTAAAGCAATTGTAACATAATATTCTCCTTTTGGCAAAACAGCCACACAACAATTTACAAAAGAGTTTTGAGCAAGGAATAACTTATTAACTGGAAATATTTTTGAGATTGTTTTATGCGATCGCATCTTCTAAATGTAGAAGATACTAACCAAAAATTCAACCCCAAAACCTATTTTTTTTCAGAATTAGCAAACCGCTCTAAATGAAAACCCATAGCAACTTGCCAGCATTCAGTTAACAAAATTTGCCAAGGCATAAGCACAGCCATTTCCATCCCAACTTGACCTCCCATAACTTGAAATAGCGCCTGAGTTGCGCCAACTTCTTGTTGCGCCTGTTTAACCCGTGTCAACAAATCGGACTGTTGTTTAGCATTCAAAAAAGGGATCTCCTCAGTTTCCAGGAGCACAGTCGATCGCTCAAACCAATCCTGAAAATCCTCCAGTAGAGGCTTTAGTAACGCTTTGAGCAATTCCGGTTCGGGCAAGTTGGAATCAAGCATCCATCAAAATCAACTTATTTATCTGTACTAATTTTAACACTATTTACATATTTTAATATATTTTTAACAAACTTTCAACTAACTCGCCCAGAGACAAGGGACAAAGAGAACAAGGTAAGATAGAGACAGATCAAGCAAATTACCCAATGGTTCAGCAACCAATGTCTAGCCCAGAATCCCATTCTCCACCCGCACAACCAGCCAAAATTCATCTCCCTCGCACCAGCGAGTCAGAAG
>MBRE01000095.1 GCA_001698425.1 Oscillatoriales cyanobacterium USR001 | reverse complement strand
GTGCGAGGGGAGCAAGCTCAACTTTTCTGTACACGATCGCAAATGGTGATGCAAAGGTTTTGACCTATTTTACCTGTTTTTCTTGCACCATACTCTCGATCTGCGATCGCATAACCCATACTGCATCACATCTGGGCACTGATTCAGCAAGCCCTAAATAGGTTTCTCCAACGCGATCGCGAAAAATTAAATCACTTACAACCCAATCCGATGATGGAATACTACGAGAATCGCATACCGCTAACGGAGATTCCTGCACCGGATGACCTATTGGCCGCCAAAGGTTAATCAGATTAAAGCGATTCTGTAATATTCGATCGGGATTATCAATGCCAATTGCTAATAATTCATTCCGCGATCGCTGATAACCAGAATTAGGCGTGTAATCATTATGTATCCGCCTAATTGGTTCGCTAACTCCTTTCACGCCTTCCTTTGCCTTTTGAGTATTGCGAAGGTTATAATCAAAATCAATCACTCTGGCTGCTCCTGTTACTTCTTTAACAAATTGTTCGCTCTCTGGGTAATAAATCTCGCGAATTTCATTTTCATCATAAAAATTGTTTACCACAGAATGATGGGATAGGAATAAGAAACCTTGGCGATCGAGAGATAATTCTGAAGTAATCGCTCTCCCATTCCAAATCGGAACGCGATGAGATTCATAAACGCAATTTTCTCTGGGAATACCCACCGGTGGCTCACAAACATATTTATAAGGCTTTTCTGCCATCGGAGTAATGTAATTCAGTTCTGCCTCAATATGTGATAAACTTGACAGACTAGGGTTGGTTGAATTGGCGATCTCTAAGCTCATGGTTAAGCACCCTAAAAATTATTACAAATATTATAATAATATATCCTTTAATCCTGACCGATATCACACAGCTTGAAAAAGAAAACGTAATACCAAATAGGTACTGTTTTTAATTAGCGATTAGCAATTAGCGATTAGCAATTAGCGATTAGCGATTAGCAATGTCAACCCCTTCTCACCAAGTTTCTAGCTCCAACAGGCTAATCTATCAGCGCTTAAAACAGGCGCTCAAACTTAACTTACGCCGCCAAATTTTCATCGCCGTTTGTGATGACTTATGGCTGCGCGACTGTCTGGCAGCCCGTTTACAGTCAGAATTAGCTGCCCAAGATGACTTGGGAGAAGGGACAGAATCTCATATTTCTCTGGCTCCTTACCCTCAATTTGTTAGCTTGGAACTGAGCTTAACCGATCCTAATCCAATTACTCAGATTTCACAATGGCTAGAAGAGTACGCCGCTCCTCAAAAAGCATATCTTTACAAACGCATACCTACATTTCAAATTCTTGGAGCCGAACATTTAACCCGACAGCCAGCAGCAACGCAGTGGTCATTTTTGAACAATCTCAGGAGTTTCGATCGCGGATTCCCAACGTGGCAGTTTAACCTCTTACTGTGGCTACCGCGACCTTGGTTATTTACAATTCAGCAGTCAGTACCAGAATTTTGGCGGTGGCACACGGGTATATTTGATTTTGAAGGAGAGCCAACACCCACATCTGTAAAGGAAAGAGAAGAGATAGAAAAGGGAAAAGCAAAGGATTTATTACCTTTGAGCGATCGAACTTTACAAACTAACACTTTACAAACTAACACTTTACAAACTAACACTTTACAAACTAACACTTTACAAACTAACACTTTACAAACTGAGAATTTAGTAAAAAATTCTCATCAAATATTAAATAGCGATCGCCCCAAAACTCCACCTATTTCCACTCAAGAATCTACAAATCCTCAACCCAAACCCAAACCTCAACCTCAAATCTCCAATCCCAAAGCCATTGAGTTAGCCGAATTGGTACTAGCCGAAGCTAGTGGAGAATTAGCAACTCCAGATCGTTCGGCGATCGCAACAGCAGAAAATTCTATCCCCTTACAAACTTTGCAATATATTGACTTACTTACACAACAAAAATCTTTACCTCACACACTCGGTTTGGCCTATCAAACCTTGGGGAATTTTTATCGCGATCGCATTTTAGCCGGAGAAATTTCTCGCACATACCTAGAAATAGCCATTCGAGCTTACGAACTCGTACTCGAAATCACCAAATTTCAGCCAGGACAGCCAAAAAACCCACCAGAAACTCAAAACACCGCCCTAACCCTCGAAATTAACCAAAATTCCAATCAACTTACCGAAGCCTCAAACTTCGCCGCCACCATTCCCAACATTCTCAACGACTTAGGCACGCTCTACTGGATGTTATTCCGCCATCCCTCACCCAGAGAAACCCCATCCATTGCCCTAGCTCATCTGGAACATAGCATCGCACTCTATCAACAAGCACTCTTACTTACCAACCCGATCGCACAACCCCAAAACTATGCCAGACTGCAAAAAAACTTAGGCGCTACCTGGGGAGATTTAGCTCGATGCAAAGACACCCTAGAGAACTTGCAAAACTCCCTCAGAGCTTACGAACAAGCTTTAATATATATCGATCCCAAAACCGATTATCAACAGTATGCAGCCCTGCAAAATAACTTAGGGACAACCTATTGGAACTTAGCCCAACATCAGCAGCCAGTAGTTCATCTGGAAAAAGCGATCGCCGCATACACTCAAGCCCTATGTTATTACCACCCAGAACGAGAACCCCTAAACTACGGTGGAGTCCAAAATAACTTAGGTACAGCTTGGTGGAATCTTGCCCAGCACAAACCCTCAGAAACCTTATTATTAGAAGCTGTAAACGCCTATAGAGAAGCTTTAAGGTATCGTACCAAAGAGCTAGTACCAGCAGCTTGTGCAGCCACCCAGAACAATCTAGGAACCGTTTACTGGCATCTAGCGAATCTGCGAAAACAGCAGGGACGGATTGAAGCCCTAGAGAATGCGATCGCCACCTATCAAAACGCGATCGCCACCGCCCAACAAATTCACCCCAGCCACTTGACCTTTGACCTACTGGCCGCTTACAACAATTTAGGATTAGCCCACTATCAACTAGCCACAGACCCCTACTTCTCCTCAAGCAAAACCGAAATCGAAACCCACCTAGAAGCCGCACTGCAAAACCAGTTACAAGCTTGCATAGGATGGCAACGACAAAATCTCGGTTCAGAGTTAGCAACCTCAGAAAACCCAAATTCTCCCTTGCCAGCCCCCATCTGGGCTGATTCTTATCAAACTGCTTTGATCTCTATTGTCAAAACGATCCAAGCTTTCTATAGTGAATGTGGGCTACAAGGTCAAAATTTAGCTCTCTCCAAAATTCCTGGCAACTTACTGCCCGAAATTTTGCCACAGTTGTAACTTAATAACTTAAAACTTACACTGTGTCTGTATCCAAGTTTTCCATTAATATAACTAATATTCTTGGCTAATTCTCAAAGCAACTTTGTAGTCATGGCCTCTCCAAAGATCCTCGTGGTTGATGACGACCCGGCAATCCGAAACTTAATTCACCGTTACTTGAGCCAGCAAGACTATCAAGTGGAGTCTGCCGGGGACGGTCAGACTGCGCTGGGATTATTTGAGCAACTCAATCCAGACTTAGTGATTTTGGACGTAAATTTGCCCGATACTACTGGTTACAAACTTTGTCAAGAAATGCAAAGTAAGACCAGCGTTTTTGTCTTGATGTTAACAAGTAGAACTGATGAGGCAGACAAAATTAAAGGGTTTGCCCAAGGTGCTGACGACTACATTACTAAACCTTTTAGTCTTGTAGAAATCGGTGCCCGCGTCGGAGCAATTTTGAAGCGCAAGCGGATAGTCACCCCTGCCGAACAGCAAAGTCTGATTTTTGGGCAATTAGCGATCGATCCGATCCGCCGCGAGGTAACTCTCGGTGGTCAAATGGTTGGTTTAACTGCCCTAGAATTTGATTTATTGTATTGTTTAGCCAGCAAACCCGGGCGAGTTTGGCGGCGCTCCGAATTGCTCCAAGAGGTTTGGGATTACGAATACGTGGGAGATCAACGAGTAGTTGATGTCCACATTGGTCAAATTCGCCGAAAAATTGAACCAGACGCTAATCAAAATTTTATGATTCAAACCGTCCGAGGTGTGGGTTACAAGTTTGAGGCGAATTAGGAATATTTAACAGTTAACCGTTAACCGTTAACAGTTAACAGTTAACAGTTAACCGTTAACAGTTAACCGTTAACCGTTAAGTCTCGACCTGATGCTGAAATAGGGTTTCGAGATAAACTCTGGCAGCTTGGCGATAGCTTTTTGATGCCTCTGGTGTACTGCTATCCCCATTCTGTAATAAAAATAGCGACAGCGCTGCGGAAAATACCCTGTCTTGATCCCAGTCAGGATGGTTTTCTAGGTAGGTTTTAAGGGATTCGTGGAGGGTTTCAGGAATCTCAGCCAAAATACTAACGGTTGCGTTCATCATCGCTTCTAAGTCTCACAAAATAATTTTGATATCAAACAAACCCAGCTTCCGCATCGACACAGCTAGGGAACAAGGCCGAAATCGGAACCCTGATTTTAGGTCGGTCGCATCATTGTGCGCTAAGAGGGGGTAGGATTGTCAATGTTACGAAGTGTTACAAACGCCGGGAGATGCCAAAAATATTTACGAGATAATGAGCCTTTAATGGCAATTTTTGTTACATAAGTTTATAACTTTGAGGGAAGATTAGGCAGTTGAGAGTTAATGAACAAAATCCCCAATTCAGCAGCAAGGCTTGATCTTGTCGTTAACACCTGTGGAAAACCTTGTCTAATCTGTGGAAAACCTCATCTAGCCTGTGGAAAGGGTGTGGAATATATGGGGAAAACTTTGACTAAGGATAAGAATTTTGAAGTTATTAGTTTAGCTCCTTCTTTTCCTAGCCCCTAGCTCCTAGCCCCTAGCTTCTAACCCCTAGCCCCTAGCCCCTAGCCCCTAGCCCCTAGCCCCTAATTCCATAAAGGGGCGATCGCCCCTGTGTTGCGAATCGTCCTCTCCCTTCTATAATTGTCTGAAAATGTTGTTCTCAAACTATGTTTTAGTTCAACATTCGTAGGTTGGAAAGATGGTCGGTTGATTTGGTTTGTTTAATGATTTTGCCGTTGGGTGTTGCACCTTAAGTTTAAAGATGTTCTATGGTCAGGTTAAGCCCATCCTCCTTTCGCCGTATTCTGCTGTCGCGAATTCTACTGCTCAGCATACCAGTTCTGCTGGTGGGGGAGTATGTCACCTATAGAAAGGCTCGTTCGACACTACTGGAAACGGCTCGTCAAAATCTGACTGAGAGTGCTGGTAGAAAAGCAGAAACTATCGATCAGTGGGTCAACTCTCTGAAGTCTAATTTAGTTGGTGCTTCAGAGAGTGCTGTACTGCAATCGGGATCGTCAAAGTCTTATCAAACTTTGATCGACCAGTTGGAGCAAAGACTGCCGACTGATGTTGATTGTTTACAATTGACTAATTTGCAGACGGGTAAAGTTACTGCCAGCACTTGTGGCAATCAACTGATTCACTCGCTACCAAAGAATTTTTGGCGGCAGCAGCAACCGCAGCCTTTAAGTCTTAATAAGAATCTTTATAAGAATAGTGTTTATATTGCTCTTTTGTGGCCGCAGGAAAAGTTGCAGGGTAAGGGTGGATCTCTAAGTTTGCCTGTGAATGGGGCTAATCGAGAAGCGGTGAATCAGAAGACTCAAGTGAGTTTGGTTTTGAGTGCGCCAGTTTATATTCAGCAGGGTGGTCGCAGTCAACTGCGTTATGCTTTGAGTTTGTATTCGGCGTTACCGGTGCAAACTAGCGCTCCGAAGGGGTCTTTAGCTGGTTATACGGTGGTGATTGACCAAGATGGGACGATTTTGGCACACCCGAATATCGATCGCCTGGGACAAAATATCGATCAGGAGGCTGATGCGGAGCGCTTAAAAAGTATTGTGAGGAGAGCTATTGGTGGTGGACAAGCTTTCTTGCATTTGTTTTCTTTTGAAAAAAATGGGGTGGAATTGTTGGCGGGATATGCGGCGGTTAAGAGTCCGCTGGCGACTGCCGAAAATGATAAGTGGATTGTGTTGGCGGTGACTCGTTTGGATTATGCTCTTTCTGGTTTGGAAGAAATTCAGCAGGTTTTGTTGATTTTAATTTTGGGGTTGGTGGGGACGAGTATTACGGCTAGTTTATATCTGTCTCGCGATCTGGCGCGTCCGTTGGAGCAATTGAGGGATTATGCGCTGACGGTGAAGAGTTTGGAGTCTCCGCTGATGGTTCCGCAAAATTTGAAAATTCGGGAGTTCGATCAGTTAGCTGAGGCGATCGATAGTATGGTGGAACGCTTGCGATCGTGGGCTGAAGAGTTGGAAGTTGCTTCGGAACAAGCGCAAGTTGCTAATCAGTTGAAAGATGAGTTTTTACGCAATATTTCTCACGAATTAAGAACGCCGCTCAATGGTATTATTGGTTTCTTGCAATTTGTCCGAGATGGTGATTGTGACGATCGAGATGAGGAAATGGAGTTTGTGCAGCGTGCTTATGATGCGGCAATTCATTTGCTGAATATTATTAATGATATTTTGGATATTGCTAAAATTGAATCAGGTACGCTATCAATGATGTTGGAAATGGTTAACCTCACTCAAGTTATTGAAGAGGCGGTTGATTTACAGGCAGTTCAAATTGAGCAGAAAGGTCTAAATTTGATTTTACCTACTATGCGGGAGGAAATTATTGTTTATGTTGACCCGGATAAGTTGAAGCAGGTTTTTCTAAATGTGTTGAATAATGCGATTAAGTTTACGGATGTGGGAACTATTACTATTGATGTGGGGTTTGAATCTGTGAATCTTAATAATGGCGATGATTCTAATGGGAATGTGATGTATAGTATGGCGCGGCGTAATGGTGCAAAGGATTGGGTGGTGGTGAAGATTGAAGATACGGGGATTGGGATCGATCGAGAACAACAGCATAAGTTGTTTCAACCTTTTGTGATGGTTGATGGTTCTACTACTCGCAAATATGAGGGGAATGGTTTAGGTTTGGCGATTTCTCGTAATTTGATGGAATTGATGGGTGGTGTTATTTCGCTCTATAGTGAGGGAATAAATCAGGGTACTACTTTAACTATTGCTTTGCCAATGAAGCGGTTGTCTGGAGGAGGAGTTAAAGAAAATTTGGTGATGGAAAATGGGTAATTGGTAATAATCATTTTGGCTCGATCGCAATTTTATGGAATTAATCAAAGAAGAATTAAATCTACCTGATGCTTCGGTTTTCCTCTATCATCAGTTTTTCGATCTACTAGAAAGTAACCAACTATTTACCGATTTGTCAGAGCAAATTGAATGGCAACAAAACCCCATAATAATGTTTGGTAAACTCGTACTTCAACCCCGATTAACTGCTTATTATGGCGAAAAGCCTTATACCTACTCAGGTGTCACGATGCAGCCTAAATCATGGCAGAATGCACTACTACAAATTAAAGATAAAATAGAACTTTTAACTGAGGTAAAATTTAACGCTGTTTTGTTGAATTTATATCGAGATGGGAGTGATTATTTGGGGTGGCATAGTGATGATGAAAAAGAACTTGCGGAAGGTTCGGTGATTGGTTCTTTGAGTTTAGGAGAAAGCAGGCGTTTCCTTTTCAGACGTAGAGATAACCATCAATTTAAAGTTGAGCTTAATCTAAAACATGGGGATTTCTTAATTATGAGTGGTAAAACTCAGAAATATTGGCAACATCAAGTTCCTAAAACAAAGGCTCAACTTAATCCCAGAATTAATCTGACTTTTAGAGTTATTAAATAAGTGATATTATCTTCAGGGGGCGACAAGCGCCCCCTGAACAAAATTCCTGAAGGGGAGACAATAAAAGTTAAAAAGCAGACAGGATAAAGCTTGCCACCCTTCGACCTCATTGGATAAATCCCGATCTCCTTCTCAAGTACGAGAGCATACTGTATGCAAGCATCCATAGAACTCACACCGAATCATCCCTTCACCCCCACTGCAAATAATCCCAATGCACCGGGGGCTGAATGATTTACTTGTCTCGATCGGAGGTACGGGTTTATTAATTGTCTACCTCGTCTTTTCATATCTCACTGAAATGGAGACTAAAGGCTCTTGGAAAAGATCGTAAAAATTGGCATTCCGTCAGGAGTTCGCAGAATTTTTCCCGTTCGATCGCGTTCCACGTCGCAAAAAATATAATTTCCCTCTGCATCTTGTTGCAAATGAATTTCTCCATTAGCTAATTGATAAGCTGGTGGATGAAATTGTGGGATGCCTTGATGTTCGAGAATTTGGTTGTTTTCATCCCATACTGGGGGACAAACAACTAACTTACCTTTGACATCAAATACCCATTCATTCTTCAGAGGATCGCGCAGAGGTGTGGGGTAAATTGGCATTTTGCTATGGGTGAGAATTAGCTTGCCATTTTCATCTCGTAATGGCATTAAGAAAGCGGGTTCTCCAGCGGCATTACGAATTAGTTGATTAGTACCAGGATCGCGTAGGGGAATGGCGCTGGGTTCTGGTAATTGTATTTCTGAAAGTTCGGGATGGGGGGGATGTAAACTGGGTAATTGAGCGTCGGCGGGGATGTCGTAGTGGCGGGTATATTGAACAGCGGCTTTGACAAAACCGAGGCGTTCTAAGAGGGTATGAATGCCTGTTTGTTCGGCAGAAACTAGGACATCAATATCTGTAACTTTTAAGGTTTCTGCGTGTTCAATGCCGCCTTCAATGAGTTGTTTGATGTTTTGGGGTTGTCGGTGATTTGGTTGCACATAAAGTCCCAGGACTGAACCGACCCGACGGGGGATAAAGGGGTTATTTTGCTCTTGTTCTTGTTGTAGATATTCGGGTAAATTTGCGGGTGGTGCTTCGTCGTAGGTGTATGCGAAGAAAATGCCGACTATGGTTTTAGTTTCGGTGCTGTTGGGGTCGGTATATTCTAACACTAAGCAGAAAGAGTTGGGTTTGTCAAGCTGATGGGCGACATATTCTTCAAAGTTATAGTTTGGTTTGATGGTCATTGAGGGGTCAGCGGATTCTCTTTCTTCAGCGAAGGCTGCCATGAGGGGGGCGATCGCTTTTGCGTCTTCTAGGGTAGCTTGGCGGTGGTTGTATGGCTTGGTTGTGAGAATTTGTGCGGTGTTCATTTCAGTTATTCCTTGATTGATTGTGGGAATTAGGTGTTCTATTGATGTATTGGTAAAATCTCTGGGATTTTTATGCAGATTTAATAAAACTTTATATTTTCAGAAGAAGCGATCGTAGAAACCCGGTTTCTGGGAGAGGGCGATCGCGTGGATCGAGAAACCGGGTTTCTTCATCAATATTTCGGTAGGATGCAAAAGTTATCGCAGAAACCCGGTTTCTGGAGAGGGCGATCGCGCGGGTTAAAGAAACCCGGTTTCTATGCCTCTACTAAACCCATTAATTAACGGCAAATTCTGTGAACTTCCGAGCATTTGGATCGTGAAAACCAAGGACGATCGATTGTTTGGGTATTCCTAACTCAATTAGTTGATTGGCAACCCCTACCTCCGTGCCATCATGCTGAATCCAAATCTTATCGCCCTTGATATCAATATGAATTAAGCAACTAAATACGCGGCGATCGCCGTCCCAGCCAACGGTTGCTAACTGATAATGATCGTTTTGGGTATCGACGATCGTAAATTGCTCTATGTCTCCATAGGAAGGCTGATACTTATTGTGTTCTGCAATTATCTGCTGAACCAATTGGCGATATTTTTCTAGTTGTTCCATTGTACAATTACCTCTTGTTCGGGATCGAAAACGATAACCTTGACATGGTATTCAGAAATACTTAACTGTGCTAATTCTCCAGAGAAAAAGTTACGATATACTTTGACGGGGACTGCTAAAAAGAGAACTCGATTTGGATCTTTGACTTTTAACGCAACTCGATAGTTCAGAAACTGTCCTAAAGCATGATGAAATTCTGATGTTGTAGAAGGGGATAAAAAACTTTTGATTTCAACGGCAATCTGGGTGTTGTCTTTCTGGGCAGCAATCAACTGCTCTGCACCCAAATCAATTTCCAGCCGACCAGAAGACAATTCTAGCACCAGTGGGTCATGGGTAATCAGCCAACCCTCTTTTTGCAGGGCTGCCTTGACTGTATTGTGATAAACATCCTTGGCAGACATGAGGATATAAGTTCAGTAAGTTAGCAAAAAAGCGATCGCGTGGATCAAGAAACCGGGTTTCTTCCTAAATATTTCGGTAGGATGCAAAAGCGATCGCATAAACCCGGTTTCTAGTCGAGGCGCGATCGCCACTTTCTTTAAATCATTAATATCGGATCGTTGACTGGGGGATGTCTGCCAACCTCTAAATCCGCCATACGGATATTAATTAAGCGATCGCGGTTACAGTTTAATGTGATTACAGTGGCTCTTCCTATGGGTGTCACCCCTAGCAATAATAACCGATTGGTTGACCAAATAAAATGCTGGCTCCATTGGTTTTGTCGGGGATTAAATAATGCTACTATTTGCTGGGTTTCTGGATCTAATGCCTCAATTTTATCAGATTTTTGACGGTTGCAGTGAAAACAAGCTAAAGCTAAATTATCTAAATTATCGGCTCCTCCTTTAGTTAAAGGAATAACGTGATCTATGGTAAATTGTACATATTGCCATTGTTCGGAAGCATGGCAATCTTCGCACAAAAATTTAGCTCTTTCGCGGACTTGTTGTTTAGTTTTTTCATTAATTTGGCTCTGGTTAGACAATTTTAGCTAACCTCAAGAATTGGATTTGTGCAAAGATTACGAATTGTCCGGTTGACTAAACTTAAATAATCATCTATTTCTTCATAAAGATCGAGTTCTTGTTGTTCTAATTGAGTCAATTGAGCGTTTTTTTCTTGATTTAGTAGAGTTTCGATTCGGGTTTGGACGATTTGGGAAGCCCGGAAGATGGGGATGCCTTCTATTAATTCTATTTTGATTGCTCGCTCTTGGGGAAATGATGGGGGTAGGTTGTTTAGTTTAGATAGGATTGGTGTGGTCATGGTTGGTACTTATTAGTGGTTTGAAGGTTGGAATTTATGGTTAGTTTGAGTATATCATAAGAATAAATGCTGTCTCATTAATTTTTGAAAGCTACTAGGGAACTTTAATCAAGCCCATACCGACTTGGATAAAATGATTGTCTTGAGTAAGAACATATTGAATACCCAACTCTTGCATAATTATCATTGAGGTTAAATCAGTAAAAGAAATGTTGGGTTTATCTGCCAATTTTTGACGCAATTCCCAAGCTGCTAAAAATCTTTCGTTTGTTACTCTTTCAATCTTTATATAGCCTAAATCGGCGCTTTTCAGTATGCTAGTAAAAAACTTGACTGCTTCGCTATATATTTCACGCTTAAACAGCAAAGAAATCAATTCATCTAAAACATAATCACTGGTATAAATTTCTACAGAATTACTCTGTAAACTATAATAAAGATTTTTGACTTGTTGATGATAGTTATCTCGTCGATGTCCGAGAGCTAACCATCCCCAAGTATCAACAAATATAGTCCGATATTGCATTAATGATTTTCCTGTGTATTTGACAATTCTTTTTCAATATCTTCAGCGGATATAGGCGAACCAGATAAAGTACCGATCGCTGATAAAAAAGGATCGTCATTCGGCAATAATGTCGGCAATTTTTCTGCTTCTTGATGGGATGATCGCCTGATTAACTCATCTAAAAATTGGAGAATTTCTCTGAGTGCTTCTTCGGGCAAGGTGGCGAGCTTACTAACTATTGTTTCTTTGATTTGAGTCATACTAATTATGAGAATTAATCTCAAGTTAATGTTGATTCTGAAGGGGCGATCGCGTGGGTTAAAGAAGCCGGGTTTCTTCCTAAATATTTCGGTGGGAGGCAAAAGTGGCTCTTTTATGGGTGATAAGTTGAAGGAATTGCGTGCGATCGCGCCAACAATGGCATTGAGAAATATTAGATATGGTTCAAAAAGCTGAGTTAATTACCAGAGATTTATTGGTTTCTGTGACTCTTGGTTCTTCTAACAAATTAATTGGTAATTCTATCGGTTCATTGTTATATGTTTGGGAAATTAATTGCGAAATTTGCCGAGCAATTTTTTGGTGGAATTTAAAAGTTTCCAGAAAGTGAGTGTCGCCGTTAACGATTTGAATTAGACGATCGGCGATCTGGACTATTTTCATAGTGAGAGTAAACTGGTGTGTAACATCGTCAATTATGACACTGACATGGAAAATTTTATCATCTTCAGTTGGTTGGATTTGTTGTACTTGGATGTTCATTTTCACCTCGCAAATATAGCTTCAGTAGTCCAGTAATTAATAAAGTCGTCTATAGCCATTTGATATCTAGTCGCATCCCAAGGGTCACGAATCATCAGATTGCTACTAGAGTCAAAGCCATCAATGATGATAAAGTGTCCGATCGTTGCTCCTGTTTCCCATAGCATAGCACACCAGGAATCGGTGCTATTAAGGACTTTTATTAGCTCGGTGTTGGTGGCTCCGGGTAACTTGAGGGGTCCACCTTCCCAAAGACGAGATGGGCTGGAGTCAAGGGTATTCAAGGCCATTGCTAGGGCTTGACAGCTAATGGGTGTGCCTGTGAGTTGTTCAATTCGATCGGGATCGATATTGATTTGGCGGTCTTGTAAGAGCATTTGGCCACAGGCTATACCACAGGATAGGTCTCCTTGTTGCCGAATAACTAATGGGTCTTTGATTTCATTAATTGTTGACCATTTACCACCCGCCCCTGCTTGTTGGGGATACATTTTTCGATTGCCTTGTTAATTTAGATGCCGCGATCGCATTATATCAAAGGCGGATCGATCTTTCTTTTTTAAGTTACAATACTCCGGACAGTTTTTAAGCGGCCAGAGTACCATAGGACAGGAGTTCAGGAAAGTTGGGGTGATTTAAAATCAAATTTGGGTCTAAATCTAACTTATCAATAAAGGTAGAAAGCAGATGCCGCTCTCTGTTGCAGGCGTTTATAAGAAGCCATCGAAAACACAAAGGGCTGGCTTGATAAGTGACAATTATAAGCCTGATATTTGGCTAAGTTAAGAGAAGTTAAACTGGCATTAAAATGAAAATCAAGTCGTTGGGGATGAGGAGATTGACAATCAGATAAGCCCGTAAATTGTTTGGCATCACGGAAAATAAATTCAATTTGAAAACGCGCCTGATAATATTCAATAATTTGTTCAGGAGTTTTCACCTGTATAGAGATAACGTAGGTCAGCATCAACTCTTA
>MBRE01000094.1 GCA_001698425.1 Oscillatoriales cyanobacterium USR001 | reverse complement strand
TTATTCAGCAAACCCTATTATAGACAATGCCAGTTTTCATAAAGGGGAATACATAAGAGAACTTATCGAGTCAGCGGGTTGTGAAATATGGTATTTACCACCTTACTCGCCTGATTTGAATAAAATTGAGAATTGGTGGGCTGTCTTAAAAACATGGATGAAACAAAGACTTAAAGAGTTTGGAACTGTACGAGAATGTGTAGATGCAGCATTTAAAAACTGTCCTAACGTTAGCGCGTAGCGCTATAGTATATTTTTTGAGCATAAAGGCTATGTCCGGGAGAGTAGTGACTATACTCTGCCGTGGTTAACTGAGTGTTGGCCTAGATCAAGGGCGTGGTCTGATTGAAAAAACGGCTGTAATCCTTAGCTGGTAATGGTTTGAAGTGCTACTTTGCGGCTGGTGTCAGCTTCGCTATTTCTGGGCCAGCTTGAATCACCCATTAATTGCGATCGCGATTTTGCTTAATTTATTCAGCAAACCCTAACTTATTCAGTAAGCCCTAACCTAGCCCTTCGATCGCCAACCTCTGATGTTCTGGCAACAAGCCAAGTGCATCCAAGACTTTGCATACTCCAAAGCTCTTTATCACTTGCTGTAGGCGGTTTTTAGCCCTTTCGATCGCCCCTTCTGCAATTTGAGCGGCCACTTCAGCAAGTTCACACCCTAACCTCCAGCTTTCTTCCCTGGGGTTAGGTGGGGGATTTTCTTCTGGCTCGACTGTATGTTTTACCTTTACAGGTTCCATTGTGACAGCCTGAATATCAACTACAGCTGGTGATTCAGCCATTTGGGTATTTTTGACCCATTCAGCCATTTTTTGACAAACCAAAGGATAAAGCTCATTCCAATTGTCAGGTCTGCTAGATTTCTTGCCTTCAGCTTGGTAACGATATTCCCAAACTCGATCTGCCCCATAGCGGACTTGAGTACCAACTAGCTGAGCACCAATAATTTTGAGCTGCTTGTTGACGTATTGAATCGGTCGGATCTTGCCGGGGTGTCCAAGCAGAGCAGCTACTGATTTTTTCTTGCACTGCTTGACAAAGTCTAGGATTTCAGGTGATTTATTTGTCCACACCGCCGCCGGGTCTAAAAATTTGTTAATGCCCAGTTTCTCTAAAACTTTGAGTTTTAGCCAACGATCATCTAAGTCAGGCAAGAAAGTTCTAAATTCACGTTTCCATTTTTGTTGTTGCAGTAGTTCAGCATCAGCAGGATTTTCAAATCTCCAGAAAGTCTCAAGCTGACTGAGCAAGTCCCTTTCAGTGAAGCGGACGCGGTGGATAAACTCCCAGGTCCAAAGCTCAGAGTTTTCAATGCCCGGTAGCCGTGCCTTGAGTTTGGCTTTGATAACCTTGCAACGTTCGCTCCAACTAGCACAGTAATTACGCTCTATCTCAAGGGCTTTAGCCAGGCTGATGTCTTCAGCGTAAAAAATTTCTTTCGCTTCAGTTTCCTTACAAACTGTCTTTGCTTGCTGATAATCGCTCATGTTAAGCGCCTCAAAATTTACTTGTTGAACGCTAAAGCCTTTATCCTTAAAGCTTTTAACCAAAAAGCGGTGTAAATTTCGACTTTCCACGTTCTCTTTAGCCGTGATTTCTGCCCAAGCTTTCATCTCAGGGGTATTGACTTGAGCAATGATGGCTTCTGTCAAGGTTTCATGGCCAAGTAATACAGCTTCAGTGCTGGCTTGCTCAGTAATAACTTCTATGAGTTTGCTGGAGAAGTCCCCATCATTTTTCCGTTTGAGCTTGTGTTGAGAGCAACAGATGGTTATCCGCTGAGGGTGTCTGACGCGGCGTGACATCTGGAGGCATTCATCAACACCAATCACCCCAACAAACCAGCAGAAGCAGTCTGAGAAGTAATCTTTGATGCTGATGTCAAGGCCGCTTTCTGCGGTAGGAGTGAAAATTAAAAACTCTGGTTTGTACCGTTTGATATATTCATCAGGATTAGCCAGAAAGTCCTTTGCCCATTCTTCTGTGGCTGTTTTGCTGGTTAGCATAATGCCTTGTCTGCCATCATCTGTCAGCATTTTGGCTAAGGCTTCAGCAGTTTTGAGCGAGTCTGTTGCAATTGCAGGGCAGTGGGACTTGAGTATTTCTTTTGCCAAAAATTCATACTCTGTCTTGGCTATTCTCTGTCTGTCAGCAGCAAGGGTAAGGAAAAAGACTGGCGGTGTATCACCCTTAAATTCATTTTCGATTTTCATAACTGGCATTTTAAAGACTTCAGCCAGAAAGTTTATCACTGAGTCAGAAAGGTTGCCATCAGAAGCTACCACCCGATCCACGCGAGGGGCGATTGCTTTAAAGTAATCCAGAATTTCAACCCTTTTATCTCGACAAGTGCTGCTAGAGAGTAAATGTTTGATGCTGCTTGAGGCTTCATCAAGAATCAGGGTTGAATTTTCAAGGGTGATACCTGAAACCTTTTGCAGTGAATCCCAACAAAGGCTAAGTCTGGCTTCGGGGTCATTCATCATCTGGTAGCCGTTGTGAGCGTCCAGGTGATAGCTATCAAGTTTAGTCGCCATCTGTAGCAGCAGGCTGTTGCGATAGCCAATATTGATTTGTTTACCGGCCTCCGGTTTAACCTTGTCTGCCAGGTATTGAGTTTTACCCGTGCCAAGTCCTGATTTAATAGCCGTGATTTTGCCGTGTTCAGGAGCTTCTAAGTCAAGGTAGCGCTGGTTTACTACTTTGTCGGGTGAGAAGCCCTTAAACGAACGCCACAGACGCTCATCCTGCAATTGCTTGACCGTTTCAGCAGTGGCAAATATTTTCTTAACGTCACCACCGGCAACTACATAGTCATCAATACCTTTCTCTGGTCCTGGTAGCCGTGCAATTTTGACTGTGGAATTTTTGAAGAGTTTGCCAAGGATAGAAGCATTGATCCACTCAGGGGACTTAAAGTAATCACCCCGGCGATAGTCGAAACAAATCGTAATATCCCGGCCATCGTCAAAGGGCAACAAGTCAGGGTGTAATTCCCGTGCGATCGCCTTGCCATAAAAATCTTTGTCGGTAGTGCGCCATCCCATTGATATGCCGGGAACTGATACCGCTGCGTAACCAAGAGTTAGTAAGCATCCTGCTTTTTTCTCGCCTTCAGTTAAAACTACAGGGACTTGGTTCTTAATCACCCATTCCCAGAAACCTAGAGCCTCACCATTATCTGTAATGGTGATATTTTCAGGCATTGCAACACCGTGCAGCTTGGCTACCATTGCCCAAATGTGAAGGGGGACTTTGAGGAAGGTTATCGGCGCGGCCTTGCCTTTTGGATTCCTGTATTTTGCGACTTTACCATCACGTCCGGGGTCTAAAAGTTTGCCCCATAAAATTTTCACGCGGTCATTGCATACCCAACCGCCGGACACCGGGCTATAGCCGTCCCAATCTACACAATTGTAAAAAAGTCTTTGTTCAGAAGCGTTCAACTTACCCGTGTTGAGGCGTTTAGGGTTAGGGTTGATGGCTTCAAATAGGTCTAATCCCTCAACTGGTTGGACGTTGAGGGTAATAATTTCTTGACTAACTGCGGAGTTAAGCCAATCTTGGTAGAAGTTTAGTGTATAATTAATTTTAATGTTCACCTTATTTTTTCTAGGTGTGTGCCAATTAACCGCTAAGTTTCCACGCCGAGCGGTTTTTTGGTGTGGACTTTTTTTTGAAAACACAGACACTTGGAGTTGCCATCATTACCAAAGCATTGAGATAGCTTTGGTGATGATGGTCAAAGTCTGTGCAAATAGACGATTGACCTGTGAAAATGGATTGGTGTGTTGCGTTCTTTGCACGCTCAGCCGTTTGTACCTGACAGTTTCCCGAATTCTGTTTAGATTCGCCTTCCCGCAGGATTAGTCTTGTTTGATCAAGATTCGGACTCTACCAATCGCCTCTTGGTGAGGATTTAACAGATAGCCTGTAGCTTGGATTTCAGGCCAGTTTTAATCTATTTTAGCTATTTTAGCAGCTTTAGCTTTTTTTTTCAAAATATAGCTAGGGACTAGGGGCTAGGGACTAGGGGCTAGGGGTTAGGGAAGAAGGGAATAGAATCAAGGGTTCCAGCAATCAATTGATAATTTGAACTAAAGCGCGTAGAAAACAACAGCGTAAAACGCTCTAAGCGATTACTTAACGGTGGTTCAAAGCCCCAAACCAACACTTGATGACCTGCGATCGCACTTCTCAAATAACCAGCACCTTTACTCTCATACCCAAAGTATTTGGGAAATGACACTAAAACAACTTGTTTGTTGTTTAAGTCCCGTTAAGTTAAGCGTTTTGCCTCCACTGTTTTTGGTAATGTTAATGGATCAATTAAATCAGCAATTTCCAATTCCCAACCATTAGTTAAAGTAAAGATTTTGTTACCATTTAATTCCGTTTCACTCACCACCTCTTCTTCCAAGTCCTTCTTCGCAACATAAACAATTAACTTACCAGTAGGACCGCGACGTAACATCACTTTCATAGTTAAATTCCTCAAATTCCTGTGTCAACTGATTCTAATTCTTTAGCCCGACAACCAACAATATAGCCTGTTCCCATAAAATGCACAGCATAAATATAGGAATTTTGTAAAAACGTACCGATAGAAATCACATAGCCCGATTCTCCCTTTTTAGCTAAAGTAGCCCCAATTTCCTGACCGGGAAATGTACCATCATTCCGAATTAACTTGCGTGTTTGGACTTTTTCACCAATTTCAAAACAAGGCGGTAAGTCAAGTTCCAATTCATCTAACTGCATAAAATTACCTCACTTGGACTGACAACTAATTAACAGTTGTTCTAGTCGCTCAATCCGATCGACTAAAGTACGAATCACCGTCGCTTCAGTATCTGGGATTTCTCCGTGTTCTAGGGGACAATTTGGCTGAGGAATGCGACAAATATTTCTACCAGGAACTCCCACTACAGTGCATTCTGAGGGCACATCTCGCAGGACAATGGAGGCTGCACCAATGCGTACATGGTCGCCAACTTTAATATTTCCCAGAACTTTTGCTCCAGCCCCAACAATAACATACTCACCAAGAGTAGGATGACGCTTACCACTTTCTTTCCCCGTCCCCCCCAGAGTAACACCCTGATAAATCAGCGTATAATCCCCGACAATTGCTGTTTCCCCAATAACTACTCCCATACCATGATCGATAAATACCCCCTTACCAATCACAGCACCGGGGTGAATTTCGACACCTGTAAACAATCGTGTTAGGAAAGAAATCAGGCGCGGGAAAAAAGGGATTTTAAGATTGTGTAACCAGTGGGCAATTCGATGCAGTTCCAAAGCGTGAAAACCTGGGTAAAAGCAAAGAACTTCCAGCCAATTACGGGCGGCGGGGTCACGCTCAAAAATGATCTGGAAATCAATTTGAATTGTTTGCCACCAACTAAAAAGGGGATGAATAGATTTGGCATTCAGTTCTGCTGCTTGAGTGGTGGTATCACCTTGAGCATACAGTTTTTCTTGTGAAATGGATTTAACTATTAAGAAAGGGTCAAAACTTTGTAGCATTGCTTTCCGGGGGGTGAAAAAGCCGTAATCTCTATCCCCTGCTTATATCAGATCCTTAAAAATCAAGTGGTTTAGTTAACCTAGATTAAACTTAATAAATTAATTAAAAATGTACTCAAGCACTCAAATCCTTGATAGCAAAGAAAATTAAAAAATTTTTGGGCTATGGGTACGAGTATTTTTCCCTATAGGTACGAGTATTTATCAGCCAGGACTTCAGTATTTATGTACTCAGTCACAAATCTATTGTCCGTAAGTATTTGAGGCTATTTAGCTGGTATTTTGGGCAGACCAAAAAATGTACTCACCATCTTTGTAGCACTTACGTTTACTAACCCAGTTTCTACCAAAATTATTAAATTTAAAAATTTTTGTATATCTAACTACTATTTATGAATTTATGCCCTACAGTAAAAGTAGCAAGCATTACTTAATTACTTCGTGCCAATTCCGCCCAATCACTATCATTATTTTTACTTTGTCTGTATCATCAGATACAATTAATCACTATCATTATTCTTACTTTGTCTGTATCATCAGATACAATTAATCACTTTCATTAAAAAGGGCAAAAAAATATCCGATTTAACAAAAAACTGATATATTAAATACAGAATTAACTTGAGAAATACCCTGGTGTTTTTGAGTACAAGTCAAACTACTCAAAAAAATGCCATAAAAGTCATCAAACCCATGCACAGACTGGGTTTGCTTTGAGTACATAAATACCTGAGAGCCGCCACCTAAATGCCTGTACCTCAAGTAAAAAATACTCGTACCTATAGCCCCAAAATATTTTTCAAATCTCTTTTTTCCTTGTCCCATAAGGATTAGAGATTTTGAGTACATTCTTAATTAGTTTAATTAGTTTTATCCCCGACCATCTCTTCACCACAAAAAAGATTGGCTGCTATAAATCTCATAACACCAGATGCTTAACCCGCCAAAGGTAATAGGTATTTAGCTAATTGGTAAAACCCAAAACTAAATAACCAATGGATTCTGGGAGAAGTTAATGGATGCAATTGGGCGCTTGCCCAAAGACCCAAGGAATAAACAAAATAATTACTGTTTGTTCATACTTCCTGTATCGTTGACCAGTCCACTGAATCCCAGAAATTCAATGACACCCCAAACTGGAATCCTCACAAAACCAAGCACTACTCAATCCACTGGTTGCAGTTCCTCTAGCTGTGGCAGTTCCACCGAAGCCATTGACGAAAAACTCAAAAAGCGCATTGAAAACCACCCTTGTTATAGCGAAGAAGCCCATCATCACTATGCTCGGATGCACGTTGCTGTCGCTCCCGCTTGCAACATTCAATGTAATTATTGTAATCGCAAATACGATTGTGCCAACGAAAGTCGTCCCGGTGTAGTTAGCGAATTGCTTACGCCTGAAGAAGCCGCCCATAAAGTATTAGTAATTGCCGGCAAAATTCCGCAAATGACAGTATTAGGAATTGCCGGTCCTGGCGACCCATTAGCCAACCCGGAAAAAACCTTCCGTACCTTCGAGTTAATTGCCGATAAAGCCCCAGATATCAAGCTTTGTCTATCAACAAACGGCTTAATGTTGCCAGATTATGTGGAACAAATTAAGCAACTCAACGTGGATCATGTCACCATTACTATCAATATGGTAGATCCCGAAATTGGCACACAAATCTATCCTTGGGTACACTATCGGCGGAAGCGTTACAAAGGCATTGAAGCAGCTAGAATTTTGCACGAACGGCAAATGGAAGGCTTACAAGCATTAAAAGAAGCCGATATTCTTTGCAAAGTGAACTCAGTAATGATTCCCGGAGTTAACGACCATCACTTACCAGAAGTAAATGAAGTGATTCGTTCCAAAGGGGCATTTCTCCACAACATTATGCCACTGATTTCAGCGGCTGAACATGGCACACACTTTGGTTTAACTGGTCAGCGCGGACCGACACCAAAAGAACTGAAAACAGTGCAAGATAACTGTGCTGGTAACATGAAAATGATGCGCCACTGTCGCCAATGTCGAGCCGATGCTGTGGGTTTATTGGGCGAAGATAGAAGCCAAGAATTTACCAAAGATAAATTCATGGAAATGCAGCCAGAGTACAACATAGAATCACGGCAAGAAGTTCATGCTGGCATTGAGAAGTTTAAAGACGAACTGAAATTAGCCAAAGAGAAGCTGAAGCCAAGTCAAAAAGTTGCCAATAGCCCAAAAATTCTGGTAGCAGTAGCAACTAAAGGCGGTGGTTTAGTCAATCAACACTTTGGTCATGCTAAAGAGTTTCAAATTTACGAAGTAGATGCTAACGAAGCCAAATTTGTTGGTCATCGCAAAATAGATCATTACTGCCAAAGCGGTTACGGCGAAGAAGCGACTTTAGAACACACAATTAAAGCTCTTGCTGATTGTAAAGCAATTCTAGTTTCTAAAGTTGGCGAATGTCCGAAAGCGGATTTACAAACAGCAGGTTTAGTTGTAGTGGAAGCTTACGATGTGATTGAGAAAGTTGCCCGTGCCTTTTATAACACCCATATTCTCAAAAGCTCTGAGGCTATTCCTGAGATTGTAGGTTGTGTTTAATAGGAATCTGGTTCATGGCATGGGGTATCGCAACTAAATAGCTAATAGCTGATTGCTAATTGGGATACGCAGATTTTACAAATTCCCCTGATTTCACAGACTAAATAACCATTCCTCTAACTAATCCGTGTAATTTGTGTAATCCGTAAAATCCGCGATTTGCTTTACCTCATTCCCATTCCTAATTCCCATTCCTAATTCCCATTCCTAATTCCCATTCCTAATTCCCATTCCTAATTCCCAATTATTAATTCCAATTCCCGGTTCCCAACTGTCAATCTGAGGACAAGATTATGTCAACTTGTATTTACCTAGATAATAATGCCACAACCAAGGTAGATCCAGGAGTATTGGAAGCAATGCTACCCTACCTCACCGAATATTATGGTAATCCCTCCAGTATGCACAGTTTTGGGGGAAAAGTAGGAAAAGCTGTCAAACAAGCCAGAGCGCAAGTAGCAGGGCTTTTGGGAGCCGATGATGCAGAAATTGTGTTTACCAGTTGCGGTAGTGAAAGTAACAATACAGCAATTCGGGCGGCATTAGCCGCCCAACCAGATAGACGGCATATTATTACCACCCAAGTAGAACACGCTGCTGTAATTAATGTTTGCAAACAACTAGAAAAACAAGGTTACACCGTCACCTATCTATCAGTTAACCGTCAGGGACAATTAGACTTAATGGAATTGGAAGCTGCATTAACTGGAAACACAGCATTAGTTTCCACCATGTATGCTAACAACGAAAGCGGGACAGTTTTCCCGATTGAAAAAATCGGTGCTTTAGCTAAAGAATATGGTGCAACTTTCCACGTTGATGCAGTACAAGCAGTAGGAAAAATTCCTTTAAATATGAAGGAAAGCACCATTGACCTACTCACACTATCAGGTCATAAATTACACGCGCCCAAGGGCATTGGTGCTTTATATGTAAGACGCGGTTTCCATTTCCGTCCGTTACTAATAGGGGGACATCAAGAAAGGGGACGGAGAGCCGGCACAGAAAATGTCCCAGGAATAATTGGTTTAGGAAAAGCCGCCGAATTGGAATTATTACATTTGCCAGAGGCGACAAAACGGGAAAGTAAATTGCGAAATCGCTTAGAAGAGAATTTGTTACTTACTATTCCTAATTGTGAAGTAAATGGCGACCCTGCCCATCGCTTACCTAATACCACTAATATTGGGTTTAAATACATCGAAGGTGAAGCCATCTTACTCTCATTAGATAAATATGGTATTTGTGCTTCTTCTGGTTCGGCTTGCACTTCTGGTTCCTTAGAACCCTCTCATGTTTTGCGAGCAATGGGTTTACCCTATGTGATTCTTCACGGCTCGATTAGATTTAGTTTGAGCCGTTACACAACTGATGCAGAAATCGATCGAGTTTTAACTGTAATGCCAGGAATTGTAGAGCGCTTACGTGCCCTTTCCCCCTTCAACAGTGATGCTGCTGAATGGTTACAAGATAGACAAGAAGTTGTTACAGCTAGTAGATAAAGCCGAGAAAAAAGCATAGAAAAAAACTCTATGTTTTTGATTCTCATTCATTTTTCAATCCCTCAATCCTCATACTCTTAATTTGGAAAACTGCCATGTGGGACTACACTGAAAAAGTATTAGATTTATTCTACAACCCTAAAAACCAAGGGGCGATCGCCGACACAAACGAACCAGGAATAGCCGTAGTTTTTGGTGAAGTAGGTAGCATTGCCTGCGGTGATGCTTTAAGACTCCATCTGAAAATAGATCGACCCCAAGATACAATTCTCGATGCTAGTTTTCAAACCTTTGGTTGCACCAGCGCCATTGCATCCTCTTCCGCTTTAACAGAATTAGTTAAAGGATTAACATTAGATCAAGCCTTAAAAATTACAAACAAAGAAATCGCCGAATTCTTAGGTGGTTTACCAGAGGCAAAAATGCACTGTTCCGTAATGGGACAAGAAGCCTTAGAAGCAGCCATTTACAAATATCGTGGCATTGAACCAGAAGCACATCCAGAAGATGAAGGCACATTAATTTGTAGTTGCTTTGGCATCAGCGAACCTAAAATTCGTCGGGTAATTCTTGAAAACAACTTAACGACAGCAGAAGCAGTAACTAGCTACATAAAAGCTGGTGGTGGTTGCGGTTCATGTTTATCTCCCATTGACGACATCATTGCCGAAGTTCTCCAAGAAAAAGCCAACATTACAAAAGTTGCCACCGAGATTGCTTTTGCCAAAGATCGGCAGCATCAAACCTCTACACTACCTCTCACCACAGTCCAAAAAATCTCCCTAATTCAGAAAGTTTTACTAGAAGAAGTGCGGCCATTACTCATCGCAGATGGCGGCGACGTAGAACTTTATGACGTAGAAGGAGATACGGTAAAAGTCTTACTCAAAGGAGCCTGTGGTTCTTGTCCTAGTAGTACAGCCACCCTGAAAGGGTTAATCGAAACTACTTTGAAAGAGAAGGTGTTATCAAATTTAGTAGTTCAAGCGTTGTAAATTAGCCTGGGGATTCAACTCAAGCTGACCTAACTTACTTAACTAAAATTAGACAGATTAATCTACTCAAACTGACTAACTTAGTTAACTAAAATTAGACAGATTAATCAACAAAGTTGAAATTGTAACAAGGAATTAATCATCACCATGAACACCAGAAAAAGTCGATTAGAGGAGCGTCCACCACCAAATAATTAGGTTTTAGAATCTCAGTTTCATCATTGACACTAGCTTCTAAACCTGTCATAGAAAGACCTCTTCTTCAACAACAAACTCACTCATTTATAAAGGATAATCAACCATGACGGACGAAAAAATTAGACAGATTGCCTTCTACGGAAAAGGCGGTATTGGTAAATCCACCACTTCCCAAAACACCATCGCAGGGATGGCTGAATTAGGTCAGCGCGTGATGATCGTAGGTTGCGACCCCAAAGCAGATTCCACCCGCTTAATGCTGCACAGCAAAGCTCAAACAACCATCCTACACCTCGCCGCAGAACGGGGAGCCGTCGAAGATTTAGAACTAGAAGAAGTATTACTCACCGGTTACAGAGACGTGCGTTGCGTAGAATCAGGCGGTCCAGAACCAGGTGTGGGTTGTGCAGGACGGGGCATCATCACCGCGATTAATTTCTTGGAAGAAAACGGTGCTTACGAAGACCTAGATTTTGTCAGTTATGACGTATTAGGTGACGTAGTTTGTGGCGGTTTCGCCATGCCAATTCGCGAAGGAAAAGCTCAAGAAATTTACATCGTCACCTCCGGTGAAATGATGGCAATGTACGCCGCAAATAACATCGCTCGCGGTGTTCTCAAATATGCTCACTCCGGTGGTGTGCGTCTGGGGGGTTTAATTTGCAACAGCCGTAAAGTTGACCGGGAATTAGAATTAATTGAAACCTTGGCAAAACGGTTGAATACTCAAATGATTCACTTCGTTCCCCGCGACAACGTTGTGCAACACGCAGAATTGCGCCGGATGACAGTAATTGAGTATGCACCAAACCATCCTCAAGCTCAAGAGTATCGCACTCTAGCTAACAAGATTATCGACAACAAAAATCTGACAATTCCTACTCCCATCTCAATGGATGAATTAGAAGAGTTACTGGTTGAATTCGGCATTCTTGGTGATGACAAAGAATTCGAGCATCTAGTTGGCAAAACCGCTGATGAAGCACCAGTCGCTGTTGGTGTTTAAATCTCAGTAATCAGGGGATAGGGGAAAAGATTAAGGAAGATTTTTTCATCGATAATCCTCAGAGATATTAGGTAAAAAATGACGGCCAATTATAGCCCAAGCCGCCACTTAAAACCTGAAAATCTCCAACTTAAACCTATCCCCTATCTCCTATCTCCTATCTCCTATTCCCTCCCTATCCCCTACTTACTCAGAGAGGCAGACTTATGACTCCTATCGAATCCACTACTATTAATCCTCAAGACTTAGTTGTCGACAAAAAAGCACTAATTAAAGAGGCCTTAGAAGTTTATCCCGATAAAGCTAAGAAAAAACGGGAAAAGCATCTTAATGTTTACGAAGAAGGCAAATCAGATTGCGGTGTTAAGTCTAATATCAAATCTGTTCCCGGTTCCATGACCACACGCGGCTGCGCCTACGCTGGATCGAAAGGCGTAGTTTGGGGACCAATTAAAGACATGATTCACATCAGTCATGGTCCTGTAGGTTGCGGTTATTATTCATGGTCAGGTCGGCGCAATTACTACATCGGAACTACAGGTATTGATACCTTCGGGACAATGCAATTTACCTCCGATTTCCAAGAAAGAGACATCGTATTTGGTGGCGATAAAAAACTTGCCAAACTAATTACTGAACTAGAACAACTATTCCCCCTCAATAGAGGCGTTTCTATTCAGTCAGAGTGTCCAATTGGGTTAATTGGAGACGACATCGAAGCTGTTGCGAAGCAAGCCAGCAAAGAAATTGGTAAAACAGTTGTTCCTGTACGTTGTGAAGGCTTCCGAGGTGTTTCTCAATCCTTGGGACACCACATTGCTAACGACGCTGTACGGGACTGGGTTTTCCCCCAAGCTGATAAGAAAAAGAAAGAATTAGGCATTGAAGGTACTCCCTACGATGTGGCAATTATTGGAGACTACAACATCGGTGGTGATGCTTGGTCTAGCCGGATTCTCATCGAAGAAATGGGTTTACGAGTAGTAGCTCAATGGTCGGGAGATGGCACGCTTCACGAAATGATGATGACTCCCACTGTGAAGCTAAATTTAGTTCACTGCTATCGTTCTATGAACTATATTACCCGCCACATGGAAGAAGCCTATGGCATTCCTTGGTTGGAATATAACTTTTTTGGACCTACACAAATTGCGGCATCTCTACGAGAAATTGCCAGCAAGTTTGACCAAAAAATCCAAGATAATGCGGAAAAAGTTATTGCTAAGTATGAAGCCCAAACGAAGGCGGTACTTGACAAATTCTATTCCCGTTTAAAGGGTAAGACTGTTGCTTTAATGGTAGGTGGTTTGCGTCCCCGCCACGTCGTTCCTGCCTTCCATGATTTAGGCATGAAACTAATTGGTACGGGTTACGAATTTGGTCACAATGATGACTACAAACGCACGACTCATTACATTGAAGATGGCACTTTAATTTATGATGATGTTTCTGCCTATGAGTTTGAGCATTTTGTCAAGGAACTCAAGCCAGATTTAATTGCCTCCGGTATTAAGGAGAAGTATGTTTTCCAAAAAATGGCACTTCCCTTCCGTCAAATGCACTCTTGGGATTATTCTGGACCTTATCATGGTTATGATGGTTTTGCTATCTTCGCCCGTGATATGGATTTAGCCCTAAATAGCCCCACTTGGGGATTAATTGGTGCTCCTTGGAAGAAGTAAGAAACATAGTAGGAGAATGCTACTAAGGATGAATGGTTAAATTAGTAAACACCCCAAATAGCTCTTTACTTTCATTCTTAGTTTCTCTGTTTTTGCTGGAAATATTTAATAATTTCGGAGTGCTAAAGCTGAAGTTATTAACTTTAATTCCCGGATTTATGTGCGGTAAAACGCTTATCAAATGTCTCACAAAATAGCTTACAAAACGGCACACAAACTAGCTTTTTGTAAGGTTCAATTTACTCCGCTACATTCCCTCATAAATATTGGAGATTGAGTCATGCCTCAGAACAATATCGACCAAATTCAAGACCACGTTACTCTATTCCATCAGGAAGAATATCAGCAGCTATTTGCTGGTAAGAAAGAATTTGAAGGTGGACATAGCCCAGAAGAAATAGCTCGCATTGCTGAATGGACAAAGACTTGGGAATATCGCGAACAGAACTTTGCCCGCGAAGCTTTAACGGTGAATCCAGCGAAGGCTTGTCAACCTTTAGGAGCAATTTTAGCAGCAGTAGGTTTTGAAGCTACCCTGCCCTTTGTTCACGGTTCTCAAGGTTGCGTTGCTTACTTCCGTTCTCACTTTACTCGTCACTTTAAAGAGCCTTTCTCGGCAGTGTCTTCTTCGATGACTGAAGATGCAGCGGTATTTGGAGGACAGAATAATTTAATTGATGGTTTGGCGACTTCTTTCAATCTTTACAAGCCCAAGATGATTGCTGTCTGCACTACCTGTATGGCGGAAGTAATTGGGGATGACTTGCAGGCCTTTATTAATAATGCTAAGGCTGCGGGTTCTGTACCTCAAGAATATCCCGTTCCTTACGCTCATACACCGAGCTTTGTTGGCTCCCATATTACGGGTTATGACAACATGATGAAGGGGATTTTGTCAAATTTAACCGCAGGTCAAAAAGCGGCAACAACTAACGGCAAGATTAACTTTATTCCGGGCTTTGAAACCTACATTGGTAACTTGCGAGAAGTTAAGAGAATTGCCTCTTTAATGGGGATTAATTATACCCTATTAGCGGATAATTCTGAATATTTGGATTCTCCCAATACTGGGGAGTACAAGATGTATCCCGGTGGCACACCGCTCACAGAAGCTGCGGATTCAATTAATGCCGAAGCGACGATTGCATTGCAGGCCTATTCAACTACTAAAACTCGCGATTACATCGGTACTGAGTGGAAGCAACCTACTTATGTAACTCGTCCTGTAGGTATCCGAGGTACTGATGAATTCTTGATGAAATTATCGGCTTTAACAGGTCAACCAATTCCTCAAGAATTAGAAGACGAAAGAGGTCGTGCAGTAGACGCATTAACGGATTCTCAAGCCTGGCTGCATGGCAAACGAGTGGCGATGTATGGAGATCCAGATTTGGTGATTGGATTAACCCAATTCTTACTAGAAATTGGTGCAGAACCCGTGCATATTTTAGTGAGCAACACCAACGAAGTTTTTGAAAAAGAATTGCAGGCAATCCTAGATGCTAGTCCTTTTGGTAAGGGGGCAACTATCTGGGGTGGAAAGGATTTATGGCATCTACGTTCGCTGTTATTTACAGAACCTGTAGATTTATTAATTGGCAATTCCTACGGTAAGTATTTGTGGCGCGATACCAAAACTCCTTTAGTGCGAATTGGCTATCCTATATTCGATCGCCATCACCTGCACCGCTATGCTACCTACGGTTATCAAGGGGCAATTAACTTACTCAACTGGATTGTGAATACGTTGCTTGATGAACTAGATCGCAACACAATAATCCCAGCCAAAACTGATATTTCCTACGACTTAATTCGGTAAATAGGAAATAGGAAGTGGGGAAAGAAATTAGCAAAAAATCCCTTTCCCCTTTTCCCTCTCACTGACATTCTATTCACTTAACTTTCTCTCCGACTTCTATGGCTACTATTACTCATACCCACGATATCCATAGTCACGACCATCACCTAGTCAAGCGAGAAAAGCAGGGTTTTGATATTTTATTTCCCCTGCGTAGATGGGTGGATGGAGTTCAAGTACACAATCGCCAAATTGCTCATTTTATTTGCCAAGTTATCCCCTGTTGCTGTCCCTTTGAACGAGATATTAAACTCTGGGGAAAAACCTACCACATTCCACCTCTTTGCAAGCTTAATCCTTTGTACGATGAATTTGTGTTTTTGCGCTTGCGTTCGCTTAGTTATCTAGCAGATGTGTGTCTCGAAGACATTACAAAATACATTTGCTAAATATAATTATCAGCAGAAGTTTTTTAGTTAACTAATTAACTGTTAACTAATTAACAAACAGCGGACCACTCAAAAGCCTCAAAGTCACCACCCTATTTCTCCTGACTCCTATGAAGATTACTCAAGGTAAAATTAATGAACTCCTCAGCGAGCCAGGTTGTGAACATAATCATCACAAACATGGGGAGAAAAAAAAGAAAGCCTGCCAACAACAAGCCCAACCTGGAGCGGCTCAAGGAGGATGTGCTTTTGATGGTGCAATGATAGCTTTAGTACCCATTACTGACGTAGCCCATTTAGTTCACGGACCGATCGCTTGTGCAGGTAATTCCTGGGGTAGTCGGGGCAGTCTTTCCTCTAATTCTCATCTTTATAAGATGGGTTTTACCACAGATTTAAACGAAAATGATGTAATTTTTGGGGGCGAAAAAAGACTCTACAAAGCCATTTTAGAAGTCCAACAGCGTTACCAACCAGCCGCAGTTTTCGTTTACTCCACCTGCGTCACCGCCTTAATTGGAGATGACTTAGATGCCGTCTGTGAAGCAGCTGCAAAAAAAATAGGCACACCCGTAATTCCCGTTAACTCTCCCGGATTCATTGGTAGCAAAAACTTAGGCAACCGCGTGGGCGGAGAATCCCTTTTAGAATACGTTATAGGCACTGCGGAACCCGAATTTACCACTCCCTACGACATCAATTTAATTGGTGAATATAACATCGCCGGAGAACTTTGGGACGTAATGCCCTTATTTGAAAAACTCGGCATTCGCGTATTAGCTAAAATGACAGGGGATGCTCGATATCAAGAAATTTGTTATGCTCATCGAGCCCAACTCAATGTGACAATTTGCTCCAAAGCTCTAATTAACATTGCGCGAAAAATGGAAGAACGCTACGGCATTCCCTACATTGAAGAATCTTTCTATGGCGTAGAAGATATCAATCGTTGCTTGCGAAACATAGCCCAAAAACTAGGTGATGCTTCATTACAAGCCAGGGTTGAACAACTAATTGCCGCAGAAACAGCGCAATTAAATCAAACGTTAGCACCCTATAGAGAACGACTCAAAGGTAAACGAGTAGTGCTTTACACCGGCGGAGTAAAAAGCTGGTCAATTATCTCCGCAGCTAAAGACTTAGGCATGGAAGTAGTCGCCACTAGCACCAAGAAAAGTACCGAAGAAGATAAAGCTAAAATTCGCGAACTCTTGGGTGCAGAAGGAATAATGATGGACAAAGGTAATGCCCAAGAATTACTCAAAGTCATCGCTCAAACTAAAGCTGATATGTTAATAGCCGGCGGTCGCAATCAATATACAGCTTTAAAAGCCAAAATTCCATTTCTTGATATTAATCAAGAACGCCATCATTCCTATGCCGGATATGTCGGCATGGTGTCAATGGCAAGGGAATTAGAAGAAGCTTTATATAGCCCTATTTGGCAACAAGTTCGCCAAGCCGCACCTTGGGATTTAGAGGAGGTTAATTAAAATGGCTGCTGTGATTACACGCCCCAAATCTGTAGCGGTAAATCCTCTCAAACAAAGCCAACCATTAGGTGCTACATTAGCTTTTTTAGGACTTAAAGGCATGATGCCTTTGTTGCATGGTTCTCAAGGTTGTACTGCTTTTGCCAAAGTTTCTTTAGTGCGACATTTTCGCGAAGCCATACCACTTTCTACTACAGCAATGACTGAAGTCACGACAATTTTAGGAGGCGAAGAAAACGTTGAACAGGCAATTCTCACTTTAGTAGAAAAGTCAAATCCGCAAATAATTGGTCTTTGCACAACCGGACTAACAGAAACTCGCGGAGATGACATGGAAGGCATTCTGCGGAGTATTCGCAAACGTCACCCCAAGTTATACGATTTACCGATTATATTTGTCTCTGCCCCAGACTTTAAAGGTGCTTTGCAAGATGGTTTTGCCGCAGCTGTAGAAAGTATCATGCGAGAAATTCCCCAACCCGGTGAAACTCGCCATCATCAAGTAACGCTATTAATGAGTTCTGCTTTCACACCTGGTGACGTGCAGGAAATTAAAGAAATTACTTCAGCTTTTGGATTAACACCCATTGTAGTACCGAATTTATCTGCTTCTTTAGACGGTCATTTAGATGATTCCTACACTTCCGTAACAACGGGTGGTACAACCTTAGCAGAAATCAGAGAAATTGGCAGTTCTGTCTACACTTTAGCCTTCGGTGAGAGTATGCGAGAGAGTGCCAAAATTCTGGAAAAACGGTTAGGAATTCCCTATGAAGTATTTCCCCAAATTACTGGTTTAGGAGCCGTAGATGAGTTTTTACAAGGACTTTCTGATTTAAGCGGTACTCCGGTTCCAGAAAAATATCGCTACCAACGCCGTCAATTACAAGATGCCATGTTAGACACTCATTTTTACTTTGGACGTAAGCGTGTTTGTTTAGCCTTGGAACCAGATTTGTTATCGGCAACTGTGGGTTTATTAATGGCAATGGGAGCGGTAATTCAGGGCGCGGTGACGACTACTAAATCTCCAATTTTGGAGACGTTACCAATTGAAACAGTGATTATTGGTGATTTAGAAGATTTTGAAGAATTGGCTGTTGGGGCTGATTTATTAATTACTAATTCTCACGGGGCTGAGATATCGCGCCGCTTAAAAATTCCCCTGTTTCGTCAAGGTTTTCCCATTTTAGACCGCTTGGGAAACGGTCAGCATTGTGCTGTGGGCTACCGAGGAACTACACAGCTTTTGTTTGAAATTGGTAATTTGTTTTTGAGTCAAGAAGAATCCCGAGATGTTCGAGTTGTTTAGCTTCTGTCTCATTACATTTGCTAGTTTAAATTTTCCCTAATCAATCAATAGTTAATACTGAGAGGTCAGCCATGAAAATAGCATTTACAACCAGTGATAGCGTTCATATTAATGCTCATTTTGGTTGGGCTAAAAAAATTGATGTTTATGAGGTGAATCAGGAAAATTATCAATTTGTGGAAACTTTAAAGTTTGAGGGCGACCTCAAAGAAGATGGCAATGAGGATAAGCTATTACCTAAAATTGAGGCTTTATCCGATTGCACAATAGTTTATGTTTCAGCAATTGGGGGAAGCGCCGCTGCGCGGTTAGTGAAAAAACGGATAACTCCTGTAAAAGCTCAATCTGAGGAACAGGAAATTACCGATGTTCTCACTAAGTTAGTGGCAACTTTAAATGGCAATCCTCCCCCTTGGTTGAGGAAGGTTTTGCAACAACAACAGTCTAAATTTTTTGATGAATTAGAGGAGGAAACTGCTGTATGAGTACAACTCAAACTGTAACTGAACAAACTGTAACTGAAGTTACTAACACGGAAGCTCTGGAACATCCATTTATTCAGGAGTTAATTCGACAAGTTCGTTCGGAAGATTCCTATGGATTTTACCGGAATTGGACAAATGAATTAATGCTTAAACCTTTTATTCTCTCTCGGCAAGACAAACGCAAAATTTCCGTTGATGGTGATGTCGAACCAAATACTAAGGGACGAATTCAGTTATTTTATCGCGCAATTGCGGCGCTCATTGAAAAGGAAACTGGATTACTTTCTCAAGTAGTAATTGATTTAAGTCACGAAGGTTTTGGTTGGTCATTAGTGTTTTCTGGTCGTCTGTTGCTAGTCGCGAGAACTTTACGCGATGCTCAACGTTTTGGGTTTGATTCCTTTGAGAAATTAGCTGCGGAAGGGGAAAAACTAACTAAATCTGGTGTGGAGTTAGCCAAACGCTATCCTGAAGTGGGTAATTTGTAATTTAGTTGGGGAATTTACCCCAATTTGGAGGACTAAATTAAAGCTGCATAGAATTTTGTATAAGGCTTAATTAGCAATCTATTTATGCAGCTTTACCGCTATCCTGAAGGTTTTTCCTTTACTGCTGTTTTTTCCCTTTTACAGTTTTTCTTAAAGGCAGTAATTCCACAAATGCAGTTTCTTTAAGGCTTCTTAAAGGCAGTAATTCCACCCAAATCTGGTATTATCAGGATTTAAAACCTATGGTTCAAGCAGTAGAAATAATCTCGACTAATCTCAGTATTGAGGAGTTAAAATCTCAGATTAAACGACTCAATAGTAAAGCTGGGCAACAAAAAATGGATCTCCATGATTTAGCAGAAGGACTGCCTAATAATTATCAACAATTAATGCAGATGGCAGCCGAAACCTACGAGATTTATCGTCAATTAGACGAACTCAAACAACAGCTAAAGATACAGGAAAAAAGCCAATGAGTAAAACCTTGTCTGATTTTAAACAACTTGTAGATGCTGAGGATTATTTCAAGTTTTTTGAATTGACTTATGACCCCCAGGTTGTGAATGTCAATCGCCTGCATATTTTGCAAAAATTTGCTCAACTTGTTAAGGAAATTGATGCTAGTTGGACTGGCGAAAATTCTGAGGATAAACTCAGCTTATACCAAGAGGCACTCCAAAAAGCTTACACCCTGTTTCTGACTTCTACATCTTTAGATGAAAAACTGTTTAAAGTGTTTAATCAGAAGCCAGCAAATGTAGTTTTACTAACAGAAATTAATACTGATTGAGGTAAACTACTATGTTGAATCTTACCCCTAATGAATTAGAGCGCTACCGTCGCCAAATTATGCTTCCTGGTTTTGGGGAAACTGCTCAAAAACGACTGAAATCATCAACTGTATTAGTTACAGGGGTGGGTGGTTTAGGTGGCACTGCGGCTCTTTATTTAGCAGTGGCTGGTGTGGGGCGTTTAATCCTAGTTCGGGGTGGTAATTTGCGCCTAGATGACATGAATCGCCAAGTTTTAATGACTGATGATTGGGTGGGTAAACCCAGGGTTTTTAAAGCTAAAAATGCCTTAGAAGAAATTAACCCAGATGTCCAAGTGGAGGCTATTTGTGAGTATGTTACTCCTGAAAATGTTGATGCTTTGGTGCAAACTGCGGATGTAGTTCTTGACTGTGCCCATAACTTCATTGAACGCGATTTGTTAAATACTGCTTGCGTGCGCTGGTACAAACCAATGGTGGAAGCAGCGATGAGTGATATGGAGGCTTATTTAACTACAATTGTTCCGGGAAAAACTCCTTGTTTATCCTGTATTTTCCCGGAGAAACCTGACTGGGATAAGCGCGGTTTTGGTGTGTTAGGGGCAGTTTCGGGAACTCTTGCTTGTCTGACGGCATTAGAGGCAATTAAGTTATTAGCTGGGATTGGGAAACCACTATTATCTCAATTGCTAACGATGGATTTAGGGAGTTTAGATTTTGCCAAACGTCGACCTTACCATGACCCTAATTGTCCAGTTTGTGGTGTGCTGAATAGAGAGAAATGGACTAATAATCTCAGTTCAAGTTTTCTCAATCTCAATAGTTATTCAGCCAGTATAAAGCTGGATAATTTTGCGGTTAGTTCTGTTCTTAACCATGCTAATTCATCGGCATAATTCCCCATGAATTAGCTGGGCTACGACTTTTAACTAATTGGGTAAATTCTCAAGAATTTGACTAATTGTTAATTAATCATTTTCGGATGTATTTAAGGAGTTTTTTATGACTTTGACATTGACAGAAGTTGCTGAATTGCGTCTCCGCGCCTTTTTACAGGGGTCTGCTAAGGGTGAAAATCAAGCACAACGCGGTGTGCGTTTTTCTGTTGTGGATGGCGGTTGTAGTGGTTATCAATATTCTTTGGATATCACTAATGAACCGAAGCCAGATGATTTGTTAGAACAACAGGGGAAAGTTAGAGTTTATATTGATAAGGAAAGTGCTCCTTTGTTGGCAGGTGTGGTGGTGGATTATGTTGAGGGCTTGACTCAAAGTGGCTTTAAGTTTGTGAATCCTAATGCTACTGATACCTGTGGCTGTGGTCAATCTTTTCAAGCTGGTAATTGCACTCCTGCGGGAGTTCCTTGTAGTTAATTTTTAGCTACTTTTCTGTTGTTTAATTTTAAGGAATTGGCAAATGACAACTTACAATGTGCGGTTCATTAATAAGAAGAAGGAACTTGATGTGACTATCCCTGTTGAGGAGGATCAATATATTCTCACAGCGGCTGAAGAACACGATTTAGAGTTGCCTTTTTCCTGTAGTTCTGGTTCTTGTTCTAGTTGTGTTGGTAAACTAATGGAAGGCAAAGTTGACCAATCAGAGCAGGTGTTTTTAGATGATGAACAAATGAACAAAGGATTCGTGCTACTTTGTGTAGCTTATCCACGTTCTGATTGTACGATTCGGACTCACCAAGAAGCTTATTTAGTCTAAGAATTTTAGATTAAATCGGGCTTAAACAAGGTAGATTAAATCTCAAATCTCGACTTGATTAGACTATTAAGGAGGAACTTGACAATGGCAATATTAACTGGTTTGACTTTTGGTGGTACTACCTGGACACCCCAATTTGTACAGGAAATTAACCAAGATAAGTGTATTGGCTGCGGTAGATGTTTTAAAGCTTGTGGTCGCAATGTACTACAATTAAGAGCTCTGAATGAAGATGGAGAATTTGTCGATAATGAGGAAGACGATGAAATTGAACGAAAAGTGATGAGTATTATTCATCCAGAGTATTGTATTGGTTGTGAAGCTTGTTCGCGAGTTTGCCCTAAAAATTGTTACACTCACGGTGTCCTCGTTCAAGCTTAATTAACTAATAGTTTCAAAGAGAAATAATGCAAAAGGGAGAAAAAGTTAAGTGTTTTGACTCTCCCTTTTTGCCCTGGCGAATTGTAGATGAGAGTTCAATTTTGGATTAATTTATGACTGAACAACGTCAAGAACTTTACATGAATTTAATTGACAAATTGTTACATTGCCCCAATGGTCAAGAACCAGATGTGTTAGATAATCATCAAGATTTAATTGATGCTGGTTTAATTCAAGCTATGGCAAAAGTAGCTGCCTATTTTGCCCACCATGATAATCCAGATGCTTCTAAGTTTTTAATTCATGTTGCTCGTGAATTGACCAAACAGTTAGGGCTATAATACCAGCCTTGTTTATGAAGTACAGTAGCAGCAGCTTTTATTGATTAAAGCACTCAGTATCCTGGTAATTTGGTTCCCGATCATTAAAGAAGTAATATCTCGTCAAATTCAAGCGGGAACTCAATTAATTATTGCCTTGGATAGGACGCAGTGGAAGGAGTATAATGTGTTAATGGTAAGTGCGATTTATCAAAAAAGGGCTTTTCCAATATTCTGGACATTATTAGATAAACAAGGTGCTTCTAATTTAGCCGAACAGCAGCAAGTATTACGTCCAGTTATTCGCTTGTCTGTTGACAATTTGGAGCCGTTGGCTAGTTCAAAGTCCAAGGGTGCGAGGGGAGCAAGCTCAACTTTTCTGTACACGATCGCAAATGGTGATGCAAAGGTTTTGACCTATTTTACCTGTTTTTCTTGCACCATACTCTCGATCTGCGATCGCATCACCCAGACTGCATCACCTCCAGGCACTGATTCAGCAAGTCCTAAATAGCATTCCAGTTCAACCCGGTAATCATCTCTTCTATCCTCAGATAACTTTAACTCAAAATCCAGGTTTTTATAGATTGATTGCGTTAATAATTTTAATAGCTTTTAGGCTCGTTGTCGCCCCCTGAAGTCGAATTGTCTAGCTGATTTCGATGTGTTGGAGGAGTTGTTAGGATCGATCGTTATAAAATACACTTGAGAAACTGTGATAACAGTCTATCCTTCCACAATAACTTGACCAATATGCTTCAAAATCCTCAAAACATCATAAAGACGATTGCGTAAAGGTACGGGTGAAAAAATATCTGAAACATCATACTGAATTATATCCTGCTGAGATAACTTCACAAATATAATCTCATTCCCATTTGTTACCATGCCAAACCCCGGTCGATCCTGATTGGGATTTGCCATCATATACGCCAGCGTTTGTGGCACTGCTGACATTACCGAAATCGTCGTCCGTTTTGACTCCAACAGCGTCACCCAAAACCGATTTTGCACTACTAAAATATCAATTCGACCCCGCAAAATTTCCGCATCATCTTCATCTTCATCCAACATAATCTCAACCGATGCCTCCCCCCGCATTTTAAAAGGAGAGTCATAAAAACCTGCTTTTTCCAATAAAGGCGAACCCATTAGCAGCGTCACTGTCCCCTCAGTCAGACTCCCACCTGCTAAATGATAAAGATACCGCCGTCTAATTAAATCTAGAGATTCTTTTTCCGCGTCAGTAATCTCTGGCAAACTCTCATACCATTCCGAAAAAAATCGCTCATCTTCCGTCCGCCTCAGATTAAAGCGACTTTCCACATCCGCAAAGGTTTTAATAACATCAGTAATAGCTGTTTTTTGCACCACTTTTTACCTACGTTCTCCACATCTTATCGTAATTTATGATTGTACCAGTCTGTCACTACTTTGATAAATCAATACTTGGGGCGGTTTTTGATTACTAAAACATTATCAGGATTTGAGCTAAGTTACGACTAACTAAAAATTAACCTTTTCAGCGATTTTGCGCCTCCAAACTATTGACATATAACACATCATATGCAGCTTATACACATACCTCCTTGGGAAAACGCTGTGGCACAAGTTTATATTGTTTTTCTAACCATAACTTCGCCTCTTCATAGGTGAAACTCAAAAAAACTAGCCGATTGTTTTGAGAGGGATCGTAAACACAGCTAATTCCTTGCTTATCTCGAACCAAAAGCATAACTTTTAGAGGGAAGTTCGTTGCATCTATCCACAATTCTGTAAATTCCCAGTCATCGGATGGATGTTCCATCAGATAAAATGATCCACTTTTAATTTCCCAATCAACCCATTCTAACGGGTTCTCAAAAGCACCTTCTAATCCAAATAAACTTACAGTTTTATCAACATGGGGAAAATTATCATCTATGACTGTTGTAGAGTTTTCTTCCAGAGGTTGAAAGCGATTAGAACCAGGAGGTTCTTCTACATATCCAGTTAACTGGCGTACCGATGATTTCACTTCATCGAAAATTAGGTAAGATTTTGACAGGAAAAATATTTCATTTTGGGGATTAAGTGGATGACCTGGTAGTAACCCTAGTTGACGGGTGGGAATGACAATTTTTGAATCACGAATTAAAGGTGGCTCTAAATTACAATTTGTAAAATAGAGTAGGTCAAAATGATTGCTAATTATAGTCATTTTATTTTCTCCAAAATAGTTGTTTTTAAGCTGATAATGGAATTTCTAAAGTGCCATCATTTCTAGGCGTTTCCCTGGTAAATTTTTGGTTAATAAATCTGGTATCTAGTGGCGCATTTTCTTGTAAAACTTTTAATCCCAGTTGCTCAATGATTTCGACACTTGGGAGTTTGCCAAAAGGATTTCTTTTAGTGGAATTGATATAAAGACGACCTCCTATTTTTAGTACGGGTGCTGCATATTCAAGAAAATATGCCTGGGGATTACTAACTATAATTTGGTCTATACTCTGTTTAGGTAATTTGGGTAAAAATTCAGCAATTGATGCTTTAACTCCTGACTCAGCAATCAAGTCAACGTTGATAGCTTCGGGAATCTGAGAAATTTTACCGCCAAATAAATCGAGAGTTACATTCTGTCCTAAGATAAGTTGATTGGTGATTAACTCGACTCCTTCTATTATATTTAAACTTACAGCAAGTTGCAATCAAATGTACCACAATAATGATAAAGTAGAGAGGTAAAAAAGGAGACTACAGAGATGGCAGCAGCATACTCCATAGATTTAAGAAAAAAAATCCTGAGTGCATGGCAGAACAAAGAAGGTTCACAAAGACAACTAGCAAAACGGTTTAAAGTCAGCTTAGCATTCATTCGTAACTTTCTGCGTCGTTATCGAGAGACAGGAGAAATAGCAGC
>MBRE01000093.1 GCA_001698425.1 Oscillatoriales cyanobacterium USR001 | reverse complement strand
ACGTTAGCGCGTAGCGCTATATTGCAAAATTGCCAAAAATTTTATCGACAGGCATCCCAGAGACAGCAAAAGCCCCAGATATCTTTACGCCAGAACCCTTATGCTGCATACTGAAGAGAACATTTCAGTTTCTGACTTTGTATGACTGAACGGGACGAACAGTTGCGGCGACTCATCCAAGGAGTCCTTGGCCCTAGCGGGGCACGCTCTCAAGACATGGGACGCTTGTTAGCCAGGGTTCCTACACTGCCAGGAATTATCAAAAACTCTCATCCAGATTATCTGGATGCGCTTAACAAGACTTTGGAGTATGTTAGAGTTAATATCAAAATCTTTATCATTAAGTTTAAAGTCGATATCGATCGCGAACATCCTGAGAACCTCAGAACAAAATTTGTAATTTGGTTTAATGGTCATTTGAGGTATCGAATTTTAGACTTATATCGCGCTAAACCTTTGCCACCAAGTCTGGATGCTCCAGTGTTTTGTGACATATTTTCTGAAAAAAAATCATTTTTAGAGGTTCTGCCCGATGGCGGTTTTAATGCACCTTTACTCGATGGCATAGAATCTTTGATTGAGAAGTCTCAGACTAATCATACTCAAAGAAAAGCCTTAATATTGGAACTTTACATCGAACAGGATTACTTGCAGAAATTAAGTGGCTGTCACCCAAGAAATTCCTTAATCTGTAACTGCCAAACGCTTTTAAAAGCTATGTACTTAAATAGCCCCGGAAATCTGGTTAGTCTAAAGGAAGGAAAAATTGCTGCTGAAAAAAAGATTACTTGGCGCTCTTTAGCGAAAAGTTTTGACCTCAATGAACAAACTCTTCACACTCATTGGAGAGATAGATGCCGTCCGCTACTGAAGGAAATTTTAGCAGATATCGAAAATAATTTAGTAGAATATGAAAGAAAGTTTTTAGGAGAAAAGCTATGACTTCCAGCACTATTTTGCCACCATTCGCAGTATCTTTAGAATTGACAGCGCACCGTTGGGCAGAGCATTTAGCTGCACAGCAGACTTCGCCGGCAAAAGGCAAGCGCGTTTATCTAAATTCCCTAGCTATCTTTGCTGTCAGCCGTTTTTTAGAATCGATGGGAATTGAGACGGATTTGCAGGCGGGAGATAGTGCAAATCTAGCGCTTTGCGGTTTATTAAATGCTACCGATCTAGTCTTGCCAGGAATGGGTAATATAGAATGTCTACCTGTGTTGCCTGGAGAGCAATTTTTAAATTTAATGGGGAAATTTAGGGAAGATTTAATCGGGTATGTAGCGGTTCAGTTTCCTGAGCGTTTAGACGCAGTACAATTATTAGGATTTATCAAAAATAATCGGGCAGAAGAATTGTTAGAACAGGTGGCGATCGCAGACCTTTTACCGCTTGATTATTTAATAGAACAATTGAATGAGTTAGAATTTAAAAAGGCAATTGAACAACCCTCAATCTTACAAGAATTTCCTTTACAAGCCACAATAATAGATGAATTGAGCCAGCGGTTGCGGAATTTTTGGGGAGAAATGACTCAAGCAGGGTGGCAAACTGTGGAAGCGATAGAATCGCTGTGGATAGCAGCATCGCCAACAAGATTAGGTTTGCGTTCAAAAGATAGCGATCGCCCTCAAAGTAGTAACTCTCAAGAAGTAATACCCGCATTAATTGTCTTATTGCAAACTAATTCTGATGAACTCATCCGTCGCCAGACTGTTAACTTATTAGGAGAAATAGGTACTGACAATCCAGAAGTTATTGCTGCTTTAACTGAATTTTTGCACAGTACAAACGATCCAGAAACTCGTTGGCAAACTGCGATCGCCTTGGGAAAAATTGCTCCCAATCACCCGGAAGCGGCTGTCAGAAAAGCCAAGTTGATTGATTTAGGAATGCAATTAGGAACTGCATCAGTCAGCTTAATTGTTGGATTAATGCCAAAATCTGAGAATGAAGTTGAGGTGTTTATACAAGTGCTACCAACTGGCGATCGACAAGTTTTACCACCTCACCTTAAACTTACTATCCTCTCCTCAGAAGGAGATATTTTCCGAGAAGTTGAAGCTAGAACAAATTCTCAAGGTATAGGTATCGATGACTGCATCCAGTTACGCTATAGTTTCTCTATTGGTAGTCGCTTTCACATCAGGATATCTCTGCAAAATACCAGCGTGACAGAACATTTTGCGATCTAATAACAATTCTAAAAAATTTTGAAACAGTCTTGGTAGGGGCGGGTTCACCCAAATCCATGCTAGAAGCCAAAATATTAAATAACCCGCCCCCAATACTGTTCCACAAATGCAGGAGAATTGGCATAATTAGGAAAATATTATTCTACAAAAGTAGCAATGAGCCGAGTAGCCGTTTTAAAAATAGGAGTGGGAGATTTTAGCGAAGGATTTGATGCTTCGCTGCAATTTTGGTCAGATAATGCGCCTCCCACTGAAGAAATTTGCAGCCGACTACCGGGAAATTTAAAAGTTCGGGCTTTTTATGAACTTTGGCACTCGGCCTACCTGACTTTAAAGCCTATTATCCCTAATTCAATGCGCTCTAAAAACGATAATTCAGTTTCTGAAATCGGACAAACAACAAACCGCGCTAGTAGTGAGGGGGTGTCAGCTTGTCGTCAATTAGCTCGCAGTTTAGAAGCTGAAATGAAAAGTTGGCTGATGTCAGGAGGTACTTGGCAGCCAATTAGGGAAGGACTGCTAAAGGAGTTAAGTAATAAAATGGGTGAAATTCGGATAATTCTCCAAATTAATAACCCAGATCCTGTGCTGTGGAAATTGCCTTGGCACGTTTGGGATTTATTGCAAGATGACGATGGTAGCGATCTGGAAATAGCTTTGAGTTCCTCTGAGTTTAAACGTGCTAAGGTATTGAATAAAACAGGGATCGGCAAGGAAAAAGTTCGCATTTTAGGTGTTCTTGGAGATAGTACAGGTATTAATGTTCAAACTGATAGAGAAGAGGTTGAGCGTTTGTCTTCTGCTGATGCTATATTTCTTGATGAACCTCAGCCTCAAGATTTCTTGAAGCAGCTTAGAAGCGAAATAGGTTGGGATATATTTCTCTTTTCTGGGCATAGTGAAATGGTAGCAGAAAACGGGAGAATTTATATTAATCAAAATAGTAGTTTAGAAGTTTCCGATTTCAGAAATTCTCTGCGAGAAGCGATAGGTAAAGGATTGAAAATAGCTATTTTTAACTCTTGTGATAGTGTGGGGTTAGTACGGGATTTAGCGCAAGCGGGTTTGTATATTCCGGTTGCGATCGCGATGCGGGAACAAGTGCCTGATGCGATCGCACAAGCTTTTTTGAAGGAGTTTCTTACTGAATATGCTAGTGGTCAGTCATTGCAGACATCTGTGAGGCGATCGCGCGATCGTCTCGAAGATTGGGAGCAAGTTTGGCCTGGGGTGACTTGGCTACCAGTAATTTGCCAGAATCCGGCAGAAGTTCCTCCAACTTGGCAAGAGTTAAGCGGTAATTCTATTAGTAAATATTTTGCAAATAAGTTTAATTTTAATTCGGGATTGATAAATTTTTGGTTTTCATCTAAGTTGTGGTTAATAGCGATCGTAATTTTTATGAGTGTAATTACGGTAATTATAGTTTTAGAGCAAAAAAGAATAGCAATTCAACCTGAAAATAAAATTAACTCATCAAAAATCTCTGACAATGCAGCCCAAAGTTGGCAGCTTTATGAAGAAACTACCGAGGGAATAAGGATAAAATATCCTCAAGATTGGCAACTCCAAAAAATTCAGGACGGATTCTCAGGAGAAGTCGCTAGATTTATTCGCACTCAAGAAAATAACTTAACTCAACAGCAATTGATTCTCAATGTGGAAACTTTACAACAGCCGATAACCCTAGAAGCCTATAAAAATTTAGTAATCAAGCAAATAAAACGGAGTAACGAACAAGTTAATATTCTTGAAAACAAAAGAACTATTTTAGACAAGCGAGAAGGCTATTTAATAGTTTATACATACAAGGAAGGTGCATCTACTTTTCAAAGAATGGAGGTTGGAGTATTGAATTGGCAAAAAGTTTACATTCTTATTTACCAAGCAGAAATGAATCAATATCAACATTTTTTGCCAATATCCAAAGCTATGATTAATTCCTTTGAAATCATTGAGAGTAAACGTTAGACATAAACCCAATAATGAAACTTTCCAGAATCTAAGAATTAGGAAAAATAGAGATTAACTCTTTAACAAACTATCGGTCAATGAAACTGAGTAGTTGTCTCGTTTTTTGATAGCCCTCAACATTTCCCTGGGCTAAATAGCGATCAGCCGCCGCTTTGAAATCTTTAATAGCAAGTTGTTTATTTCGCATTTCCAAGTAAACAGATGCTCGGAAATAGTAAGCGCGTGCAAAATCTTGATTAATAGCGATCGCTTGCCCATAATCTGCGATCGCACCTTCGCGATCGCCCAGATCGTAACGGGTAGCTCCCCTCATCACATAAGCGTGAGGTTGAAACAAGCGGTGAAGATAGCGATCTTTATCATCTGGTTTATCGTTGATAACTTGGTTATAGGATGCAATCGCTTCTTGTCGCCGATTCAAATCTCGCAGCAAATCCCCTCGCGCCTGCAAAGCATAATAAAAATTCCGCTGAATTTGTATCGTTTTATCTAAAGCCACCAGAGCTTCTTGATTTCGATTTAGCGCTTCCAAAGTACGACCTTTGCCGTACCAAGCTGAGTGCAAATCAGGTTGAATTTGAATCGCTTGTTCAAAAGTTGTCAATGCTTGCTGTAGCTGTTTTCCTACCAGTAAATCAAAGCCTTTATTTGCCAAAATTACCGCTTTTGCAGTTCTTGTATTCGGGTTTTTAATCGTTTCTGAAGCGATGGGTACTCTAACGCTACGTCTTGCACTTTCAGGCGGTTGGGAGCTATCTATTTGTACGCGCAAATTAATTCCTGACTTAGGAGCTAATTGTAAAAAAGTATTGATAGGAATTCCCAAATTAAGCTCTAATTTAACTGACAAATCTTGGTTGCCTTCTTTATCATCTACTTCTTGATTAAATCCCTGACCGTGAATTGCCACGACTCGACCATCTGCATCCAGCACTGGGCCTCCACTCATCCCTGGTAATGTTGCGTTATCGTAAGATAAACTATAACCATCTGGGACACTTCCTAATGAATTGTCAGCTATTTTCCCTCCACTGAAAACATAAGAGGATGGCTGGGAAGAGTTATCTGATTCAGGCCAGCCAGAGACATAAACAGGTGTACCATTGATGCCGCTAATGCGATCGGAATTTGCTAACCGAGCTACTCTATACTTTTTGCTGCTAGTAAAAGAAAATACTGCTAAATCCACTCCAGGTAGTTTTTTAACAGTGTTAAAATTTAGCTTTTCTTTTTGGCTGCCCTCTGGGGTAAAAATATTAATAGTAAAAACAGCATCTTTACACATAATGAAGTTTTTTTCACACATGACATGAGCAGCAGTAAGAACGTAGTAAATATTGCCTTCTTTAGCAATAATTACTCCTGAACCTGAAGGTTCAGGGTAATCAATTCGTACCGTAATTTCTTTAGCAATGGTTTTAACATCCCCTGACTGCGGCGATCGCGCTGTTCCCCCATTAGAAGGTTCGCCGATCGTTTGACTAGGTAATTGAGTCCCCTTCAAATTTGCGCCGCGTAAATTTGCACCTTTCAAATTAGCCGCAAACAGAATAGCATCTTCTAAAGAAGCATTTTCTAAAGAAGCATTTGTCAAGTCTGCGTGAGACAAATTAGCCTTTTTAAAATTTGCGCCTTTAAGATTCGCACCTCTGAAATTAGCGCCTGTCAAATCAGCTTCATTAAAATTAGCTCCTGCCAGATTACTCCCGCTGAAATTAGCCTCTCTAAGACTAGAAGACCAAAAAGTTGCTCCTGGCAAATTAGCGCCGCTCAAATTAATCCCGTCTATTTGGCAAACACTACAGTCTTTAGTTTGCAATATCTCTCTAACTTCTTCAGGATGTTGGACTTGAGCGACTTTCTCTAATGATTGTTTAACGTGCGATTGATTAGTATTTGTTTGTTTTAAATCTTTAGAAGAATCGGCAAAGAAAAATTCCTTAAAACTCTCTTGATAGACTAATCCGAAAGTAGCTAACAGTCCAATAGTGGCAGCAAAAAATTTAACACTCATGGAAACAACCTCCTTTTAAATTAAGCATTATTTAGTCGGGAGTAACTTCATTCAGGTAATCATTCATATCAAGATAAAAGCGTCTACCACCACCTTCAAATAATGGGTTTCCTGCACTAAGCCCCCGCAGATTCAATAGTTTTCTCAATGCACGCTTGGGGTCGCTTCCGGGTTTCAGGTTGAATAATACACGGAGACAGTCACCACCTCGCTGTTTAGCCACACAGATCGCAGGCTGACCGTTAACGATCGCACCTGTAATGTATTTTAGCTGACCTCGATCTCGGTAAGCTTGCAATCGTTCGGATACTTGCTGGCAACGCTGCTGTGGAGTCAAATCCGCAGGTAAATCTTCCGTGCGAACCCAGCGAATCATGGTTACAGGTCCTCGCGGGGTGACAACTCTAGTTATCGGTACGCCATCGCGATCGCTAACGCAGCAATAGTTTCGCTGGGGTGGACAACTAGATTGGCTGATGGCTGGAGGGGTGATGGAAGCAATAGTAAAAATGGTTAGCAATTTAGCAAATAACGACTGTTTCATAAAATAGTTTCATATTAATGGTAATGTTTAATTCTAATTGTACAGGACTTACGCAAGCACGCTATATAGTGTCTCTGCGTAAGTCCTGTTAATTGTTAATTGTTAATTGTTCGTTCCTGCCCAAATCGCCCCCGACTCACCTTTCCTAAATCCAACTTCGCCTGCAATTCATCTCTAATTCTACTCATAATCGAACCCTCATCCAAAGAAGCCAAAATCCGACTCACCACCGCTTTTGGCCCATCATCTCCCCAAGATGCACCATTAGCCAAATAAGCCTTAGTCACCTGTCCAATACTATAGGAAGAAAACCCCGCTACCCCAGCTTGAGTCACCGCCACAGACAAATAAGGTGCTAAAGATAAACCCCCCGTTACAGGTACAGCCAAACCTAATAAACTTTTAAGAGAACTCAAACCAAAATTAGCCACTAATTCACTAGCAGTAATTCCCCCCATACTCAGCGCCATTTTTTGCAGCAATTCCACCGCACCAGCTTCCGTCATCCCAATGCCATAAAGTTTTGACAAAGTTAACACCATCACCACATCAATCACTGCACCAGTAAAAATATCCAGCACAGTAATCGGATTAATAGCAACAGCTACCGCCTTAGTCATTACCCCATTCCAAATAATTCGATTCGCACTATCCTCTCTAATTTCCATTTTTCGCTGGACTAACTGCTCATTCACATCACCAGCATAGAGCATCGTATTTAGCGCCACCAAAGATTTACCTTCTCTGTCTAAAATCTCCAAAATTTTCAGCTTTAAATCATCTATTTGTGGCGTTCCGCGAGTCATTTTCACATTCATACTCCCATCAGGCCGCCGCTCTGCTTTCGCCACCAAAGGCGAAGCCGCCGCCATGACAATTTCATCTGGTGATAGCAACTCCCGCACTCGTTCGTCCCGAATTTTATGATAAATTGCAATGCGATCGACATCAGGATATTGGTCAATTTTATTAAACACTAAAAGCATGGGTTTGCCAGCTTCTCGTAACTGAGAAAGCGCATCATATTCTACTTTGGTAATGTCGCCAGCTACCACAAATAAAATTAAATCTGCCTGTTTTGCTACCTGACGAGCCAAAGCTTCGCGAGTCTCGCCATCTACTTCATCAATTCCCGGAGTATCAATTAATTCAACTTGAGATAAGCGATAAACAATGGCAGAATTAGAAAGAATTGGTAACTGTCCCTTACTCCCCAATTCTCCATTCCCCGAAGTTCTTGACTTTTCTCGATCTATGTTCCATTGACCAATTGTTGTATCACGAGTCACGCCATGAATGGGACCGGTTTCAAAGATATTTTGACCTAAAAGTGCATTTAAAACTGAAGATTTGCCGCGCCCCACCATGCCAAATACTGCTATTTGCACGCAAGCTCTTTCTAACTTGTCGAGCATTTTTTCTAACCCTCCAATCGCAGGCTCTAACCCCGTGCGCTCTTGGGGTGTCAAGTCCATATTTTCTACAATGTCTCGCAGGGTGTCTTGGGCATGGCGTAAGTTCAGTTCGGACTGAATATCTGCGAAGCTTAAAATAGTGTTATCTAGTTCTCGATCGAGTTCCATTATTCATAAAAAATATTTAAGTACAGCATTTAAGTGCAGCAGTTAGAGCCGCCGGGTGGCGGCTCCCAGAGTACCGCTAAGGAAAACCCTTAGCGGAAACGTCTTGTGCGTTGACGTGCCACTGCTTTGCGCTTGCGCTTTTCCAGCGGAGTTTCAAAGTGTCGGCTCTTCTTAACATCTGCCAAAATCCCTGCACTGGAGACTTGACGTTTAAACCGACGCAGGGCCGATTCAATTCTTTCATTTTCGCCGATTAGCACTTGAGTCATTCTATCTAAGTCCTTCTAATTCCTTGCTAAAAGTATGCAATTACTAGACTATCGAAATTTTGATGATTTCACACCTTAAAACGTTATTTTTCGGTAACTTGGAAAATCAAATTCAAAATCAAAAATTAATTTTGAATTTGATTAGGACTACTTAAGAATAGAAATTAAATAATTAGCTTGTTTGTAGTAAGCGCTCATAGCGCTAAAGCGCTTACTACGAAAATCATCAAGTTATTTAATTTTCATTCCTTAACGGAGATAAGAGAGGTCAACTGACCCAAAATTAGTAATTAGGGCTAAGTTCAGGTTTTCCAGACCTTTAACTAACCAGAGAACACCGTCTCGCGTGGTAGATTCGTAATGATTGAACAGAATTGCAAATCGCTTTTCTAGGTAGGGTTTAACTTGGTTACAAATCAGGACAATTTTTAACAGAAGACCTGTGGTTTGAGTTGCACCTAAGTTAGAAACTAGGTCGAGGAATACAAAGTGATTGGGGCGTTGACTACTCTCTACTACTAGGAAGTTTAAGAGTTGGCTGCAAGTTCTAATCATTAAAAATTCGCTGAATTTTTGAGATTCACTTTGGGGAATAATGTTGCGTAGTTGCTTGTATAGTTTGTCGTTAAATTGTCGTTTACCGTAGTCTGAGCCATTGGTGGTAGTAATCAGGTATTCATACAAGTTGTCTTTAAATGAACCATAGGATTGATTGTAATTAGTCTGACTCAGGAATCGCTGGGAAAATTGCCGATAGGTATCGGCTCCTTCGACTTTGCCAATGAATTGTTTGAGGGCGAAAAAGAGTTCGCGATCGCTCAACAAAGTTGGGTTTTTGATGGGTTGTATAATCCGACCCACAGATTCTCCGTTTCCATTATTAGCCATTTGGGATCTTCTCACTGCATGAGCAACATATTGAGAAAGATCTATTTCAAATTGTCGCTGATTTTCCGTTTGAATTTGTTTGATGGTTTTCTGGTATTCATAAGGACTACCTTCACTCAGCAAGCAGTGTTTATACAAGTATGGATATCGTGAAATTAATGCTCCTAAAGGTTTAGATTGAGCCGTGCTATGACTATTATTGCTAGTTTCTTTGCCCTGACTAATTACTTTTGCCAAACGTCGCAGTATGATGTACTGTTCGCTCTGGGCAAATTTCTTGATTAATTCGGGTAGCCTTTGATTGCTTTGGTGACGTAAATAACGTGCCGGTGGCTTAGCAGCAACACCTTCAAATAGGCTAATTAATTCAGGGATAGCTGTGTGTTTAGCAGAGGAAGTATGCCAGCGGTTAATCAGAATATGACAGCAACGGTTGATGACAAACTTAAATTCCTCTTCAGCGTGTTTGGAGGCTGCAAGCTTTTCTAAGGCTGTTGCTATTTCGCGATCGGGATATCCCACACTTTCGATAAATAAACTCCGAAAGCGCTTGATTAGCTCCTCTGGTTGCTCTACCTGTACTTGTTCTAGCCAGTGGTTGTAGAGTAGTTGTTCTTCTGGGTGGGGCTGTCGGTTGTAACGATTTGTTAAAGTGTCCACTTAATTTTACCTTCCCTCACTTAGTTCTGTAATTTTTTAGCACCATTGGATTGAGGATTGATTGCCGCTCCTGACTTTTAAACTTAAACTAAGTTCTAACTTAAGGATGACACAAAGCACTTACAAGTTTCAAGTAGTAGCGTTAGAATTTCCCCTAAATTTTGTAAAGTTTAGGTAAGATTTACGTGAATTTTACGAGAAAGTAACGGGGTGATGGGGTTCAGCCGTTGGGGGTCAGTCAAAAGCCATTTTTTCTTTGTGTCTTTGTGTCTTTGTGGTTTAGTAACCATTAGCCTAAAATAGTTAAACTAAATAATTTTGCAATGTGAGTCCCGATTAATGGTTTGTCGTGTTACCCTTACCCAATTAGCTGAAATTTTGGCGGTGATGCCGTCTGTAGAGTTCGATCGTGAAATGGCGATCGGTATCGCCACAGATACCCGCAGTCTCAAGGTGGGTGAGGTGTTTGTGGCTTTGCGAGGGGAAAATTTTGATGGTCATAAATTTGTTGGTAAGGCGTTAGAATTGGGCGCGATCGCGGCTGTTGTCGATCGCAATTGGACTAGCGAAAATCTCTCTCTTCCCTTATTTCGAGTAGATGATACTTTGAAAGCTTACCAAGCGATCGCTCATTGGTGGCGCAAACAATTTAAAATTCCAGTAATTGCGGTGACAGGTTCGGTGGGTAAAACTACTACTAAAGAATTAATTTCGGCAGTTTTAGCAACTCAGGGAAATGTGCTGAAAACGCAACTTAATTATAACAATGAAATTGGAGTTCCGAAAACTCTTTTAGAACTTGCACCAGAGGATCAATATGCAGTGATTGAAATGGGAATGCGCGGCCCTGGAGAAATTGCACTTTTGAGTCAAATTGCCCAACCAACAATTGCAGTAATTACTAATGTGGGGACGGCGCATATTGGTAGGTTAGGTTCCAGAGAAGCGATCGCGGAAGCGAAGTGCGAGTTACTAGCAGAAATGCCTGAGAATAGTACCGCTATTCTTAACGCTGACAATACTTTATTAATGACAACAGCCGCTAGAGTTTGGCAAGGCACAACTTTTACTTACGGCTTAGAAAAAGGTGACTTATGCCCAGAATTACTTGACGAAAATACTATTACTATTGATGGCTTAAAACTGCCTTTACCTTTGCCCGGTAATCACAACGCCATTAACTATTTAGCAGCTTTAGCAGTGGCGAAAGTTTTGGGTATAAATTGGGAATCTTTAACGGATGGTTTGTCAGTAGAATTACCATCAGGAAGGGCTAAACGCTACGAGTTAAGTAATGATATCATCATTCTGGATGAGACTTACAATGCCGGTTTAGAGTCAATGATTGCAGCTTTACAGATGTTAGCAAAAACTCCCGGAAAGCGACGAATTGCGGTATTAGGGACGATGAAAGAATTAGGAGAAGAATCTCTGGAATTTCATCGACAAGTAGGGGCAACTGTCCGAGAATTAAATCTTGATGCTTTGTTTATTTTAGCAGATTTTGAAGAGGCAGCAGCGATGGCTGATGGTGCAACTGGTTTACCTTTAATTGAGTTGGGAGATATTAACCAAATAGATGCACGGGAGAAAATGGCGCAGGATTTGCAAAAGTTTGTCAAAGCAGGCGATCGCATTTTATTTAAGGCTTCCCATTCAGTAGAATTAAATCGAGTTGCCGATATTTTTCGGGCGGATGTAACCGGATTTAATATTACGAGGTAAAAAATATGGTGCAATTAGTGGTAAACTACATACTAAAGAATAATTCTACATCCCATGCTCAAACAAAGCGATTTTGATAGAAAGTCCGAAACCAATCGGGCGGAGATCCTCTCAGAAGCACTACCCTACATTCAACAGTTTGTCGGGCGTACCATAGTTGTCAAATATGGTGGTGCAGCCATGAAAGACAGTAACCTTAAAGATAAGGTAATGCGGGACATTGTATTACTCTCCTGCGTAGGCGCGCGTCCCGTTGTAGTTCATGGTGGCGGCCCAGAAATTAACACTTGGTTAACTAAATTGGGAATTGAACCGCAATTCAAAAATGGTTTGAGAGTCACAGATGCAGCGACAATGGATGTCGTGGAAATGGTATTAGTAGGGAGAGTAAATAAAGAAATTGTCTCTCTAATTAACCAAGCAGGCGGCCGAGCAGTAGGTTTATGCGGTCAAGATGCTAATTTGATTCGAGCCCGTCCACAAGGTCAGGAAGATATTGGTTTTGTGGGAGAAGTTAGTAGCGTCAAAATTAGTATTTTAGAATCGCTGGTGAATGGTGGTTATATCCCAGTAGTTTCCAGTGTGGCGGCCGATGAAACAGGTCAAGCTTATAATATTAATGCTGACACAGTTGCTGGTGAAATTGCCGCTGCTTTGGGAGCGGAAAAATTAATTTTGCTGACTGATACGGCTGGTATTTTGGAGGATTATCACAACCCAGATACTCTGATTGCGAAGCTTGATATTCAAGAAGCGAGGGCATTAATTGAGTCTGGAGTTGTCTCTGGTGGAATGATTCCCAAGGTAAATTGTTGCGTCCGAAGTTTGGCTCAAGGTGTCCATGCTGCTCATATTATTGATGGTCGCATTCCTCATGCTTTGTTGCAAGAAATATTCACAGATGCAGGGATTGGCTCGATGATTGTAGCTTCGGATTTTAGAACTCGGCAATAGTTAATTGTTAATTGTTAGTTGTTAGTTGTTAGTTGTTAGTTGTTAGTTGTTATTTGTTATTTGTTAGTTGTTATTTGTTAGTTGTTATTTGTTATTTGTTATTTGTTATTTGTTATTTGTTATTTGTTATTTGTTATTTGTTATTTAAGGATCAAATTGGTCGTGGATAAACCGAGTCATTATGATAGAATGAAGTAGAGCGCTGTTTTTATTTTAGCAGAAGTAAGTGCGATCGCCGACCATAGTTAACCTATTGCGATCGCGATCAATTAATCTAGCAAATTCGACTTTTTGAGAGGTGACAACCCTTTTTCAAAATGGATGAACTGATTCAAGGCATAGGATTTACCATTAAATCTAGCAAATTCGACTTCTTTTTCGGTCGTGTCACCTCCACCCCCACTAATGCAAGACGATCCTCAGATAACTTAAGGGACTTGAGAATTTTGGGAATTGACGAAGCATCTGGCGGCAAAGAACAGCTTTTACAAATCTTTGCAGAAGGATTAAATGCCCTGGAAGTCCCGGAGCGGAAAACTAACGAATATGGCGTACATATCTCCAGAAAAGTAGAATTGAGTGGGGGAGAAAAGCCAGGTGCTATCATCGTTCGTTACTTTTATCCCCAAGGCAACTTGAATACCATTCCTCAAGTTACCTCAATAGTTCCTTTAATTTATCAATAACCAAAAGTTATGCAAATACACTCCATCAGCCAATTAGAATTCAACCAAATTCCAGCCATTCGGCAAATTATTGTTCACGAATATGCCCGAAAATTTGCTTGCTTAGACTTGGGAGAAACTTTAGGATGTTATGGACTTAGCTGGTGTAGTGAATTAGTCGATTTAACTATTGAATATTCAACCGATAAAAAACTGCTTTGGATAGGTATCGATCGACAATTAGTAGCCCTTTGTCTGTCAAGCGGTCACATTTGTGTTGCCATGCCTTTAACAGCTAACCTAATTCAGATTAAAATCGTTCAAGAAGTGACGGCAGTTTTGACGGAACACGAAATATTATTATTTAACCTCAATGGTTCTTTAAGATTTAATCATGGCTTCCCCGATTTGCCAGAACAAATTATCATAAATGAGGATAATTTAACGATAAGATTAATGGATGGTGACAGTTTTAAATTGAATCCTCAAACAGGAGAATTCCGACAATTAGTAGGAGAATTAATCACTTCATAAGTTGGGTAAGAAGTGCGATCGCTGTTTTTATTTTAGCAGAAGTAAGTGCGATCGCCTTTTAAGAAAAATATGAGAAAACTTCTAAAAACTGCTTAGGAGTAAGGATAGCAACACCTCGAAAGGGATGGAGTTCTAATAAATCTTGATCGCCTGTAATGATGTGAGTTGCCTTACCATTAATAGCAACCTCAAGAATAGTGTCATCTTTTGGATCTCTACACTCTTTGATAGTCTGATCTTATTTTAATTGATTCGGCTTCTAGTTTGAATGTAGCTAAGAATTGAGTACGAATACTAAGAGAAACATATTTATCGAATTTTGAACGATTTAGAATTTCTTGCAATTCCTGAAAAGTCGAATCGGAAAACAAAATTATTCCTAAATCTTTCGCTTTTTTGAATGCCAGATCTGGAATAGATGAATTAATCAAGATACTACTAACTAAAATGTTTGTATCAATAACAACCCGCAATTTATCCATTCTGAAGAATCTCATCTAAAATTTCTTGAGTTAACCCACTAGCTTTGGCCTGATCTTGCATTTCTTGAATGATTTCATCTAAGGATTTTTCTTGAATAATTAACCTGAGCCAATCGTTGACAATAGTCTGAATTTTTTGCTGTTTTTGCGGTTCTGCTTCTCGGTAAGCTTTGGCAACTTCAGCATCAACTTGAATGGCAATTGTTTCCATACTTTGATAAAAAAATACATTTATTTAATTATAGCATTTTCTGGATGAGAATCAAGCGATCGCCCTCAGAAAAAAGATGAGGAAGATCAAAGATTTTGGGAGCTTTGGTTAGAAAATAATCCTGAAATTATGGCTGTTGCTGAAAAATTTATCTTCGCTAATTGTTACAGTCCTAAATTTATGGCGGTTTTTTTAAATCATTATTCCTATTATTAGCTTTTTTGCGCTTCGATAGGATTAGTGTCTCTATATGCCTATTTATAAATCTCTACCCCCCGGCTTCGCCGTCCTTGCCAAGGGGAACAGGGGGGTCAAATCTGTAGCTGTAGATCGAGGAATTGGTATTAATCACGATCGAAGGCTGTGCGATCGCGATTCTTTAATGGTGCTTCAACAGACTGACGCGCTGAACCAAAGAAACCGGGTTTTTTAACGAATAGGACTTACGCAAAAACCCGGTTTCTGGAACCAGATCCGTAAGTCCTGTTAAAGTCGATCGCCTCGATCGCCAGTTGGGGATGAAAAGAGTCAGGGGTTGTGAGGTATGATCGAGAGCGATCGCTGGTTGGGGATGAAAAGAGCTTGCTTCAGTAATAGGATGGTGAGAATATGACCATAGTGGCAACAAGAAAGAAATTTACTGTAGAGGAATATCACAAACTAGGTGAGGTTGGGATACTTGGACTAGACGATCGGACAGAACTAATTGATGGGGATATTATTTTTATGTCACCGATGGGTACTCGTCATGCAAGCTGTATCGATCGCTTGCTTGAAATTTTCTTCCTGGGTTTAGGTAAACGTGCCACAATCACATCACAAACCCCAATTAGACTAAATGGTAGATTAGAACCACAACCAGATCTATCAATTCTCAAACGTCGTGAGGGCTCTTATCGAGAATCACCACCACAGTCTCAAGACATATATTTACTGATTGAAGTAGCAGATACTACTATTGACAATGACCGTAATGTGAAGTCAGTTCTCTATGGCAAAGCTGGGATTATTGAACTTTGGATCGTAGATATTGAGGCTGACTTGATTGAGGTTTATCGCAACCCATCTATTAATGGGTATGAAAGTGTCCAACAATTCAGACGCGGTGAAAGTATCTCACCTATTGCCTTCCCGGATTTGGTAATTGGTGTTGATGCGATTTTGTAGGTAAATATCTAAGTTTTTTACGATAATACTTCGGGTGACGCACAGAGCCTCTAAAAAACCCGGTTTCACAGAACCCCATGCGTCGATCGCCTCTCTAGCCAGCAGGTTAAAAAGCGATCGCCTGAGACTTTCGCAAGAGGTTTATTGTCATTCCTTAGTGGCTTCCTCAGCGATCGATTCATCTTCCTTACAAGTAACCGCCAGCCGAAAACCGAAAGCATCAAGTAACTCGACAAAAGCGTAAATTTCTGCACAACCACTCGCCGTCAAGATCCCATCGAGATACTCATGTTTCAGTTTAGTTGACTCGGCCAGATTATTCATTTTTACATAAGCTTCAACAACATTTCTGAGTACCTTTGGGAGCAATTTAGGTTCATCAGCACCTTCTGTCAATGTCACCTCAATATAAGCCGCAGTCTCCTCCCGATTTGCGAGAGTTTCCATCAAAAACTCATGGTAGCTTCTACTCGTTGGCATTTTGACTGTTTTCAGGTAGTTCTGTATTTGTCTTGGTTGCACTTCCATGATTTTACCATATTTGCAAACTAATTTATCGGACTGTGATGGGCGTGCGATCGCGATTCTTATCATCGATCGCCTCTCTAGCCAGCTGTTGCTGAAAAGTTTATCTTCGCTAATTGTTACAGTCCTAAATTTATGGCGGTTTTTTTAAATCATTATTCCTATTATTAGCTTTTTTGCGCTTCGATAGGATTAGTGTCTCTATATGCCTATTTATAAATCTCTACCCCCCGGCTTCGCCGTCCCCCCTTGCCAAGGGGAACAGGGGGGTCAAATCTGTAGCTGTAGATCGAGGAATTGGTATTAATCACGATCGAAGGCTGTGCGATCGCGATTCTTTAATGGTGCTTCCACAGGACTGACGCGCTGAACCTAAGAAACCGGGTTTTTTGACGAAAATACTTCGTTGTGACGCACAGAGCCTCTAAAAAACCCGGTTTCTGGGACCCCATGCGTCGATCGCCTCTCTAGCCAGCAGATTTATTGAGTATCGCATTTTCCCTTTCCCCCCGCGATCGCATCCTAATCCCTCGACCTCAGTTCATCGTCTTTCCGACTTGCTAGGAGCGAAATTCGGGCGATAAGCGATCGCAATTTTAGTCATTTTGAAATATCCCCTGTAAATTGCGATAGCCACTGACAACCCGGAGAATTTCGATATCATCTTCAACAACCTGATAAAATACGATGTAACCCATCAGCAAAAGTCCTCGCAAACCAGGTCTGAGTTGAGCGTAGGACTTGCCGATATAAGGGAATCTTGCGAGGTGTTGGCACTTTTGGGTAAATGTTTGTACGAAGCGATCGCCAGCATCAACGCTGATGAGCAGAAAATATTCAGATATTTCTTCTAAGTCTTGACAGGCGGGAGCAGTTATGCGTAAAGCTCTCATAGTGAGGTCGATCTCGCAGTTTCGACTTTACTCCGCAATCGAGCCAACACTTCTTCTACATCTAAGACATCCCCTCGCTCTGCTGCCTGTAGGCCTTGTTCAATTTTTAGTCGCGTCTGCTCCACCCAAGCCAAGTATTCTGGGGTTGAGTCGGAGTTTTGCTGTACTATTTCATCGGCAAGGAGTACGAGAGCGGTATCAATTGCTTCTTCTAGGGAAACGTACCCGCCTTGCTGCACGAGTGATTGAAGAATTTGGCTCTGCTGCGAACTGAGGATGATTTGCATATTTGTTCGGTGCTGAACGATATGATAGGATAAATTAGATCGCTGTTTTTATTTTAGCAAAAGTAAGTGCGATCGCCCTCCGAAAAAAGATGAAGGAGCTTTGAAGATTTTGGGAGATTTGGTTAGAAAATAATCCTGAAATTATGGCGGTTGCTGAAAAGTTTATCTTCGCTAATTGTTACAGTCCTAAATTTATGGCGGTTTTTTTAAATCATTATTCCTATTATTAGCTTTTTTGCGCTTCGATAGGATTAGTGTCTCTATATGCCTATTTTTTACATAGTTTCTGTATTCTATGTAACATTTTATTGATGATTTTGAAAACAACAAAGAGAGGAACAGGCATCTTGTCTGTTCCTCTCTTTTTATGAACAACCCCTTAGTAGGTAATGAAATCCTCAAACCTATAAGTTGTAGGCGAAATTAATTGCTCCGAAATCTTGGCGATCGGTACAGAGTCCATTATGAGTTAGGGTTGAGGAGTTGGAGTTGTTGGAGTTGGAGTTTTTTCCTCCGGGTCCTTGTAGTCTGGATTTTCCTCACTCTCCCTTTCAGCCTCTTTTTCGTCGTCGGCCCCGGCCCCGCCGACGACCACCGCAAGATCCGACTCCGACAGTTCCGACAACAAGTCCATGCCTGCTGGTTGTCTTTTCTCCTGGTTGTCTTCTTGGTTGGTCATTTTTTGGTGTAGTTGGTAATTATTAACCATTGTTATATGCCTCCTAATCTCGCTTCTTTTTTTTTAAATAATAAATAGTGTTTCCTTTTTCCATCTGTGATCTTTATCTCATGTTTTCAGTGTTTCCGATCGTTGATCTTTATCTCATATTTTCAGCGTTTCCGATCGGACAGGGACTAGCTTTAAGCTTAAATCGCAAAATGTGAGATAATTACATTTATTTATGTCCGACTACTTACTTCCATAATGCAGCTACTCGCAAAAATCCAAAAACCTGCGGCCAAACCCCAACTCGAAAACCCCAAATATTACAATACTCGCATTAGAACTCCCACTTTATTACAAATGGAAGCCGTAGAATGTGGAGCCGCAGCTTTAGGCATCATTCTCGGCTATTACGGGCTAATTGCCCCTTTACCAGAACTGCGAGTCAGTTGTGGTGTTTCCCGCGATGGTTCCAAAGCCTCCAATATTCTGAAAGCAGCTCGCAATTACGGGATGCAGGCAAAAGGATTTAAAAAAGATCTCAAACAACTCCAAGAAATTAAACCACCATTCATCGTATTTTGGAACTTCAATCACTTTCTAGTAGTAGAAGGATTTATTCGCGATCGCCGTGGGGAAACACTGCGCGATCGCGTTTGGTTAAATGACCCCGCAACAGGACCCCGTAGCGTCACCATGCAGGAATTTGACGAAGCTTATACTGGCGTTGTATTAATAATGGAACCAGGAGCAGAGTTTAAAAAAGGTGGGCAGAAAGGGAATATTCTTGGTGCCTTATACTCTCGGCTAAAAAACTCCCTTGGGGAACTGTTGTTTTGCATCTTAATTGGTTTTTTATTAGTAATTCCCAGTTTTGCGATCGCCGCTTTCGGCCAAATCTTCATTGATAATATATTAATTGAAAAACGCTATGATTGGCTCAAGCCAATGTTAATCGGGATGGGCGCGATCGCCTTGCTGCAAGCCGTAATGAACTTGCTGCAATTGCAAAAACTCAGATACCTAAATCTACGACTCGCGATCGGCATGACTGGACAATTTCTCTGGCATCTCTTATCCTTACCCATTGGTTTCTACGCTCAACGCTATGCCGGAGAAATTAGCAGTCGCGTGAGGATTAACAACAAAATTGCCGCCGTATTGTCAGGACAGTTAGCCCGGAGTACCATCAACGCAGTAATGATTATTTTCTATGGATTAATCATGCTGGCTTACGATTGGTTGCTAACACTAATTGGCATCGCTGCCGTTGCCATTAATGTTGCCGCAATCCAGTGGCTTTCCCGTCGTTCAATTGATACAAATATGAGATTAGCCCAAGATGACGGTAAACTCGCCGGCGTAGAAATTGGAACCTTACAAAGTATTGAAACCATTAAAGCAGGCGCTTTGGAATCCGACGTTTTTAGTCGTTGGGCCGGATACTATGCCAAACTCACCAGTGCCGAACAGGAGATGGACCAAAACGAACAGTGGATATCCCTACTACCCACTTTTCTCTCATCTTTAACCACCATGTTATTATTAATCATCGGTGGGTCACGGGTAATCGACGGTCACTTGACGATTGGAATGTTAGTTGCATTTCAGCAACTAATGGTTAAGTTCCAAACCCCAGTAAATACCCTAGTTAGGTTAGGGACGACAATTCAGAAACTTGACGGCAACTTAAAACGCTTGGACGATGTACTACGGAACCCTACCGCTCCGGATCTGAAACACAAATTTACCCACGAAGAATCACCCCTTACCGATGCTTGGCCCGTAGAATGCTGTCGCTTGCAGGGATACGTAGAACTCCGTCACCTAACTTTCGGATATAGTCACGTAGAGGAACCATTAATTCAAAATTTCAGTTGTACCCTCAAACCCGGACAGCGAGTAGCTTTTGTCGGTAGTAGCGGTTCAGGTAAATCTACACTATCCAAAATCATCACTGGGTTGTACGAACCTTGGGAAGGTGAGATTTTGTTCGATGGTGTACCGCGCCAACAGATTCCTCGTGCAGTAATTACTAATTCTTTAGCAATAGTAGAGCAGGATATTTTTCTATTTGGCGGTACGGTGCGGGATAATTTGACTTTGTGGGATGAGACAATTCCTGATGTGCAGTTAATGAAAGCCTGTCAAGATGCGGCGATTTTGGATGTAGTGATGGCAATTCCTGGGGGTTTGGATGGTAAGTTATTGGAAGGTGCAGCTAATTTAAGTGGTGGACAGCGCCAACGGTTAGAAATTGCCCGTACTTTGGTAAATAATCCATCAATTTTGGTCATGGATGAAGCCACGAGTGCGTTGGATGCAGAGACAGAGAAAATAATTGACAGGAATATTCGGCGACGGGGTTGCACTTGTATTATTGTAGCTCACCGTTTGAGCACAATCCGTGATTGTGATGAGATTATTGTTTTAGAACGGGGGAAAGTGGTACAAAGAGGAACCCATGAGGAGATGAAAGATGTAGAAGGAGCTTATGCTAAGTTGATTCAAGCTGAATAAAGTACATTTAACTAAAATGTTTGTATCAATAACAACCCGCAATTTATCCATTCTGAATAATCTCATCTAATTTATTAATCGAAGTAGTTGCATAAGTCCTATTACCTTTTCCGAAATGGTGAAGCCTTTTTTGTTAACATGATATCGGAGCATTTACGATCGCAGATGAACAATCCTCAAACCGAATTCGACAGTCCTTGGAAAGACATATTAGAACTTTATTTTGCCGATTTTATCCAATTCTTTTTGCCAGTAGCTTATGCAGAAATCGACTGGGAAAGACCCCCAGAATTTTTGGACAAGGAACTGCAAAAAGTCGTGCGCGATGCCGAACTAGGCAGAAGATTAGTAGATAAATTAGTCAAAGTTTGGCGCAAAAATGGTGCAGAAACTTGGGTGTTAATTCATGTAGAAGTGCAAAGCCAAGAGGAATCTGAATTTACTGAACGAATGTTTGTTTATCATTACCGCATCTATGATAAATACCGACATCAGGTTGTAAGTTTAGCGATCTTGGGAGACGAACGAAAAAACTGGCAACCCAAGGAATTTGGCTATCAATTATGGGAGACCAAAGTTCAGTTTAACTTTAAAGTAGTCAAACTGCTAGACTATGCTCTAACATGGTCAGAATTAGAGACAAGCCGCAATCCTTTTGCTATAGTAGTAATAGCTCATCTCAAAGCCCAAGAGACTAAGGATAATCGCCAGGAACGGCAAAAATGGAAACTAGCTCTGATCAGACGACTATATGAGCAAAATTACTCCCGTGTAGATGTAATTAATCTGTTTCAATTTATCGATTGGGTGATGAGTCTACCTGAAGAGTTAGAACGGTCGTTTTGGCAAGAAGTACAGCAATTAGAGGAGGAAAGAAGTATGCCATATATTACGAGTGTGCAAAGAATTGGTCGTCAAGATGGCATTCAAGAAGGCCGTCAAATAGGCATTCAAGAAGGCCGTCAAGTGGGTATTCAAGAGGGCCGTCAAATAGGCATTCAAGAAGGCCGTCAAGTGGGCATTCAAGAAGGCCGTCAAGTGGGGTTATTAAAAGGGATTGAACTAGGTTTAAAGCTCAAATTTGGCGATCCAGGTTTAGCCCTTCTACCGGAAATTTCGGCAATTAAAGATCCGGGTGCATTGGAAGGGATTTTGTTAGGAGTAGAAACCGCTAATACTTTAGATGAATTGCGGACTCTCTATCAGTCAACAACTGAGTAAGTTTGAGCAAGATTTATGGCGATCGCTTATCTATTTTTTGCCTAATTTCTGTTTTCTTTATTACATTTTGTTGAAGATTTTTCCAACAACAGAAAGAGGAACAAGCATCTTGTCTGTTCCTCTTTTTTGGTAAGCAGCCACTTGGTAGGTAATCAAATCCTCAAACCGTATTAAGAAGTCCGCGATCGCGTGTCAATGAAAGGATGTGTGATCGCGATCCGCAACCCCAATATTTATCAGAAAAAGCATCCCATAATTTCCCCAAATTTGTTAACATGATATCGGAGCATTTACAAGCGCAGATGAACAATCCTCAAACCGAATTTGACAGTCCTTGGAAAGACATATTGGAACTTTATTTTGCCGATTTTATCCAGTTCTTTTTGCCAGTAGCATATACAGAAATCAACTGGGAAAGACCCCCAGAATTTTTGGACAAGGAACTGCAAAAAGTCGTGCGGGATGCGGAACTGGGCAGAAGGTTAGTAGATAAATTAGTCAAAGTTTGGCGCAAAAATGGTACAGAAACTTGGGTGTTAATTCATGTAGAAGTGCAAAGCCAAGAGGAATCTGAATTTACTGAAAGAATGTTTGTTTATCATTACCGCATCTATGATAAATACCGACATCAGGTTGTAAGTGTAGCGATCTTGGGAGACGAACGAAAAAACTGGCAACCCAAGGAATTTGGCTATCAATTATGGGAGACCAAAGTTCAGTTTAACTTTAAAGTAGTCAAACTGCTAGACTATGCTCTAACATGGTCAGAATTAGAGACGAGCCGCAATCCTTTTGCTATAGTAGTAATCGCCCATCTCAAAGCCCAAGAGACTAAGGACGATCGCCAGGAACGAAAAAAATGGAAACTAGCTCTAATCAGACGACTATATGAGCAAAATTACTCCCGTGTAGATGTAATTAATCTGTTTCAATTTATCGATTGGGTGATGAGTCTACCTGAAGAGTTAGAACGGTCGTTTTGGCAAGAAGTACAGCAATTAGAGGAGGAAAGAAGTATGCCATATATCACGAGTGTGCAAAGAATTGGTCGTCAAGAGGGCCGTCAAGAGGGTATTCAAGAGGGCCGTCAAATAGGCATTCAAGAAGGCCGTCAAGTGGGGTTATTAAAAGGGATTGAACTGGGTTTAAAGCTCAAATTTGGCGATCGAGGTTTAGCCCTTCTACCGGAAATTTCGGCAATTAAAGATGCGGGTGCATTGGAAGCGATTTTGTTAGGATTAGAAACCGCTAATACTTTAGATGAATTGCGGACTTTCTATCAGTCAACAACTGAGTAAGTTTGAGCAAGATTTATGGCGATCGCTTATCTATTTTCTGCCTAATTTCTGTATTCTTTATTACATTTTTTGAGGATTTTTCTGACAACAGAATGAGGAACAGGCTTCTTGTCTGTTCCTCTTTTTTGGTAAGCAGCCACTTGGTAGGTCAGGACTTACGCAGTGCCTCTATATTTAGTAGGGGCGAATGGCATTCGCCCACCATATATAGCGCATAGATTGAAGATTTGCGTAAGTCCTGTTTGTAAAAAAACCCGGTTTCTTTGGTTGGGTGCGTAAGTCCTAACCGCCATAGTTGGAACAAATTGCTCTTGACAATGAGTCAAATAAGTGATATAGATATGGATTGAGAAATCTTCCGCAATATGAATATAAACTTAAGCATTCAAAACGTTGGCGACTATTTAGTTACACAAAACTTATGTCAACCAGAAGAAGTGAATTTATTACAAGTTAAAAACTTATCCGCTAAAAATTTTAACTTATTAGTCACTTTTCCCGACAATCGTAAATTACTGGTTAAACAAAGAAGATACAATCCCGACCGGAAAATTGAGACGGAATTTGCACAAGAAGCCAAAATTCAAGCATTTTTACGCCAATTTCCCCCCATCGAACAGATCGCACATTTTTTTCCTCAATTATTGCATTTCGATCCAGCCAATTCTGTGATTATTTTTAACTACTTAGACGATTATCAAGATTTATCCGATTTTTATAGTCAAAATCAAGAATTTGAGCCGAAAATTTCTCAGCAAGTAGGGCAAATTTTAGGCAAAATTCACTCATTAACATTTCAAAAAAATCTTTATCAAGAATATTTCCATCCTCCAGATTCATCCAGCAACAAACCGCGACATATTGACCCCGAAAGATTCACGATTATTACTCCTGAAATTTATGGAGAAGTTACCCTAGATGAGATAAAATTTTTAAGTCTTTATCAACGGTATGATAGCCTCTCAAAAGCAGTTACAGAATTATCTAATAGATTATCTTATAGTTGTTTAGCCCATAATGACTGTAAATTAAGTAACATCCTCATTCCTCATAATTGGCAAACTAATGATAATATGATCTTCATTGATTGGGAAAAATCCTTCTGGGGAGATCCCGCTTTAGATTTAGGGATGTTAATCGCTAGTTATTTAATTCTATGGTTAGATAGTTTAGTAGTGAGTAGTGCCATTCCCATTCAAGAATCCTTACGTTTAGCAACTATTCCCCTGGAATTATTACCCAAATCTATTGCTAGTTTAACACTAGGTTATTTACAACAATTTCCGTTGATTTTACAAGAAAATCCAGATTTTTTATCCCTGGTAACACAATGTACTGGTTTTACTTTAGTTAAGCGTGTTAGAATCAGGATTCAACATCAAAAAATCCTTAGTAATAATGGCATTGCTATGTTACAAGTAGGTAAAAGTTTACTATGCAAAACTGAAGATTCTATCCCAAATATTTTCGGGATGACGGCAGATCAATTAATAGATCAATTAAATTAACCTAACTAATTGTCCTTAACTTAATTCATCAGAAGGTATCCAATGAATCCATCAGCTAATCAATGGAACGAGCGTTTACAAGACATTGTAGAAAATGTGCAAATTAATGCAGATTTTTCCATTATTCATCCTCTGTACAGACCTGTAGAATTGTCAATAGAAACCTATCAACAATGGCAGCTTTTACCAGAAGAAATAAAAAACGATTGTCTTTTGTTGAAATTGCGAAGTTTTATTCATGCTGTTTATTTTAATTGTTCCTTTACTCCCAATCTCTCCAGTAATCAAGATGATGAAAAAGATAGTAATTTCAACATCGAAAATAATAAAATATTAGGGATTGATCCTCTATTTTACAACCAATTACATCAGAGTAATCAGGGGACTGGATATTATGATGATGGTTGGTTAGTCCAAACAGAAAAAGATGATAATTGTTTGATTGTCACCAAAGATATTAAATTACATATTCAGCGAGATCAACATTTACATCCCGATCATAAAACCGCTACTGTGGGAGATAAAGTTGCAATTTTATTACCTAAAAATCTGATTCAAAATAGAATTTATATAGCTGTGGGAAATGCAGGAAAACCGCAAACAGAAACACCCCAACAGTCTTTAGTCTGTATTTATTTTAACTTGATGGCTGATGGTTTAATTCCCCTGATGGCTTCTTTGACTAAGGAGTTAAATCAACAAACAATCCCTTTCACTTGGGAAGTTTTATATAACCCTGAAGATTATATTACTTATGATGCCGGAATACTGTATTTTCATCAAGATGATTATGAAAATGTGAAAAGTATCTTAACTCCTATCTATGGAGAACAAAAACAATTTTTTAAACCCCAAACGCCATTATTCACCAAACCTATAGCACCCGGACTAGGATTAGCAGAAGTACCAAATCATCAATTTTATCCTACGGATGATTTTGGTAGAAATCGTTGTCAAATTATTGCTAAAGGTTTATTAACTTGTTGGTTATCAGGAGATAATTCCCCCCAAGCTAGAATCACAGCTATTGAGGATAATTTTCATCAATTAGGGATTGATTTAAACTATCCTTATCTTAATCCTGATTCCACAGATATATACAGGTATGTAGTAGCGCTTCAGCGCTAAAGCGCAACTACATACCTAATTATCTAATTTCTATTCCTTAATTATCCTCCGAATGTTCAACAAAAATAATTCCCTCCATCACCAAGTGAGTAATAATAGGAATAATATCAGATTCCCAATCAAGACCTAATGACCATTGCCAAATATCATTGGCAGTAAAACTGTCTTCAGTAAATAAATTTTTGACAAACGAATGTGGTACTCCCTGGAGATTGATGTCCTTAGCTCCTACCTTGATCAGAAATTCATTCTCATTAATTACGGAAATTCTTGTTCGCAGCCATTTGTCTCTTCTAAATACAGTGTCGATCCCATCTGGAAGTATATTTAAACCTACTTGATAAGGTAAAGAATAGCGATTCGACCTTTCTAGTCCCATAGTGTAGTCAATAAAATCCGATGGAATATCTCTCTCAGAAATGTAATCAACTAGCTGCCCCATCAAGTTCTGTATAGACTTCTCTATGTCCTGAGATGACGTATTGATTTTGACGGGAAAAGATTTACGCCATTCCTCTTTGTGACGTAGTTCATTCAGTAACCATTCCATCAAGTCAATTCCTGCTGCAACTTTGATTCCTATAGTTAAATGCACAGATTCTCGATCGGTTCCTATCGGATAATGCCAATGTCCACGGGGTATGTACAGAACATCACCCGGTTCCAGAGTACAGGTTAAGTAGGGATCTTTGGGAGGAGTATCTAAGGCACTTTCTTGAGCAATAGGATATTTAATTGTAGGTTGAAAAATATTCCATTTTTTGCTGCCCTCTATTTGTAAAATAAATACATCGCGAGGATCGTAGTGGGAAGTAGAGCCTACTTGATTAGGCCATGAGCAGTACATATTTACATTGATTCGATTATATCCTATTTCATAGCCCAATTCAGACACAAACTCAGCAATTTCAGGAACTCTTGTGTGAATACTATTCAATCTTAAGGTTGCTCCTTTTTGGAGTAATTGCATAACTCTAATTTGGGCTAAAACTTCATTGGTCTTAAACTCTTTTACTGGCTTCAGTTTCCCTCCCACAATTAAGTGAATATCAGAATCATCAAGATCGGTAAAATTGAGCAGATAATTGAGCTTACTCCAAGAAAAAAGGTCGCTGAAATTTCTGCGTCCATTTCCAGAAATTAAAAGTGCTTTTTCTGTCCAATATTCTTCAAAGAATTTGTGACTATCATAAGAATTTAATAATCTATCCATTATCTTTGTGTTCATTACATTGACCCTCAAATGATTTTCAACGACATTAACATTAGTAGTAAAGAAGTTAGGGAACTGTACATAATTTTTAACAAAAACTGGCGCTGAACCAAAGAAGCCGGGTTTTTTAACGAAAATACCTCGTTCCTGTTAGCAGCAATATTTATCAAGCCATCTGTCGCGCCATCAAATCAGCAAACATTCCCGGTTTAGCCATCAATTCCTCAAAATTTCCCACCTGCTTAACTTCCCCTGCAACAATTACATAAATGCGATCGGCATTGCGAATTGTGCTTAAACGGTGAGCAATGACAATTCTCGTTACTTTTAACTGTTCCAAACTTTCACTAACAATTGCTTGGGTGCGATTATCCAAGGCACTTGTTGCCTCATCAAAAATCAAAATTCTTGGTTTTAAAACCAAAGAACGAGCAATCAACAAACGTTGGCGTTGTCCTCCAGAAAGATTATTTCCCCCCTCCGAAATTACCGTGTGCATACCCATCGGCATCTGTTCGATATCTTGAGCAAAACCTGCCATTCTTGCCGCTTCCCAAACTTCATCCATTGTCACTAATGCACCACCGGAAATATTCTCAAAAATCGAAGCACTATTAATCCGACCATTCTGTAAAACCACACCTAATTGTCGTCGAATTGCCCAAATATCTAATCCTGATAAATCCTGACCATCATAATAAATTGCGCCTTCTTCTGGCTGCTCGAAACCTAACAGTAATCTTATGATTGTTGATTTACCGCTTCCTGATGGCCCAACCAAGGCAATAAATTCTCCCGATTTGGCTTCAATGGTAATTTTATCGAGGGTTAATGGTCGATCTTCCCCATAGCGAAAGCTCACCCGATCGACCTTGACTCTACCCATTAATCGCCCTGGATCGGTTTTGTTATCATTAACTTCCGGTTCGGCTTCCAGAATCGGTTTAACTCGTTCCCAAATCACATTAACTTCCATCACTTTTATAATAGTGCTACTCAAACCTGTAACGCCACCGACAAAGGTGCCAAAAGCTGCATTAAAAGCCAAGAAAGTTCCTGTAGAAAATCCCGTTTGTCCTTGGGCTTGTGCTTGAACAATTAGCGTTACTGCTAGAGCATAAACGGCTATTGAACTAATAGTAGGTAAAATCATGTTAAAAAGTGTGACTGTATCTTCAATCACTTCTGTACTGAGCATGAGTTTGAGTTGTTGCCGAAACTTTTCCGACCAATAGGCAAAGGCTCTTTCTTCTGCACCTGCAATTCGTAATTTTGTGATGCCGCTGATTAACTGCACAGTCAACCCAGATATTTCTCCTCTAATTTCTTGCATCGGAATCATTTTTTGGCGAGAAATAAAGAAAGAAAAGAAGGTAATGGCGATGTTGACTGCGGCTACGGCGATCGCGACTAAGGCTAATTGTGTATTGTAGGAAAGTAATAATCCCAAATTCAATAGGGAAAAGAAACTTTGAAATAGTGACCCCATGACGGTCCCAGTTAGAATTTGATTAAGTTGATTGATTCCAGAAACGCGAGATTGTAAATCCCCCATTGTATACTTACGGAAGAAAGTCGGGGGCAATTTCAGCAGCCGATCCCAAGTTGCTGCCTGAGTTTGAACTTCAGCAAGAGTTTGAGCGCGAGTAGCAGCAACATCTTGGACTAAGTTTAATAGGGTGCTACCGAAGTTTACGGCTAGTAGCCCTAAAGCAATTTGCCAAATTAATCCGCGATCGGCGCTAGGAATGGCATAATCAATTAAAATTCCCATCGCCTGGGGAATTACCATTCCCAAAATAGCGATAACTACGCCCAGGATTAAAACTATTGCCCCATCCCGTAGCGTGCCTCTGGTGGCAAACTTGAGGATTTCCAGGGAGTTGGCTACTTTGTCGGGGAATGACCGATAAAAGACATAAGCGACTGGGGAAATTAACTGAGCGGTGTCGGCATTTACGGGAATGCGCTGCTTTTGTTCGGGATCGAAGATTTCATAACGATTGCCATCTGTGGAAAGTAATGCTACTGGGCGATCTTTCTCGGCTGTGTAGCCCAGGATCTGACCAGAATCGTACTCCCACCAAGTTCCTCGTAAAATAACTCGGCGAGTCCGAATACGAGATGCGCGAGCGATCGCGGCGAGGGGATCTTTAACTCTCTGAGGATCTTCTGATTTGGCTGGGGGACGAATTTCGATGCCCATCGCTCTACCCACTGCTCCGGCTGCAAGTAATAAGGCTGTTTCTTCTTGAAAAAATTCTGCTTCTTGACGGCGAAAAATAGCTGTGAGATTGTTAATTGCTCGATCGCTTGCTTCTTGATTGAGTCGCAGGCGAGAACTAAATTGCTCGAAGCGTGTTAGTGTTTCTTTTTGTTCGAGTTGATGCAGACAAAGTAAAAAGTCAGCATGGAATCGATCGAGGCATTCACTAATTAATTCCTTTGTATTTAAACCTTCTGTATTAATACTATTGAGGGAAATATCCACTTCTTGGATTGCTGCAACTAAGCGATCGCTCCACTGTTGTAATGGCTGAAGAAGTAACTCTCGCGTGCCATTGAGATCCGCTATTACCTGCCCGATCCAATCTACCAAAGCGATCGATACTAGATTGGTTTCTTCATAAGCAACTGCGATTAATTGGTGAGATTTGCCTTCCAATGCAGTCGCGATACCAAACATCACATCTCCCGGAGCGAGATCGAAAAGATAGCGTCGCGTTCCTTGTAAGCTACCATTGCTAGTAGCGATCGCGAATATTCCGATCGCTCCATCTTTCACCATCCACACTGTATCCGGCGCATCCAGAGGGAAAGGGCTATTGCTTTTAATTACTTGCTTGGAGGTGTGAAAATGAATAAATAATGCTGAAGAAAGCAGCCTACTGTTGATTAGTCCATTTTGACTAACTAAGCGTGCCTGGTGGCGGTGGCTGTGTTTTTTCATCGCTTCCTTATCCTGACTCCAAACACAACAGAACTACCTAAAACTTATGTCTGTTTCTTATCATATCACTACTCGGTGCAATAATCGTGAATTTCGCTTAACTCGTTTGGAATGTCGCCAAGTCTTTCTTTATATTCTCAAAAAAGCGATAAAAAAATATGATTTCAAGCTCTATGGTTTATGTATCATGTCCAATCACGTTCATTATTTAATTGAACCACAAAAAGCTGAAGATTTACCTAAGATTATGCACTTAATTAATTGGTATTCGGCTATGTGTTTTAACCGTATGTTGCACCGTACCGGACATTTTTGGGAGAAAAGATATCACGCTACCAGTTTTCCTAATAGCGATACAAAACGGGCTTTAAATACTTTGAGATACATCCACGCTAATCCCCAAGCTGCGGGGATGCAGCAGGGTTTTTTCTATGATTTCTCTAATTATGGTGTTTATGAAAGATTGGGGGATGATGGCTTAACCACTTGGCATCCGGCTTTTTTGACTTTGGGTGAAACTTTGGATGATTGTGCTAGGAAATATAAAGGGTTTTGTCAGCAATATCAACCGAAAGCTAAATCTCAAAAAAGGTTTTTTTGGGGGAATGTTTTATTGCCAAAATTAACTCAAAGGACTCAAAAAAGTCGGAACAATAAAACTAAAAATCCCCCTCCGAAAAAAGATGAGGAAGCTCAAAGGTTTTGGGAGCTTTGGTTAGAAAATAATCCTGAAATTATGGCTGTTGCTGAAAAATTTATCTTCGCTAATTGTTACAGCCCTAAATTTATGGCGGTCTTTTTAAATCATTATTCCTATTACTAGCTTTTTGCACTTCGATAGGATCAGTGTCTCTATATGCCTATTTTTTACCTAATTTCTGTATTCTATGTAACATTTTGTTGAGGATTTTTAAAACAACAGAGAGAGGAACAGGCTTCTTGTCTGTTCCTCTCTTTTTCTTAACCTCCCCTTGGCAGGTAATGAAATCCTCAAACCCTGATGCGAACATAGGCAATATTAGACATATCAAAAAGGCGATCGCTACAGAGTCCTTATGAGTTAGGGTTTAGTTGTATAGTCTACATCTGTCGAGTTCTCCCGGCTTTTCCGCTTGGCTGCTTGCAGCTTTCGGCCCCCACAACGCCAGAAAGATCGGACTCCCTAGACAACAATCCCCATCCCCCCCCAACAAGTCTTCCGCCCTGCCTGCTGCTGTCTCTGCTTTTAATATGTTGTCGTTGACAATTACAGTTTGTTGTTGATTATTAGCCATTGTTTTATACTCCTTTTTTGAATTTTTATCATTTTATCCAGTGTTTCCTTTTTCCTGCGGTGATATTTATCAAGGTTGTTCGCGCTCTGTGTATATGATCTGAATCACAATCGTGCTGGCAAACATTATGCAGTTTGCAAGGGAGCATCCCGATTTTTGTAAGCATATCCGTAGGGGCGAAGCATTCGGGTAGATAATTTATGGCTTTGACTCCAAGATTTTTCGCCGCCGGGCAAGGGCGAAGCATTCGGGTAGATAATTTATGGCTTTGACTCCAAGATTTTTCGCCCGAATGCTTCGCCCCTACAGTCGCGTCTGGGGCGATCGGGTGTTGAGCGATCGGATTGGGTATGAAGTCCGCGATCGCGTATTGAGCGATCGGATTGGGTAAGAAGTCCGCGATCGGGTGTTGAGCGATCGGATTGGGTATGAAGCACGCGATCGGGTGTTGAGCGATCGGATTGGGTAAGAAGCACGCGATCGGGTGTTGAGCGATCGGATTGGGTAGGAAGTACGCGATCGCCTAGTAATTAACCATGAGAGCTATAATTAATGCGATCGCCAACAGCCAAATCACACACTACCCCTTTGATAACTAAGAATTGGATTCTCGGAATCTAGCCAACAATTCCTCACGGGATAATTGCATCATTAAAGGAGTAAATTCTTCTGGCGGCAAAGCTAATAATGGCTCAATAATTGCTGACAATTCCTCATCTAATGAGCCAAATCTGACCCGCAATAAATTTTCTACCACAAGTTGTTTACCTTCCTGTTTACC
>MBRE01000092.1 GCA_001698425.1 Oscillatoriales cyanobacterium USR001 | reverse complement strand
ACCAAGGGATTAGTGATGCCATTTTTACCCAACGGTTGTCTGTTGACAATTTGGAGCCGTTGGCTAGTTCAAAGTCCAAGGGTGCGAGGGGAGCAAGCTCAACTTTTCTGTACACGATCGCAAATGGTGATGCAAAGGTTTTGACCTATTTTACCTGTTTTTCTTGCACCATACTCTCGATCTGCGATCGCATAACCCATACTGCATCACATCTGGGCACTGATTCAGCAAGCCCTACTTAAAAAGGTTCCTATTCGGCAACTAACAATCGACCAACAGACGTTTGAACGTCCGACAAAACCTGCCGTTGACTTGAACTCAAAACCCAACTTCCTTGCAATTCCTCCCAAATTTTGGGATGGAGTGAAGACTGAAGAGTATCGCATCAGTTGGCGTTTAGTTTGCGACAGCGGACAAGATGGCAGCATCATTCGCCCAATAATAGGAGCTAAGGGCTACCCCTACTATCCAGGGTCAAGCATGAAGGGCGCATTCAGACAAGCGTGCTCTGAAGCACAAGCGTTGGAATACTGCGGTGGCGAAGTCATCGAAAATGGCGAAAAGAAAACGAAACCTGGTATCCTGCGTTTTCACGGCGCTTATCCCGTCGATACATCGTGGACAAATTGCCTCGTCGATCCAGTACACTCTCAGCAAAACAAGCAAGTTTTTGGTCCAGTACACTCTCAGCAAAACAAGCAAGTTATTGTTGATGAAACTACAAGGGCCAATGTTCAAATTTCTCTGTATCGCGTCAAGTTAAACTTTGGAATTTCTAGTGCTAGTTTGCAACCAAATGATCCGAAATGGGATGAAATTTGGGAAATTTGGAAAAAAGCACTTTCTTCCGGTTTGGGCAGCCGAGTTAGTGCAGGATATGGTTATTTTGATCTTCCTAATGACATTTCCCAACCTAATGAATTGCTGCACGTCACCCTAAAAGGATCGGGATTAGCTTCCACTCTGCTAAAAAGAGAACGACCAGAAGATAAAACGGAAACGCCAGAATTTCGCCCCAATATGTTTAAAGCCAGTTTGCGGGGACATACTCTGCGATTGTTAGGGGGAATGATTGATGACGCGACAGCAAAATATTTAGCTAAGATATTATGGGGGGGATTTCGAGATAATTACAATGGACAATTAGCCACTTGCGACGATCGCAGAAATAATGCTATTGAGGGATTATTGAAAGTTCGCTTTAAGGGTGACTTAGAAAATGCGATCGAACTGCACGAGTACAAACCAAAGAAAGAACCGGGCGATAAACATGAGCCAAAGTCTCAATATACGCCCGTGTATCAAAGCGCTCAGGGCGTGCTGCAAATTCTGTTGAGTCACCCTCAGATAGTAGAAGAACACCGGCAACAATTAAAAAAATTGGCAACTGCGATCGTTCAATTTGCTATGCTTTTAGGGGGGTTTGGTAAGTCTTGGCGTAGAATTGACCATTGTCAGTTTTACGGGGACTATACCAGCTATAAACCTCCGATTGGTTGTCATTGGGAGTTTGCAACCGAGTCAGAATCTTTTTACCTTCCTATCAATGATTTGAAAAAAGATGTTAATCAATTTATTAATAACGTTCGCAGCTACATAAAGTCGTGGGTTTCTTCTCAGGGAATAACGTTGAGCGGCTTTGTAGCTAAAGACTGGCGCGAAGCATGGCATCTTTACAAAAAGAACCAATATGGCGTGCAGGTGTGGGGGCGCATTAGTCAAAATCTGGAAAGCCAAGCAATTCACTGGTTTCACGGTTCCTATCAGGGTAATGATTCGATTTACAAGTCTGGTTTAACCGGAAAACTAAATCAAACAGGAAGAATTTGGCATCGAATGTACCCCCAATACAATGTAGATGACAAGGGGCAGATACAATCTACAAGAAATTATGTAGAGTTTCTTACTATTTTTCCTGGTAAAACTCAAACCGATGGTTCTGACGAAACGAGCAAATTTTTAACTTTTTTGGACAAAGAAACAGATTTTCAACGACTTTGGTGAGGTAATTATGTCTATTTGGATTGTGACGATAGGTAACAGCGACGTGCAGCTTACAAAGAACAACAATTGGTCTAGTTTATATAAATTAGTTGATGGAGAGAAAAAAGCAATTTTGGAGTATTGTGCCAATCTGAAGAAACCGCCTACAGAAGATGAAGCTACAGAATTGTATCCTGCACCTGCTAGAGCTCTGGGGTTAGTTTATCGAACCGAGTGCTTAGATGAATACGGTAATGACTTAGCATTTCCTCTACTGGATACTTTCATTAAAGAGTTTCCACCGGAATCAAGCGAACGACCGACTCAGGTTATTGTGCTGCTAACAGATCAAACTCACATTTTTACCGAAGATCAAAAAGAATATCCTTATTGCCCTTTTTGGCAGGATACAGTCGAACTCCAAGAAATTTTGAGGCGCTACTTTGACAAAAAGTTAAACATCAAAGAGCCAAGATTTTATTCTATCCCTAAATCCGTAACAAATCAACATCCGACTGAGAAAGAAGGGGTAGATAATTGGGAGGCAATGCTCAGGGAAGTTGGCCAAATTTTAGAGCAAGCTTTATCTGAACTCCAGATTGATCGCGAGGCGGAAGAAACTGTATATGTCAGTCACCAAGCGGGAACGCCTGCGATTTCTTCAGCCGTCCAATTCTTAACTATCAGCAAGTTCAAAACGGTTAAATTCTTGGTTAGCAATCAATTTTACCAAGACGGTAACTTAGTTTCCGAACCCAAAGTTATTGACAGTTCAAATTACTGGCGGGGATTGCAAATTGAGAAGGCTAAAAAATTAATTATTAGTGGGCTTCCCGGAGCTGCTTTAGAATTATTGAATGGAATCGATGGAATTGACAAAATTGTTAATTCACAAGGTGAAACAGTTATTTCAAAATTAAATAGTTTGGTTGATTTGTTCAACTTCAAACAAGCCGATCCTCCTGAATCAGAATTTGATCCCATTCGCGCTATTAAACGAGTTCGTCAAGCGCTAGATTTAGCAGAAAAGTTCTTTGAAAGTGAAAACTACTTGCCCGGAGTTAATGTGCTAGCAGCCGCACAAGAAACTTTCTTAAAGGCTGCCATTATCTATAAACTACAACAGGAGAACAAAGTCATAGATGGTTTTCCAGTTTGCCAATTAGTCAAATGGGATCACCAGGGGTTATCGTTGCAAAGAAAGAATGATTTGACAGCAAATGGAGTTGCTATTCCCCGTAATCAGGAAGACTTATCAGGGCTGCTTAACTTTCCTGTTCCGCAAGCAGTTGATCAACAAAAAGACCATCAGGATAGTAGTTCTGATCATAAAGCTTTTTGGCAAATTTATCTTAAAAACGGAGAATTTAATCTTGACTCTATCCCGCCCAATAATTATTTTATCCCCACCGAAAGTCGTTTGCTTAAGTGGTTAGTACACTTAGATAATAATTTTCAGGAATGGCCTCTTATGAAGTGGTCTTGTACACATTTTAGAACCCGTGAGCTAGATCGGCGGAATCAGAATTTACATAATTTGCTGGGAGTTAAAAAATTAGATGTCATTAGATATCTTTTAGGCAATCCAGATGAGCCTGAAATCCAAAGTAATATTCAACCAGTGGGTAATCCCAATCGCCCTAAAATCAAAAGTAATGTCCCTCCAGTAGGTAATCCCAATGATCCTAAGATCAAAAGTAATGTCCCTCCAGTAGGTAATCCCAATGATCCTAAGATCAAAAGTAATGTCCCTCCGGCTCAAGAAACTTTTAAGGAATCCGAAAAAAAGGGAAACTCTTTGAGCGTTAAAGATGTTATTGATGTTTATTCCAAGTATGTCAAAACGCAGTTTCTGGAAGCTTTAGAGCAATTTGGGTGGAATGACCAATGTCAAGGATACATACCCTTGGAAACACAACTAGAGGATTTAGCTAATTCCTTGGACAAACAAGTTGAGGAAAGCGATCGTACTTCCTAATAAAAAATTCAAACCCCAGTTAATTCAATTAACCGGGGTTTGAATTTTTATTTCTTATCTTTATCAGTTCTTCTTTGCTTTTGCTTGCCTAATTTTCGTAGGAAGCAGCGGCGGTGAGTTTTTTTGAGGTTGTCGCACAACCCCCGAAGTTTGTTGAGCTTTTCGCACAACCCGCGCAGGTTGCTAACGGTGATGACCTCTATCACGGTGACTTGCACGCAGGCACTCACTCCAGGGTGAGGAACCGACACCGCGACTAGACCGCACAGGCCGATCGCGATCGCCTTGACGACGAAGGGCTGGGGGACTTTGGGGAAGTTCATGCAGTTTTCTCCTCGCGATCCTCTGAATGGGAACCCACCAGAGGGACATAATCTTCGCTTGGACTGCATTTTTACTAACCCTACGATCGCTTTCGCCTCGCTCTTTGTATTATAACTGTAATTTTAGAGTTCATGTCAAGAGCCTTGACAATAAATCTGACTGCTGTAAACTTAAAACCAACCTTTATAAACTTTAATAGCTAAGCGATCGCTCACCGCTTCCCCTGATCCTCAAACGAGCAAAACTCGCTTTGGAACGCCGCAACCTTACTCAAAAGGCGATCGCCACAGAATGACCATCGCTTCTTAATTAATACATCCCGAACTACTTTAACAGCTTAACTCCTTCTGCCGTGCAGCGATGCGTTCCGCTGTTCTCCTGTGCAATCCCGCTAAAGGGCTTTTTTGATATTCTGCTTCTAAGAGAGCGCTAAGTGCATCTAAGTCAGCAATATTGCGATCCATCCGCTCACAAAAAGCTTTCAGTTTAGCAATGTGCCGCGCTCTGGTTTCTGGATCGGGAATTCTGGGTTGGTTGCTCATGGTAAGTTTACATCCCTCCTAATTTCTTCAACTGTAGCTCCTATTCCGCTAATAGTAGCTTCTCCCTCATCAATATATCGATCTAGCAGTCCTAGCATATCACGAGAAGCAATGGGCTGTGCTTCATAAATTTGCTGCAAGGTAATGTAAAACCGCCTGTAGTAAGTGTAGAGTCTCTCTTTGGCATTTTGAAGCTGCTCGAAGTAGTCGAGCATTTCACTGATCTCGCCAAATAGCTCTTGAATCGCAAATTCTGTGGCTGTTACAGCGTGTAAGCGTTCTAAAATATCTCGCTGTAAATTCTGGACGATGATGATACTTTCATCAGGGAGCAAAGCCATGATTACTGTCGGTTTATTAGAGTGTTATTGCCGATAATATCATTATTTACCATTAATTTGACTTCAGAGAAGTCGAGAAGTGTTTGTTGTTCAAAATTGCTTAGAGGTACTTTCAGGTTTCCATTAATTTGACTTCAGAGAAGTCGAGAAGTTTTTATAAACGGACTAAAAGGTGGAGACACTCTTGGAGTTTCCATTAATTTGACTTCAGAGAAGTCGAGAAGTGGAAAGACAAATCCGGGAGCAAAAGCTCCGGAAGTTTCCATTAATTTGACTTCAGAGAAGTCGAGAAGAGGGTATCAAAGGACTCCGATACAGGCTCGTATATGTTTCCATTAATTTGACTTCAGAGAAGTCGAGAAGCGGCATATTGGGAATTGTTGAAGCTGTAAAGGAGGATAGTTTCCATTAATTTGACTTCAGAGAAGTCGAGAAGCCTACAATAGACACCCTGACGGGTGGAATTGTGCTGAAGTTTCCATTAATTTGACTTCAGAGAAGTCGAGAAGAAGCAAGGGTTCTTCAAAGAGAAATTGAGTACAAGTTTCCATTAATTTGACTTCAGAGAAGTCGAGAAGTTGTATCTAGCTCCATTTCTCGCTGCAATATCCGGAGGTTTCCATTAATTTGACTTCAGAGAAGTCGAGAAGTTTCGCAGGACCTAACAACAATATTGTTGGAGGCGGCAAGTTTCCATTAATTTGACTTCAGAGAAGTCGAGAAGACGGACGGAAGTTGTTTCTGAAGCCCGGTGCTAGTTTCCATTAATTTGACTTCAGAGAAGTCGAGAAGTTCTAGTTCTTGGAAGTAAAATTGATTGGAGTAGTAGTTTCCATTAATTTGACTTCAGAGAAGTCGAGAAGTTCTGGTGAGGGCTTCCGGACACTAATTCCAAAACGCCTGTTTCCATTAATTTGACTTCAGAGAAGTCGAGAAGCCCCTGCCAATGACAATTTTAATATGGGGAATGGTAACAAGTTTCCATTAATTTGACTTCAGAGAAGTCGAGAAGAAGTAGGAACCGGTGACCAATCAGTCGCGATCGAAGGTTTCCATTAATTTGACTTCAGAGAAGTCGAGAAGCACCGGTACCACGGCGACTTTCAATTTCACAGGAGAGTTTCCATTAATTTGACTTCAGAGAAGTCGAGAAGTAGCAGTTCACTTTCTTTTTGAGGATTAAGATCATGTTTCCATTAATTTGACTTCAGAGAAGTCGAGAAGGCCAGTCTCTAGGAGCCTTGCCCCAAGCTCATTCTACAGCACTTTTTTGGGGGGGTCAAGTTTATTCGTCAATAATGGCATAATTTTTTCAATAAGCTGGAAAAATTCTGCCAAATACAGCCCTCAAACCCATAACCAGAGAGCAAATTGGGGGGGGGAACGACAGAATGCGGGTTTCAGAGATCGCCTACCCCCCCCAACTCTTATCAACAGGCTGACAATTGATAACAAATACCAATCATTAAGCCAAAAGCCACCAATACCTTATATCTTCCACATCATCGGTCGATATACCTCAACCTCTCCCATCAACGCCGACACATACTCCCGCACTTGTAATTCCAGACAGCGACGATACGCCACCTTGTAACCCGTATGGGGATGAGTAACCTCTGACAGTAACTTTTCATCCCAATGCTTAAGAAACTTCTTCAAAGCATGAGGTTGAAGAAAAACACCACCCCGCTCATCTGGCGGTGTAAAATCATCAGCAATAAAAATCTGAGAATTGATCAAATACGCCACCAAAGAATCCACAACCTGAGCCCGAAATTCCTCCATCAAATCTGATACCAAAGCCGGGTGATTATCGCGGGGAACATGAAGATTTCCAAAATGTGTATGCAACCCCATCGCTTCCACAAACGAACTCACATTCTGACTCAATAAAGTATACCCCAAACTCAGCAAACTATTAATCGGATCGGTAGGAGGGCGCTTAGTCCGAATTTCAAACGCAAAGGGGCCAGAAAATAAAGAACCCAAAGCTTGAAAATAAACAGTCGCCGCCTTTCCTTCATAACCGCGCAGCGCATCCATTGAATCAGCCTTATGCAAACTGTCCATCAGTATTTCCAGCATTTCTACTGCTTGCAAAACCGACATTTCATCTGCATTCTTCGACTTGCGGTAGCGGTTTAATCGCATCAGCAAAATCCGCGAATTGTGTAACTTTGCCCGGACAATTGCCTCTGCTTGTAGGCGAACAAACTCAGGATTCAGAGAACAAATTATCTGCCTTGTCAAATATTCAACCTTCGCCCGTCCATCAGATTGCAGCCGCCCAAAATAACGACCGCGCTGTGATAAATACAAAATTGGAATCCGTCGATGCAGCGCACAAGATACCGCCCCGTGTGATAAATTGCAGCAGCCAAACAAAATAATGTGACTCACCCGACTCGCCGGAACTTTAATCTCCAATTCCCGCTGATAAAAAACCTGGAATTGCTGATTGTAAATGCTGAGATAAGAGCCTTGATTCGTAACATACAACGTACTCATAGGTTCCCTCCAAAAATGTTCAGAATTAGCACGAGGCAAAACAATCGGCTTGACATCAATGCTGCAAGCCAAAGGCTTTCCAGAAAATACCGGGACTTTGCGAGTGGCTGGGCGAGAAAAAGACGTTCCTGAAGCCCGTATAACTTGAGTCGTGGGTTGAGCTTTTTCGGGTGCAAAAACTTCTCCATTACGAAACAGATAGCCGAGAAAAGTAAATTCCTCATCCGGTGCAAAAATCCGCGTTTTTTCCGGCTGAAGCTTTAGATAAAAACTTCCTAGCCAAGAACTAATTTGCTCCAAACAGCGATTAGCTTGAATAGAATCTGCACAAGCTATGGCAAAGTCATCACCAAAGCGCACTAAATTGAAACCGTGACTTAAACAAAGTCTGTCAAACTCGTTCAAGTACAAATTAGCTAAAGCACCCGAAAGAATCCCTCCTTGCAAAACGCCTTGATTCGGATGAAAATGCTGACCTTTAACAACAATTCCCGATGCCAGATGCTGCTCGATTAACTGTCGCAAAATTGGCTCAAATTGCAACTTCTCCAAATCTGTCAATAGCAGCGGCCAACAAAGATTGTCAAAAAACTTCTCAATATCAGCCTTGATGACCCAAGCTTGCCCCAATTGATAATAGGAATACAGATGTTTGACAGCCATTTGTATTCCCCTACCGGGACGGTAAGCGTAGCTGCAATCGAGAAAAACATCCTCCAGCGGCCAATATAGTTCGTCCAGCAAAAAGCGCTGCACAATCCTATCCCTAACTGTTGGAATGCCAATTAAACGCTGGCCGCCACTGGCTTTACGCAGGTAAAAACCTTTCGCGGGACGAGGAAAATAATTTTCCTGCTGCAATTGCCACAGCAAAACCTGCAACTGGTATCGAGCAACACCGGCGAATAAATCAACAGTAATGTTGTCAATTCCAGCACTGCGACTGCCTTTGCGGACTTGCAGCCAAGCGGCGTGCAAAGGTTCTGGTGTAAATTCCATTTACTCCCCCAGATTGAGCTTTTAACCTAACAATTTGATTCTGGCAGGAGAGTATTTGAGTTCAGATTCGAGTAATTGACAAACTTATATGACTTCGTGTATGAGTTGAGATACCGACTCTTCCGACTCTTTATGTCAGGACGCACTCTTCAAGCAACAGCCAAAGGAATCGAAATCGCCAAAAGAGCTTTGGAGCGCAAAAATTTAACGCAAAAGGCGCTTGCTTTTGAAATGGCGATCGCCGCTTGGTCAACTGTTAATGGATTTTTCAGGGGTAAGCCGATTTATCGCTCGATTTTTCTGGACATTTGCGAAATCCTTGACTTGGATTGGGAGCAAATAGTTAGTCAAGACACAGAATCAGATACAACATTAACCAAAATCTCTAGTGAGAGTATTTCTAATCTTATATCAGAGGCGATCGTGCCTAGTGATGAATTGCTGGTTGCCGCAGAACGCAGTGGTGCCCGCGCCCGAACTGCTCTCAATCCCTATATTCTCCCTCCCATTCACCGTCAAACCCTGCTAGAAAAGTGTCTGAAAGAAATTCGGGCGGGATTCCAAGAAAATAAGCGCCGCGTCGTCCCCATTTTAGGAGCCGCTGGATACGGTAAAAGCACAATTCTGGGCAATATTTACGACGAACTCCATGTCGAACAAACTGAATCAGGTAACGGTTGGTTGGCATTAGCTCGGTGTGACGATCTAATTGAATCCGCTGAAAACTTCGCCTTAGAAATCGGTGAAAAAATTAGCGGCAAACGACAATCAATTGTAGAAATTGCCCAACAACTAACAGCCCAACAAAATCGAGGCATTCTCCTAATTGATACCTTAGATATTGTACTAACTAAACCGCTCGTTTCAGTGCTGCGCGGTATTTTATATCAACTCTTAGAAATTGGCACAACTATCGCCTTTACCTGTCGCGATACCGATTACAGTAACTTTTTTGAACCCTACCATGAAAGTTTTGCTGGATTCCGAGAAAGTGTGAGTGACAACTGTAGAATTACCCCCTTTACCACTGAAGAAGTCAGAACCGCAGCCCAGGAATTTATTAAAACTCAACCAGGTTTCAGCACTTGGGAAAGTCAGCAATCTTTTGCCGATCGCATTATTGCCCTTTCTGCTGATAGTGTATCCCTCCAAGAAATCGTCCGTCATCCTTTGCTACTGGCTTTACTTTGTGATTTATTTGCCGCTGAAGAAACTGTCCCCGAAGATTTAACAGTGAGCCAGCTATATGAGAAATATTGGGATTGGAAAATTGCTAAAGTTCGTCATAATTTACAATCTCCCCATTTGGGGATTGCTAAAGAAAAACTTTGCTTAAAACTGTCGCGAGTGATGTATGAAAATTCAGGAGAAAGATTGCGAGACTTTGTTTATGAAAGCGACTTAGAACTTACAGAAACTGAATTTTTAGCTTATAATTCACTCAAAAGTGATGGAATTTTAAAGGACTTGGGAGGTAAGCGCGGAGGATTTTTTCACCAGACATTTTTAGAATATACGGTTGCCCGTTGGATGAATGGGAGTGAAACAGGCGAACGAGCTAAATATCAACTAAAAAATGATTTAATTGCCTGTAAAATTGCGGATGCGAGATATTACGTTTGGTCAATATTTCGCCAACTTTTAACTCTTTTGAACCTGTCAGAATTTACCCAACTTTCTCAAGAATTAGACACCACCAAAATTCTGCCTTTTCGCGCTGTCACCTTTGCCAGTGTTTCCCGAACCGAACCGGAATCCTCAGCCGTTTTGCTGTCCTTATTAGCAATCGCGATCGCCAAAGACTACACTTTTCAAGAAACCCTACTAACAGCAGCCAGAGGAGCACCACAGCGACACGGTGACGTAGCCTGGGAAATAGCAGTTCAACTGCTAGGAAACGTTGGTTCGGAACTGATTAATAAAGCAGCCGAAACAGCCGCCGAATTACTAGGACGATTACCTGCTAAAAGTTCCCGGTTTGAGCGTTCCCTAGAAGCGATCGCTAATCGACCATCAGCAACCAGAGAAAATAACCGACAAGAACACTATCATATTTGGGGCAAGTTTATCGGTGCTTTTTATGAAAATTATGTTAAAAAACGGAACGAGGGAATTGAATTAGAAATCTTAGAAAGTCTGAAAAAATATTACTTTCTGTTCGGCGGAAATGTTCGATCTACTGTCATTGAACTTTACTTAAAACCAGGAGTACCTACAACTGTACAGCGAGAACTTTTACTAACAATTATCTCTCAACCTATTTCAGAACAATTCAAAGAACAAGAAAACGCTACAGAACTTCTTAGTCGTTTGTTGCCCAACTTGCTGACTACGGGGGACACGGCTTTTGGAACTACTTGGCTTGAAGCACTCCACGCCCCACTAGATAAATACTGGACGGCTGTAGCGGCTGGTGCAGTCGGTCGCGCCGCTGCATCAGATTCAGCCTTATTAGAAGCAATTTTAAGAAGTACATTAAGTGAGAGTTGGCCAAGTGATATGGGGGATTTAACACGCCGCAACATTGCTGCTATTTCGTCAGCAGTTCATAGCGGTGCTACTTCTAAAACTGCTGCTATTTTATTAAAAATACCTATAGAAACTATCCCAGAAAATCGGGCATCAACTCTTACTTTATTATTTAGAGAACTAGCCAGTGCTGCTAATAGTTCGTATCCTCTCACTAGCGAATTAGAATTAGCTTTAGTTGAGTGGATTGTTCCGGCGATCGCTCAATCTCCCGTAGAATTTATGCGAGCGATCGATACTCTGGCAAGCAATCTATTGGTACAGCAACTTTTGGGAGAGATTCTTGAACAATTGCTTCCTACTCTGCAAGCAAAACAAAAAGCTCAAATCCTTAAAAAACTGAATAACGTTCCTCCTCAACTCGAATCTTACTTACAACAAAATGTTGGCTCAAAAGAAGTGCGATCGGCTTTAGTCAGATTACACTACCAGCAAGCAATAAATAACTCCCTGATAGCTATTTCTGAACTAGCAAAACTCTGTTTAGATCCGTCACGAGATGTCGCCCTCGATGCCTCGGCATTCGTATTGACCCTTGCTGAACAGAAAAAGCCCATTGAGCTACAACAATTGCTACCAATCTTTGCTAAGTCGTCCTTTGTTGGTGTGCGTCAGAACTGTTTAAAAGCTTTCATCGCCAAAGTCAATTCCCAGACTGTTGCCTCATCAGAAATACTAGCTGTTTTTGCAACTTTAGAAAAAGATTTGGCTCCCGAAGTAATACAACTTTTGTACAAGTTGATAGAAACAGCGATTTGGAATCATCCGACCGGGGTAAAAATGCTTGACCCAGATTTAGCTAAAGCCACCTTTGATTTAACCCATAGAATTATTAAAAGTTCCCATCAAGATACAATTAACATGGGAGCAGCTTCAGCGCTGATTACTTTTAATCAAATAGCTCTCTTAGAACAGAGAGAATTTATGTCTCAGATTGGTATTTGTACCCGCACATTACTACGAATTACAGACATTAGCCGCAAAGTAGATAAATTAGTTGTTACAGGTTTGCTGACTAAAATTGCTAAATTTGATTCCGAGTTTTTGGCTTCTATTGTCAGAGAAGACTTGATCGCTAACAATTCTCTGATGCCAGTAGCGAATCAGTGTGCTGTTGCTGTGGCGATCGCGAATGATTCCGGTAAAAACTCGCCGCTGCTCGACGAAATTTTAAACGATAGCAGACTTCCCAACGAGGTCAAAAGTCGAATTATTCGCGATCGCGAAGCTTGAGAATTTGAGGCCTTAGATGACTTTGCCGCTACTATAGCATTTATTAAATCAGCCATTAGCAGATGTACCTCGTCTATCTGAAAACTGCTATAGACAAGTCATATACGAACTCATATACATCTCTCTCGTACTCAAATCTGAACTCAAATACACCTCTGACAACATAGAAATACAGGGTCTAAAGGAAGCATGAGAGAGAGCCAAATAAACATCTCTCACGCCGCCAATTAGCCCACAGTACCACTTACATTATAGCAAAAATATGACCGCAGTATACATTACTGAACCCGGTTCAATTCTCAGCGTCAAAAATCATCACTTCCAAGTGATGCACAAAGAGAAATTGTGTGAAAGCATACCAGTCAAACAAGTTACTCAGATTATTCTCTTTTGCCTTTGCCAGTTATCGCGCCTAGCCGTCAACCTAGCATCATCTCGGCAAATTCCCATCTATTTTATCAGCCAGCAAGGGCAAGAATTAGGCAACTGCGAACCACAGTCAAAACGACCTGCAAAATACCGAGTTCGGCAATTAAAACGCCTGAAAGACCCAGAATTTGTCCGCGCTTTTGCTGAAAGCATTACTTGGGCAAAAATGCACAATCAAAGTGTATTACTCCAGCAATTGCGTGTCAGCAATTCTGCTTTCGAGCCGGAAGTTTATCGCGCTTTTTTTAACCTGTTAATGGATGATTTGCCGATGGCTTATTCCCTCGACGAATTGCGGGGATACGATGTTACTTCTGACACCTTTTATTATCCGGCTCTCGGCTCTTTACTACCTTGGAACTTAGGTTTCCGGTGGCGGGATTTACAACAACCAACTGACCCAATTAACCGAATGCTGAATCTGGGAAATACCCTTTTGCACCAACAAACATCTGCTTTTGTGCAAGTGTTGGGATTGGATGCTGATATCAGTCACTTGCACGTTCCTAGTCAGCACCAAAAACCTCTTGTTTGCGATTTAATGGCAGAATTTCGCCCAATGCTGGTAGATGAATTAGCCGTCAACTTAGCCAAATCTCGCATCATTACTGCGCGAGATATTGTCCCTAAAAATGGCAGCGGAGCCTTGCTTTCCCCTCGCGCTCTCAAAACTTTCATCCAACATTGGGAAAACAAATTGCAGACTTTTGTTAGCCATCCCCAGGCAGGAATGGTTAGCTACCGCCACTGTTTGGAATTGCAAGTACGGGAATATATTGCTTGCGTTTTGGGAGATGTTCAGCATTATCGACCTTTGGTTTGGTCACTCCCCAAAAATGATGTTGCTGCGAATACTAACGAGTTGGAAGCTGAATATCCCATACTGGCAAAAATGTAATGTTTTACCTCATCTGCTATGACATTGTAGATGACCGTCGCCGCGTGAAAGTTTCTAAATTATTGGAAACTTGTGGTTGCCGAGTTCAGAAATCGGTATTTGAGTGCGTGTTGGATGAAAAACGGCAAGAACAACTGCAAAAACGGCTGTTGAAATTGTTGAACAAACGACAAGACCAAATCCGATTTTATCCTCTTTCTGAACACTGTCGGTGCAAGGTAACGGTACTGGGAGTGCAGCCAAAGTTTGTAATTGATGATGAGGCTTTCATTGTTTAGATAGCCGGAAAGTTCCTGATATTGGGAAAACGGGAGGATGTATTTTCTCCCTTTTCCCCTGGGGGATTTATGAGCGATGAAGCTGTAAAATTTCGGCTACATTTTACTCCCAAAGTTAGAAAACAATTGCGACTGCTTCCCCTCCAAGTGCAAAAGCAATACGATAAAGCTTTTCAAATAATAGCATCAGAAGGGCCTGAATACAGAAGCTTGAGAACCCACCGATACAGGTATAAAAAAGGTGAAGTTTGGGGTTCTGCGGCTTCGATGGCTCTGAGATTTTATTGGGAGTATGCAGGAGAGCAAACAATTTTAATTGAGGGAATTGATTCACATTAAGAGTGTAGCACCAAAATAGGGCAATTTATGAATTGCCTACGGTAAATCAATCATCGCGATCGCTACGAAGATTTGGAGGTTTTCGATAATGAAAAAGCCACGAATTTTGACTTGGAAAATGCTGGTCAATTACTGTATTAGTATGGCTTCTTAGAAGTCGAATTAATGGAAACATCTACATTTAGGTAATTCCTAAAGTAAAAGCCGTTGGTGAAATCGCCAGCGGTTTTTGCTTAGGTTTGTTAATTTGAAAAACAGCCAATAAGTGTTTGACTGAAAGATTGGCTAGGCTTTTGCTCCGAATCGAGCAGAGTCAATTTCCCAATTTGCCTTTTTCGTGGGGGGTAGGCAATCTCTGAAACCCTTATTCTATCGTTACCCCCCACGAAATCCTTTTTTGGTAAGGGTTTCAAAGCCTTATTTTACCATAGATTTCTAACTTATTGAGAATATCCTGCTTTTATTGACAAGAAAACTTGACCCTCACGAAAAAGTGCTGTAGAATGAGCTTGGGGCAAGGCTCCTAGAGACTGGCCTTTCGACTTCTTAGGAAGTCAAATTAATGGAAACAGTTGCGTGGGGGAACTGTTCCCCCAGGATTAAAGCTTTCGACTTCTTAGGAAGTCAAATTAATGGAAACACGGACTTCTGAGGCAAACCACCCTGCCATAGCGCCTTTCGACTTCTTAGGAAGTCAAATTAATGGAAACAAATGTTTCAGGACCCATGGACACCCCTTCAGGAACTTTCGACTTCTTAGGAAGTCAAATTAATGGAAACATTTCTCCTTTAGTTTCACGATCTTTTAGATAATCTAAAACTTTCGACTTCTTAGGAAGTCAAATTAATGGAAACAATAAATCCCTAGCCATTTAAAAAAAGCTAGGGATTTTAGTTAATAAATCTTATGAGGCGATCGCGTTATTTGTTGATAAAGCCTGAAGAGAAAAATTGTTCAATAAACTTAAGTTTAGCCCCGTCGATGCAATCTCAACTCTAAGAGCGCGGGTAGCATACCATGTTAAGCTTTACTACGAGCCGATTATCTCTGTTCTGAAAATCTATAAAGTGCGATTGAGGAAAATGATGATGAAACCAACAGAAGTTATCGAAGTAACGCCAGTCCCGACTCCAACTCACCCACAGGGGTTTATATTCCTACCAACTTAGAAGAAGTAATTACCGAGTTGGACAAAATGCTACCAGTGGCGTTGAAACTCAAATTGCTGGAGGATTCTATTTGGGATTATCACTTTACATTGGGATTGTGGCTCAGGAATAATTGGAAACTTTGGGAAAATCCGCCACTCGTTCAGAATTTGGTTGAGATGGGAGCCAGTGCCCACCCGGATGATTTAGGAAGCTTGTTATTGCGGGGATATCTCGCGCATCGAATTTAACTTTGTTTCTGACGAATCCACACCCTCAAATCTCGCTTAGCCTGGGTTTCTCCTTGCTGGGCACAATTATGCAAAAACTCATAAAGTTTCTCTTTGGGAACACCGGGAAAAGTTGGACTGCTTTGGACCTCTTGATATTCACCATTTTGGAAATTATAAATCTTGAGAATTTTGCCGTTATAGCGCCAAAATTCAGGCACTCTTAACTGTGCGTAAAGCAAATTCTTGTTGATATCAGTGTGGGTGATGTCAACTTCTACGACCAAATCCGGCGGTGGATCGACGTTGAGATCGACGGTTTTACCTCGCACCAGAGGTTCATTGGCAATATAATATCCCTGATCGGGTTCAGCCCCCGCTTTTAGTCCAGGGCGATCGAGGGTGGTTGATTCCATGCTTTTGATGTTGAGATTTAACTCTTCAGTCAAAATCTCAATAAATTGCCCAATTAACCCACTGGAATTTTCGTGTGCTTCTAATGGAGTCATAATCTCCAGAATGCCGTTGTAGTAGGTCAGATGAACCGAGCGATTTTCACCTAAGATTGTACGGATTGTTAGATAACCGTCCCAATCGACAGGAAAAGACACACGATTTTCTGGAAGCGATCGCTGTAATTGGGATATGTCAGTTGGAGAGGTATAAACCATAGAGCCAAGATACTACATGATTGCTTAATCATCATCCTATTTTAGCTTAAAGCTATATTCAAACCGTTTACTGAAATCACCAACTTCGTCGGATATCAAAATTCCACAGCCAACATCCCAGACTTTTACTGAAATCACCACTTTGTCGTATATCAAAATTCCACAGTTAACATCCCAGAGCTTTTACTGAAATCACCCACTTCGTCGTATATCAAAATTCCACAATCAACAACCCAGGCCGTTTACTCAACTCACCCACTTCGTCGTATATCAAAATTCCACAGTTAACATCCTAGACTTTTACTAAAATCCCCCACTTCGTCGTATATTAAAATCCGACAGCCATTGAATGAATATGCGTAAACAGAAAATTGTTATAGGAATATTAGCAAATGCAGGAGGCGTAGGCAAAACCACCCTAGCCGTGCATTTAGCTCAATTCCTCAGCCAGCGAGGAATGAAAATAGCTTTAATAGACTTAGACCCCCAGCGCTCCTTAGATGTATTTTGTGGCTTACCTGCTGCCAACCCAGAAAACAGCATCATTCAAGTGCTAGGAAAAGACTTTGATGGCAACTGGCCACTACTATCCGCTTGGGATAACCCTAACATCGAAGTGTGCCAAGGGCATCCGAGTATGGCACAACTAGCCAGCGACCTAGTGATTCGCAGACGCGGAGAATATGTTTTAGCAGACAGATTGAAAGCCCATCCCCTCCCTCACGATGTAATAATTCTGGATTGCCCCGCGACGCTAGGAATTATCTGCGAGAATGCCATCGCCGCCAGCACAGGATTGTTAGTTCCCATCCAACTAGAGATGAAATCCGTGTCAGGAGTAGCAGACTTAGTGCAATGGCTAATCGGCACGGCTGAAGATTTAATGTTAGAACCGCGTCCGCCTATTTTGGGATTAGTACCCAGCTTGTACGACAAAAGCCGAGCCATTCACCGACAGTATTTGGAAGAACTCCCGGAAATTGCAGCCAAATTAAAGGTGAAATTGTACCCACAGATTCGAGATTCAGCCGAGTTTAAGAACTGTAGCGCCAACGGCTTACCTTTGTCCAAATATCGCCCTGCTCATCCAGCGTGTAAAGATTTCACAGCCATTGTCAATGATATTGTTACCTTAGCCCAGGAAAAACATAATGGCAAAGCTTCCTAAAATTAGCGATCGCTTCTCCGGTGCTTATCAAGCCACCGAGCAAGCCGAGCGCATTACCGAATTGCAAGCAGAAGTAGAGAAGCTGCGAGTGTCTCAGTCTCCAGAATTGGAGCAACAAATTGCTACTTTGCGATCGCAACTTTTAGCACAGTCAGGCGAACAAGAGATTGCTGTGGAACAGATTGACCCAAACCCCTATCAACCTCGACAAACCATTACCCCAGAAAGTATCCAAACTTTGGCACACAGTATGGAAAAAGACGGGCAAATTGCACCAGTAATAGTTATTGCCCAGGGCGAGCGTTATCTCCTCTGGGATGGACAGCGCCGCTTTGAAGCTGCCAAAATCTTAGGGTGGAAAACGCTACGGGCGGTTAGTGCGCCTATGCCCCCGGATTTGCACCGTAAAGCATTATTAACCTTCATCCACCATGAAGACCTTAACTCCTTGGATAAAGCTGAGGCAATTGTCAAAGAAATTGCGGCAAATACGGGAATTGAAGCTGTAGAAATTCCGACCGTGCTATCAACAGTATTAAGGCGATTGGAACGTTCAGGATTAGTTAATCAACTGACGGCCTTAGTAACGGCTGTGACAGAGGAACAGCACCAGGGAGTTAAACATTTAGGAGTGAGTGAAACAGAGGAAAAATTGCTGTTAGCTTTATTAGATTTAGCTTTAAATCCGGCTTCGGTAAAGGCTAATTTGATGCCGATGTTGTCCATGCCCAAGGATTTAAAAGCAGCAATTCGATCAGGTTTAAAAGGAGCACACGCTTTAGCACTGATGGTTTTATCTGCAAAAACTTTAAAGATTTCTGAACGTCAGGCCACGAAGGTGAGGATTGAAGCAACGAATCAAGTCATTGAGCAAGATTTATCGGTAGCCAAGACTCGTGAATTGATAGGTCAAATTAAAGCTAAATACCTGAAATCAGGTGAATCTAAGGAATCTAAGGCATCGAAACAAGTAACAGCCGTTGTCAGAGGTATAGAGAAATTATCACCAACGGTGATGGCTTCTGCTAATCCAGAGCAACTTGTACAATTGCGCCAATCTTTACAGCAGAAACTTTCACTGATTGATGATATTCTTACTTAACCGTTTTTATAACAGACTCAAACTACCCAAATCCTAAATACTGTCAAAAACTGTGGTAAAATCTATATCAAAACCATTGTCTCAAAAATTATGTGGGAAAAAGCAACTGACCTAATTTTCACAGGAGTTGTTCAATTGAAGGGAGATAGCCTCAAACATTTCTGGATAATGGAAAAATCGCTCTGCGGAATCGAAGCATAAGAGTTTAGAGTTGCCGAAGATGCGATCGTTACTGATAATCGCCCAAATTTTTTGAATTATCTATGGGACAAGAAAGCGCAAATGATATCTGGGGAAATTAAAAGTCAAATAGATAAAATCTGGGATTCCTTCTGGTCTGGTGGTATCTCCAATCCCCTCGAAGTCATCGAGCAGATTACTTATCTGCTGTTTCTGCGTCGTCTCGACGATTTACATACTCTGGAAGAAAACAAAGCTAATCGGCTCAAGCGCCCAATGGAACGCCGGATTTTCCCAGAGGGGCTAGATATCAAAAAACGTTCCTATGATGATTTGCGTTGGTCGAGGTTCAAGCATTTTGCACCGAAGGAGATGTTTGAGGTCGTCAACGATCATGTTTTCCCTTTCCTGCGGACTTTGGGGGGGGATGATTCGACTTACGCGCACCACATGAAGGATGCCCGCTTCACAATTCCGACACCGGCCCTGCTTTCTAAAGTGGTGGATTTGCTGGATGGTGTACCGATGGAAGACAGGGACACTAAAGGCGACCTTTATGAATATATGTTGGGCAAGATTGCCTCGGCTGGACAAAACGGACAGTTTCGCACGCCGCGCCACATTATTCAGTTGATGGTGGAACTGACTGCACCCAGCCCCGGCGATGTGATTTGCGATCCAGCGAGTGGGACTTGCGGTTTTCTGGTAGCTGCTAATGAATATCTACGATCGCATCACCCGGAAATTTTGCGCGATGCCAAGATGAAGCAACATTTTCACCATCAGATGTTTCACGGGTTCGATTTTGACAATACCATGCTGCGGATTGGCAGTATGAATATGCTTTTGCATGGGGTAGAAAACCCGGATGTGCGCTATCAGGATTCGCTGGCACAGGAACATTCTGCTGATGAAGAATCTTATAGCCTTGTCCTGGCTAATCCGCCTTTTGCTGGTTCGTTGGACCATGAGAACACGGCTAAGGACTTGCAAGCGATCGTCAAAACCAAGAAGACTGAATTACTATTTTTGGCTCTGTTTTTAAGATTGCTGAAACCAGGGGGACGGGCGGCAGTAATTGTGCCGGATGGGGTGCTTTTTGGATCATCTAAGGCACATAACCCACATTCCGCACCCTCA
>MBRE01000091.1 GCA_001698425.1 Oscillatoriales cyanobacterium USR001 | reverse complement strand
TCTTCAGACTCCCATTTGTCGTAGAAATTTGAAAAACGTTTTCCTATGTTGTAGGGAGGATCGATAAAAGCAATATCTACAGAATTAGAGGGAATTTCACCAGATAAAATATGCAGAGCATCGCCATGAAATATAGTATGTCTGTCGTCTTCATATTTTTTAAACATTACCATTTTTATAAAAACAAAAAGTTTATATAAATTTTTAATCCTGAGACATAAGATTCGCGATATCCGTTGGTAAATCAAATGCGCTTATATTAATTTCAGGTGCTTTCTTTGGCAGTATTAAGGTCTTTTAAAATGCTGTTAACTCGCTCGTTCGTTTTTTCCAAAATTTTAAGAGCTTGAATTGTCTTACTATTTGTTTTAGGGGAATTACTTGTTGGAAACTGTTGCATTTTAAGAACCTTTGGGTGGCAAAGTAAAAAATTTTGGATTGCTATATAATCTCAACTAATAACTCAATACCATAACACATCAGGGGTTTATCACGCAGTCAGCAGATACCCCATTAAAGCACGCACACCCAAAATTGTCAACACAATACCTGTCGCTGCCACCAAATAACAAGGAAATATCCCCACAGAGACTCAAGAATGTTGATCTAAGTACACGATTATTAACATTCCAAATGTTAAAAGTAATAAGCTGTGATGTATTTAATTTGAAACGATGATCTAAGTCAGTAAAGGGGTTCAGGCGCTAAATTATTCGATTTAACTGCATATCAGCTTAGCGCTGTTAAGCTGAACAATCGAAGCGTTAGCTTTCAGGCGAAATTCCCGCACCGTGCGACTTAATCTAAGTTATAGCGTAATAAAATCCCTGGAACTTAAAGCGCTTGCTACCACTCCTTCCACAAAAGCCAACACTTCTCCAGTCTTAGTCACAGTAATTAAAGCCCCATTATTCCCCGAAACAATCTTCAGTTGAGCAAAGGTAAAACCACCACTTAAAACAAAAATATCTTCACTATCTTGAAAATCCACAATAGTATCAACTCCCGCCAACGGTGCTAATACAAATCTATCCTGTCCGCCCCCACCAATTATAATATCACTGCCGGCATCACCGCTGATAAAATCAGCCCCTTCGCCACCATTAATCGTATCAATTCCTCTGCCACCGTAAAGAGAATCAGTACCATTTCCACCATCAATACTATCATTGCCTTGATTGGCGCTCAGGGTATCATTACCACCGCCACCAATTAAGGTATCATCGCCACCGCCGGCACTAGCAGAATTGTTGTTGTTGTCACCAACTAAATAATTAGCTTGAGAAGGTGCGAGAGCAATTTGAATTTCTTGTAATAGTCCTGAAAATGAGAAATTACCCGTAGTTCTCAATAATTCGGCATTTTCTCTGGTGTTTAATGCTTCTGATAAATCTGGTCTGATCGAAGAAAGGGCTGTTTGAAACTCTCTAAAATCTGAGTCGTTGGTGTAAGTAAAAGTAGGGTCACTCAATTGTTCAGTGGAAATTTGTCTCTCGACAAAACCAGTGGGAGGATTGCTTAAAAGGTTGTCTGCGCGATTTTTATTAAGGGCAATTAATGGGTTAATATTGAGATCGTTAAAGCTTTGGAGAAAAACTCTGCCAGTGAGGTATGATTCTCCAAAAAGGCTAACTATGTCTCCGCTGACTATGTAGTGTCTGACATTTTTGCTACGTCCTCTAAGATTGGCTCTAAAATTATTAGCAATTACAGTGGATATAGCAGGAGAATTAAATGTAAAGATGTTATCGCCAATATCAGAGGTAAATTGAGCGGCGGCAATTTGAGCTAAAGCGCCACCCATTGCGTGGCCGATAATATCTGGTCGTAAATGTTTAGGATTTTTAAAGGTATCTTCAGCTATTTGCCTCATCCACCCTCTCAAAGATTCTGTATTTTTATCAATTTGTAAATAACCAATGCCGCGAGAGTCAGAAAAAGCAGCATCATCTTCGATAAAGTCTGTGCCGCGAAAGATTAAAACTGGGGATGTTTCTGCATCAATGGAAGCAAGTCCGATGGCATGAAGACCGGTTTCGGGGTCGTCGAATACTTGGTCTATGTAGTAGCGATTGTTTTCGAGAAAAGTTTTAACTTGGTCTTCAAATTCAGGTTTGTCATCCTGATACGCGATGATTTTAGCTAGAGCTTCGTAGATAAATGGTTCAGGACTCATATTGAAGAAGGAAGAAGGAAGAAGGAAGAAGGAAGAAGGAAGAGGGAAGAGGGAAGAAGGAAGCAGGGAATAGGAAAGAAGGAAGAGGGAAGAAGGAAGAAGGAAGCAGGGAAGCAGGGAAGAGGGAAGAGGGAAGAGGGAATATTGTAAATGTTTTGGTAGTTGCTATATTTTTGTAGATTTAGGGTTTCAGAAAAAGTATGCTGTTGCGACTGGGGTGCTGTAGATAGCACTTGTACGCAACAACATACGTTATGAAGTAGTTATTAGTTGTTATGGTTTCAGTTTACAACAAAGTGGGAAAATTTGCAAAGTGCGATCGCCTAAATTATATTGTTGAGATTGGCTATAACCGCTAGACCTACCTTAATGACTGTAAAATGTTATCTTCAACTTACGGTCTTTGCGATCGCGAGTAAAAACCCAAAAACTTTACATCTATGACTTTCATTCGTCAATACGTCGCCCCGTTAATCGCAGTTATCATATTTTTGGTCGCCCTCGCCGCAGTTAGCGCTCGGATTTTTTTGCCAGATGATATGGCCGCACCGGCTCCCATTGAAGAAGTTATTCCTGCAAATCAGCACGCTCAAACATTCCCGTCTGAGATGGTAAAAAGTGCGGAATCGATCGCGATCGCGAATTAATTTCTATGGTATCTATTGAGTTAATTCGGGGTTATCAATTATGTAGCGGTTCGGGACTCGATCGCGCAAAATTGTTGAATTTTTTACATAAAACTTACCAAGAACTTTACCCGGATCAACCATTAAGTCATTTGGCTTTAATGGTTGAGCAATATTTCTCCAATCAAACCCCCCTTTGGTGGGTAGAATGGGAGCGGGAAAAGGCAGAACTGGGGGGAGATTTTCCTATTCCTGCATCCTTTTCTTCATTTCATTCTCACAAAGTAGGTTGTTTATGGTTGGGAAATGCGATCGATCAAATTAGTGGCGATCGCCATGCTCATATTTTTCTGCTATATGTAGATCCAGAACATCGACAGCGAGGTATCGGTTCGGCTTTAGTTAATTGTGCTGAGAATTGGGCTAGAGAAAGAGGCGATCGACAAATAGGTTTACAAGTATTTCTTAGTAATAAACCCGCAGTCAATCTTTATCAAAAACTTGGCTACCAAACTCATTCTATCTCAATGATTAAATCACTTAGGAACAGAAATTAAATAATTCCCTTGTTTGTAGTAAGCGCTTTAGCGCTAAAGCGCTTACTACAAACCAGGCATTAGAAATATTCTGCCGCGATCGTGATACTTGAACTATTATCAAACACCTTGATAAAACTAATGTTGATACTATCGTTGTAATACCAAGCATTATGAGCAGAGCCATGCAGATAATCATTAGATTGAACCTGTTGAAGCTCTTGTCCAGCCACCTTGACACTCTTCAAACAACCTGAACTACCTTTAGTTTCAGATGGATCGTGCAATATCGCCACAAAGAAATAAGTTTCAAACTTCGGAGTATATCCATCATGGAGGCGCTCCACTTTAATCTCCCGAATCTTTTCACTGTACTGACTATAGGAGTGAGTAATCAAAGTCTTGCGATATTCATCATTAGCCTCTTCATCCCAGCCAGGCTCCGGCAACTTAGGAGAAGAAGAACGGCTCACACCATCATCCAAATACATGGTATATTCACCCTTCTTACCCGGATAAACATTCAGAGTAATCGGATTAGGCTTACCCTGATTATTCAGTTCTCCTACATATTGTTCCAATTCGATCGTGGGAATAATTGCACCCGCCCGCACATACATCGGCACAATAAAGCTAATGTGATTGCCTTCCAGATGAAGACTAGCATCAAAATCTCGGATAGTTGTACCACCTTCAGTTGCATAACCAAGAGGCATAGTATTGTCCATAAAACAATACCAATCACTACCTGCTGGGACATAAACATCCCGCTTACCGTAGTTTTTATCAAATGATTGGGGTTCCTGGGGATCTAAAACAGGAGCAATCAAAAGATCCTTACCTACAAAAAACTCATTGTCTAAGAAACCTTCCTTGTCATTGTAAAGCGATTGGTCTTGAGGATCGTTAATAAACAGCGGTCTGGATATCGGCAGTCCATAGAGCGTATTCTCAAACATCGCATCGTAGAACAACTGCAAGAGGCGATAGCGCAGTTCAATGTAGTGCTTGCAAATCGGCAGTACCATCCGGTATAAGTTTTGCGGCTCCGGCAACTTACCACCCTTATATTGGTTAAACCATTCCACATACATAAACGGTTCTTGAAACTCTTTACGCCCTTTGCGGACATAATGATTTCGGAACCAAGGCAAGAAAGCACCCGCCGCAGTCCAGCGAATTAGTAACTCTGGACTTGCCCATTTCCCTTCATCCTGGACTGATGCTTCAAAGCCCCCAATGTCCTGACCGTTGATTGCTAATCCGCACATACCAAGCGAAAGCACTTGGGATACGTTCATCTTCAGAAAATCCCAGTCTGAAGAGTTATCTCCATTCCACAATCCTGCATACCGGTGGGCTCCACTGAAACTTCCCCGTCCGATGATGAAGTTCCGCTTGTTCTTTCTTTCGCTCAAGTTAGGGTATTTAGGATCGTTAAGTTTGTCCAGAGCGTTGAGTCCCTGGTATGTGGCTTTGTGGAGATTGTACGAGTACAAGTTCCATATCTTAATCGCTGGGGTTAATTTAGGCTGGGCTTCAGACATAGAATCATCCGTCAGCAACAAGCGAAAAGGAAAGCCCTTCATATCTCCACGATAATCGCGGATAGCAGGTGTAGTCATATCCTGCCAAACCATTTCTAACCCCATCGAATAGAGGTATTTATATTGAGTTCCCCACCATTGACGCACGTCTTCCCGACCGAGATCCGCGTAATGACCGGGAGTTCCTAATTCGCGGCCGGCGGCATCGTTGCCGTAGTACACTCCACCAATATAGGGATTTCCACTATTGAAACCTTCAACCCATCCATTATTGGGAGAAAATTCATGGCCGCTACCGTAAAGTTGGTAATTTTTGCTGTCAGGACCGTCGGGATTTTGGCGCTTGTCTAGTACGAAATACCCTTTTTCTTTGGCTTCAGCGTAAGTCGAATAATTCGGATCTAAGCTGCTAATAACTGGGGTAATGTTTGTGCTGCATTTCACGCCTTCTTTTTTTAACTCGTGAAACATTTTGTAGGGATCGGGGAACTTATTCTTCTCCTTATCGGTATCAATGGTGAAGGTTTGGTAGTCCTTCTGGATATCGACATCAACGTGCATACCATCTAGGGGAATTTTGTAGTCCCGATACTTTTTAACTGCCCATTGAACGATGTCTTGACGTTCGTATCCATAACAACCCTGGTGATATCCCAAGCAGTAACGGGGTTTCAAGCGGGGCCGGCCAACAATGTCTGTATAACTGTCAAGGATGTTGGAGGGGTGATGACCGATAAAGAAATAAAAGTCAAGATCGCCAAAGCGAGTGCCGAACATATAGCGACTGGAGTTGATATAACCGATGTCAATAAAGACTTGACCGGTATTATCAATGAAGATGGCGTTGACGCTATCTTGGGTGGTGACACCGTAAAACTCGTAAAAGAAGGGTTCTGAGTGATACATGGGTTCGCGGGGATCTAATGGGCCGCGATCGTATATCTGCCGATACCGCATATTATCGAAGTTGAAATAGTTAATTTGTGCGGTATTTTTGCTCAGAGATTGTCCTCCTTGTTCGCCAAACCCAACATATTTGGCGTTGGCGGGCTTTTTCACTGCTTGGATAATGGAATACTCTTTCTCTTTTCTGCCATTAATGTCTACGTAATCTCCGTTATGGGTATAAGCCATCGGAATATCTGCTGTCTGCCAAACAACATATTCTTCATTTGTTGGCGAAAACATAGAAACTGTAATTGAAAATGGGTCATATTTAACAACCACTTTCATTTCAGAAATTTGATCGTTAAGATTATTCTTGGTCAATAGTTTGACTACTTTTTGTTCGCTTTCATCAACAACTATTTCAAAGTGTTCTTGTTTGTCGAGGAGTCTTGTCAACTCTTCAAATTTGTCACCGACTACGGAACAACTATTTTCTTTTGCATAATCCTGGGGAGTTTTTGCGGGATTGAAGCGCAACCGGAAAGTATCCTTTTGGGGAAACTGCACGAGCATACTGCATGGCTTAGAATCAATGGTATTCCAAAAATTAAGTGTGAGAGTTTTGGTATCCCGATTGTAATCATGGCTTTGGACTGCTCCCAGCTTTTCCCAATCTTTATACCTGCCGAAATACTCTTCTACTTTGAGAAATCTGTAGGCATCCTTTTCTGAAAAAATTTGGTTCGACATAACTATCCTTGGGTAGTAGAAAATTCTATCTTTCTCGATCTGTTGTCGTTCAGTTTCACTCGCTATTAGACTTGTCCAAATCTAATTAGAGTGGATGAAATTCATTTGCCATCCAAATGCAGTCAGTATCAGAATAATACTGATGCCAGGGATAAATAAATCCGCCATCTTCGTTTACACTAGCAAAGGGAATATGAGTCATCCCTGGACTCAGAATTACATCTTCGTAGAGGGTATCGAAGTCATTGGCATGAAATTTTTGCATTCTGCCGATACCGTATATCTGAGTATGCACTTCTAGGAAATCCGGTACCATGTGTTGGATGTGGATGGCGCAATTGGTTTTAGCTGGGGCAAACCACCAATTTACTTTCAGTTGGTATTCTTTGATGTTACTGTCTTCGGGTCGATCGCATAGTCCTGTGACAAAGTAGGGATCGAATTGGACGATTCCTAAGTCATATTGGGTAGATTTATACAATGGGACATCTTTCGGAAAATCGGCGATGTTTCCGAATAGATTCCATAGCATAGGCTCTAAGACTATTCCGCCAATATTGGTTTCATCTCCTGCAATTTCGATTAGCAGCAAAGAGTCACCATCTGTAATGGTTATATCTTTGAGAATTGTTGATGTCCGAGGCAGCAAATACTTTTCGGGATTTTCAGCTATATGGGCTTTTTGATTGCCGAGATTGACAACTATTGTGCGGTTTCCCACATAATAGTCGCAAACTTCTGTCACCCATGTAGTTTTCAGATATTTTTCCGAAAACGCGATCGGTTGTTCAATATTGGACATAAAACTCTCCTCTTGTTTTCATCGGAGTTTGATGGACGGGTATCATCGTAATGCCGCAAATCTGTTATAGAAAACAGCAATTAACGGATTATCTGCTTGATAATACCCTCCAACAGAATAACCTATTGACGTTCAAAATGCGGGATAGGAAGATTTTGCATTACTTATCGTCTCCTACTCTTTATACCCTGAATTATGCGTGTTGTGGATAAACAACCCACTTAGAACTCTAACCTCTTCTTTAACTAAATACTGAATTAAAATAATTTTTAACATAAGCTGCTAATTACCTCATAATGAATGAAAAAGAGGGGGAGAGTCATAGGGGGTGATAGCAGGTAATGGTGACACTTTTAGGCTTGTATACCAGTTGCGTAAGTCGTATTTATATGCTTTGGTTTGTGGCAGTTGAGAAAATACCTAGATTTACCGATAGAAGCGGTTTAGTTAACCATTTTGTATCGGGATTAGGCATGATAGTAATTGATGGGCGCGAATTCCTACATCTGCTAGTTTTTCTAGTATTGCTTCTATGGCTTGTAATGTAATGCCCCAATCGATCGCGGCGATCGCCCTTCCTTTCCTAAAGCGTGTAGGCGTAACCAGCCGCAGGCATCGCCGACATCACTCATTATTAATTAGTAGGATTATCGCCTTGATTCCGTTGATTTAATAGAATATCAAGCGTCCGACGATTTTCAGTTTGGAGGCCTCGAATCTCGTCTTGTTGTTCTGCCATTCTCTCAAATAATTGTTGTCGTTCCTCTCTGGATTCCGCTGCCACATTTGCTAATGCTTGAATCACCCGCGCATTACTCTCGGCGATATTAGCCGTGATTTCTAGTTTAGCACCTAAAGCGTCCATGCGAATATCGAAAGCATTCATGCGATCTACCATAGTATCTAGCCGAATAGCTAGACCATCTATGCGATCGCCAACACGCTCTACTGTATTAGCTAAACGATCTAAGCGAGCGTCATCCCACTGTTCTATACTCATAGATTTTTCTTCTTTACTCTACTTTTTGAGATAGTTTTAATTTTAACATGACTTACGCAGTGCCTCCAGATTTAGTAGGGGCGAATGGCATTCGCCCACCATATATAGCAACCGCTTTAATCGGGATTAATCCGCATTAATGGTTGACCATATTCGAGAGGTTCGGCATTTTGGCGTAAAATTTCTACTACTGTACCTGCGACCTCAGCTTCAATTTCATTCATTAGTTTCATTGCCTCAATAATACAGACAGTTTGACCAATTTTCACGCGATCGCCTACTTGTACAAATGGGGGTTCGTCGGGGCCAGGAGCGCGGTAAAAAGTTCCTACCATTGGGGAAATTACCTCAACCCATTTCGGTTCTGCTGGCGGAGGCACGACCATCGATCGCCCCCCTGTTACAGTAGTCTGGGTGGCATTTCTCGCGATCGCATCACTAGAAGTTAAGGGAACATTCGCCAATGCTAAGCCAGAACTGGACACCAAATCAACAGCCCCCGGATTTGTTAAATTAGAGGATGCGATCGCATTTCCTAAAGCATCATTACCAGGTGTCACCGCCACAGGAATTGGCCGCGCACCTTTACTTACCGTCAGTTCAAAATCCCCACTTTTTAAGCTAAGTTCCGAAATCCCAGTAGAATCTAAAACTTTTAGTAATTCACAAAGCTGGTTTAAATCTAGTTGCACAGTAGGTTAATCAGTAAATTGGGTAAATAGAAATTGCCGAATTGACTTTTTTTAGTAAAGAATTTCGAGTGCTGAGTTTTGAGTTAATCTCTAAATTTACAACTCAAAACTCACAACTCAAAACCTTTAAGTATTGCTTTTATTCGCGACCAAGGTAGCTATCACTACGAGTATCTATCTTAATCCGTTCTCCAGCAGAAATAAATAGTGGTACCATAACCTGCGCTCCAGTTGATACAATTGCGGGTTTACTACCACCAGTAGCGGTATCTCCTTTAACACCTGGATCGGCTTGTATCACTTCCAAAACTACAGTATTCGGTAGTTCCACTTCTAGGATTTGTTCGCCCCAGCGGATCACATTAACCTCCATACCTTCTATCAAATATTTGACGCGATCGCCAATTTGGGCAGCACTCAAACTCGTTTCTTCATAACTTGTCAAATCCATAAAGACGAACTGTTCGCCCTCTTTATAGGTATGCTGCATGGCTATTTTTTCCAGGTTAGCTTGAGGTAGTGTTTCCCCGGCCCGGAATGTTTGTTCTACTACGTTGCCAGTTTGCACATTTTTTAGTTTTGTCCGCACAAAAGCAGAACCTTTTCCGGGTTTGACGTGGAGGAATTCCACCACTTTCCACACCCCATTATTCCATTCAATCGAAACACCTGGTCGAAAGTCGTTACTGGAAATCATAAAAGTTTTCTTGGGCAAACCCGCCACCAATGGTGCGGGGGAAATACGGGCAGCTAAAAGCCGCGATCGATGTTAAAAAGAACAATCGGCATTTTATTTTACCGTTCAATGGGGACATTCGCTTGCCGGGATCGTCTTTTTTATATTTTTTTTAGGAAGCAAATTCTACTGATTTTTTTGTCGCACTTCCGCATCCCGCAGGCTACGCTAACGGAAGCCTTGCCATGACAGAATTTAACCGCGCCGCAAGCCCACCCCTTCAGGGGTTGGGATAGGCGCTGCGAATGCGGTCGCATTCAAGTATTTTGATTTTCGATATATTTTTTAACAGTTTCCTCAGAAGCATTACCGATTGTGCCACAAAAATAACTTCTAGTCCAAAGAGAGGGGATTTTTTTAAGATACGGATATTCACTCCGAAGTTGAAATGAGGTGAATCCTTTTAGTCGGAACATGATTTGATCTGGAGCTAAATTAGGCGGCGCATCAACCAGCAAATGCACGTGGTCTGGCATAATCTCCATCGCCACAATGGAGCAGTCTAGCTCAATACACTTATCTGTTAACAATTGTTTTAAGCGTTCAGCCACTCCACCGACCAACACCTTCTTGCGTCTAGCCGGAATCCAAACAAAGTGATATCTAATAAGGGTTACTGATGTAATCTTGCGCCTGTATTTGTCTTGCATATAGGATGTTGGTAAATTGTGGACATATTGATGATGCGAATTTGCAAGCCGCAAGGAATGTAAAAGTTAAGGCAATAGAAACCTACGGATTGAATATTGCTAGAATAATTAAATCAAAAATGGTACGGCGGGACTCGTCGGAACCAGTGCAATTGAGTCTCTTTGAGGTTGAATTGTGCGATCGCTTGCCAGTTAATACGCTGCCTTTTAATGGCAAACGGCGTGTGGGCAGGAACCCAGAGTACAAGCAATTGTCCCTCTGGGATATTAAGGGCGAAATCTCTTAAGAATCCCATCCTTCAGGGGTGGGAGTGTCAAAAGCTAGTTTACCAGTTGGATCGGTCGTGTTGTGTCAACTCTGCCTATTGGCGATCGCACTTTCAGTTTCCTCGCACAGAACAGCAATTGCTCTTCTATAATTTAATTAAAGATAGTTGAATGGTGTATAAGTCATGGTAAAAATATCAGAACATAGATTAATCACTGCTGAAGAACTGCCTCACTCTGATGATACTCCTGTGGACAACGAGCTACAAAATTTAATTCCTAATCTTCTGCTGTCAATGTTACTAGATATTTGGCGCGATCGCGATGATTGGTTCTTTGCCGTAGATATGGCAGTTTATTACGACTCAGAACAATCGGCGATTGTCCCCGATGGTTTTCTAGCATTAGGAGTATCCAGAAATACAGGCGATCGCGGTCGTTTGAGCTATTTAATTTGGCAAGAAAATGATGTCGTACCAATCCTGGTATTAGAAATAGTTTCCCATAAATATAACAGTGAATATGAGGAGAAATTACAAACTTATCAACAGCTAGGAATTCTCTATTATGTGGTTTACAATTCCTTTGCTGGCAGTAGAGGTAGGCATAAAAATCGACAGGAGTTAGAAATTTATAAATTAGTTAATCAGCAATATGAATTAGTTAGTGGAAATCCGATATGGATGCCAGAAATTGGCTTAGGAATTGGCAGTGAATCTTATAACTATGCCAACTGGGAAAGAAACTGGTTATTCTGGTACGATCGGGAAGGGAATCGGTATTTGACTGAGAGAGAAAAAAACGAACGGGAACGTCTTGGTAGAGAGCAAGAGCGTCAGCTAAAAGAACAGGAACGTGAAGCTAAAGAAAAACTAGCGGCATACCTCAGAGGAATTGGGATTAATCCTGATGACATAGTTTAACCGCCCTGAATAATTTTCTATTGGCAGAAAGGATTAGTCTATCATCTAATCAAAATAGTTAAAAGAGGTATAATTAATGGTAAAAATATCAGAACATAGATTAATCACTGCTGAAGAACTGCCTCACTCTGATGATACTCCTGTGGACAACGAGCTACAAAATTTAATTCCTAATCTTCTGTTGTCAATGTTACTAGATATTTGGCGCGATCGCGATGATTGGTTCTTTGCCGTAGATATGGCAGTTTATTACGAATCGGAACAACTGGCGATTGTCCCCAATGGTTTTCTGGCATTAGGAGTATCCAGAAATACAGGCGATCGCGGTCGTTTGAGCTATTTAATTTGGCAAGAAAATGATGTCGTACCAATCCTGACATTAGAAATAGTTTCCCATAAATACAACAGTGAATATCAGGATAAATTACAAACTTATCAACAGCTAGGAGTTCTCTATTATGTGGTTTACAATTCCTTTGCTGGCAGTAGAGGTAGGCATAAAAATCGACAGGAGTTAGAAATTTATAAATTAGTTAATCAGCAATATGAATTAGTTAGTGGAAATCCGATATGGATGCCAGAAATTGGCTTAGGAATTGGCAGTGAATCTTATAACTATGCCAACTGGGAAAGAAACTGGTTATTCTGGTACGATCGGGAAGGGAATCGATATTTGACTGAGAGAGAAAAAAACGAACGGGAACGTCTTGGTAGAGAGCAAGAGCGTCAAGCCAAAGAAAAACTAGCAGCATACCTCAGAGGAATTGGGATTAATCCTGATGAAATCGCTTAAATCTGAAATATTGGCGATCCTCTTGACATTACCCTAACTGGTCATGTATTATAAATGTAGTTACGGGAAATCAAGGTATGGCAGAAAGATTAAAAAGTTGGGAGTCTCCCCGGAATGAGGGCAGAAACTCCAAGGGAAAAGGGGGCTCGGCTAGAGCTCGACAGCTAAAAAAGCAACAGCAAACTCTGCGAAAACAGCTAAAAGCACAAAGTAATCAACAAAATAATCAAGGGAAGGGAACTAACGTTCTCTTCCTTGATTTTTATCTAGGTAAATGCCAAAAAATTATCAACCAGGGATAAATAATACAGATTCCAAACGCTTTAAAGTCTCTGCTAAATCATCATTAATTATTTGAAAATCGAACTCTCCAGCAGCATCTATTTCTTCCTTTGCCCGTTGTAGGCGACGGGCGATCGCTTCTTCCGAATCCTGACCCCGACTCCGCAACCGTCTTTCTAATTCATCCCAAGAAGGCGGTAAAATAAAAATCCGCAGCGCCTCTGGAAATGTATTTCTAATTTGTCTTGCGCCTTCTAACTCAATTTCTAGTAGTACAAATTTACCCTGCTGAATTTGCTGTTTCACGGGGGCGATCGGCGTACCATAAAAATTACCAGTAAATTCCGCCCACTCCAAAAAATCTCCTGCGGCAATCATTTCTGAAAACTGGTTGCGACTGACAAAATAGTAGTGTTGTCCCTCAACTTCTCCTGGGCGTGGAGAACGAGTTGTTACTGATATTGATAGATGCAATTGAGAATGACGCTGGAGAAGCGATCGCACTAAAGTTCCCTTCCCAACTCCACTCGGCCCCGTTAAAACCATCAATTTTCCATTAGTCATAGGCGATCGGCAATTAGTTAATAATTATCATCAAAACTAAACTTTGGCACAAAAAAGGCTTAATCATCCTTACCTTGACCATCTTTGTTAAGCAAGAATCTGTGAGCCACCGTTTCTGGCTGAATAGCTGATAGAATAACATGACTAGAATCAGTAATAATCACCGCCCTTGTGCGGCGACCATAAGTAGCATCAATAAGTTGCCCCCGTTCCCGCGCATCACTAATGATCCGCTTGATTGGTGCAGACTCAGGGCTAACAATCGCAATTACTCTGTTGGCCGATACAATATTGCCAAAACCAATATTAATTAGCTGAATATCCATGCAGAACTAAAGGGGCTGGTGTATGTAAGGCTGTAATCTCTTAATTTCAATGATATCTACAAAATTTTTGAAATACAAGGCTTAAAGTAATAAAAATTCACTTTTAAATTAATTTTATTATTACTATAGATGACTGGTAGGGACACGGCATTGCCCATTGATGTCCAATTAAGTGCAACAGTATTCGGGGCGGGTTATTTAATATTTTGGCTTCTAGCATGGATTTGGGTGAACCCGCCCCTACCAAAACTGTTGCCAATTTTTTCATAATTGGTATTAATTGCCTTGGCGGTTGCTATGTTCATCCACACTAGGTTTAAGTTTATGGGTTTCAGTCAATAATGGGGATAGTAGATTTACTCCTAAATCTTCTACACAATTCCAGTGTTGCAGATACTCGCACACTTCAGTAATTATCGCCTTGGCTGCATCTAAATCTGCTGCCTGAGACGCATGATAGTGCGCTCGGATTAGTGGTTTAATATCCTCAATATTTTGCCATTCTGATTCAGGTTTAAGGGGAATGGTGATAAAATAATGGTAAGCTTGACGATGTGCTGTACTAACATTTTCCTGGTTTTGATTTAGTAAGCGATCGCCTTTTTCTTGGACTAGCGGATGCAATTGATAAGATTCTCTTTGACAATCATAACATAGCAGTTGCCGACGTTTAAGAGCTAGGATAATATTTTCTTTGAGTTCATATTTGCTTACTTCTGGCATTTGGGCCACAATTGCGGCAAAAGATAAGGGATATTCGGAAGTTTGATAGACAGAAATTCGGCTGAGGCAAGTTTGTTCTAAGTCGCTGAGGCGGAGGATCATTTCATCAATTAAGCTCTCAATATCTCGAATGAGTAGCCAGTCTCTATCCTGCAAAAATTTTCCTACATTTCCCTGAAACTCGTCATCATCCCGAATTAACGCGGCTACCAGTTGCAAGGCTTTGGGATGTCCTTGATAGCGATGGGAAAGTTCGGCTAATTCTTCTTGATTTGCTATCAGATTTAAAGATTGCAATAGGGTAATGGCGGCATCTTGGTTTAGTCCATTTAGCTGGATTTCACGGGTGAGAGTTGGTGGCAATTCGGCTAAGCTTTCGCGACTGGTGAAGAGGATTTTGCTTTGATGTTCTGTTTCTAATAGTTGTTTGAATAACCAAGGGTATTCGGCACTGTCGTCTGCGAAGTAGCCAGCGGTTTGTGCTTGTTTGGTTTTGAGGAGGGTTTCGGCGCGATCGAATATGATTAAGCAAGGTGTAGCCTTGATAATTTTTATCAGTTTTTCGATCTTTTTTAAGGAGTCATCTTGAGGAGTGACGGCTGTTGTGATGTCGCCGTTGGATAGGGTGAATAGGAGGGAGTCGATAGTCGAATTAAATGGGGGTGCTTTGCCTGTTGCCGATTGTAATGATTGCCAAGCGGCGGCGGTGAAGGGGGTATTTTCTGTGTGTAATTGGCGAATTAGTTGGCTGATGAGGGCAGTTTTACCGATGCCGGGTAAGCCGACTATTGAGATGGCGATGATGTCTGAGTTAATTAGTGTAGCTTTTAAGATTTCGAGTTCTTTTGTGCGATTTACCCAATTTCTCACGGGGGTTAAATTTTCAGGGAGGGGGAAGTTTTTATCGTTTTGGGAGTCTAGGGGGATATCTGCGATCGCGGCGGCTAAAAGTAATTCTGTTTGCTTGATATCATTGCGATCGATAATGTCTTCCCAGTTATTAATTCCTACTGCTTTGCAAATATCAATAAATGTTTCGCGTCGAATTTGTTTGTGTGTCCAAAACCGCTTTAATGTTGCTTTTGAAGTTAGGGCGGCTTGACACCAGAGTTCATCTGTTTTGTTCCAGCCGGGGTTGCGTCTGGCTAGATTAATGATTTTTAGCCCCTCTTCAGATGCTCTGAGTAAACCTGCCATTGTTAGTCCTTTAGCACAATTGCGATCGAGTTTAATTATAGCTTAGGTTGGAGAGCCGAAAGGTGAGCTAAATGAGCTAAATGAGACAAATGAGCCTTTTTTGTTGAGCCAAATGGTGAGCCATTGAGCCGATACAGAGTAAGGAGTCAGGAGTATTCTGAAATGATGAGTCAGGCTTTCACCTACAAATCGGAGGTGAAGCCAGAAAGATGAAAGGCGATCACAGTTTACCAAGTTTGAGGGTGAATCTCGCTCTCAATCAGGGATTCAGCTTATCTGCTGTTGGGAGCAATGTAAAGTTTTATTACAAAACAGATCGCAGGGCGTAAAAAAGGCGGAACCGCCCAGAGAAGTATATAGAAAGGCTTGGAAGGCAGGCTTTGCTGGTTTTGACGTAAATCTATTTGTGAGGAGATGAGATTATGCAGTTACTAAAAGATGATGTGTTGTTGGGTAGTGAAGTGAATGCGAGTGCGATCGCGCCTCTGGAGGGAGAGATAAAGGGCGATCAATTCTCATCCCTTAATATAGCAGCGATCGGCAGTAATACTGAGCAGGATAATCCTATTTTTCCTGTTACTTTTATTGAGCAACTATCTGATGTTTCGGTCAACGAATTCGCCTATCGCCCTTTACAAGCTCTGATTGAAATTTACGGTAATGTCAAAAGCTACAGAGATCGGACATTCCGAGGCAACAAAGCCATAACACGCTACGAAATTACAGACCTTTTAAACGGTGGGCTAGAGCGCATTAGTGAGTTTCTTTCTGAAGTTATCTCGGAATCAGCGACTCAAGAAGAGATGGGCAGGCTGCTAGGGCTGCCACAACAAGAAATAAATCAACTTATAACTTTGCGAACTCGTCTCAATTATTTAGAAGATAGCATAGCTTCTTTGGAAAAAAATGTATTTAGGTTAATCGATGACGATCAAGTAATTTTACATCCCTCAAACTCTCAGCAAATTACTGATGTTCAACCAACTGATTGGGCATACCCCGCACTTCGATCTCTGGTTAAACGCCACTACTTCGGTCAAGATGGTCAGTTTAAAGATAATAAGTTTCGAGGTAACGAGCTTGCAACTCGCTACGAATTTACTACCTCTCTATATGGAAGGTTTGTGAGCCTTGAGCTGTTAGCCGGAGAAACCACTGGTGATTTAGTTACTCAGGAAGATGTCAAAAAGATACAGGGTTTTGAAGGTGAATTTACTGATGAGATAGCGCTATTAGAAAATCCTGTTAGTACCCTAGAGTCGCGTCTAAAAGCATCACAAAACAGGCTATTTCAGTTATTTGGGAAAGATGCACTTGCTCCTGCTCCTTCAACAGATACAAATTCTCCAAATCCCATTTTTCCAGTAACTAAAGTATCGGACTTATTAGATGTTAAACCTACAGACTGGGCTTATCCGTCCTTAAAATCCTTAGTGGAGCGTTATGGCATTGGCGAGAGTTATAACGATAGTACATTCCGAGGCAACCAAGCTGCAACGCGCTACGAATTTGCCTACACCTTAAATAAGGCTCTGAGCAATTTTGAGAATTTGATTGGTGACAGTGATAATAATTTGATCACTCAAGCTGACCTAGATTTATTGCAGGAGAGGACAGAAAAATACAATACAGAATTGGCAAATTTGAGCAAACGCCTCGAAATCTTGGAAACTACTTTAGGTAGCATTCCTCCTATGCCACCTGCGACTCCCACTCCCGATCAAGCAAACACAGTCACGGCTAATTTTGTTTATTCTCAGACTGATTTAGGTTTAAGGAATGGCATTAACCAAATTACAGAAAATTTTTTACTAAATAAATTAGACGATTTGATCAATTTTTCTATCATCAATGGTGGGGGCAATCCAATTGAGATATTTAATAGTTTAAAAAAACTTAAAGATCTCGGTAGTGAGGATTTTAAATACGGGATATGGCAGAATAATGAACAAAGTAAAGCCAAAACAATACGCACAATTGAGCTTAAAGAAGTTAAAAATAACGAAATTATTTCCTCATCTGAAATCCAAAATACATGGGTTATTATTCATGGATGGAATGACAGATCAGATAGTTTTAAAGACTTAGCTGAATCGCTTAAATCTGCAAGACCAAACGATCAAATCTTACTATTGGATTGGAGAGAGGCTGCTGCTAACGGTGATAAGAGGAAAGAGGGTGATAACAGTAAAGAGGATGAAAAAATCCCTACTTTTCAATTGGGTAATTACTTCGCAGCTAAGTGGATTGCTTCTGTTGCGGAATGGGCAGTGAAAAAGATAGAACAAGACTATGGAATTAATAGCAAAGTGGCTAGCGAGAGTTTAAAAATAGTAGGTCACAGTCTTGGTTCACTGGTTGGCAGTGAAATTGGAAGAATTTATAAGACAGGTACAAATAGAAAAGGTGAAAAAATTACAGATGCTAATCCCAATGGTGTCAACACAATAATAGCCCTCGATCCTCCTTCAGAATTGAATATAAGAACTTTTTCAAATAAGGGGGCAATATATGATTTAGATGGAGAAACATTTGAACCAGATTATCCAGAAGCATTCAATAATGTTTCTCATTATTCAAGAGCATTTGTTGGAGCAAAAAGTATAGCTGGAAATCAATTTTTTGCAGCAAGAGCACAAGAATCTTATCAAATGGATTTTGGTAATCTTTTTCCAGATACTGATGAGCATGGTGGTGTTGTTAAGGTGTTTACAGAGCTTCTCAAGGAAGAAGGTGAATTAACAAATCGGATACTTGACAATAAAACCTTTGACGCAAGGGAAAATACTCTATTTTATGATGATGAAGATGCCAAAAATGGATTAGCGCATGAGGGAGTTCTTTATGTTGAAAAGTCTAAGTCTAATGACCAGCCACCGAATCCGGTTGCACTTGAAGTAAAGAATGTGAAGACATCAGGTGAGAAGGACTTAATAATTTACGGTACACCTGACAATCAAAACTTACCAGGGGGCTCAGGAAATGACATAATACGAGCGTATTCAGGAAATGACTTGCTAGTAGGGAATTTAGGTAACGACTCTCTTTATGGTGGTGAAAATAATGACACCATGTATGGCGGAAAAGATAATGATTCGCTCTATGGAGGTAAAGGGAATAACTTGCTAATTGGTGATAAAGGCAATGACTATCTTGTAGGAGGTTTAAATAATGATATCCTTATTGGTATCAATCAAAATGATTTAATTTTAGGTTTCGGGCAAATTGACACTTTAATAGGTGCTAATGGAGAAGATTTATTTATTCTGGGAAATGCTACTAATGGCAATTTTTATGAGGATGGTAATACTTCAACTTCAACAAACGGGATTCGTGACTATGCTCTGATAGTTGACTTTGGAAATATTGGCGGTCAGGATACCATACAGCTTAGTGGTACTAAAAATCAATATATCCTTGGCAACTCTCCCAATGGTCTACCAGTAGGTACGGGCATATATGTTGATACTAATCGGAATCAACAGTTTGACGCTACAGACGAACTAATTGCTATAGTGCAACAAGGAGAAGTAGGGCCAACGCTAGGAACGCCTGTAAGTCTAAATTTGGATGACAGTTACTTCAAGTTCGTTTAGACCAAATCCAAAGGGCTATCCTTTCCCCAAAAAGTGCGATCGCCCTTACCCCAAAAAGCGCGATCGCCCTTCATCCTTTAAGTTATAGAAACAACTTAGAACTTTGCTCTACTCCTCCAATAAACTGCTTATTTCTTCATCAGTAAAACCAAATTGTCTAAAAATACGCAAAACGTAAGCTGGAGACATTTCTCTCGCTCCCATATCAATTGGCACAACACGGCGACGATCTTCCATTTCCCGACTATACAAACAATGATCTCCTTTACCTTCCCGGTAAAAATTACAGCCCCCTTGCTCCAAAATCCTAATTAACTCTCTTGGTTTCAAAGAGGGAATATTTTTAGGCATAAACTGCCCTCAATTCAAAAACTTCAGAAATCGGCTCGGCACTGGCTACTATCAAAAATTCATGTAAATCTTTAACAGAAATTGGTGCTTGGTAAATATCTTCTACAGACTTCTCTACCATTTCTAAACTCTCAATCGCATCCTTAAGATTAGCGATCGCACTTTCTTGTGTACTTCCTTGACCCACCAGACCATTTTCTAAACACAAAGCCACCCAGTAACCCGCGCTTTTTCTCAAAACCACTGTATGAAAATTCATAAGCGTTCAACTTTTTATGCGAAAGCAATAGTAACTATCTACATTTTACAGCAAAAAGCTATAATATTTGCGTTCAGACAGGACTTGTTCTAATTCGAGACCCCTGGGAAGGGACAAGGTATAAAATGAATATAGATGAATTTTTAAAGGTTTGGAATCAAATTGCAGTTTTCTGAGGCATCCCATGAACATCAAAGTGCTTTCAATAGAACCAGCGAACGAGTTGGGAACATTCAATATGATTGTATTGCTAGATCGAGAGCAGCATCACTTTACAATGACCGCAGAAACAGCCACAGCTTCGGGGCAGACTCTTCCGTTAATCAAGGGAGATCGACATTTCTGCAAAACCTTTAGATGGAATCAGGAAGCCAATGTTAAACTGTATAAGCTATTGTCTCAATTTAATCAAGGAGACTCTATAGAATTCCCTATTAGTATTGGCGATTTTGAATTTATAGAAAGAGAACGATTTTCTTTAAAGAAGGAAGCAAAAACATTTCAAAAATGAGGCGAAAGCTTGTTACTTCTCAATGTGGGATCGCTCTTTCCCCATCCATCTCTATTTGTGGTTAAAAAAGCGCGTAGGCGTAGCCAGCCGCAGGCATCGCCGATCTTTACTCATCTCTCCTGCTATTATAAAATCCCCACTTTCGGTAACTCAATCTTCTGTTCAACTAAACAGCCTTTCAAAATAGCAGAGTATTTTTCAATCACCTGACGTTCTTTCTCACCAATGCCTCTTTTTACTAATTCCTCATCAACTCTCTTCACAGCATCCATCAGTGCTTTAACAAAATCAATGTACTGCACTTTCCAGATAATATCCAGTCCTTTTGGCGATAGTTCGATTTCCCCCGTTTCTCGATAGTATTTCGCTGTCACCGAGTAAGGACCATCCATAAATAAAAACTCACCCCGATCCTCTCCCTTAAAAAGTTTAAGTGCGATCGCAATCCAACAACCTAAAATAACTAACCCAAAGTCTGACCAATTTTTCATCGGATACTCAACTCGATCGTACTCCCAAGTTATTTCAAATAAAAGGGGACTGGTTCCCTCGATAAATCTGGGAAGGAGGCGATCGTCAAACTCTACTTTGATATTCATTAGTAAACTCTACTCCCTTAAAAGTTCATTTTGCAATTGGATAATTTGACTTTTCACCCACTCACGAAATAAGCCAATCCAAGCATTTTCCCTAGTATTTTTCTTGAGTTCCAAAAAGTGCATAATATCACTTTGAGAAAGAAAGGGAAAAGTAGGAGAGTTATCGGTTTCTCGGTAGGCTTCTCCTTCTAACTGATAGAAAGTGAGATTTTTTCCATCATACCGCCAAACTTCCGGCACGCGAAAAGCTCTATAGAGTTCTAATTGATTAATAGAACTACTGGTAATATCAATTTCAATAATTAAATCCGGTGGTGGATCTTGTTCCAGGTTAATTTGCTCTTTATCCCAGACTAAAGATTCATTTTGAATATAGTAACATTGATCGGGTTCAAAACCTCTGTTTAAATCTTGACGTTGGCAAGTTCTGGAGCCCAAACTCCTCACTTCAATATTTAATTCTTCAGTCAGAGTTTCCACCAAACGGCCTAATAGTTTTTTGTTACCTTCGTGGGGATCTAAAGGTGTCATAATTTCTAGTAAACCTCGGTCATAAGTCAAGCGAATCCCTGGCTGTTGCGCTAAATCTTGTAACAGCAATTGATAGGTTTGCCAACTAATATTTTTCAAAAGAACACGGTCGGCAAGGGGACATTGTTTCTCTTGGGGTGGCTGAATCAGGGTGGCTGTCATTTTGGATATCTGACCGATGATGTGCGATCGCTGGGATTATATCATGTTTTGGTGGGGAGAATGAGCCAAATGAGCCTTTTTTGTTGAGCCAAAGGGTGAGCCATTGAGCCAAGAGGTTAAGGCGATGCCAATGGAGCCGAATTTTAAGAAGCGACCCAAAAATACTCAGGAGATTTTACAGCGGATCAATGAAATTCAATATCGATCCATACCGAAATCTGTTTTAATAGGTGTAGCTTTTACTATAGGTCTTTTAATCGGGATTTTAATCGGTGGTGGAGGAGTGTATTTGCACTTAAAATTTAACAACGATCGCTCACTTATTGAGCAAAACAATTAAACAATTAACATCGCAATGACAGATTATCCCTCAAAATTCTTCATGGTCTTGAGACATATTCTGCTGTAAACTTTGATGTTCAAATCGCCGATTTGTCCGACGATACTTTTTACTTTCTAACTTCGGCTCGTACTTCTGTTTACCATCCGATTTACTTTTCAACTTAAAACTAGATTCAGCATCACCCAAATTTTGTTTCATTTGCGATCGCGCACTTACTTCCACTAAAAATTCCAGATAATGTCGATAACGTTCCCAATCTCCCCGCACCACACAATTAGGTTCATCCCGATGCAAACAATCATTAAATTGACAACTTCCCTTCGCCAACCGTTGACGCACCTCTGGGAAAAGTTGCGCCAAATCCTCCGGTTCGCATTCTAAATTCGGCTGATTAAAACCAGGACTATCTGCTAACAAACCCCCACCAGGAAGCTCAAATAATTCCACATGACGAGTCGTATGTCTTCCCCTTCCCAACTTCCCAGAAACCGCCCCCACTCGCAAATTCAAATCGGGAATTAACAAATTAATTAAACTAGATTTTCCCACCCCAGAAGGCCCAGAAATTACAGTAATTTTCCCCTTTAATTTTCCGTATAAACCCGATCGAGAACAAGCATTTTCCCCATTCATCATCAACCCTAAACCTGTTTGCACGCTAATCAAAACAGGATCGTAACCCCATTTAGAAAGTCGATCGCGCCATACTTGCTGCTGCTCTAAACTTACTAAATCACACTTATTCAAACACAAAGAAACCTCTAAACCAGTCGATTCTGCCTTAACTAAAAACCGACTTAATGCCATCGGTTCTAAATCTGGTTCAACGATCGCAAAAACCAATAAAATTTGATCGGCATTCGCAATCGGCGGCCGATTCAATTCAGTTTGACGCGGTAACACCTCCGCGATCGCCCCCCGTCCCCCCGCCCAGTCCGGTTCCTCCACCACCACCCGATCGCCCACCATCACCTGCTGACCAATTTTCTTCAGCCGCGATCGCCTCGTACAAAGCAGCAACACAGCCAAAGCCTCCGATTCAGACTCAAATTCCTCACCCAAACCCAGACGAAAAGCCTCCACCAGCTTTCCATCCAACTGCACTTGGTAAAAATTGGCCTGAACCGCCAAAACCACACCCACCAACAAGGACGAATCAACTATCATCCTTCATCCTTCATCCTTCATCCCTCCCTTTACTGTCTCTGCCTCTGGAGGGTTTTTTTCCCAAGGAAATAACACCCTCAACGCAAAATAGCCTCGATCGCCAGAAGCAACAAACTCGGACTCCAAAATCTCATAACCTTCCATCCTCAAACTATCAGGAACTTGCTCAATCGGCTCTCCAGGATCTAGCCAAACCTCCAAAACCTCCCCAGGCGACATCCTCTCCAAACGAAGTTTAGTCCGCACAAAATTAATCGGGCACGGAGTCCCCCGTAAATCCATCTGGAAGTTTGGCATTGGAATGGTAGTTTCGCTCATTAAAAATTAGAAGAAGGAAGAAGGAAGAAGGAAGAAGGAAGAAGGAAGAAGGAAGAAGGAAGAAGGAAGAAGGAAGAAGGAAGAAGGAAGAAGGAAGAAGGAAGAAGGAAGAAGGAAGAAGGAAGAAGGAAGATTGACAGTTAACAAATAACAGTTAACAAATAACAGTTAACAGTTAACAGTTAACAGTTAACAGTTAACAAATAACCACTTTCGATCATTTTTGAAACAAATTCCCTAAAAACCCTTCAAGCCCTCCTTTACCAGCGCGATCGCCCCTCAGCTTCGCCAATTGCACCAGCAAATCCCGTTCTTCCGTCGTCAAACGAGTCGGAATCTCGATCGACACCGTAATCAAATGATCCCCGCGACTCACCGGATTTCCCAAGCGAGGCACACCTTTTTTCTCCAAAGTCAAAACCGTATTTGGCTGAGTCCCCGTCGGAATCGTCAACTCCGTCGGTCCATCCACCGTATCCACCTCCAAGCGACAGCCTAAAATTGCTTGTAGATAGCTGATTTTCACTTCCGAGTTGATATTAATCCCATCCCGCTTAAATACAGGATCTTCATCCACCGACAAAAATACATACAAATCCCCCGCCGGGCCACCCATTTTACCCGCATCCCCCTCATTGGAAACGCGCAAACGAGTACCATTGTCAACCCCTGCGGGTACAGTAATTTTCAGTTTTTTGGTAATTTCCTTTTGGCCCCGACCGCCGCAAGAGTCACATTTATCCTCAATCACCTGTCCGCTACCATTACAAGTAGGACAAACTGAAACTTGAGTAAAACTGCCAAAAGGAGTACGAGTAGCGCGGCGTACCTGACCACTACCATTGCAAGTTGAGCAAGTTTGAGGTCTAGTGCCTGCTTTCGCTCCAGTGCCATTGCAGGTTTCGCAGGTTTCTAAATGTTTGATGCGAAGTTCTTTTTCCCCACCAAACACCGCTTCCCGGAACTCCAACTTTAAATCTAGCCGCAAGTCATCCCCGCGTACTGGTCCAGTGCGACGGCGACCCTGTTGTTGAGCCGCCCCAGCACCTCCACCAGCAAAACCGCTGAAAAAGCTTTCAAAGATATCAGCGAAACTATCGCCAAAGTCTTGACCAAAGCCACCAGCACCCGCGCCAGAAACCCCAGCTTCGCCAAAACGGTCGAAGCGGGCCCGCGTTTCTGGCTCCGAGAGCACTTCGTAGGCGCGGTTAATTTCTTTAAAGCGCTCTTCTGCGCCTGGTTCGTTATTGACATCGGGGTGATACTTGCGAGCTAGGCGGCGGTAGGCACGCTTAATTTCTTCTTTATCTGCATCGCGAGAAACACCGAGTATTTCATAGTAGTCGCCGGCCATAGAGCTATTTGCCTGGAGTAAATAATAGTTAAAGTGTACAAAATTGAAACTGGGAGTGCGTTTCCTTCCCTATGCCTGTTGCTTATGAATTGGTGGAATTAATCGCAAATGGATTCATTTCATCAGTTTCAGCAGGTTCTGGCTGTGGGTTGGGAGTGTCTGCGATCGCCTCTGTGGATGAGAAACTATCAACAGCATTGGAGTCTTCTGAGTTTAACACCTGCGGACTTTCATCCTCAGCCACATAACTCACTGGTGCAGCCCCAGATTGCTCATAAATGGCGGAACCAAGGGAGTAAAGCACTTGCTGGAAGACATCTATTTGCTGTTTCATTTCCTCGAAGGGGATGTCGGGATTGGCGATCGCCGATCGCAGAGTTGTCGCTGCGGTTTTGGCTTGCCCCTTCAATTCATCGTTAATGAATTTTCCATTCGCTTTGATGGTTGCTTCATAATTATAGAATAGCGTCTCTGCCTGATTCTTCAGTTCTACCAATTCTTTCCGTTTAATGTCTTCTTCTGCGAACAATTCGGCTTCTTGTCGCATCCGCTCGACTTCGGTTTCGCTCAAGCCACCGGTGTTAGTAATTTGGATGCTTTGCTCTCTCCCAGTGCCTTTATCTTGGGCTGATACTTTCAGGATACCATTGGCATCTATTTCAAAGGCTACTTCAATTTGAGGTACGCCGCGTGGGGCGGGGGGAATGCCTTTGAGTAAAAATTTCCCTAGACTTTTATTATCTTTGACTAAAGCGCGTTCGCCTTGGAGGACGTGAATTTCTACGGAGGTTTGACCATCTACTGCGGTTGAGTACATCTGCGATCGACTGGTGGGGATCGTCGTATTCCGTTCGATGACTTTGGTAAATACTCCCCCTAATGTTTCTAATCCCAAGGACAGAGGGGTAATATCGAGCAATAATAAGTCTTTAACTTCGCCACCTAAAACGCCGGCTTGAATTGCGGCTCCTAGTGCTACGGCTTCGTCGGGATTTACGGAGCGATCGGGTGTTACTCCTCCAAAATACTTGCTAATGGCTTTTTGCACGGCGGGCGTGCGCGTCGATCCCCCAACTAGAATGATTTTGTCTATGTCTTTGGGTTTTAAGTTGGCATCTTTGAGGGCTTGCGTGACTGGCTCGATGGTACTTTGTATCAAATGACCTACCAGTTTTTCAAATTGAGCGCGGGATAGCTCCATTTCTAAATGTTTTGGCCCTTTGTTGTCAGCGGTGATGAAGGGTAGGTTGATGGCGGTGCTTTCTTTGCTTGATAGTTCTATTTTGGCTTTTTCGGCGGCTTCCCGGAGCCGTTGCAAGGCCATTTTATCTTTGGAAAGGTCGGTTCCTTCTTTAGCTTGGAAGGTTTCTACCATCCAACGGACTAGGCAGTTATCGAAGTCGTCTCCTCCTAGATGGTTGTTTCCGGCGGTGGCGTTTACTTCAAAAATGCCGTCTCCTAGTTGCAGGATGGAAACGTCGAAGGTGCCGCCGCCTAAGTCGAAGACGAGGATTTTTTGCTCTTGATCTTGTTTATCTAATCCGTAGGAAAGGGCGGCGGCGGTGGGTTCGTTGACTATTCGTAATACTTCTAGGCCTGCGATCGTGCCGGCATCTTTGGTGGCTTGTCTTTGAGCGTCGGTAAAATAGGCTGGTACTGTGATTACGGCTTGGGTGACTGATTCTCCTAAATAGGTTTCGGCATCTTGTTTGAGTTTTTGCAGTACCATTGCCGAAATTTCTTGGGGGGTGTAGTTTTTGCCGCGAATTTGTACGTCAACGGTGTCGTCTTTGCCGTTAACACAAGTGTAGGGTACGCGGGAGCGTTCTTCTTGGGTGTCGTCCCAGCGGCGGCCGATGAATCTTTTGATGCTGTAAATTGTGTTAGCGCCATTGGTGACTGCTTGGCGTTTGGCGAGTTGACCGACTAAGCGATCGCCACTTTTGCCAAATCCTACAATGCTGGGAGTTGTACGCCCGCCTTCTGAGTTGGAGATCACAACGGGTTGTCCTCCTTCCAAAACTGCTACGCAACTGTTGGTTGTACCCAAATCAATGCCAATTACTTTGCCCATAGCGCTCCTTGAAAGAATTAAAAATTAAAAATTAAAAATTAAAAAATTAAATGCAATCCCAGAAATATTAGAAATTAAAAACTAAAAATTAAAAATGCCGGGAAACACATTTCTAATTTTTAATTTTTAATCTTTAATTGCTAATTTGACTCAGAGTTACTTTCCTCTGACTCAATGGGTTCGGGTGCTGCTGCCACTTTCACCATAGCGTGACGCAGGATGCGATCGCCGAGGGTATAGCCTCGTACCAGTTGCTCTACCACAGTCCCCTCCTCATACTCATGGGTAGCTTCACGCATTACCGCTTCGTGGAGATTGGGGTCAAAAGGTTCACCTTCTGGGCGCATGGGGGAGACTCCCACTCGTTTGAGGCAGTCTACCATTTGCTTGTAAACGCTTTGGTAGCTTTTGTGTATGCCCATTTCGCCGTCATTTTGGGGCTTAATGTGCGATCGCGCCCGCTCGAAATTGTCGATAACTGGCAACAATTCCATGATTGTGGCACACTTCACCTGTAAATCCAAATCTTCCTTTTCCTTGGCAGTGCGCCTGCGGAAGTTCTCAAAATCTGCCGCCAGTCGGAGATTTTGACTTTTCAGATCCTCCACAGTTGCGTTATTGGCTTGCAGAAGAGCTTTTAAGGACTCATTTTCCTTAGTAGCATTTGCCAATTCCTCCTTTAAAAATTCCAAAGCCTCACTTAAACCCGGATCGGCAAAATTGCCTGATTTCGGCACTGTTTGTGCGTTTTCAGCGGATTGAGATGCCTCTGCGCTTTGGTAAGCTTGAGCAATTTGCATTTCCCAGTCTAAGGGTTCATTAATATTCCCAACAGGCGGTTGCGTCTCGGCTACCGCTTCGGCTGCTTCAGGAACTTCTGCCGATGAGTTGGGATCGTGGTATTGCTGGTTTTCCTCGTCAATCATAGATAAATGCGCTACACAACCCACACAATTCTAGCAGTGAGGGGAGCTAAGGCCCTCCGTTATTAAAGTTTCCCACAAAAAGGCGATCGCGTCAAAATCAAGGGTAAGGGTTTAAGGTAGAGCCTCAAAATTAACTTCACGTTGTCTTTGCGTAAGTTCCGTCTATGTTACTGTACAAGTACAGCAACCGCCAAGGTGGTTAAGAGATAAATCTGGAGTAAATTCTTGATTTTCTCTATTCCGGTTATAATCGATCGCAGAAAAGATTTATTGGTAATTAAGTAAATTCTAAATTAAGCGTAAAATTATGATTAAAATTCTTGATTCTACCTTGAGAGAGGGAGAACAAACTTGTGGAGTTTATTTCGCTCCTGAAAATAAGTTAAAAATTGCCCAATTTTTAGATGGTATTGGAGTTGATATTATTGAAGCTGGCAATCCGGCTGTCGATCGCGAAATTGCTTTAGCAGTTACTCGCATTGCCAATGCTGGACTTAAAGCTAAAATAGGCGCTCATGCACTTTGCCGAATAGAAGATGTACAAATAGCCCTGGATTGTGGTGTCAGCTTTTTAGGTGTGTTTTTTAGTGTATCTCATAAACGATTGCAATGGGACTACAACATCTGTTTAGATCGAGCCATAGATAAAATTGTGGAAGTAATAACTTATGCTAGAGAGCAGAATAATAGTTTATTAATTCGCTATACGCCAGAAGATACAGTTCGCTCCCCAATTAAAAATGTGATTGAGGCAGCTACGGCAGCGGTGCGGGCAGGAGCTAATATTATCAGCATTGCTGATACTACTGGATATACAACTCCATTTCAACCAAATCGCAGTATTTATTATTTTGTGAAAGTCATTAGGGAGGAACTAGCCAAACGAGAATTATATCCACAAATAGAAGTTCATTGTCACAACGATCGAGGTTTAGCTTTAGCAAATGCCTTAGATGCCTACAGAGCAGGAGCAAATATTATTGATGTTAGCGTAATGGGACTAGGAGAAAGAGCCGGGATAGTTGATTTGGCAGAGTTACTAATCAATTTAGGTGATAATGTTGAGGAAGAAAAATATTGGGAATTGGGCTATTTGAAAGATTTATATAATTTAGTAAGTGAGTGTTCTCATATACCTATTTCTCCGCATCACCCTATAGTGGGGAAAAATGCTTTTACCCATTATGCAGGTGTTCATGTTGCGGCAATAGCAAAAGATGAAGAGATATATCAAAGTTTAAATCCAGAAATTTTTGGAATTAAAAGTAGTATGGCATTAGGAATACAATCAGGATTGACTGCTGTAGAATTAGCTCTGAAACAGATTGGCAGATCGGAAGTAGCGGAAAACAAAGGTATAGTAGCGAAGATTCTTCAAGAAATTAAAGAAATTACTAAAAGAGGTAGCCCGATCGATATCGAGAAAGAATTGCCAGAAATAGTCGATCGCTATAATATTATAGCAGTTCTCAAATAAAGGTACACACCGATCGATTACCAACTCCTAGAAAACAAATAATAATGCTAAAAAATCAGGGAAAAATATCTAACGAATCAAGCAAAGAGAAGAAATCATTGGCAAAATGGTGGACGATATTTGGCATTGGTATTGGTGTATTCATTTTTGCTTTGGATGTGTATATAGTTAACTTGGCTTTACCAATTATGGTTGAGTCATTCCACACCAGTTTTGCTACTATTCAATGGGTAGTATTAAGTTATCTGCTGGCGATCGCGATTTTTGTGCTAACAGTATCAAAATTAGGTGATATGTGGAGCAAAAAACAATTGTACCTGATTGGTTTAATCGTTTTTACCATCAGTTCGCTCTTCTGTGGAATTGCACCGAATATCGAATTTTTAATAGCTTTTCGAGGTTTTCAAGGACTAGGGGCGGCATTTTTATCAGGCTTAGGAACCGCGATGATTGTAGAGGCATTTCCCGGCGAAGAAAGGGGGCTTGGGCTAGGTATTAGAGCCGGAATTTACGGACTAGGAATTACTTTAGGACCAACGGTAGGAGGATGGCTAATTAGTTTGGGAGACTGGCCTTTAATTTTCTTGATCAATGTACCGATTGGGATTGTTGGTATTTTGATTGTGGCTCGTTTTGTCCCAGATTCTGATATTTGCGGAACTAAACAAAGCTTTGATTTATTTGGCACGGTGCTGTTAACGATTGCCTTAACTTCTTTGATCTTGGTAATCACTTTATTACAAAATGGTAGTTTTGATACTGCCCTAAATTTACTTGTGGTTTCTGCCATCACCTCCCTCGTTTTTTTCTGGTTAGAATCTCAAATTACAGCCCCAATAATTCCATTTAAAATATTTCAATCCTTAGATTTTAGCTTGGGCTTGATACTACGTTTTCTCGCCAACTTTGCGATCGCGGGAGTAATATTTATTCTACCTTTTTTCTTGGCTCTAGTTGAACGCTATCCTACTGAAAAAGCAGGCATTTTAATGGCAATACCATCAATTGTAATTGTGGTAACTGCACCTATTTCTGGGATTCTTTCTGACCGTTTTGGCACGCGGATTATTACTTTAATCGGTTTAGTATTAATGGCAATTGGATGTTTCGCGATCGGCAATTTTGATACTGAATTAACAGTCATCCACTATGTTTTTGCAGTTATTCCCTATGGTATAGGAGTGGCGATGTTTCAATCACCTAATAATAGCTCGATTATGGGAGCCGCGCCCAAAGATCAATTAGGTATTGCTTCGGGATTATTATCATTCTCGCGGATAGTAGGCCAGACAATTGGAGTGCCAATGGTAGGTGCTTTGTTTTTCTTTGTGACAACTGCTAATTCTGACATTGTGGCGAAAATAGACATTATCAATGCACCTATTAAGGCATTACTTTTGGGGACACATACTACTTTCTCAGTAATAGGTGTTTTCTTAATTATTTCAACAATGTTGGCAACTTTATTTTGGTGGATGGACAAAGGGAATAAAATTAAAATCAGACTTACGTAGGGTGGATACTAATATAATTAATCTGAACTATTAACCAATAAATACCGATTTTTGCATCCATCCTACGAACTACTTAATTTATTTCTACTTGTTGGCTTTCCTGGCATTCCACCGCTTTCTTTTTCATCATTTGAAAGATATTGTAAAATCCATTAGCACGAGAAGGAGTTAAACTCACATTCAAGCCAGTATCTTGAATAAAGTCTGGGGAAACTTTACTGATTTCTGTCGGAGTCAATCCGCTTAAACCTTCAATAAGTAATCCTACTAATCCTTTAACTAACTGAGCATCAGAATCGCCTTGAAAGGAAACTTTACCATCAGTTAATTGGGCAGTAATATAAACTTGAGAAACACAGCCAGAAACTTTATTTTCCGGTAATTTATCACTTTCAGGAAACTCTGGTACTCGCTTGGCATACCACAGCAGTTGCTCGTAGCGCCGTTTGGGGTCGGAGTGCCGCTGAAAACGCTCTACAATTCGAGCTAGGGCATCGGGTAAGAAGGAAGTAGTGGACATTATGCCAAATTTGGGTAAATATACTTAATTATATACAGAAATTGCTTTTCTTGTAAACAGGAATTATGTCCGACTACTTAATTGGCAATTTGTTAATCACAAACTTTTCTTATTTTGCACTAACAAACCATATTTAGGAGCGAAAATCATCGCTAGAATAAACTGTAATGTTTGCACTACAACAATGCAGCCACCTGTGGAAGCATCGAGATAATAACTAGCATAAATTCCCATTACACTAGAAAATACTCCAGAAGCGATCGCTAATAACATCATATTATCAAAGCGATCGCTCAATAAATAAGCAGTAGCCCCCGGTGTCACTAACATCGCCACTACCAAAATAATTCCTACTGTTTGCAGTCCCGCCACAGCAGTTAAAGACAACAAAGAAAGCAGCGTATAATATAAAGCAACAGTATTTAAACCAATTGAACGAGCGTGAGTTTGGTCAAAACAGAAAAGTAGAAAATCTTTTCTTAAAATCAGAATTGTCACCAAAACTATCGCACTAATTACCATAGTTTGGATAATATCTTGGTCGGAAATTCCCAAAACATTCCCAAATAAAATATGAGTTAAATCCACCGAACTTGTAGTTTTAGAAATCAAAACTAAACCCAAGGCAAAAAAACCAGTAAATACCAGTCCAATAACAGTATCCTCCTTAATTCTAGTCTTAGATTTAATAAACCCAATTGCCACAACTGAGCCTACTCCAAACACAAAAGCACCAATGGCTAAAGGAATATTCAAAATATAAGCAATCACCACTCCTGGCATGACTGCATGAGACACTGCATCCCCCATTAATGCCCAACCTTTGAGAGTCATGTAGCAGGATAAAACCGAACAAACAACACCCACAAGCATACTAATTAAAATTGCTTTAATCATAAATTCATGGGCTAAGGGAGCTATCAACCATTGCCAAATATCCATTAGACATCCTCACTGTGTTAAGTTAACAATTTTGATTTTGATTCCCTGAATTAGAGTTCTCCAAGGGAGCCACCAAAGGTTCGAGATAGATTTTCTTCAGTAAATAAATCTGAAGTTTTGCCATAGGCAAGGATAGTACGATTAATCAGAACAACTCGATCGCAAAAAGTCTTAATTGAAGCGAGATCGTGGGTAGAAATTAAAATAGTGTGACCAAGTTCTCGCAATCCTAAAAGCAAATCAATCATGGTTTTTTCGGTTTTAATATCTACGCCAGTAAAAGGTTCATCTAGCAGTAAAATAGTTCCCTGTTGTGCCAAAGCACGTGCGAGAAATGCCCGTTTTTTCTGACCTCCTGAAAGTTCACCAATTTGGCGGTTTCTCAAATCCCACATCTGCACTCTTTCTAAACTTTCTTGGACAATTTGATGGTCAATAGGTCGAGGTATTCGTAAAAAGTTCATGTATCCATAGCGCCCCATCATCACTACATCCCAGACACTAACTGGAAAATTCCAGTCGACTTCTTCTGCTTGAGGTACATAAGCAATTAGATTTTGTTTTTGGGCGTTGCGAAGGGATAAACCTTGGACTAAAATTCTCCCAGTTACAGGTTTCACAAAACCCATAATTGCTTTAAATAGAGTTGATTTTCCTGAGCCATTCATGCCTACCAGTCCATTGATAGAACTAGGTTTAAGTTGTAAATTTGCTCCTGATAAGGCAACTTTGCCATTATAGGCAACGGTAACTTGTTCGACGGCAATACTAATGGTATCCATGATGTTAATTTCCCTATTTTATCGGGTTTACGATTGGCTTTGCAATCCTTTAATTAAGGTTGTGATATTGTAATCCAGAAGTTTCAAATAAGTAGCAGCTGGTCCGGTGGATGGAGATAGAGAATCTACATAAAACACCCCGCCAAATTTAGAATTTGCTTCTTTGGCTACTTGTTTTTGTACTTCAGGATTAACTGTACTCTCACAAAATACAACGGGAATGTTATTATTTTTAACGGTTTCAATTACTTTTTTTGTCCGTTGGGGGGTGGCTTGCTGTTCGGAATTTACTGGCCATAGATAAACTTCTTTCAAACCATAGTCACGGGTGAGGTAAGTAAATGCGCCTTCACAACTAACCATGTATCGTTTAGATTCGGGAATGACGGAAACTTCTTGTTTGAGTTTTTGGTCAATGTCTCGAATTTTTTGGCTGTAAATATTAGCATTTTGGTTGTATGATTCGGTGTTAACTGGATCGATTTTAATTAGGGCTTCACGAATGTTATCAACATAAATTAAAGCATTTTGTGGAGACATCCAAGCATGGGGATTTGGTTTTCCTTGATAAGCATCTTCGGCTATATTCACAGGTTTAATTCCTTCACTTAAAGTGACGCGGGGGACTTTAGACAAATTAGCATAATATTTAGCAGCCCAACGTTCTAATCCTAAACCATTATCTAATATTAAATCTGCCTGTTTTCCTCGAACTAAGTCGCTAGGTGTGGGTTCGTAGCCATGAATTTCTGACCCGGATTTAATTAAAGATTCTACTATGGCTTTGTCTCCGGCGACATTCTGTGTCATGTCTGCGAGGACGGTGAAGGTGGTTAAAATTAATTTTTTACTCTTTTTTGCTTGTAATTGGTTTTGGGGGTTTGTGGGTTCAGTGGGGAGGTTGTTGGTAGGTTTGGTACAAGCGCCGATACTCATCAATATTAGGCTGAAAAAGGCGATCGCGAAGGGAATTTTAAAGGCTCTGTCTGATGACATTGGTTAATTTCATAATTATTTCATTTTTTATGATAACAGGCTGGTTAAAAAATTACAAGTTAAAAATTTATTGTTCGATCGGAGGGGATTAAGAGTCATAAAGCTGATCGAGCAAGCGATGAAAGTCTCATTGTCCCCCCTGAAACTTAACCGTCTATATTAGAGCTAGGTGACTTCGGCTCTTGCACAGGTCCAATAACCGATTGTTTTCGCAACCGAGTCAAGCCATAAACTCCCCCTGCTATTAGCAAAAAATAAGGGCTATAAGCTAATAACCAAAGACACAAAGCAAACAAACTTAGAGTAAATTCACTCACAGAATGAGTTGCTTTTCCCCAAGATTCTTGCATCCGCAAAGCAATTGAAGGTTCTGGTGTTTGTGTGGCAGAAACCGCCGCTTCTAAAGTTAAATTAATCGTTGAGTAAGCTACTTGATTGCGTAAGCTTTTTAATTGAGCATCAATGCGTTCAATTGACTCTCGAATTTTACCTAATTCTTGAGAAGCTTTCAAAACATCTCCAATCGAGCCGGAGCGATCCATAATTTTTAACACCATTTCTTCGGATTTCCGAAGATTTCGCAATCTCGCTTCACTATCAACTAATTGATCGGTAACGTCTTCAGCGCTCAAAGCTCTATTCTCTACAGTACCTAACTTTGCCATAGCATTTAATGTACTGTCTAACTTTTCTTCCGGCACGCGAATTTGCATTGATGCTGTGTGACGAATACTGCTATCTGGTGGCTTTTGATTTTGGAAACCTAAAATATCTCCTTGCTGTTTTTGTACGAGTTTAGAAACTGCTTTTGTGCTTTCATCGATCGATTTAACAATGAGAGTTAATTCGGCTCTTTTTATTAATTGAGGGCGCGGTTTTGCTGCTTCATTTGATGTTTTTTTCTCGGCAGCTACATCCATTGCTTCTGGTGCGGATGGTGCTGGTGCTTTTGCGGGAGAAGCCATTGGAGCCCCAGCCTTTGATAGTGCTTGATTCATGGAACCGCCACCACTACTACAGCTAGTAATTGTTAACGCAGATGATGTTGTTAGTGCGATAATAATTAAGAGTCGTTTTGTGCGATTATTAGCTTGATTGCTGTTAACTTGGGCTAACTGTGGCATTAAGTTTGATAAGGAGTAAGTTTTCATGGTTGATGTATTCTCTAAAAAGGTTGGCGTTACGAGTTGTTTAATTTAATTTACTCTGAGGTAGATAGTGCTAGTTTAGCTGATACAGAAATTGAAACGCGATCGTCTCTGTTTCGATCGTCCCAGTTTGGGATGGCGAAGCATTCCGCAGATGATTTATGGGTTATTATGTAGAGATTAACTGCTGGAATGCTTCGCCCCTACTCATTTCTATGACAGACAATTTCGATCCTAATTTTATAGACTCAAATCCTGAGAATGTTGGTGTTACGTCGCTACAGTCCGATTTAACGATAGCAGGCGCAGCTACAGATGTTGCCATTTCTCTGGAGGAAAAATGCCTTCAATTGTTCAAAAGTCTGCGACCTGGACAGGATAAAATGGGTGCGTGGCGAGGTGGTAGATTGGCGGTTTCAGCGGTTCCCGGTGCTGGTAAATCTACTGGAATGGCAAAGGCGGCGGCGTTGGCGATCGCAAATTTTGGTCTTAACAGTCGCCGTCAGTTAATTGTTGTTACTTTCACTCGTTCCGCCGCCGCAAGTATTAAAGCTAAAATCCGTAAAGAATTGCGAGCATTATCTTTACCAGAAAGCGGTTTTGTTGTGCATACGCTACACGGTTTGGCTCTAAATATTGCAGTGCGTCATCCAAATTTGTCTGGCTTAGATTTGGAAAATTCTACTTTAATTACTCCTAACAAAAGTCACAGATTAATCAGGATTTGTGTAGAAAAATGGATCGCAGAAAATCCGCGACATTATCAAATTTTACTCGAAGGGACTCAATTTGATGGGGAAGAAACGGAACGGATGCGCCGCCAGTCGGTGTTGCGGACGGAAATTTTGCCAGAATTAGCTAATACGGTGATTCACGAAGCTAAATCTTCAGGGTTGTTACCTAAAGATTTGGAGAAAATCAGCGTGAATTTTGCTGATGGGAATTATGAGATTTTGGCAGTGGCGGCGGGGTTGTATAAAAATTATCAAACTTTGTTGCGATCGCAGAATTTTATTGATTACGATGAGATGATTTTAGGCGCAGTAAGGGTATTAGAAAATCCCATTGCCAAAGCAATAGAACAAAGACAAGTTTTTGCAGTTTTTGAAGATGAAGCTCAAGATTCTACGGAAGTACAAACTAAATTATTAGAAATCCTCGCGAGTAATGTTGCTAAACCGGATCTTCCTCCTAATTTTATCCGAGTTGGCGATCCCAATCAAGCCATTAATTCTACTTTTACTCCTGCCGATCCCTGTTATTTTAGACGATTTTGCGAAGCTTGCGAAATTGAAGGGAATTTAGCAACAATGGATCAAGCTGGGCGAAGTACGCAGATTATTATTGATGCTGCTAACTTTGTTGTAGAATGGGTAAATGCAGCTAAATTAACTGGAAAAGAACAACCTTTTTGCGAACAATATATTTTACCCGTAGCTAATTACGATCCTCAAAGCAATAATAATCCACCTCCGGCAGTTGGCGGTTTAGAAATATGTCAACCTCTTGATATTTATGACTCTATTAAGTTAATTTGCGAACATTTAATTCAGCTATTTTCTGATGAAAAAAATCGCGGTTCAGCGGCAATATTGGTCAGAGAAAATAAACAAGGAAGATTTGTTAAAGAAGTGTTAGAAAATCCCGCTAAGTACAACTTAAAGTTTGATTTAGTTCAGTATGGGATTAAGATTGATAATGTTGCCGAAAGAGAGCGTTATTCGCAAGTTCCCTCAGAAATTTTAGCGTTTCTGCAATTTCTCGATCGCCCCCATTCGCCAGATTATCTGAAAGCAGCTTTAAAAGTATTAAGCGATCGCGAACTAATTCCCAAACAAGATTACAATGCTTTAGCGATACAATCAGAGCAGTTTCTTTATCCAGGTCCCCTCGATCCGCAACAGTCAGAGCAGGTTAAAAAATGTCGCTACTTGTGTTGTAACTTACTTCAAGCTAAATTAGAATTACCAATTTATCAATTGATTTCTTTTCTAGCCTTAGCCTTAAAATATAACCCAGGAGAGTTAGCAACTGCTGATAAATTAATAGATAAAATCGTTAAACAAACCAGTGGCAATCACTCCATGAGTGCGGTTTTGGATGCACTAATTGAAATTGTTAGTTCCGAACGATTTGAGCCAGTAGAAATACCGTCAGATGATGAAGAAGAAAGAGAAAATTCCTACGTGCGATCGCGCCAAGTTACAATTATTACCATGCACAAAGCTAAAGGCTTAGATTGGGATTATGTTTTTCTACCTTTTTTACAGGAAACAACTATTCCGGGAAGTTTGCGAGTATTGCCACAATCTCAGTTTTTAGGAGATTTTACATTAGCTGAAGTAGCTCGCGCTCAAATTCGCGCTAGTTTACATCAAGAAATTACCTTACCAGATGTCGGTACTGCTTGGGAGTCTGCGGCAGATTTGAAAAAGTCGGAGGAATTTCGTTTATTTTATGTCGCAATAACGCGAGCCAAACGTTTATTATGGATGGCAGCAGAAAAAAAGTCTCCTTTTTCTTGGAATAATTTAGAGAATTTGCAGGCACAAAACCCAAGTCCCGTATTTAAAGCTTTGCAACAAAAGTTTCAGGATTTTGTAGTAAGCTAAAAGCATCCCAATTTTGTAAGCGCGAAGCATTCCGGCAGATAAGGAATGAAAATTAAATAACTTGATGATTTGGTTCGTAGTAAGCGCCAAGAGCGCGCTTGGCGCTTACTACAAACAAGCTAATTATTTAATTTCTCTTCCTTCTTCCTTCTTCCTTCTTCCTTCTTCCTTCTTCCCTCTTCCTTCTTCCTTCTAATGACAATTATACTCCTTGAACGAGAATCAGAACCAATTTTAATTAACGAATTAACCTGGCAAGAATTTAAAGCAGTCGAACAGCTGATCGATCGCCCAGGCTTGAGACTGTCTTTTTTAAATGGAGTATTGGAGATTCGCAAAATGCCAGGGAAAAAACACGAAACCATTAAAAAACGGATTGCTGCTTTATTAGAAATTTACCTGGAATTTCTGGGTTTAGACTTTACACCTACAGGTTCAATGACCCTAGAAAGTGAATCGGCAAAAGTTAAGCGCGAAGCTGATGAATCTTACGAATTAGGGCAAAATCGAACTAATCCTGATTTAGTAATTGAAGTGATTGTCACCAGCGGGGGTATTGACAAACTGGAAGCATACCAACGTCTAAATATTCCTGAAGTTTGGTTTTGGGTAAACGATCGAATATCATTTTACACTCTCAAAAATCATGGCTACGAAATCTTCCCTACATCGAAGCTTTTACCTAATTTAGATGTAACTCTTCTGATTGATTGTATCAAATTAGAAAATCATTCTCAAGCACTACGAGAATTTCGAGAAGGCATAGCCAAAGAAGGAAGAAGGAAGAAGGAAGAAGGAAAACGCAAGAAAATTAATGGTTTCAGCAATTAATAATGTCTTAATCACCTTGGCAGTTGCTATATTAACCAATAATTTATCTGCCGGGATGCTCCCAACTTCTTCCCCTTCGTGTCTTTGTGTCTTTGTGGTTTCCAAAAAACTCGACTAATTACCCGATGAAGTAGTAACAGGAGGAACTGTCGTTTCAGTAGGTGTATCCAAATCTTTAAACAACACCGTACTGAGATAACGTTCGCCAAAACTAGGTTGAATCATTACTATTAGTTTGCCAGCATTTTCTGGACGCTTGCCAATAGTAATTGCCGCCGCCAAAGCAGCACCGGCAGAGATACCAGAAAGCAAACCTTCCTCTTTTGCTAACCGCCGACTAAAGGCGATCGCATCATCATCAGTCACCGGAATTATTTCATCAATTAATTCCTTACGCAAAATATCAGGAATAAAACCCGCACCAATACCTTGAATTTTATGGGGGCCTGCTTTCGCACCGGCTAAAACTTGACTGTTTGCTGGTTCAACAGCGATGGATTTAAAACTAGGTTTGCGCTGTTTAATTACTTCAGTAATTCCGGTAATTGTACCACCAGTGCCAACACCAGAAATTAAGAAATCAATCTCGCCATCGGTATCTGCCCAAATTTCTTCCGCTGTAGTTTCTCGGTGAATTTTTGGGTTAGCTGGATTGCAGAATTGTTGTGGCATAAAAGCATTAGGAATAGTACCTGCAAGTTCCGTTGCTTTTGCGATCGCGCCTTTCATTCCCTCATATCCAGGTGTTAATTCCAACTGCGCTCCGTAGGCTTTTAACATCGCCCGTCGCTCTAAACTCATCGTATCTGGCATAGTTAAAATTAAACGGTAGCCCTTCGCCGCTGCCACCATTGCCAAAGCAATTCCTGTATTACCAGAAGTCGGTTCTACTAAAATAGTTTTACCGGGTTCGATTAAACCTTGCTCTTCTGCTGCTAAAATCATACTAGCGCCAATGCGGTCTTTAACTGAAGCGGCCGGATTCATGCCTTCCAATTTAACTACAATTCGAGCTACGCAGCCTTCAGCTTGGGGAATTTTGTTAAGCTGAACTAATGGAGTCCGTCCAATTAATTCAGTTACATCCTGAGCAATTCGCATGAAAATATCCCTCTTTTTTAGTAATGGTAATTATCTTTTTACCAAAAAACCGCGTTTTCCGATCAACTTTTAGGTTTTTTAAAGATTTGCAGGGAGATATAGTTAAAGTAACTGCGATCGCGCATACCAAAAATGCGTTAAGAAACACCAGTTTGCTCTCAACAGGAGAGAAGATTATATCGCATCGATCGCGGTTAAAATTAAGTGTTCTACTCCCATTACCGGAAAAATACAAGTTTGCAGTTTTTCGGCAACTTCCTCAAGAGTCATATCATCTAAAAATAGAGTATCACCTTGTTTAAGCATTACTGATGGTAGCAAAATTCCATCTCCTAAATCTCTGCCTTCTAAACCTTTAAGTAAGTCTTGGCCGGTGAGGAGTCCCGTAACTGCGATCGCCACTCCCCAATATTCGCTTTCTAAAGCTATCATATTAATTTCTAACCCTTCAATTTCATTAAGTCGCTCTACTATCAACCCAAAAGCTTTTTCCACAGAATTACCAACTACCCAAGTCCATTTTCGCGGCGGATTAACTTTCTCTGGTTGCAATTTCTCTATTGCTTTGTCAAATTCTTGGATAAATTGACGAATAGAACCGACTCCATTACCAATTTGAGGATAATCTTCATAATCAGCAGCAGCAGGCAATTCTTCACCTGCAATTAAAAACCATTCATCGGCCAACCATACACAATTTTTTCCGATTTCATTACTAATTTTAGCTTGTAAAACCTTTACTTGATTGATGACTTCTTGAGCTTTTTCTGGCGTAACCGGTATGAGTTCATCTTCAACAGGGCGAAAGCGAGTTAAGCCTACAGGAACGACAGCAACTGAGGCAACAGCGGGAATATTTCCTCTGTGAAATTCTGCTAAATCTAACAAAGTTTTTTCTAAATGTTCGCGATCGTTAATTCCGGGACAGACAACTACTTGGGTATGAATTTGCAATCTATGTGATTGAAACCATTTAATCTGTTCTAAAATTTGACCAGCCCGGAGATTTTTTAATAATCTAATTCTGACTTCTGGTTCAGTAGCGTGAACAGAAACATAGAGGGGAGATAGCCGCATTTGTTCAATTCTATCCCATTCTTTTTGAGTTAAATTCGTGAGCGTTAGATAACTGCCATAAAGAAAACTAAGGCGGTAATCATCATCTTTAAGATAGAGAGTTTCACGTTTTCCTGGTGGTTGTTGGTCGATGAAGCAAAAAGGACAATGGTTATTGCATTGAATTAGACCATCAAAAAGAGCAGTTTCAAATTCTAATCCTAAGTCTTCGTCACAGTCTTTTTCTATTTCTAGGTTGTGACTTTTGCCTTTAGTATCTAATACTTCCAGTTCTAAAATTTCATCAGCGATTAGATATTGGTAATCGATTAAGTCGCGGGGTTTTTGACCATTGATAGTAACAATAGAGTCTCCGGGCTCAAAGCCGATTTCGGCAGCAATGGAGTCAGGTATAACTTTGGTAATTAGGGCAGGGCGAATTGATAAGTTACTCATGGTTATAGGTGGTTATTAAAATAGGGTATTTATATTGTAACTGATTTGGACTTTCTTTTCTGGATATTTGTAGAGGGCTAAGTTAGATTAAATTAGCATCAATTAAAAATTCATAATTTAAAAATTCATAATTGAGGAATGATTGTGGCGCATAATTGCTAATTGTTCTTCAACCCAATTAAAGTTAAAAACTGATTGGTAAATTCGATTAGCAACTTGTAATTTTCCTTCCCGTTTTGCTACTAATGCTGAAAGTCTTAATTCCATTTGTTCAGCACTGCGATCGGCAACAATTTCTCCCTGTTGTAAGACTTGCTGATATAATTCTAACAGGCGAATAGCTCGATCGGATTTTCTGAGTACGCGATCGCACACTGTCTTTAAATGTTCGGGCTGATCTTGCGTTTGCCAATTTTCAATGATATAATTCATCACTAAATATTTTACCAAATCTCGCACTTCAGATACAGAGTTTAACATTTTTAACTCCGAACTATGGGGAGCTTTTTGTGTTAATAACTTGCAGAGTTTTTGAGTTAAAAACGGTTGTCCACCTGTCCAAGATAATACCTCTGCGATCGCCTCTTTACCCAGACCTATTTGAGCAGATAAACCTACCATTAATGGGCTACATTCCTGTAACTGAAAACCCTGTAAATAAATTGGTCGACCAATACTAAATATCGCCGTGCGATGCTTGTTAACCATCAAATCAGCCTGATTTGCTACACCCAAAATTGTAAAAGTAAGCCGCCTGTATTGCACCTCATCGGCTCGTCTATTATAGCAGGATCTAATCACGGCAAAAAAATCATCAGTCGGAAAATTCAGACTGAGAATACTGTCAATTTCATCAATAAAAATGACAATATTTTGAGGGATCTCCTTTAACAACACCTCTTCAATAAATTGACTGAATCTTTGCACAGGAGAAAGTAGTTCGCGATCGCGCCACCACTGGCTAATATCAAATCGATCTAAAATATCAAAACCATTAGCCAAACTATACACCAAACCAGCATACCATTGGTGAGGTTTAATATTCTGAGAACCAATCGCCGTTAAATCAATTGCAGCACAAACAAAACCTTCAGATTTCAACCTCTCCATCGTTCTCACTCGTAACGAAGACTTCCCCGTTTGACGAGGATTCAGCACATAACAAAATTCTCCTTTTTGCAAACCTTCCATTAACTCAAAATCAGCTTTTCTGGTGATATAAGTTGATGCGTCAAAAGGTAAACAGCCACCAACTTGATAATAATATTCTAAATTAACTTGAGCTTTCATGTCAACTATTAATTTCTAATTTTTAACGATCGATTCCTAAACGCACCCTCAAATAATTGCGATACAAATTGCAACGTGGAATTACTTTATTTCCTTGCAACTCGACAATTCCCATACTGTGCAACTTAAACCCCTGCATAGATTCCAACTGCACTGGACTATCACTATCTGCCACCTTTTTTACAGCCGCTGCTAAGTCAGGATGTTGTTCTAAATTCCACAGATGTCGCCGTAAATGATCGCCGTAAAGTCCTCCATCAGTAGGAGCAGTTGCTAACAATTCTGACAGCGTTATTTCCTGTCTAGCAATGTGATAAAAAGCCAACCTAACTAAATAAGGATGTCCCCCCACCATTGCCATCAAATCATTAACTTCCTGCGGACTCCAAGCTAACCCATGTCGCAATGCTAATTCCTTCACTTGTTCCGGTTGAAATTCCGGCAACTCAATCGGTAAACCTACATTAAATGGCGATTGATTGACATCCATCGGTACATAAACCTCCGTAGAATGAACAACAACCAAGCGCAATTTTTTCCAAATATCTCGATTTTTAGCTTCCTCATGCCAAGCGCGTAATAAACCAAAAAAATCCGCCGCTAATTCGGGATATCTAAACACTACATCTACTTCATCTAAACCTAAAGCTAAAGGAGTTGTAATATTTGCTAATAAATACCTTTCAAAATAAGATTTGCAAGCTACTTTAGTCCCAAAAATTCCATTCCAATATTCAGACAAGCGATCGGGTAAATCTAATTGCAAAGCAACATTAGCACAAAACCACCGCAAAAACTGTTCTAAATCCGTGAAAATTTTGCTCTCTGCTAACTGAAAACTCAAGGGAACTACAGCGCAACCTTGCAGTTTAGCGCGGTACAAAATTCTCGCCATTAAAGAGGTTTTTCCCATCTGACGCGGCGCTTTAATCCGAATTAATGCACCGGGTTTGGCAATTGCTTCATAACAACGATCCTCAATTCTCTCTCTGTCAATATAAAATGCAGAAACTAACTCTACTTGTCCCCTTGGCAACTCTGGTTCTGCTATTGGTTGTGGCGGGTAATTGGGAATTACAGCATAAACATTAGGTGCATTATTTTCTAGTTGTAAGCTTTGAGAAATGCTCGATTTTTTTGATGAAATAACTCCCGATTTTTCAACGCGATCGCTACTTAAATTCAAAATCTCTAAAATATTTTGAACCACTATTTCTGTATCATCAGCTTTCAACCATTCGCAGTCACTAATTCCCTGAAGATAACCTCGTAAATCATGGTTTAATAAACTAAAAGCGCAATTAATCCGCAGGGGAATAATTACAGGTTTTCCTCCCCGTGAAGCTTGCAGAATTTTAGCAGTCCGCACTTCTTCTGTCACCATCTCACTAGAAGCTGAAAGCGGCGATAATAGCAGTAGCAAGTAATCAGCTTGATTTAATTCTGCATAAATTTTCTGTGGTCCATTTTTTGCCATTCGCAGATTACTACCAGCTTGAAATACTTTGAAACCATGAGATGTTAAAGCTATATCTAACTGTGAGATTAAGCTTAAATCTAATTCGGAACTGCGGTAATAACTGAGTAAAACTTGATTATTCATGCCACTATTGTCAGATTTACTGCTAAATAATTCTGGTCTGTACTTAGCAAATAAAGCAATTAAATTAGGACGGTGAGATAAACCAGAATCTTGCCGATCTTTTAAACCAAAAGTCTCACAAATATTTTCAATGTGCTTTCTCACAGTTTCTTTAGTAATATGCAGCGTGACAGAAATATCTACATCTTTTTCACCAGCTAAAACTTTCATCAATACTTCTTGCTGTCTTGGTGTCAAATTTGTAAATGCTTTGTTAAATTCTGATTGATTCATAATTTGTTATTTGTTATTTGTTATTTGTTATAGCATTTCTCTGCCTGGTGAGGTACAAAAGCTTCTACCCCCAACCCCCTTAGAAAGGGGGCTTTTCTGGGTTCCTCCCCTTTGCAAGGGGGGGCTAGGGGGGGTCGTATTTGTACCTCATATAATTGAGAACCGCTATATTTGTTATTTGTTATTTGTTATTTGTTAGTTGTTAAGTAGTCCTACATTAAGTTTTATTACTTACAAGATAATCCAGCAAATGAAAAATTATGAGATTTGTGTAGAGAGATTCACAGATGTGTAGGGATCGATCTTGCTCCCTGAAAGCGTGAGTTGTGACTACACAAACAAACCTAACAACCAATATCCGTGAAATAGTGAAAAACATACAGCAATTTTCTTACTTGTGATTGGAAATGAAGCTAAATTTTATCAGCGTGCATTCCCTCTTATTAACTGGAACCTTAGCCGCCGCGATCTTTTCTCCATTAATCGCTAAAGCTTCTACCATTAATAAAGTCTTTCCTCCCAATGCAATTATAACCCAAAACTCGGAATCATTAATCAAAAAGGCAGGAAACATTTATGCCCAAACAGTAGAGAATCCACCTAGAGATGAATCTACGGGGGGTAGCAGATAATCGCAGGAATAATTAACCCATATCTAACCCGAATTGGTAGAGTTCGATCTTAGCACGATCTTCGTTCATGCGAGAGCAGATGCGATCGCTAATTTCTGTTGAAAACGCTTGCGACATAATTCAGTTCGCGATAATTTGTTATACTAAATAAAGTAAGCTTTCATTTTACCTAAGATCGCTGATAGGTGCATTAACAATACACACTATTTAGGAAATCAAACTAGGAAATCAAGCAATGATTAAGTTCAAGTTTCTACAACAATGTTTACCCCTGACTCTATCCCTCTTGGCAAGTGTCGTAACAACAATTACCACACCAGCCACAGCCCAGAGTCATAACCGCACCTTAACTCAGCCAACTGTCACAAATTCCCAGCCTCTTTCAGAACCAAATTTACAAATTATACAAGCTCAAATTCCTTCCTTACCAGTATGGGTTTATCCTTTGGGAACAGTAGTATTAATTCTGGTTTTTTTACCCCAAGTTGGTTGGATTGCGGGGTTAATTGTAATTGGAGAGCGAGAAGTTGGAATTGTCACTAAAAAATTCTCCGCGAAAAGTCTGCCTGCGGGTCGATTAATTGCTTTGAATGGAGAAGCTGGTTTACAAGCAGATACCCTTCCTCCCGGCTGGCATTTTGGTTATTTTCCTTGGCAATATAATGTGCAAAAAGAATCAGTAGTTATCATTCCCCAAGATGAAATTGGCTTGATTATTGCCAATGATGGAGCCTCAATTCCACCTAATCGGATTTTAGGTAAAATAGTAGAAAGCCAGAATTTCCAAAATGCTCGTAAGTTTCTCACCAACGGAGGGGAAAAAGGGCGACAGTTAGCAATTTTAACCACAGGAACCTATCGGATTAACACCGCTTTATTTACCATAATTACATCGCCAAATGCCAAGACGCATGGTATGACTCCAGAACAATTAAGAGTCTATGCAATTAAACCCGATCGCGTGGGAATTGTGGCTACTTTAGATGGAACTCCCATTGAAGGAGGGGAAATTGCGGGGCCTGTAATTTCTGGCCATGAGAACTTTCAAAATGCCCAGGTGTTTATTAATGCAGGTGGACGTAGAGGTTTGCAGGAACAAGTTATGCTTTCTGGTTCATGGAATCTTAACCCCTGGTTTGTGCAGATAGAACAAGTGCCGATGACGGAAGTACCGATCGGTTATGTAGGAGTAGTAATTTCCTATGTGGGGAAAGCTGAAGGAGATGTCAGCGGCGATGCTTTTACTCATGGCAATTTGGTGAAGCGGGGCGATAAAGGTGTTTGGATTGAATCATTGCAGGCGGGTAAACATCCTCTGAACACTAAAATTATGAAGGTAGAATTAGTGCCTACTACTAATATTGTGCTCAATTTCACGGCACGTTATACGGGGGAACATGGCTACGATTCTTCTCTTTCTGCTCTCAAATTACTTTCCTTTGATGGCTTCAGTTTTGAACTGGAAGTATTTCAAGTTATTCATGTGGGTTCTATGGATGCACCAAAGGTGATTTCGCGATTAGGTTCGATGCAAAATTTAGTCGATCAAGTATTGCGCCCAATTGTTGGTAATTATTTTCGCAATTCTGCCCAGGAATATACTATTCTTGATTTTCTCACGGCTCGAAGCGATCGCCAAGCGGAATCTGCTGAATTTGTGCGTCAGGCTTTACGAGCTTATGATGTACAGGCGGTTGATACGCTAATTGGTTTGATTTCACCTCCTCCTGAATTGATGCAAACTTTGACAGAACGTAAGATAGCAGAAGAACAGGAAAAAACCTATATGACTCAACGAACTGCTCAAACTCAGCGACAAGAATTAGTACGAGAAACGGCTTTAGCTGATATTCAAAAAGAGGTAGTGACGGCGGAGCAAGGGGTGAATATTGCGAAATTGCAAGCGGCGGCGGCGATCGAACAAGCTAATGGTGAAGCGGAATCAATTCGTCTCACGGGAGAAGCCAAAGCTGATGCTTATAAAGCGGGGGTGAATGCTTTAGGAAGTCAGGCTTATACGGCTTTACAATTAATGCAGGTAATTGGCGATCGCCAAGTGCGCGTTGTTCCAGATGTCGCCGTCAGCGGTAATAATGGTTCTGGCTTATTGGATGCGATGATGGGAATGTTTCTGTGGAATCAAACACCAACAATTGAGGAAAATGGTAATAGTCATCCACCGACAGTTTTGCAAGGAGAAATAGTTGATGACTCAGAATAATACGCGATCGATTCTAACTAAGGAATAGAAATTAAATAATTAGCTTGTTTGTGGTAAGCGCTTTAGCGCTCTTTGCGCTCTTTGCGCTCTTTGCGCTTACTACAAACCAAATCATCCGAAAAAACTCACGCCTTTTCAACTGTCGCTTTCTGCTTTCCTTGACGCAATTTCCGCGCACCTGCCAGCATTACACCACCCAAAGCCATCCCTGCCATTGTCAAGGGTTCAGGCACATCTTCCGAGGGCGTACCTCCATCATTTCCTCCAGCGGGACTCGGTTCGTTTGGTATAATTTGCTCAAGCCCCCCAATCGTCATATTATCGAAGGCAAAAGCATCATCTCCACCGCTACTATTGCCAAATATAATCTTGTTGAACGCTTGATTGGGATCGGCAATTAAGCCAAAATAAAGCACCGAACCACCCACATTTGCCGGTCTGCCAGCAGTGTGATTTACCGTAACTTGCTGCGAGAAACCTGTCAAAGAGTTAAGCAAAGTGAGAGTTAAATTGCCATTAATATCTCCGATATCAGTTCCATAAAAGCCAAAAGCTGCGATCGGATTTGAGAAGTCGATCGTGAACTCTTCCCAAGCTTCCCAGTATTTTTGACCAGAAATTGGGTAGCGCCCAGTGTTAGTTCCCGAAATTCTTCTCTCTATATACCCATCCCCTCCAATTGTGGCAGTGCCAGCAGCACCAAAGCTTATGGATAAAGGAGCTTGGGTATATCTGTTATAACTTTCAAAGGTTTCAGTTCCCACGCCAATTAGACGAGAGAGGAAGCGATCGCGGGCTGCATCAGCGTTAGGAGAAGCCGTGAGACGTACATTTTCATTTGATGACAAATCCTCCCCAAAGTAAAAAGAGAATGCTTCAGCAGGGCTGGTTTTCCCCACTGTAACAGCAGCTATTAACAATGCTGCGGTTAGAGATGCTTTACGAGTGAATTTCATGGTGGATTTCCTGGTTTGATGTTGACTGAAAAACTGCAATAAAATTTTTACATCTTATAAAAGTTGTCAATTTTTAGACAATTTTTATAAGGTTGTTTTTAACATAGTAGAGCCTGTAAAATTCTTTCACGTATAATCATCTCACATTCTAGTTTTTTTGTCCAGTTAATTTAGGTAACTTCATCATAACTTTACATTTGGTAAAACTGTCAATCCTCCTGAAGTTATAATTTTGCTAGGGATAAATGAATTTCAGTTACTACCCCTCGCTATCGCCGATATTCGTCGCCGCAGTCACCAATAATTTTAAATAAATCTTGTGACTTTTTCAAGACATCATCAATCTCTAGCATATCTGTTGTATCTAGCATCACACTAAATACTTGAGCATTCTCCTCTAAATGTTCTGACAAACCTAGTCTAGCACCGACAATTGCACCAGCAACTGTTGGCTGGTCTAAGATGTAGCGGACGGCAATGTTAGAGATACTAACATGATGGCGATCGCCAATATTCTTCAAAGTTTTTAACAATTCTTGAAATAAACTCCAACTCCCCCACATATTCAGCATATTTTTATATTTTTTCAAGCTAGTAGTGTTCAGCATTCCGCCACTGGGTTCCGGTTTTCCCAAGTAAGTTTCTGATAGTAAGCCGCCGCAAAGTGTACCGTAGGGAAGTAATTTAATCTCCCGTTCTTGACAAAATTGCACCAAACGCAGAGAAATTCATGCACAATTAGAGACCGGCGAACTTTCCCTGTTAGTGGGAACTCATGCGCTGCTGCAAGAGAAAGTCAACTTCAATCAACTCGGTTTAGTAGTCATCGACGAACAGCATAGATTCGGGGTGCAGCAGCGGCAGAATTTACTGAATAAAGGAAACAGACCTCACGTACTGACGATGACCGCGACTCCTATTCCTCGTACCTTAGCACTGACGTTGCACGGGGATTTGGATGTCAGTCAGATTGACGAGTTACCGCCAGGGCGACAGAAGATTCACACCAAAATGATTAATAAGAGCGCTCCAGCTTATGATTTTATTCACCATCAGGTACTTCAAGGTCGTCAGGCGTACATCATCCTTCCCCTGGTGGAAGAATCGGAAAAGCTAGATTTGAGAGCAGCGGTAGCAGAATATGAACGACTTTCAACGCAAATCTTCCCCGAATTTAGGGTAGGATTGCTGCACGGTCGGATGACATCAGCCCAGAAAGATGAAGCGCTTAACTCATTCCGCGACAACCAAACTCAAATCTTGGTTTCCACCACTGTGGTTGAAGTGGGCGTGGATGTTCCAAATGCTACAGTCATTTTAATTGACCATGCCGATCGCTTTGGCTTAGCTCAACTGCATCAATTAAGAGGTCGCGTCGGTCGAGGTTCGCACCGTTCCTATTGTTTGCTGCTCGATACCAGTAAAACAGCAGAAGCTAAGGCACGTCTTGAGGTGTTGGAAAACTCCACTGACGGGTTCTTTATTTCGGAGATGGATTTGCGGTTGCGAGGGCCAGGAGTTGTGATGGGCTATCGGCAGTCGGGAATCTCAGAATTTGCTTTGGCGAATATACTGGATGATGAGGATTTGCTGAATTTAGCTCGTTGTATGGCAGTGGCAATTGTTAAGAGTGATCCGAATTTAGAAGCGTATCCATTGATGGTTGCAGAACTAAAAAGATTGGGGCTGACGAGTTGGAATTGCGCTCTCAATTAATTGGGAGAAAGTGAAAAACATTAACCCATATAATCAAAATTCTCTGGATAAAATGGGGGTGGTATTGGGGTTAACACAGACTCATTCGCGCTCGCAACGCTAATACTTAATGACGCAGGGAAGTTTGAGTCATGTGTTACACCTCTTATGGTGATAAAAAATCATTTTTATAAAGGAGGATGTTCCCCCATTGTATAAAGAATACGTCGTAAATTAACTAAACCTTCTCGATTTAAGCGTAAAACTTCAACAGTAGCCCTTCCTATGGTCGTTAAACCAATAATTAGAGTATAATCTTGATTCCAACTTAAATGTTCTTGCCATTTTTGCTGCCGAGGATGATAAAGAGAAACCATTGATTCAGTAATCGGATCTTTCCCTTCAGTTTTGTTGTATTTATAGTTGTTACATCCTTGACAGGATAATGCTAAATTACCAAGATTACTGTCACCACCTTTACTTAAAGGTTGAATATGCTCAACAGAAAAACTATGGGTGGCAAATTTTTCTTGAGAATAGCAATACTCACAGCAGCTTTTGGCTCTTAATCTAACTTCTTGTTTAACTTGAGGCGTAAGTTTTTTATCAGTCATTATTAATTGGTTTAAGCCCCATTTGTGCAATTAAATTGGTGAGAGAGAGTTGGCGTATTTGAGCTAATTGAGTTAAATACTCTAAGCGTTGAGCTTGATATTTTTCCACTTCCTCAGTTAATTCTAAAAGTTGCTGATATTCTGGTTCTGTTAAATGTTCTTGATTGCGTTTCTCAATCAAAGTTTGATATAGATGTCGCAATTCTTGAGGTAAATCTTGATTAATTTTTATCAACAATTCAGACTCATTTATTGACAAACTAGGAGCAATTCTTTGAGCTTTAACTTGGAGAATTTTCTCAACAAATTGCTCTAATTCAGTTTGACTTAATTGCTCAACAGCTTGAAGTAAATCTAGGGCTGATATTTGGGCTTCAATTTTTAGAGTGGGCATGATTTTGCAACACTTTTATAGCAACCGCTTTCGTCGGTTAGGGGCTAGGGTCTAGGGAAAGAAGGGAATAGAATAAGCGAGTTTCAGGAACTCAGAACGTCTTAACCGCCAAGGCGGTTGCTATATTATTGTATTTTTATGGATATCTTGATTATAAGTGATTAATGAGAAGTAATCAAGTGTCTTTCTGGAATAGCGATCGCATAACTCTTTGAACAGCACATCGGGTTGCTCTGGGAACTCATAGGCTACTATATCTAAGTGCTTCTATGAAATATACAGTACAGAGTAACTGCATACCTTGCACCAAAAGTTTTTACTTGAGTAATGGTAAATTTGTCATCGTACATAAACTAGCTTACAAGTAAGAGTTACGAAATTTATTTTTAGCCATATAAGTAGCTTCCTTAACTGTCCATTGCTTATGCGAAAGCAAATCAACAACATTTTCCAACTGAACTAAACCTCTATAATCACCTGTGATTTGAAAAATAACTCTAGCAATAACTTTACAACAAGCATCAGGATATTTGACAACTTGCAACTCAGAAAAACGAATCACAACCCAATTTCTCTCTAAGAAAAACTGATTCCGTTGACTGTCTTTACCCCTATCTACACAATGATGAGGTTTTCCCGTTCGCCCATCATAAGGTTCATCAATCTCGATATCTATCGCTAAACCAGTCGGTTGATGAACCATAATAAAATCAGCACTGTAACGCAAAGATGTACCAGGTATAGGAAACTCACCCCCCATATTTGAAGAAAAAATCCCCTCTCGCAAGCAGCGAGTTCCTGCCTTGAAAAAGGTTGAAACTTTAAGGAATTCTAACCGAAATGGCAGGCATTCTTAAACCCTAAACTTGAGACGAGGTTTTACACAAATATGTCCCTGCCAAAATGTGAAGCTGATATCCTCATTCCCTACACTAATGCTCATTTAGTTGGAGTAGTGGATTTCAAATCTGACTCCCTAGAACTAATACCAGAGATGCAAAATAAGGAATTAGGCGATGAAGAAATTGAAGCAGACGAACTCACGCCAGGAACCCTAGCCATACTCGCTAGAATTGAAACTTTTGATGAATATTTTCATTGTTGTGGAAGGTGGTAACTAATGTATTTAGCCAAAGATTCGTTAGCCAGATATTCGATACAAGCAGTCGAACTCTGGAATCAATTAGAAACTGCTGAAACTCCCGAAGAAGAAGAAGCTATCCTCAAAGAAATCTGGGAAATTCAGACAGACCAGGAAATTGCTGCTGACACGCAAGCCGAACTAGCAGACCAACTCGATGCTGAAATATGTGCAGTCAAAGCACGTTTAAAGCACTTAGTAGAACTGCATAATCAGGCAATTGAACGATTGGAACGGTGGCGCAATAACCTAGATAAAACCCTGCTACAATTTCACTCAATGGGAGTAATTCCTACAGAGATTGTGGGGCGTTCCCGTCACATTCGACTCAAGGAAAATCCGCCAAGTTGCGAAGTGTTAATCAATCCTTGCGATTTGCCAACAGAGTACCGCACAGAAAAGTTAGTTGTTACACCCAACAAACGCAAAATACTAGCAGATTGGAAACGAGGCATTCCCGTTGATGGTACTCGAATTGAGCGTAAACTCAGAGTTGAATACGGAATCGTGCCATCAAATCTGACCGCTGCCACTGAAGTAATTTCTAATCGTGCATTAAACTCTCAGGAAACTCATTCTACCACACAGAAGACTGGGCGTAAAGAAAAAGTGCTTTCTAAAAACACTGATACTTCTAATAAGAAAGTGAAAGCACGAGTCGGTTAGCAGCCGGTTTTCACACAAAAAAATGGGGATGTTTCGCTAACAGCAGATAGCTTTTATATGGCTATCTGCCAACCCATGTTTTGAATTAATTTAGTAGAACTTTCCATGAAAAGACACAATAACCACTCTTTTGACATTTCAACATTTGGTAGAATTACTTACCGAGTTTATCGAGGTAAACTTATCATGTTGATTCAGGAAGGAGACAATCACCTTGATATATCTTTTCCCATTAAAGATGGGAGATTATTCGTAACCCTTGGTTCTATGCGAGCCGCTGTCGCTGAAGCAATGACCGATTATTTGGAAATAGAAGCCTATGCCGATGAGCCGCTTCTACTAATAAGTGGAGCTTTGAACAAAAATGATTTTAATTAACAGCACTTAGGGGGGCTATCGCCCAGATACACTATGATAAGCTATTAAATAACGAGGAACGGGTTCTTGGCTGTCTTACCATATTGCACGACTGGCACGGAGTTTGGGCAAGTTGGGGAAGAAGGTGCAATTTGCGATCGCAGATCCCGATATAGTTGAAGAGGCTAACATCAGCAGGCAGGCTTTCTGCGACAAGGAAATCGGACTGTCCAAGGCGCAGGCTCTAGCATTGAGATACTCTATAGCTTGGGGTGTGGACACGACGGCTTTCGTGCAGGAATTTGACCCTAAGTTGATTCGTTACGCTTACGACAAGCTGACTATCTTGGTAGGGTGCGTGGATACGGCAGCCGGGAGAGCGGCAATTAACCAGGTTCTTGAGTTAAACCAATTTTACAGTCGTTCTGAAATCCCCCGCGTGTGGTATTTGGATTGCGGAAATCATGCCGCAGCCGGACAAATTTTGCTGGGCAGTTCTTTGGAAACTGACCCGGAGTTCTATAATTTTGGAGGGCTGGGATGTGCTAGGCTGCCATCTCCGATGCTTCAGGCTCCTGACCTTTTGAAGCCGAAACCTGAAGAGTTGACAAATAACTTGTCTTGTGATGAGATCGTAGTGCTGAACATACAGAGCGGGACAGCGCAATCAGTTTATATTATTACGCAGCAGTCAGTGTGGGCGGCATTGAAATCTAAAGCTTGAGTTCACCATCGGTCATTTGCCCTACAACTGGATGACAATATGCGATTTGTCTAATTGTCATACATTGGTCTATTTTTAAGCTAATATATACAAGTTTGAACTAAAACATGAGGAAACGGTTAACCATAAGACGAGATTCCGGTCTGCTTGAAATCATTAAACCCTTCACGAATATAGGACAAGTAATATTAGTAATGAAGTGCAAACCGTTGAAAGGAAAAGTACGTTTTTGAATATAAAGCAATAAAAATCAAAATAGTAAATTTACTTAATCGATTATTTTATACGGAGATCAAAATGCCGAATGAGTTGCCTGAAATTTTAACACCTGAACAGGTTGCCGAATATCTTCAGATCGAACTAGATGAGGTTATTAATCTACTATCATCTGGAAAAATGCCAGGGAACAAGATTGTTGGTAAATGGCGCATCCGCAAGAGCAAGTTAGATGAATGGATAGACGCTGGTGAGATTAATGAAATTGAGCCAGGAAATATAGATACTATTGCAAACCAGACTAAAATTGATCGAAATGAGTCAGAAACAAGTTCCATTGTTAAACTTGAAACACAAACATCGGTTACTTCAAATAACTTAGAAGATGAGAAAATATTAAACACCCACAAAAACACTAACGTAACCACAGAATCTAAACAAACAGATAGTCAATCCTCGATTCAGGATCAAAGTCTCTTCTTGCTGGAACCACCTAAAAGAGACAATTCAATAATTTATGAGTTAAAAAAGAATAAACGAATCAAAGGAAGTATAAAAAAGTTCGATCCTAAACAAGGTTACGGTTTTATCACGGCAGAAGATGGTAGAAACGTCTATCTAAGTGCAATGGATGTGGAAGGATTTGGACAATCCTTAAGACAGAAAGAGCAAGTTGAGTTTGAAATAATCAGCGTACCCCAAGGTTGGGCAGCGAAAGAGGTTAAAGTTTTATCTAGTAAAAAGGGGATCTCTCTATCTACAGGGTCTGACAACCATGTTCGTCGCCCAGTAATGTCATACAAATCTGAGGAACTTTACCAGGCTGCATTAGCAGCAAAAGAACAAAAAGATATTGCAAGAGCAAGGAAACTATTTGAAGAGGCAATTAGTATTAGTCCATCTCTTAACATATTTCAAGCCTATGCTGCTATGGAAGAAAACAACTCTCGTATTGAAAATGCACTGCGAGTCTTAGAAAGAGGTATTCAGGAATTTCCTGAAGTAGGACCTCTTTATGATAACTATGGAATGCTTCTTCGACGACGCAAAGATTTCGATGGAGCAGCAGAAATCTTAAGGAAGGGAATAAAGGCTGCTCCTAGTTTTGCTAAACAACTGCATTGGTCATTAGCTCGTGTATTAGTTGAGATGGATGATAATCATAGTCTTCAGGAAGCAGCTACTAATGCAGAAAAAGCTAAAGAATTAGGAATGCCTTTACAAGACGATCCTTACTATAAAAAACTTCGTTTATTCAATGGTCCTGCAATAGGTCGCAAAGCATTTGATTTTTTTAGGGATGCTGGATTTGATATTAAGGTAAAATCTTTTACAAATGAATATGCAGATATTTTAATTACTACTCAACAAGTTGAATATGCTGAATCTTACGATCTTAAAGGATGGCTTTTAGCTCGATGCTTTTTTAAGAAAATTGAAAGTAGAAATAAGATTGATAATTTAATAGAATTTATTCGCAAAGAGAGAGTTATTAATACTGATATATGTTTTCTAATACTTGATGATGTAACTCCCTGGCGAGACACTCTTTACCGAATAATGGAAGATAGTCGTGAGGCTATAGTACCTATTGACAATAATACATTTTCTCAACTCGATAAAGGAGAAGACATTACAGGAACATTTAGACAAGTATTGGATCAATGGCTCTCTCGTAGAGATTTATTTGACTACATATTTCCCGTCCAAGGCCGTAGATTCTTCGGAAGAGAAACTGAACTCCAAAATATAATGCGTAGTATTGATGAGGGACAGCATATAGGTATCTATGGTTTACGAAAAGTTGGAAAAACATCACTGCTATATAAATTAAAAGAAAAGCGTCCCCAAGATTTAGTTGTTTACATTGACCTTGAGAACATATCTGGAAAAGTAAGCGATGATTGTGCTTATCTTTATTGGGCAATTTCACGTGGGTTACATGAATCACTATCAGAAAAAAAAGAGTTGGGGCTAGATCAGAATCAAATTAAATTGAAATTAGGTTCTAAAGCAGCTTATTCTGCTTTAGATAAGCCTGAAAAAAGAAATGCTTTACACTTTTCAGAGGATATAAATCGTTTGTTAGATGCTCTCTCGAAAAGTGAAATTACTGCTTATAGCAAAATTGTTATTACAATTGACGAATTAGAATATATGCTACCAATCCCTGGATATAATAATGGTTTTAGTGGATATGCAGATTTTTTTGCTAACTTGCGAGGCATAGCTCAACGCACACAAGGTAAATTAGTAAGTGTAATTACAGCAGCTAATCCACAAGTTAGCGAACAAACGACATGGGAAGGTCGTGATAATCCTGTGTTCCAATTTTATAAAGATACCTTTTTACCTCCACTGGCTAAAGAAGAATGCTACGAAATGATTGAAAAACTAGGTCGAGGTATGGGTGTTTCCTTCGACCCAGATAGCCTAGATGCCATCTATAAAGAAACAGGTGGTCATCCTTCTATCACCCGCGTACTCTGTAGTTATATTGTTCATCAAACTACATCACGTCCTTTACAAGTATCATGCGATTTAGTCATTAAAAATATAGAAACTTTCTTAAGAGACAAAGGTGATATTTTTCGAGAAATCCTTAAACGTCTGGAAGATCATTTTCCTCAAGAATTAGATTTACTCAAATTTATTGCTGAAGGGTTATCTGAAGAGTCGGAGCTTGGTAGTTTAGTAACAATACCGATAGATGTAGCTTTACGGCACTTAATAGGATATCAAATGGTTGACTATCAAGATGGTAAATATAAAATAAAGATTAACTTGTTACACCGTTGGCTTAAACGTTACCACTTAGGATCGCAAGGAGATTGACAATGCTTCCACCATCTAACCCTTACAACTGGCAAAGAATTAATCCTGACTTGTTTTATGGACGCACAGGTTTAGCAAACGATTTGGTGCGTAGATTGGTTAACGGAGCGTCTTTTGGAATAACAGGTGGACGTAAGATGGGAAAAACAACTCTTCTGCGTCGCGTGGAAAAAGACTTGATCTATTCTGCTATAGAAGCAAAAAAAGGGGGATTGTTAGTTATACCTATTTACATTGAAACTCTAGCACTTCCATTAAATATATCGGCTGATTCAATTTATCAAGAAATTGCCCGTCTACTCAATGAAAAATTGCGCTTTACAATTTCTATAACGGCTAACTATGAAAAAGTTGATGCCCAGGGTTTTACCAGTTACTTAGAAACAATAGTGAATTCAATAACAAGATATCGTCCACAAATAATTTTTATTTTCGATGAAATTGAACCAATAATTACATTAAATTGGGGTCGTGGGTTCTTTGCAAATTGGAGAGCGCTACTTCAAAACAACCCTAATTTATCTCACTACTTGAGTGCTGTGTTCGCTGGGGCTAGTGAAATGTTTGAAATAGCACGAGATATTGGCTCACCTTTATCAAATATTTTAGTATGGCAAGAATTGGAACTATTTTTACAGAATGATACAGCTAAATTGATGTGTGAACCATCTCAATATGATTGGTCTGATATTTTTATTGATGATGTGCATAAATTAACAGGGGGACATCCTTTTCTAATCCAATATATGATGCAAATTGTCTGTAGTCAGGATGTAGAGAAAGCGTCCATAACACTTGACAATGCCAAACGCCAATTTTTAAAAGAGCAAAAAATTCAGTTTCAAAACTGGTGGGATAGATTTAACGACACAACACGCGCTATTTATGCTAAATTGGCACAGCAAAACTCACTGGAAAGGAAAACACTACTTTTAGGTTTTGGTAGTTCGGCTGACCGAGGAATTGCAATTTTAGCCCATACTGGTGTGGTTCGGATAGATTGGGAAAATGATACAATTCTGACGGCTGGTTCTCTATTCAAGGAATGGTTTAGAGAGTTCGGAACAATTGAAGTTACATCAACCCTTGCAGATAAAGTAGATTCACTGTTGAAAGAAGTAGAACGACAGCTAAGGCAATTACTGACAACTCATTTTGACAATAAAAAAATAAGTTGGTTACAAAATCATTTTAAAACTAAACCTGAGAAATGGAAAGACATTTTAAAAAAAGCTAAAAAATCAGAAGATGCCGTTCTCAATAACCAAGAGGTACTGAAATCAACTGATTTAGGCGATTTATTTGAACTTACATTGCTGGGCAGTGAGTGGGGTGAACTATGCAGTAACTTTACCAATTTAAGTCAAGACAGGAAGATAGCCAAATCTCGTCTAGAGGAACGAAAAGATCATTTAGTATTCGTGCGTAATCCACTACGTCATGTCAATGAGTCTGATTTATCTATTCATCATTTACTCAAAGCGCAAGCTTTTTGCCTTGAGTTGTTAGAATCTCTTACAAGAAAAACCTAAAAAAGACTGCTTAAAAAAATCTGATAAAAAAATGAACAATGGATAATTTTCCAGTTTCATTCAGGACGGGTCAAACCAATAAACAATAGAAGGCGGCTACCGCCGCCCTATCGAACCCAACACCCAAACCCTCTAGTCTGCATTCCCTACGCCTAGACCCTATCTATATATGTAGGGTCAGCCTGAATTCGCTCATCAAAGTCCATATTTTCCCATTCTCCAATAACCCTCCCCGGTCTGTCCATCAAATCCGCAGGAGCGCTAGTGGGACGCACGAATGGGTATTTATCCTCATCTTCCGGCGCGATCGCCAACTCCACCAACTCAGTATCCTCATCTTTAAACCCAACCGGACTAACGATCGCATCAACCCTTAGTTCCATTTCAATCACATCAAAAACACTACCAACGGTCAACACTTGACCGAGTTTCAACCTGTTAAGGCTTAGATAGACTTTTCTTACCTACCTTATCAACTGTTTCAACAATTCCTATTCTAACACCTCAATTCTAGGGAGAAATCAACTCATGGTCGCCACAATTGCCACCGAAGAAGGACTCAAAATACCAGTTTTCGATGCCGCTTACACCGATGCCAAAGGTCGCAATGTAGGCAAATTCTTCAACAACCCAGAAATCCTACGCCACTCGATTCTGCAAGCAATCTTTCAACCAGAAGAACTAAACTCATTAATGATAGTTAAACTTGACAAATCCAATCCCGACCCTCACCAACTACGTGCCAGCATCCACGACCCAGAATACGGCATCAAGCGACGCATGATATTTCAATCTGGCAACAGTTATTACTTTGGCAACGAAACCCTAACTAAAAAGATAGGAGACTTATTCGTAACCGAAAAAGACACCGCCTACAGAATCCACACCCCAAGTCAGCTTTCTGGCTAAAGGAACCCTCCGTCCCGATGACAATTTACTCGACTCATTAGCCGACTCAAAATGATAGTACGCCCCAATCCCAAAAACTCCCACAAGAACCGGCTTCAAAACCAGAAACAGTAGTTAACGGAAAGCGCGATACCACCAACGCTAAAGCTGACAACTGGCGGCTTTCTCTGCAAGACAACCTCTTTAGCGTCTTCCCCTGACAGAGCAAGCAGCGGCTCGTTTCCAAGAGATGATTGTAGAACGGGAAAAAGCTTTGTCCCAGTCTCGAACTGCGATCGCGCCTGCGTCTGAATCGAAACCCAGAGAACTGGAAATGGTTTAGTCGAGTCGAGGGGGTTGGGGAAATGGGGGCGATCGCAACGAAACTAAAAATGCTGCGATCGCTACCCTTTCAAAATGCTATAATCCAGAAGAGAATTTCATTCCAAAGCGGTTTATATTAATTGTTGGGTGAATTCTGTACTGTAGATAGTTGTTGAAATTAAGAGCTTTGTTGGGCGTTCGCTAATGTATGATTTTCATGCCGCCCTCGGTCAATACATTGTATACCGAAATCTGATTCAACTTACCGCGACCGAATACACGCTATATTTGGCAATTGATGATGTCGTATACAAAGAATTTTTTCAACGTAAGTCTGTACAAGTAGTTACTCAAGAGAATCAGCTTCTTTTAATAGTAATTGAAATGGAAACAGAGGAAATTAGGCAATGGATCAACTAGAATACTATCGCAGTACAATTAAAAAAATCTTAACTGGATACTATGAAATGACCGTCAAGGGAGCGCTGGCGCTAGATGAATTAGAGTCAGACAATCGCCTTGCATTTGACGAAGAACGAGATCAATATCTATGGTTTCACTCTGGTTGGAAAGGCAAACAACGGATACGATACATTACCATGTATCTTCGCATAAAAGATGGCAAAATTTGGGTGGAAGAAGATTGGACTGATTTGTGTGTAGTTGACGATTTATTAGCAGCCGAAATTCCTAAGAGTGATATTGTTTTAGGATTTCATCATCCCAGTAAGCGACCTTTCACAGAATTTGCTACAGCTTGATTAGAAACAAATATTTACCGTGTTTTTGCCCTAGCGAAAGTCACGGTTCTGTTTGTAAGCGCGGTGTAGGTTAATGGGTTTTAATGCTGAGGTGTTACAAGTTGTTGCGGATTCATGCAGTAATGCAGTAGAGAATGAGATACTTTAGCAGAAGGTAATTATATTGCCGTGCAAGTGCCCACTGAAACTAGCATTGATTGGGATAAGTGGATTTATAAACCCACACTAGGGACAATTGTTCATAAGGCTGATGATTCACCTTTAGAATATAACTATTTGGTGTTTCGAGTTAGTCGTTATCAAGATTAAAATTATTTGAACAATGGAAACTATGACTAAAAGTTTTGAAAGTGGTTATGCTTTATTAATTGGCGTGGGAGAATCTGCTTATAAACCTCTATCCTTACCAGTAACCGTTAAGGATACTCAAGCCATTTATGCGGCGTTAATTGATCCTGAATTGTGCGGTTATGTGGACGATCGAGAGCATATTCGAGTTTTGAATAATCAAGATGCCACAAAAGCTGAGATTTTAAATGGGTTAAAATGGCTGAAAGAAAAAGCTGAAAAAGATTCTCAAGCAACCATACAATTGCATCAATATAGGAGGTGAGAAAAAATGGCAGCCAAACTATCAAATAAGCCCAACTCCCAAAGACAATTTTCTGCCCCAAAACGTACTTGGTCTGTCCTAACAGCCACAGATCCCAAGCACGTAAAAAAATTAGAACACATTCAGGAAACCCTCGATGCTGCCATAGAAGCAATCCAAGAAGAAGGTGGTATTGAGGACTGGGAAGAGTTCAAAAACTTCGTTGAATCCTTCAACAAACGACCCGACAGAATCAATGAATCTGGCAAGCAGAAAGCTAGTGTCAGCATGGATTTAGTTACGGAAGGAAAAGAAGGTGAAGTGTCTGGCTTTGTTTTCTATTTAACTAAAGACCCCAGCCAGAGAACCAGCGGTGTCTATTTAGTAAAAAATCTGAAACAGGCTGACGTTGAAACCAAAGACAATAACAATTACTATACTCCATCCCAAATTATGGGCTTAATCGGGCTGGATGCCAGTGATGAATTAGACGAAGACAGCCTTTCCGAAGAATTTGATGAAGAACTCGATGATGAATTGGAGGATGACTTAACCGATTTAGAAGAAGATACAGACCTTCCCAGCCACAATACCTCAACTCGCAAATCATCCCAGTCTAAACAGCAGCTAGGAAAGCCAACAACTTCTCAAAAAACTGCCAGCAAAACGCAAAAAAAGGAGGAAGAAGATGATATTGACGAGTTACTATCCGATAGCGAGGATGCTTCTATCCCTAATGGTGTCTTGGGTAATATCGCTAAAAATCGCAGCATTCAAAATAATAACGGACAAATCAAACAACAACTGCCTAAAAACTCCGAAGCAAAATATCCCTTCCTTGACACCCTAGAAACTGTTCTAAAAGAAACCGAGCACCAAGGTGGAAATGTCGCTGCTACAGGAAGCGAAATTAACGGATTAACCGTAAGTGGCTTAACCGTCCAAACTGCCTCTTTAATGGGTCTAATTGGAGCCAAGAGTATTGGGGAACTAATTGATTACATCGAACGAGCGAGGGAAAAGGAACAGGCAGAAAAACTAGAAAAAATTCTCGAACAAATTGACTCATTAAACACTCGCACCGACCGAGTTGCAACTCGTGCTAAACAAGCTGATGTCATTGCAGATATTGAGGCAATAGATACACGCACTGAAAAACTTGCTGAACGGGCTAAACAGGTATTAGAACCACCGGCTGTAACTGAACCAGAGGAACTAGAAACGAGCCAGCCTCAGAGAATAGAACCCGACATAGAAGCCAAGACTGCCAAGGGAATTAAAATCAACAATCCCGAAGCCAAAGCAGATCAAATTGGCAAAAAAATTGACGACCTAGAGAGCAAACTTAACCCAAACTCCCAGAAATCTAAGCCTCTCCATCTCGATAAAAATACCAGCATCAGCGAACAATTAGACCAAATCCAAGACTATCTAGGCAACCTCTCAAAGAGATTAAATCGCCTGGAAAGCATCGTTGACAAACTGGAGGAGAAAATGATCATTAAAATGCCTGTTGAATCAGAATTTAATCCTAATTCAAAAGTGCCAGAAACTCGTCAAAAAGTTCAGCCTATAACTAACAGTATCAACGCAGAGGAAGGCGAACCAGAGGATCTTCTTACCAAAATGGTAACTCAAACAAAAGTACAGCAACAGCGAGAAACTGTAGCAGATTGCTTAGTCAATTATGCTTTCGCTACAGGGCAATCTCCCCAATCGGGAATTGCTTTTGATGGTGGCGGTAGCTTGTATGTAAATGCTGAAAACAACGAAATTAAACTTGTCGTCAAAGGCAGCGATAATAGCGAACTTTTTGCGGGAACCAAGAAAGGAGAACGCTGGAAATTTGAGCCGGGGGACAAGCTAACTCCAGAAGAAAAAGAAGCCATTTTCAAATTGCCTCAGTCGGAAACAGAGTATCACAATTTAGCAACTGCCCAAGCTTTAGTGGCAAAGTTTCAAGACACCTTCCCCAAACGCTTCAGCGGGGAAAAAGATCCAGTGTTTCCTTGGAGAGAATCACGTCACGAAAACGGCACTCTAGGGGCAGTCAAATACGAATTTGAAATACTGGATCTGCCGGATGGGTCAAAACAACTAATCGGAACTGACCCCCGCCAAGGTGACGCACAAGTGTTCGATGCCGTACTGGTCAAAGGAAAGCCACCAGACATTCGACAGTGCCACATTGCTGTTGAAGAAATGGAGGCTGTAGTCGGCTCCCCAGAGCCACAAAAAACCCAATTTAGAGCTTCTCAAGCATCTAAAGACTACAACTATACCTCGCCAGAACGCAAAGAACGATCGCGAGAAAACAGCAACGAATTGCAAGCTTAAAACCACTTTAAGGACAAATCCAATGCAAAACGATTACTTACACAACAACAACCACTCTCATAGAGATCGCACCAACGTTACAAACCAAAGCATTATCCACAAACGCCGCAGCCATTTTAGCAAAATCATGCGTAAATTCAAACTCAATAACGCCGATTTAGCCTTCATTGCAATTTGCCTAATTGCAGCCATTTATCTAACTCTTGTCCAACCCTTATTTGTCAGCGTATTTAGCTGTGCATCTCTGTTGTTCTTCGGACTATGGCAAATTGCCCGCAGCATTCCCATCCTCGAAAAACTGCTGGGCAGCAAAATTCGCTTCTGGCACTTAGCCGTTGCTGTCCTCACAATAACAATACTCCTGAATAACTTTCAAACCCCAGCCCAAGCCATTTTTCTAAGCGGTCTCCAAGCATTTATGACCAATCTAGCCCACATTCCGCACCCT
>MBRE01000090.1:18239-26988 GCA_001698425.1 Oscillatoriales cyanobacterium USR001 | reverse complement strand
TAATTTATTCAGCAAACCCTATCTATAAACCCGCCCCCCCCACAGGCCGGGGCGGGTTTTCTGAATCTTTCGTTTGTATCAAATATCTCGGCGAACCCGCCCCTACAGCACTTAACATGATACAATTCCCAATCAATAAAGAAATAATATTAAATCCTCCTTCCCCGTGAGCTATAAAACAAAAATCAAAATATTCTGCATCCTATTTTACATCTGTGGCTTTCCCACTTTGGCAACTGCCCAAATTGTCCCCGATGCCACTCTACCAATTAATTCCACAGTCACCCCTAACGGCAATACCTTCACCATTGAAGGCGGCACAGAAAAAGGGACAAACCTATTCCACAGCTTTCGTGAATTTTCCATCCCTACCGGCGGCACTGCATTTTTTAACAACATTAATACAATTCAAAATATTTTTACTCGCGTCATCGGCGGGTCAATTTCTAATATTGACGGCATCCTCAAAGCTAACGGTAACGCTAACCTATTTATCCTCAATCCCAACGGCATTATCTTTGGCCATAATGCCAGCTTAAATATTGGTGGTTCCTTTTTAGCTACGACAGCTAATAGTATTAACTTCGCTGACGGCAGTTCATTCAGTGCCATTAATCCCCAAACAACTCCTCTGCTGACAATTAGCATTCCTACTAGCTTACAATTTGGTCAAAATCCTGGTCAAATTGTCAATGAATCTGTGGGATTAGAAGTTTTACCCGGTCAAACTTTAGCGCTAGTTGGCGGCGATGTAATGATTCCTGGTGGCATTTTGACAGCATCGGGAGGAAGGATTGAACTCGGTAGCGTGGGTGATAATAGTTTAGTTAGTCTCACTATGCTTGACCAAGGTTTAACACTGGGATATGCAGGGGTTCAGAACTTCCAAAATATTGAACTATCACAGGGCGCTTCTGTAAATGCCAGTGGTGAAGGTGGTGGCACTATTCAAGTAGTAGGAGGGGAGATAATACTAACTGATAACTCAGGAATTATCTCTGAAACTTTGGGAAGTAAAGATGGGGGTACAGTCTCAATTCAAGCAGTAAATTTCATCGCTGAAGGTGGCAGTGATGTAGATACAGCAACCTACGGTTCTGGGCGAGGGGGTAATTTATCAGTAACAGCTACAGAGTCTATAGAACTAAGCGGGTCTAATTCTGACGATCCTGATGACTTGGGCGGTTTCTTTGCTCAAGTTAAAAAAGTAGAAGACGGGCAAACTACATTAGTAATAGGAAATGCAGGAGATTTAACGATCGCGACTGGTCGATTAATTTTACGAGATGGGGCACAGGTAGTCTCAAATACATCATCTCACGGTTCAGGGGGAAGATTAACTGTCACTGCTTCCGAGTCCATAGAAGTATTTGGCACAACGGCAAACGGTGAGTTTCCTAGCGGCTTGGGAACTCAGGCTCAACCTGGTTCTTCTGGCAATGCTCAAGATTTAATCATTTCAACTAGACAGTTGATTGTGCGAGATGGAGGTGACATTTCAGCTTCTACTGAGGGCGAAGGGAGTGCAGGTAATATACTCATTCAAGCGTCTGAGCAATTAATTATTCAAGATCGGTCAGCAATATCGGCTCTCAGTGTCAATAACAGACCAGGTGGCAATATCACCATTGAAACAGGACGCTTAATCGCTCAAAATGGTGGTCAGGTATTAGCAACAACTCAAGGGAGTGGGAAAGCAGGGACTTTAACTGTTAATGCCAGAGAATCTATCGAACTCAGTGGTACAAGTATAATAGATGGCGCTCCCAGTGGATTGTTCACCCAGTCGGCAGGAGGCGCAACAGACTCTAATGCTGGTAATGCAAATAATTTAACAGTAACAACAAGACAGCTAAGGGTTCGGGATGGGGCGGCGATATCAGCAGATACTTTTGCAGATGGTAACGGCGGTTCTCTAAATGTTAATGCCTCAGACTCTATTGAGGTGACAGGAACTTCCGGTATCCTTTCAGTAGGTGTTTCTCCCCTACAAAGACCAGACGGGCGCTTACCCAGCCGTTTAACAGCAACGACCGAAGGAAGTGGAAACGCAGGTAACGTAACGATTAATACCGGAAGCCTAACGGTACAGGATGGGGCAACTGTTGCGGTGGATGCAACAAATAAAGTAGATAACACGGAAAGTACGGGCTCAGCCGGCAACCTGCTGGTTAACGCCGACGATATCCGCTTGGACAATGGCATTATTACGGCAGAAACGTTTGATGGCGATCGCGGCAACATCGACCTCAACGCCTCTAATTTCATACTGATGCGTAACAACAGCAATATTACCGTTACAGCCACCAACAATGCTATCGGCGGCAATATCAAGATTGATACCAGAGCTTTAGCTGCTGGAACCAACAGCGATATAACCGCGAATGCAAAGAACAACCGAGCCGGCCGCGTCGAAATTATAGCCCCAGAAGGCATTTTCGGCATCCAATCACGCCGCGAAGGAACTCCTATTTCTAAACCCACCAGCGACATCACAGCTACCTCTTTGGGAGGCCCGGAACTCGATGGGGATGTGCTTCTCAATACTCCCAACATTGACCCCACCCAAGGAATTTTTCAGTTACCAGATACGATCGCATCTCCCGATAAAGTAGCCCAAATTTGCCCCAATCAACGGCGACCAAAAGAAGACAACACCTTCACTAGAACTGGACGCGGCTTACCCGCCGATCCAGGGGAAACTCTCACCACCGGTGCTGCAAATGTTGGTTTAGCGAACGCTGTAACGCCTGTAGAGCAGCGTGCGAGAACGAATACACCCCCCCTGACAGTGCGCCCTACTCCTCGCTTCCTGGCGGCTCAAGGTTGGGCTGTTAACCGCAAAGGGGAAATTATTTTTACGGCAAATCCCACCACTGTTTCGCCTTACAATCCTGTCATTTCTACCCCTAATTGCAATGTTGAATAAAAGAAAAGATGATTAATCACGATCGCCTATTCAAAGAACTAATCACCACATTTTTTCGGGAATTTATCCAACTATTTTTCCCTCAAGTAGCCGCTTATTTAGAACCCGAACCCCTCGAGTTTTTAGACAAAGAAGTATTTACTGATATCACCGCAGGCGATACTTACGAAACGGATATTATCGTTAAAGCCAAATTTCAAGGTCAAGAAACATTTTTCCTAATTCATATTGAAAATCAATCCTACTATCAAGAGCATTTTGAGCAGAGAATGTTTCGATATTTTGCCAGATTATCAGAGAAATATGGTTTACCTGTTTATCCGATCGCGCTGTTATCCTTTGATTATCCTCAAACGCCCCAACCACAAAGTTATCAAGTCACTTTTCCCGGTCAAATAATCCTACAATTTAATTATCAAGTAATTCAACTAAATCGGTTAAATTGGCGAGATTTTCTCCAACAGCAAAATCCTGTAGCTACAGCACTGATGGCGAAAATGAAGATGGACAAAAATGAGCGGAGGCAGGTAAAATTAGAATGTTTACGTTTATTGGTAACTTTGAGATTAGATCGAGCTAGAATGAGACTGATTTCGGGGTTTATTGATACCTATATTCGTTTAAATGCTGAAGAACAAGAGCTATTTCGAGCCGAACTTGCTACAATAGAACCTAGTCAACAGGAGGGAATTATGCAGATAGTTACAAGTTGGATGGAAGAGGGGATAGAGCAGGGTTTACAACAGGGTTTGCAACAGGGTTTGCAACAGGGTTTGCAACAGGGTTTGCAACAGGGTTTGCAACAAGAGGCGAATCTGATACTACGCCTGCTATCACGCCGAATTGGTGTTGTATCGCCTGAACTAATATTGAGGATTCGGTCATTGTCAGTGATAGAATTGGAGAATTTAGGAGAAGCGCTGTTGGATTTTTCTACCCCCGCAGATTTGGAAAATTGGTTACTTCGATTATCAAATAATTCAGCCGAGTAGTTATCTAGTTTTAGAAGTATACCGACTCCTTCATTAATTATGATCCGCAAACAAAAAACCAGTCAAGGCAATCCATATATGCGTCGATCTATGCAATTACCAAGTAGACTTGGCTGGCAATCAGTGTGCCCAAATTTTAGTGCATTGCCATTGACTGTTAGCCTATTAGCCAGTGGCTTAACAGCTTCACCCCTAAAGGCGCAAACTGTCGAAGAAGGAGGAATTACACCTAATTCTGATATTAATAAAGCTTACGAATGTTCTTTAACTCAGACATCATCGGTAGGGAAACGGGATTCCCGTTTCCCTGCCGATGAAATGACTGACAATGGTGAAGGAATAGATGCGATCGCAATTACTAATTTTCGCTTCATTGGCAATACAGTTTTCAGTCAGGAAATTCTGGAAAAAATTGCGGAAAAAGCATTAAACTTAGAGCGCAATACTAGCAAATTACAAGAAACCACAATCACCTTTGCTCAATTACAACAAATCATTTCCGAAATCACAAAACTTTATAATGACAAAGGATATATTAACTCTTTTGCCTACATTCCCACAACCGAGGAAGAACCAAATCAACGATTACAAAATAGAGGCGCTGCGGGAGAAGTTATTATTAAAATAGTCGAAGGTGGATTAGAATCAATCCGAGTCAGAAGACCAAAAGGACGACAGCACCTCAACCTCAATTATATATGTAACCGTTTAGCGATCGCCGCCCAACCTTTAAAAGTTTCTCGCTTACTAGATGCTCTACGATTACTCGAACTCGATCCTTTAATTGAAAATATCTCCGCCGAATTGATTCCCGGTTCTCAGTTACATCAAAGTATTTTAGAAGTTAAATTTGAAGAAGAAAAAACTTTTAGCGCTGGCATATTACTAGATAATCGACGCTCTCCCAGTGTCGGCAGTTTTCGCCGCCAATTGCAACTTGGCGACGCAAATTTATTAGGCTATGGAGATAATTTAAACCTTGCCTATACCAATACAGATGGTAGTAATGCCTTTGATTTAAACTATACATTTCCCTTAAATTCTAATAATGGTACGATTAATTTATCAGCAGGAACTACAGATAATCATGTGGTTGAACAACCCTTTCAAAAAGTTGACCTCAGAGCAGCAGCGCGATATTTAGATATCACCTTGCGTCAACCTTTATTGAGGACTCCTAGAGAAGAATTTGCCCTGGGTTTAACCGCAACTTGGCGAGAAAGTGGTACATCTATTTTAGGTGAAGATTTCCCCTTATCTCCTGGCGCAGATGAAAAAGGGCGATCGCGCATATCAGCAATCAGATTCTTTCAAGATTATACAGTACGGAGCAATGAAGAATTATTAGCTTTTCGTTCACAATTTAGTTTAGGATTAGGAGTATTTGATGCTACTATTAATAATGAAGCTCCTGATAGCCGATTTTTGGCATGGCGGGGACAGGCGCAGTGGATTCGCCGTTTACAAAAAGATACTTTTCTATTTGTAAGTAGCGACATACAACTAGCAAGTAGAGCGCTTTTACCTCTGGAACAATTTGGTCTTGGAGGTTTTAATAGTGTCAGAGGTTATCGTCAGGATCTCCTTTTGGGTGATAATGGAATTTCAGCATCGGCAGAGCTAAGATTTCCGATTTTTGGTCGCTCGGATGGAGGGTTTGGGGTTTTACAAATTACTCCTTTTATTGATATGGGAAGAGTTTGGAATAGTTCCGGCCGTGAGAATCCCGATCCGCAAAATTTACTATCAGTGGGAACAGGTTTACGGTGGGAATTAAGCGATCGCTTGACAGCCAGTTTTTACTGGGGTATTCCTTTAGTTGATGTCAAATCTAGGGAGAGAACATGGCAAGAAAAAGGGTTACATTTTTCAGTGCTATACAGATTTTCTTTTTGAAATCTGTAGGCAAGATAAAAAGGCAAAGTACACAACTATTTGTCATCTTATTTGTGACAGTATGGCTATCACTTATAGCGATAAACGTGCAGGCTCAATCGACTTATCATGGGTTACAAATAACGGGTAGGGAGACGGCAATGCCGTGTCCTGAAGAGGGGACACTTATCGCAGGGACACAGCAATGCCTTGCCCTGAAGGGAGGACACGGCAATGCCGTGTCCCTACACTTCAAAGATGGAAAGGAATGGGAGAAATTAGCAAGGGAAAGCTATGCCGCCGGAAATTTTGAGGACGCGGTAAAATATTGGCAGCAGGTTATTTCTGCCTATGAAATACAGGGAGATTGGTTAAATCAAGCAATTTCTTTAAGCAATCTTTCGTTAACTTATCAACAGTTGGGGCGTTGGCAAGAAGCGGAGAAAGCAATTGAAAATAGCATAAATTTATTGCCAAAAGAGTCAAAGGCAAATTCAGTAGAATTAAAGGCGATCGCGCAGACTTTCGACATTCAAGGAAATTTACAATTGGAGCAAGGGCAGGTTAATTCTGCTTTAAAAACTTGGGAAAAATCCACTAATATTTATGTTAAATTAAAAGATGAATTAGGCAGAAAGCGTAGCTTAATTTCTCAAGTTAAGGCTATGCAAGAATTAGGTCGTTACGAACAAGCTTGTCAATCATTAATCCCAGTGATGGGATTGGAGAATCAAAAAAAATTCACATTACCTAATCAAACTTGCGAGCAGTTAACTAATAGCGATAATTTTAAAGAAATACAAGCACAATTAAATTCAAATTTAAACGGCATTCAACTGACAGGATTACGTCTTCTGGGTGATGTTTTAAGAAAACTTGGCTATTTAGACAAATCCCGGAAGTTGCTAGAGGCAGTTGAACCATTAATTAGTCAGCAAAATTCATCTGAAGAAAAGGCATTAATTTGGCTAAGTTTAGGTAATACCTATGAAGCTTTAGCAAATAGAAACAAATTTTTATCTGATTTTCAACAAAAGGTATTAGAAAATTACAAGTTGGCTTTAAATTCCTATCAAAAAGTAAGCGATATTACTAACATTTCCCAGATTAAAATTCAGGCAAAATTAAATTTATTCAGCATTTTGGCAGATGAAAAAAGTAAAAATGTTAATTCTAAAGAAGTTGAAGATTTGCATTTAGAAATTGTAGCTCTGTTCAATAAGTTACCACCTAGTCGGCAGAAAGTCTATGCTGAAGTTAGCTTAATGAAAAGCTTATCTAAAAATAATCAGGCTATATCTTCGAGAGAAATTATAGAATTAGGAGAAAAAGCTGTTAAATTAGCTAAGGATTTAGATGATGGGAGAGCAACAGCTTATGCTTTGGGTAATTTGGGTAAGATTTATGTACAGAAAAAGCAGTGGTTAGAGGCTCAACAAGTTACGGAAAAAGCTTTACTTTTATCACAGAATGTGAATTTTAATTTACCGGATCTTGCTTATCAATGGCAGCGGCAATTAGGGTTGATTTTCTCGCATAGGGAAAAGAAAGATATTGACAGTGCGATCGCGGCTTATACGGCGGCATTTAATACGTTACAATCGGTGCGTAACGATTTAGTACCAATTAGTCGAGATGGCCAGTTTGATTTTCGAGATGAGATAGAGCCGGTTTATCGGGAATTGGTGGATTTGTTGTTGCGGGGGGAGAAGCCGGAGCAGAAGAATTTGAAGCAAGCTAGGGAGGTAATTGAGGCGCTTCAGGTGGCTGAATTGGATAACTTTTTTAGGGATGCTTGTGTTGTAGTGAATAAGGCAGAAGAGATCGATCGAATTGCTGATAAATACGATCCGACAGCCGCAGTTATCCACGCTATTATTTTACCAGATCGTTTAGCAATTATCTTGAAGTTACCGGGGAAAGACGACTTAGAATATCGCGCTACTCCTGTCTCTGAGGAAACAATGAGAACTACCTTGAGCAAGTTGCGAGAAGATTTGAAGAAACCTTCTGGAAGCCCTACGATCAAACTAAATACTCAAAATTTATATACCTGGATAATTGAACCTTTGGAGGAACTACTCAAAAATAATCCTGTAGCTGTTGAAACATTAGTATTTGTGTTAGATAGATCGTTACAACAAATTCCTATGGCAGTTTTATTAGATCCCAAAACAGGGGAGGCATATCTGTTTAAAAAATATGCCGTTGCTTTAGCTCCAGCTTTGCAGCTAATTGATGCAAAAAGCTCATGGAAAGATCGAGGGAATCAAAAATTAAAGCTGTTTGCTGGCGGAGTTGACGAAGCACAGGAAATAGAAGGAAAATCATGGGAGAAAATTAAAGAGGTAAAAACAGAGATAGATGCTATTAGTAAATTTGTGGCTACAAGTAAACCACTTTTGAATGAAAACTTTACTAAGGAAAATATCCAAAAGCAGATTGCATCCAATAATTATCCCATAGTCCATATTAAAACACACGGTCAGTTTAGTTCTGACCCCGAACAGACATTTATAGTTGCCTATAAAAGTCTTTTAAGAAGTAAAGATTTGGATAGTTTGGTGAAGAGTGGTAGCGAAAACGATCGCCGGATTATTGAGTTACTGGTATTAAGTGCTTGTGAAACAGCAACAGGAGATGACCGAGCAACACTAGGATTAGCTGGTATTACCGTAAGAGCGGGGGCTCGTAGCACTCTCTCAACTTTATGGAAAGCAAAAGATCAAGAAACAACCCAGCTAATGGGAAAGTTTTATGAGGCATTAGTAAGTGGAAAGCCAGGAATGACAAAAGCCAAAGCACTTAATATTGCTCAAAAAGCTCTCTTTAATGAAGTCAGTAAAGCTACTTATATTTGGTCAAACTATGTATTAGTTGGAAATTGGCTGTAGTAAATAGGACTTATACCAATTCTCTAAATTAATACTACAGTCTTCGGGGCGGGTTTTTG
>MBRE01000090.1:4904-18228 GCA_001698425.1 Oscillatoriales cyanobacterium USR001 | reverse complement strand
AACCCGCCCCTACCCAAACTGCGGCAAACTTTTTTAGAAATGGTATTACCCATTGAGACTGAGAAACCGGGTTTTTTTACGAAAATACTTCGCTGTAGGTTACAGATTCGGTTAAAAACCCGGTTTCTGATGTTTGAGAGGAGAGAGCGCGTTTTTTAAGAACTATGGAGATTTAACCTAATTCTGTAACTTACTTATTAGTTTCAGTCTGTACCGGACCCACCAATTCTTCTTCTGCTATGCTTTGTAAATCAGCAGATTCTAAAAGTTTAGTCCATTGCCTTTTGAGTGATTGATCTTTAGGAGATTGACGAAGGCGATTGCCCAAAAATGTGACAGAATCATACCAAATATCTGGGGTAGCTTCACTAATTTTGCGATCGGTTTCAGCAGTGCGGGGTACTCGCTGCACCCACCCCTGCACAACTTTCTCGTCTGAGTCTTCCGAAGAGTCACATTTTAAGGTAAAGTACCAATGATAGTCTTTTCCAACTTCAAAGGAACTTGCCAAAGACGATGGTAAACTAACACTTACAATCCCTGGAGTTTTAGGTAGCTTAAAGGAAGTACGATAAACATCGTCCAATTCATTTTCAGTGACAAGTGCAAACTCTCCTGATGTGACTTCTTCAGCCGAATAGGGAATATAAAACCAAAAAGTAGGTCTTTCTTCAGTTGTATAAACAGGATTTTTACGCGGTACAAGAGGCTTCAATGGTTTATCAGTCTTTCTACAAGATCCAGAGCCAAGTCCTCCACCTGGCTCCGTGTCATTATCCTTTTTAGTTTGAGATGTATCAGTTCCTTCGTTAGGGCTTTGACCTAACAAAATCCCATTATCTTTTTGTGCAGATATAGGGGAAATAGTGAAAATAGTAAGGGTAATAAAAGTAGCAAAAGCTATTTGTAAATGTAGCCGATAATTCAGCATTCTGTTTTTATAGATGTTTATAGTTGCTGTCGATTTTGAACTGTTCTATAGATGACTAATGCACCGCCTGTAAATAGTAAAGCTAAAGCTGAGGGAACCAGAGGCATCCATCCACTTTGATTAAGCATGACAAGGCAAATTTGATATAAAAGTAAAGTATCAGCACAGCCGCCTATTGTCAAGTGCAGACGGGAACGGAAACATATAGCCACAACTCCACCCGTAAACGCCCATACCCAAACAAATAGCGCATCACCCCACTGAATGTCTCCCCACTGTGGCAACATCCACAATAAAGGTCGATTATCTATCACCGCGCTAAGAATTTGACTTGTCATGTGAGCATGAATCCATACTCCGGGCATTTTTCCATAAGGAGTCTTAAATTTATCTCTAGCAACTGAAGCAGTATAGCCAATGATAATAACCCGATCTTTGATTGAATTTTCACTGACTTTTCCAGTTAAAATATCTGTTAAAGAAACTGTCTTTGCAGGCTGAGGATTTGCACGATAATTAAGGAGAATTTGGCTGCTTTTTCGCTCAATTTTTTGATAACCTCCTGCCCGAAATGATAAACGCTTAAAAACTACTTCACCGAACTGCCACTCTTGTTTATCTTTAGTAGTTTCCAGTGGTTTAACTTGTTGTTTGTATAAAAATGAAAAAGCTAAAAGAAAACTAAAATTATAGCGAGTAATACATCGAGAAGGATAGTCTAAGTAACTGGGATTGTATGACAATAAATGGCGACGAACTATGCTAGTTTCGGCTGGAATATCATCATTAACTAAATCACTAAATCCTACTTGCCCTTTCAATTGTTCAGTAGAAAATTCAGGAGGGGGAGCATAATCAGCCGCAGAGGATTCGTAAGAGCAGACAGTATAAAAATTTTTATTTTTGTTAAATAGGTTTAGCCAATCTTTACGAGCATTAAAATCATTTTTATCCTTAATTCTAGGTTGATTTCTGTGCATCGCTAAACCTACCGCTGCTGGTTTATATTCTCCTACTTTTTTGAGTAATTGTGCTAAAACAGAATCTCTGAGCGGATAACCCCCATACTTATCAATTTCTTCTTGACCAATTTCAACAACTGTTATACGCGGATCGATCGTTTCAGCTTCCCGTTGTCCCATTAAATAATCGTAAGCAGGTAATTCTAATACTTGTAAAATTCCCACCCATCGCAATCCCATCACCACACCTGTCACCAACAAACTTATCATCAACACAGCCCGCAAATTCGACCAAATCGAAACACGCTGACGCTCTTTTTCATTCCCCTTTAATAACTCAATCCAAGTAGGAGGTTCAACACTAGGATCTTCATAAATCATCGGCAACCAACTAGCACAGGGATACTCACCCTCCATACCATGTAGCCTTTCCCGCGCCTTCCGAACTGAATCTCGCAAACACTTATTTTCCTTAGCAAATGCCTCTAAAAAATACTCTAAAAACTTCTGAGCAACTTCATCTGGTACTCGTTCTCGCATGGCAATTACCGCTGGAATTTGTAAAGAAGCCAATTCATTTACTAATCCCATACCATCACAAGAATTGAAAATTACTAACTTTAAACCGTGCTTAATTGCATTTGCTAAACCATGCTTTAAATCTTCAATTGGGATACTTTCATATTCACTCAAAGCCAACTTTCCTTGACTAAAATCAGCATTACTAGAACTGTGGCCAGCGAAAAATAGAATATCCCAATTACGTTCCCATAACTGTTCGTTAAGATCGAACCTGTTAGTTGCCACTCTCGTCTCAATCTCTGCATTGTCATAGGCAATTGATTCTTCCAATAATCTCAAATCTGCCTGAATATCTATTTTGGTACTGTCTCCCAAAATTGCCAGAATCCTCACCTTATTTTTAGGGTTGATACGTTGAAAATCAAATTCTTTATTAGTCAAACGGCTAAAAATTGGCTCAACTTTAAAATTATCAAGTAGATCCCATAAATGCCAAGGGAATCCCCACAGATAAACATCATCTGTTTGAATCATTAACCTGACATTGCCTCGATTAGCGCTCAATACTTGTAAGAGTTTATCTCTGACTGGTCGAAAACGACTATCTCCATCATTTAGCCACGTACTCACAGCAAGTTTGACAGAATTAGCTGATTTTTGAATTGATATTTTTGTAACTTGTCCTGGGATATGTTCTAACTTGCGATAAAAACCAAAACCGCACTGACTTCGAGATGATTGCAAATCTTTATATGCTTTCAGAAACTCTGTCACAGGCGGAAAATACCCTCTACTTTGAATAATAGTGGAGTTAATGCGATCGCCAATTCTGAGGTTAACAGGATAACCTTCCTCACTGTCAGCATTCACGATTTCTAAAATTACAAATTTGCTCATTTTTTTTGACCTGATGATACTAAGTATTTAAGACATAAATCTGGGTAGGGCGGGGCGGGTTTATAGGATTTGTCGATACCGAATCAAATATCTCGGCGAACCCGCCCCTACTAATTGAATTAAATGGTGAAATCTTCCGTGACACTAACTCCATGCAAAGCAACTTTAACCTGGAAATAATCGCCAAGAGCCGCCCTAAATTCATATTGAAGGTAATCAGTAGCATTATCCGCTTTTTCTTTCCAAAAAACTTCGCTATCTTCATCTAAGATAATTAATTCGAGATGTGGTGGCAGCGTTTTTGACTGTGCAGGGCATACCCGCAAATGAACATTAGTTTTATCAATCTCCTCCGGTAAAAGAGTTACTACTAGGACAACACAAACTGTATTAAGCTGTATGTTCAACTTAATAACTTTACCAACTCTTACCCCCGCAGCAGCATTTTTAGGGTCAATTTTTCCTAAACTTACTGCAACTTGACGGCGCAAGTTATTATCTTGAGTTGTTTGTAATAAATTAGTAAGTGCGGCGATCGCTTCAGCATTTCCTGGTTCAACACAACCTAATAATTCTACCGCCCGCCATTGATTTCCTTTATTTCGCTTATCGTGCAATAATTCCATCAGTGTCGGAATTTTATTATGACTTTGAGAACGACCATCTCGATAACGTTCCGATCCTTCGATCGCATAAACTAAATTAGGCTCTAAATTTCCTAAAGATTCTATCATTTCCGCTACAGTTTGCCAGCCAGCTTGCCAATAATTCTTTGCCCGAACAACTAAATTTGGGGTAACTATACGTCTTAAACGATTCTCATACAAATCTTGTCTGTATTTATCGTTTGCCAAAATAGCCGCCCACTGGTAAAATGAACTTTTCAGGCGAGGAGAATAAACTGATGAATCGCCAAAAACATCTAATAATTCTTTCGCTTCTATTTGAGATAATTTTGGCAAGAGTGAAACTTCTGCTTGCAAATTTAATCCTAAAGTAATTTGCATGACAGTGAGAGATGGTGTTAACTCTTCAATAGCTAAAGAATAAGTGCGATCGCTAATACTATATCTACCTTCACTCTTCAGTTGACGGTGAGTAGCAAAGCCACATATTTCCATCCAAAACTCATCATCATCCCCATCTAAATTCACCTGAATTGCCAGATAATAATCAGCACTCCAATTCGGAATATCCACCCACTCCTGCGGTACACAAAACTCTTCTAAATCTCCTTCATCACTGGGAATTAATACCAGTCTAGTTTCGCCGATTTCAATAGCTGTTCCATTCACCACTTCCCAAATACTTGCAATATCCTGACTATGCCAAACAGAAGGTTTAGGTAATCTTTCTTCCGCCAGTGATTCTGATAGCCAGTTCAAAAAAGCTGGTAAACAAATGCCATTAAGATAAGCATTATAGCGAGAAATCGGATTAGAATGAAGTTGAGCTTTCTCCCATGCAGTTTCTCGATCTGTTTGGTCAATTGTCAACCGTAAATTGTCATTATTTTGAGCCTTAAAAGACTGTAATTGATTTAATTCAAACATGGTTTATTCTCCTTTTTTACAAGTCATCAAAGTTTTCTGACATTCTTGAGCAATTCTATCAATAGTTTGAGAGATATTTTCATCATCTAAAGATAGATTTCGTTTCCCACACACCAATCTAATTTGAGCTTGATAAAACTTCTCTAGCCACTTTTCCACATACTCCTTTACCCAGCTATTTAGCACCTTCATTAAATTTGCCTGTAATTTCTGTTGAGCTTGAGAAATGAGATCGTTTATCTCTGATAAATCTATACTCAAATCACAGGCAATCTTCTCTGCTGATTCCCCCCGGCCGTAGCGTCGGCGCAAAACTTCTTGTTCTTTAAATTCAAGCTCTTTAATTGCTTCAACTAAAGCCATTTCAATTAAATCTGAGTGCGAGGGAGCGCAGAAATCTTTTTTTAACCATCCCGCTACACAGTCTTTTACCCATTTATCTGGCTGGGAGATTTCTAGCAGAGTTAGTAGCAGTTCGAGCGTAATACTTTTGAGTTTTCGAGAAATTCCTGACTGATCGACTTGTAATTCTTTTGCTACTTGAGTTTGATTGAATCCAGCACCATAATAAAGTAAGAGAATTTTGTGTTTTTCAGGTTTGAAACTTTTTAGCTTTTTGCCAAAAGCAGAGTTAACTTTTTTGGGTAATTCTCCTGCGAATCTACCAGAATCTTCAGATTCTACTCGATCGGGATTTGGTAACTCTGGAATGTCAGGTAGCAGTTGATAATTGATAGATATTGGATAATTTTGTAACGCAGAAATGCAAATTTTCATCCAAGCTTGTATTTGCTCTCCGGTAATGTTTGAACCGGCAGAAACTTCATGGGGTGCGATCGACAGTGACTTTTCTGCATTGTAACATTCTGCGGCTAACTGAAAGTCTTGGCTATCAGGATCTGGCCATTTTTGCCCTGGTTTCCGAATCGCGGGATTATTAACTTTATTCAAGCGATAAACTTGTTTAAAGTATTTGCGTGCAAAGATGTATTGAGAAATATTAGGTTCTTGATATCCAAATCTTTGCAATGCTTCCCGAAGCTCTTTATCGCTTTTGTCCGCCAGCAATCGCCACCGAGAAAATTTACCAATACCTGCTTCTGATTGGATAACTTGAATCAAGGTTTGCTGAATGTAAGTATCCAGAGAAGTCTGATGAGAAAGATCGTAAGACCGTAACAATCTCAAAAGATTGTTGAAATTGTAGATAAAAACACGGGCACAGCATAGATATTCATCCCAAGACCAATCTTTTGATTTTAACCATACTGTTCTAGCTGCATGATAGCATTCTGTTTCAAAGTAACTAGCTAAGTGTTCTAAAGCTAGAATTTGCCTATTTTGTGGTTCCCATTCTTGGGGAATTGGGGAAGGATCGATCGCGATTTCTCTCCAAAATTCAGCTAAATTTTTACTTTGGTTAGGTTGGCAACACAAACTCAAAAGTTGCTGATTTCGCTGTTGATATAATTTAAAGTTACGTTCGAGATAGCGCTGACTTTGCCATTGAATAACGGGACGACCATTGTGAGTAACCAGCATTAGATAACTGAAAAAATGCTGGGCATTTTCTCGACGTTCGGGTAGTCTGGGAATGCTTTCCTGGTTAATAGGGTTGGGCATTTTAGCCAATTCTCCAAGCAGAATAAAGGAAAAATTGATCCACAAGTTTTTAGCTTAAACAGGACTTATGCACAACCGACCTATTTATACCAATTTTAAAAAAGAATGCAGCAATGGAGATCCCCCCTAGCCCCCCTTAAAAAGGGGGGAACAAGAGTTAATTAAAGTCCACCTTTTTTAGGGGGGAACAAGAGTTAATTAAAGTCCACCTTTTTTAGGGGGGAACAAGAGTTAATCAAAGTCCCCCTTTTTAAGGGGGATTTAGGGGGATCGATCTACTGTTGCATAAGTTTGGAGAATTGGTATTAGTAGGGGTGAATGGCCATTCGCCCCTACACCTATCTGAAAGTGTGCTACTTACTTATTGGGAGGGCGAATCAAAATTTATGACGGTTGCTCTGAGTTAGATATGCCCACCTTACTTTTCTGTTACTGAACATTGGTGTTGTTTTCTTTTGGTTGCCGTTGATTGGGGCAAATTTGGGCTATCTTTTCAGGAGATGCGATCGCACTGCAATTTTACCGCGATCGCCAAGTGTCGCGGCTGTCTGAACCATTAGCTTGTTTGTAGTAAGCGCCAAGCGCGAAGACAGCGCTTACTACAAACTAAATCCATTCCTTAGCGATCGAAAGGACAAGTTACCGACAATTTACCCAAAGAATCAGTCAAAGTAACTTCATCTTTGTAATGGCGCGGAGTTTTCATCAACAACTGCCAAGCTTCACCAGCATCAACTAAATTCATTCGGTTAGGATAATGAATTTGGATCAACTCTTGCACCAGCGGGTAATAATCTGAATTAAGACTAGGGAAAATATGATGTTCTGTGTGGTAAGAAAAATTAAAATGCAACACATCAAAAATCTTAGGAACCCGTATTGAAAGACTATTAATTAGCGGATCGTTAACACTTGTCATCTGACAAATCAAGTGATTTGTATAGATATAAAACATTGAGCCTGCATGACCGATCGCGATCGGCAACAAATAACCAAGAGTAACTTTTAGAGGATTGAATCCTAGATAAGCCAAAATACTCAAATGAATCCCTAAAATTCCTAGACACTCGAAAGCAATGATTAAGCGATCTTTGTCGCTAACTGTAAATGCCGATGGCACATAATCAACCGATTTATTGTTAAAAAACAGCACAGAAGTCAGATTGCGAAAATTATGAACAGTCCAGGAACCAGTAAAGCCAACTACTAACCAAAATGGGTGAATTTCTACCGATGGTGCAAATAGATTTTGAATCCATTTGCCCCAAGTTTCCGGCTGTTCATACAGATAGTTACGGTCTGGATCGTCTAAAGAATTGGTGTTGTTATGATGTACTAAGTTGTGCAGAGTTTTCCATTGCGTCGGCGGCATCAACAACATACTTAGCCCTAAAAAGCTAATTAAATAACTCCATCGAGACTTTTTAATCACGCTACCGTGCATAAAATCATGGGTGCTAAATAGTAAAATTACAATACTATTCCCCATAATCAAAGCTAGTGGTAAATAAAGCCACAAAAGATAGACTGGCCAACGATCTAAATGAGCCGCAATTCCCCAACCCAGGATTAAAATAGCTAGATTAATGAACAGTATCGCTAACTTATTAGGATCTGGTTCAAATGCCTGTGGTGGCAAAAGAGGCTTCAATTTTTTCACATATACTGATTGGGGAATTAACACTTGCTCATCTACTGTAGCGCTCAAATTTTCTAAATTCATTGTCTAAGTCCTAATCTTTGTTAGTGGTTATTTTACCAACTAACCGTTAACAGTTAACAGTTAGCAGTTAGCAGTTAGCAGTTAGCAGTTAGCAGTTCGCAGTTAGCAGTTCGCAGTTAACTGTTAACAACATCACTCAAAACCCAATTTACCAGAGTTCGTACTCCGAAACCAGTTGCACCGGCACTATTATAATTATTGTCTTTCTCAGTCCAAACTGGTCCAGCAATGTCTAAATGAACCCAAGGAGTATCCTTGACAAACTGCTTTAAAAATAATGCAGCGGTAATCGATCCACCGGGGCGAGGGCCAGTGTTTTTCATGTCAGCGTGTATCGCTTTCAAACCTTCAAAATACTTTTCTTCTAAAGGCATCCGCCAGAATTTTTCACCAGCTAATTCAGAAGCGATCGCAAATTGAGCAGCAACCCCATCATCGGTACTCCATAAACCAGCAATGTCATCACCTAAAGCAATCACACAAGCACCAGTTAAAGTTGCTAAATCTACAATGGCATCCAATCCCAACTTATCAGCAAATACCAAAGCATCGGCTAAAGTTAAACGACCTTCAGCATCAGTATTATTTACCTCAATTGTCTTGCCATTGGAAGCAGTTAAAATATCTCCAGGGTGCATCGCTTTACCGCTGATCATATTCTCAGTGACGGCGCTAATAAAGTGAACTTCGACATCAGGTTTTAAATGTCCGATCGCTTTAGCCGCACCAAAAGTAGCAGCAGCACCAGCCATATCTATCTTCATCATTTCAATGCCACTGCCAGTTGCTTTAATATTCAAACCGCCAGAATCAAAAGTTAAACCTTTACCCACAATTGCTAATTTCCGCCGAGGTATTCCCGCAGGTTTATAAATCAGATGGATGAATTTAGGCGGTAAATCGGAAGCTTGAGCAACGCCTAAAAAGGCTCCCATGCCTAATTTTTCGCAGTCTTCCTGTTCCAAAATTTCTAACTCAAAACCGCATTCAGAAGCTAGTGCGATCGCAGTTTCAGCCATTGTAATTGGGGTCACAGAATTAGCTGGTGCAGCGACTAATTCCCGTGCTAGAATTACTCCAGCAGATATTTGACGAGCGCGGGTAATCGCGGCTTCGGTGTTGCTTAAACCCAGCAAGTCTATTTGTTCCAAAATTGCCCCTTTTTCGTCAGATTCCGATTTGAATCTGCGATCTTGATAGAGGGCTAATTCTATGCCTTCTGTAATGACTTGGGCAGTAGCATCGGGTGTATGGCAAATGGGAAAACTGATGCCCAAAGTTTTGCATTTTTCCTTTTTAGCTAATCTCGCGCAGGTGGCGGCAGCGCGGCGCAATGTTTCTAATTTTAAATCGTCTGGTTTGCCTAAACCTACCACGATAATTTTACGAATTGGGCTACCGCTACCAACACGGGTGATGGCGCTATTAGCAACTGCACCTTTAAATTCAACCTCGTTAATTAATTCTTTTAATGTGCCAGCTAGTTTTTCGTCTAGTTGTGCGAGATCGCCAGTTAATTCTATGACATCCTCAAAGAAACCTATGGCTAAAGCGTCCCCTGTCCATTCTAAGCGAGGTGTTTGTGTTGGTTTAAATTCCATGTTCCGATTTTTTTTGCCGAGAAGATAGCGTTACAATTTTAGTTTAGCCCTAATTTGACTCTCTCTAGTTCTTTTTTCCTAATTTCCTATGTTAAAGCGACCAATTCCTTTGTTAATCGGTATTTCAGCTTGTGCTTTGGCGATCGGGACTTTTGGACCGATAACGAAGTGGATGAGTTTTGGTACTTCCCAGCCCCCTGTAGTACCACAAGAAACTGCTAGTAGTGAGATGGAGGTGAGAAGTTTAGTGACATTACCAGCGGCAGCGCGATCGCAGCAGTTAGAAGCGATCGCGCAACAACAGCCATCTTTAACCCGCAACCGCGCCCGTTACTTACTGGCAAAGGATTTGATTGAACAAGGTCAAGCCGCTAAAGCTCTCACTCTGTTAGATGGATTAGAAACAGATTATCCCGTACTTGCATCTCACATTGTAATGTTACGAGGGCAAGCTTACCAGTTAGCAGGGGATGAAGGTAAAGCGGTGGCAACTTGGGAAGACTTGCTAAAGCGCTATCCTAACGATCCAGTAGCGGCTGAAGCTTTGTATATTTTGGGGAAACAGAAACCGGAATATTGGGACAAAGCGATCGCACAATTCCCCTCTCACCCTCAAAGTATAGAAATAGCGCGATCGCGATTAAAAGAAAACCCCAATCAGCCAGAATTACTATTACTAATTGCCAAACATGGTTTGTATCTCAAAGATTACGGATCGATCGTGGAAAATTTATCCCAAAGATATGGAGCAAAATTAAAAGCCACAGACTGGGAAACCATCGCATGGGGCTATTGGGAAAAACAAGATTATGGCAAAGCTGCGATCGCCTACAGCAAAGCCACACCCACACCTAGAAATCTTTATCGCAAAGCACGAGGTTTATGGTTAGATGGCAAAATTCCCGCTGCTAGAATAGCTTATCAACAATTAGTAAATCAATTCCCAGACGATCGCGAAGATACCAGTTTAGGTTTAATTCGTCTATCACGATTAAGCGACCCCCAAGAAGCCTTAATTTACCTCGATCGCGCTATTAGTAAATTTCGCGATCGCGCCCCCGAAGCACTATTAGATAAATCCAAAATTCTCGACAAACAAGGAAGCGAAAAATCCGCCTCCCAAACTCGCCAACTTCTCCTCCAAAAATACAGCAATTCCGATGCCGCCGCCGAATTGCGCTGGACAATCGCCAAACAAGCCGCCCAAGCCGGAGACTTAAAAATAGCTTGGCAACAAGCCAGAGACATAACTAACAACAACCCCGACAGCGAATTAGCACCAGAAGCCGGATTTTGGATCGGCAAATGGGCACAACAAATTGGTCGTCAAGAAGATGCAAAAAAAGCCTTTGAATATACCCTTGCCCGTTATCCAGAATCATATTTTGCTTGGCGTTCCGCCGTATTTCTTGGTTGGTCAGTAGGCGATTTTACCACAGTCCGAAATTTATCTCCCAAAGTAATACAACAATCCCAAAGAGCCGAACCACTAGCAGGTTCAGAAGCCTTAAAAGAACTTTATCAACTAGGTCAAGATCGTTCAGCTTGGAAACTCTGGCAAGTTGAGTTTAAAAATATAATGAAACCCTCAGTTTCAGAACAATTTACCGATGGTTTAATGCGGATAGGTGTAGGAGATAACTTAGATGGATTGTGGATGATTTCAAGCTTAAGAAAGCGAGAAAACCCCGCCGATAAAACCGAATATTTAGCTATTCGACAACAACCTACTTACTGGCAATCCTTATATCCATTTCCCTACTTAGAAACAATTGTCAAATGGTCAGGAGAAAGGCAAATAAATTCAGTATTAGTTACCGCACTAATTCGGCAAGAATCGCGATTTATGCCCAGCATTAAATCAGCAGTTGGAGCCACCGGATTAATGCAAGTTATGCCAGAAACAGGAGATTGGATTGCCAAACAAATTAAGCTCAAAAACTATTCTTTAGAAAACGTTGATGATAACATTAAACTGGGTACTTGGTATTTAGATCATACCCATGATGAATACAAAAATAACTCAATGTTAGCAGTTGCCAGTTACAACGCTGGACCCGGCGCAGTAGGAGATTGGCTACAGAGATTTGGATTTAACGATCCCGATGCTTTTGTAGATAAAATACCCTATGATGAAACTAGGGGATATGTGAAGTCAGTGTTTGAGAATTATTGGAACTATTTAAGGATTTATAATCCTGAGATTAGCCAATTAATGAATCAGCATTTAGCTGCCCAGCAACAACCTCCTAACTCCCTGTAGGCGATCGACTAAAAAAAGGTAAAACCAGCGAGGAATTATGACCCAGAGCATAGATAAAATAGATAAAATTATTCTACCTCCTGCTTTCCCAGATCACACACAACTCCCAGAATCTGACGGTACTTTTGTGAAAAATTTTCAGGAGCATCCTCAAAGCATAATTCTCACTGATGCTATTGGCCCAGTGTTGCAAAAATTGCATCCTGATGGACAATATGCGATCGGACAAGATAGTGGCATTTATTGGCGAGAAACAGAACCCCCAGAAAAAGGTGCAGAAGCCCCCGATTGGTTTTATGTCCCCAATGTGCCACCGTTACTTAATGGTCAATATCGCCGTTCCTATGTATTATGGCGAGAGCATATTGCACCATTAATTGCCTTAGAATTTGCCAGTGGAAATGGGGAAGAAGAAAGAGATAAAACACCCTTATCTGTAGTAGATGGAACCGTACAAAAACCTGGGAAATTTTGGGTGTACGAACAGATTATTAGGATTCCTTATTATGGAATCTATGAAATTATCACAGGGAAGTTAGAAGTTTATAGTTTGAGAGGAGGATTTTATCAACAGTTAACACCAAATGAACGAGGTCATTATCCGATTTTACCCTTGGGGATAGAATTGGGATTATGGCAGGGAAGTTATCAAAATCAAACTCTATTGTGGTTAAGGTGGTGGGATGATGAAGGTAATTTATTATTAATCGGAGATGAAAGGGCAGAGTTAGAAAGTTTGAGGGCGGAAAGAGAAAGGCAAAGGGCTGAAACTGAAAGGCAACGGGCTGAAATTGAAAAGCAAAATGCTGAAATTGAAAGGCAAAGGGCTGAAGCTGAAAAGCAAAATGCTGAAATTGAAAGGCAAAGGGCTGAAGCTGAAAAGCAAAATGCTGAAGCTGAAAAGCAAAGGGCTGAAACTGAAAGGCAACGGGCTGAAAATGCAGAACAAGCCACGAAAAATGCCATACCTCAATTATTAGCAATGGGCTTAAGTATTGAACAAGTAGCCCAAGCCCTTTCTTTAACCGTAGCCGAAGTTAGAGAAAAGTCCTAAGAGTCCATCAATGATAAACTGAAATAGGACTTACGTAACTGCATACCTAAAAGCTAAATCTGGTCTTGTAACTGTTGCGTAAGTCCTCTAAAAAAAGGTAAAACCAGCGAGGAATTATGACCCAGAGCATAGATAAAATAGATAAAATTATTCTACCTCCTGCTTTCCCCGACCACACACAACTCCCAGAATCTG
>MBRE01000090.1:332-4653 GCA_001698425.1 Oscillatoriales cyanobacterium USR001 | reverse complement strand
AACCTGGGAAATTTTGGGTGTATGAGCAGATTGTCAGGATTCCTTACTATGGAATTTATGAAATTCTGACAGGGAAGTTGGAAGTTTATAGTTTGAATGCGGGTTTTTATCAAAAGTTAGCACCGAATGAAAGAGGGCATTATCCGATTTTACCCTTGGGGATAGAATTGGGATTATGGCAGGGAAGTTATCAAAATCAAACTCTATTGTGGTTAAGGTGGTGGGATGATGAAGGTAATTTGTTATTAATCGGAGATGAAAGGGCAGAGTTAGAAAGTTTGAGGGCGGAAAGAGAAAGGGAACGGGCGGAATCTGAAAGGCAAAGGGCGGATAGTGCTCAACAGGCGCGAAAAGATGCCATCCCTCGGTTATTAGCAATGGGATTAAATGCTGAACAGGTTGCCGAGGCGCTTTCTTTGACTGTGGAGGAAGTTAGAGAGAGTTCTTAAAGGTTGAAATATTATTAGGACTTACGCAAAAAACCCGGTTTCTGACCAAAATCATCGCTTTTTTCGATAAATATTGACGCAGAAACCGGGTTTTTGACCAAGGGTGCGTAAGTCCTGATATTAATAATATGGTTGATAGGACATAGATATTTTGTGTCCTTTTTCGCTGTGCAAAGCGCAGAGTATATCTCGATTTTGCCAACATACGCATCAAGGAAAAGCTATTAAGTTTCTGACTCGATAGACTGAGGGACAGATTTGATTTTCCCTAAACGATAAGCTGTTAGAGGGCTATTCCTTATATCTGCTTCAATCATGGCAATTAGTTCATCTAGGGCAAAATTTAGAGTGTCAAACTGGCGGCAAACTTCGCGCATTTTAGCAACTGTTTGCTTGACTTTTTCGGGGTCAGGAAGTTGGGTTTGTTGAGTCATAGTAAGTTCCAATCGCTTTTAGCTTCTCGGACAGTGGCTTCTCCAGCTTCGGCTGTAGCTTCTGCTTGTTCAATAATAATTGTAATGGTTTCATCTGGTAAATCAGCCATAAGCTATCTCCTTACTATGCGTTCGTCTTAACGTCAAATCCTTAGTCAGACAGGGGTTAAAACCCCTGTCTCAAAGATAAAGTCCTCTAAAGAGGACTAAGAAGACTTTTAAACTTAATTAGTCCTCTTCAGAGGACTTAAGTTATTAGACAGGGGTTTTAACCCCTGGCGGGTTTCAGCTTAAGTTGATACTAAAAGTTAATACTTTCTCTCCTTGGGTTCAAACATCGTAATCGCCACAGGTCGATACGATAAATCAATTCCCGACGGTGAATAATAAGCCATCGTATGCTTTAAGAAATTCTCATCATCCCGCTGCGGAAAATCTTCCCGTGAGTGAGCACCGCGACTTTCTTGCCGATTCAAAGCCGAAGTTAAAATTAACTGTCCCACAATCATTAAACTCCGTAATTCCCAAGCTTCGACAATTTCCGTATTCCACAATTTACCCTTATCATCTAAGTAAATATTCTGATATTTTTGCTGCAAATCTGCTAATTTACGCAAGCCTTCCTGCATGACTTCCTGGGAACGAAACACGCCACAATGTTCCGTCATAGTATCTTGAAATTGTTGCCTTAATTGGTCAATTCTGATAGTTCCTGGCTGGTCAATTAGCGATTGCAGTTGCTCTTTGGCTTCCTGAAGATAACGCGGTTCATCTACTGGTGGCAACTTGCGATTTTGCACAAATTGTGCTATCGTTGCACCAGTGATTTTACCATAAACTACACACTCTAAAAGTGAATTACTACCTAAACGGTTAGCGCCGTGAACCGATACACAAGCCGCTTCACCGGCGGCAAAAAAAGCATCAACTAAACCATCGGCACTACTGCGAACTTGACCGCCTGTATTTGTCGGAATCCCCCCCATTGAATAGTGAACTGTGGGACGTACAGGCATGGGTTGATTTACGGCATCAATACCTAATAAGCGGTGGGCTTCTTCCCAAGCAAAAGGAATTTTGCTCATAATTTTTTCCCGACCGAGATGTCGTAAATCCATGTAAATAAATGGGCCGCCCGCCGTACCATCCAGGTTAATTCCTCGACCAGCCCGAATTTCTAAAGATATCGCCCTGGAAGTAATATCTCTCGGTGCTAATTCCATGCGACTAGGGGCATAATTAACCATGAAACGCTCGCCATTCGAGTTAATTAAATAAGCGCCTTCTCCCCGGACAGCTTCGGAAATTAACACGCCAACGGGATACAAACCTGTGGGGTGAAACTGCACAAATTCCATGTCTTGTAAGGGTACTCCTGCCAAGGCAGACATCGCCAAACCATCACCAGTGGAGGCATAATCATTAGAGGTGGTATTGTAGGCGCGACCATAACCACCAGTAGCAAACATCACGGCTTTAGCGCGGACAACTTGAATTTGAGCATCTATTAAGTGATACATTACTAACCCTTTGGCTTGACCTTCTTCTAATATCAAGCGCATCACATACCACTCTTCGTAAATATGGACTCCGTAGCGGCGCAAATTGTTAACTAATTCGTGGAGAATGGCGTGGCCAGTTTTATCGGCGGCGTAACAGGCGCGACTGTGGGAATGCCCACCAAAGGGGCGTTGGGCAATTCGGCCATCGGGGAGGCGGGAAAATAATACCCCGATATGTTCTAAGTCAATCACGACTCCGGGCGCTTCTTTGGTGAGAATCTCTACGGCATCTTGGTCGGCTAAATAGTCGGAACCCTTGACTGTATCGAAGGCGTGGGCTTGCCAAGAGTCCTCCGAGTCCACATTATTTAGGGTGGCGGCCATTCCCCCTTGGGCGGCGACGGAGTGCGATCGAATGGGGTGAGTTTTGGCGACTACTGCTATTTTTAAACTGGGGTCTGTTTTGGCAATTTCTAAGGCGGCGCGGCAACCGGCTAGGCCGCCACCTACGATGATTACGTCGTGTTCTAACATTTCTTGGCTGATGTTACGTTTGCTGTTCTTATCGTGACGTATAAGTGGGATTTTGCTAACCTTTTTCTGGGTTAATTTTAGAGGCAGGTAGCAAGAGCTTGTTGGACGGGTTCTATAAATATCGATCGATTATGGCATTAATTTCTTGAATCATAAAGAAACCGGGTTTTTTCCAAATCGTTCCACTGTAACGAAGTCTGTCGCAAAAACCCGGTTTCTGGCCATTTACAGACTCTCTATATTTAACTCTCAGCGGTTTTCTTTCTGGTTTTCTCATCCACTATCCGCTTGAATAATTCAAACTGTTCTTGTTCTTCTTCCTTGTTCTTTGGCGGGTGGAATATAATCGCTTCGGAGTCATTTTTACGGCGACTAACTAGCACGCGCAAAGCCTCAAGATCGTCATCGCCGCCGCGATGTGCAAGTGCATAAGCTTTCAGTTCAGTATTAGTCATTGCTTCAAAGTTCGGTTTCATAGAAAATACCAAAGTCCACTAGGGGGTACAATTATTTGCAATTCATCGCCTGCGAAAATATAGACATCTCCTGTTTGGTAATCGAAACGGAATAGTTGAATATCTTTAAAGGCGTTGGATAACCACTGACAGAGGCGGAGACAGATTTGGGCTTGTTCGTTAGTTGGGTTAATGGTTGTTTCCTCAATTCTGACATAAAGATTAAAATACTACATCTGCCCCCCGCGTACAAAGAAACCGGGTTTTTTCCCATCTCTTCACCGCTAAGGAAGTATCTCGCAAAAACCCGGTTTCTGGCCACCCACCAATTATGCTAAAATAAATCTCAGTGCTATTCTCTACCCCCCTCGCCATCATGGATGAAACTCGCGCCCTAGCTTACGCTAATCTGATTCAACAACTCCTCAGTTGCCCCAACGGTGAGGAACCGCAGATTTTACAGGATAATTTAGAATTGGTAGATGCGGGGTTTCTACAAGTGTGCCAGATAATAGCAGATCGCATGGCAGCAGAAGGCCAGGAAAATGCGGCGAATTTTTTAAGGAATTTGGCGAGTCAGTTAGGGCAATTCTTGGGTATGAATCAGAACAGTAATTCCGACTATCTTGCATTTTTAAAGCAGTTATTACAAACGGTAAGTGATAGCCAAGGTAATCCCCAACAAGTCTATCCTTTTTTCCGACAAAACCTCGATAAACTAGATTTACAATTAGTTCAAATATTAACAGCCTGGGCAAAGGATACTTTTGCTAAAGTAGAAGCAACACAAGCCAACTATATCGCCGCAGTTATTGGTGAAATAGCTAATTTAATTCAGCAGTTTCCCTTGGGGAGTAGATTAGTTAATTTAGAAATTGCCATTGCTTGTTATGAAATTGTTGCCATAGTTTTTAATCGCGATGCCTTTCCCGAAAAATGGGCAACGA
>MBRE01000090.1:0-142 GCA_001698425.1 Oscillatoriales cyanobacterium USR001 | reverse complement strand
TCAATTGGCATTAGCAGTTAGAACCCGTGAGGATTTTCCCGAAAATTGGGCAGGGACTCAAAATAATCTGGGACTTGCCTACAGTAACAAAATCACGGGCAATCGAGGAGAGAATATAGATACGGCGATCGCTTGTTATAAA
>MBRE01000089.1 GCA_001698425.1 Oscillatoriales cyanobacterium USR001 | reverse complement strand
TTATAAAAAACAAAAAGTTATGTTTTGCCGAGCTTGAATCACCCATTAATTGCGATCGCGATTTTGCTTAATTTATTCAGCAAACCCTATTATACCTGTTTTTCTTGCACTCGACTCTCGCGGACGCGATCGCATAACCCAGACTGCATCACATCCGGGCACTGATTCAGCAAGCCCTAGGTTAGGGTTTGTTGACTTTTTAGAGTCACAAAACCCGGCGTTGCTGAATTAGGGTATGATGAGAAAATTTTAAGTCACATCTGCGGAATGTGGGGTTTAACTTCATCCCGTTCTTGATAGCCATAAGTTTTTTTTTACGAGTAAACCCAATTTTTTTTAATGCCCGTGATATTGTGCGATCGCTAATTTCTTCCGAAAGCGAGTTTAGCCATCTCGCTTAGCGAGTTTTATCCCCATTAACCTCGACAAATGGGGAAATAGTCGTCAAGCGTAATTACTCAACTGCTCAAGCAGTAGCACTCAAAATTTGATGCCGCACTTGTAAAACCTGCGGATTCTCTTCACAATATATCTGAAAAGCAGTTTTTTCCTTCGGCTCAGTTCCTTCTTGATAAGTCACCTCAGCTTCTAATTCTTCAGCCAAAGCCCAAGCATCAACAGCTTCCTGACTGGTAATCCCCGAAGCCACAGAAATGGCTTTGGCATTCTCAATAACTTTAGCCAATTCTCGACGCATCAGAGGAGCTTTGGGATTTTCCAGGAAATCTCCTTTAAAAAGAATATCCGTTTGAGAAATAATGCCCATCAAACTCTTACTAATTACTGGAGCAATATGAATCCCTGCATTAGCAAACAACCGGGCTACATACTCCACACCTAAATCTGGATTGACCACAACACAAGGCTTAGTCATAATCTCATAAACACGGACTTTTTCTAAGTCTTTTCCATAGGCCACCACCTTAGAAACAATATCCATCTGGGTGACAATACCATAAGCATCTTGTGGATTACGGAGATCTACAATTAAAGCCCGTAAACTTTTCAATCGCATCAATTTTACAGCTTCTGCCACCGTTGCCGAACCGCGAATGGTAGCAACATCTTGAGTCATAATATCAGATGCTTTCAGCATACATTTTTCCTCATTATGCACTTTATTCAAATTAAAAACTTTTGGCTGTTTGAGTTGTGGGGTTAAACTCAAAACGAGATTGTGGCAGGGAATCACCATAGAGATGAAAAGTAACTGCGGGTTCCTCTCCTACCGCTTCTACGCTATGAATGGCATTAGGCGTAAAACTGATAATTTCTCCACAACGACAGATTTTTTCCCCTGTAGGTACTATTTTTGAGGGAAACTCTGGGTCATTACAGCGTTGCCAAAACCGATGTTTTTCTTGTCCTTTGAGCACTGCTACTACCCCCCAAGTCCCATGATTGTGAATTGGTGAAATTACTCCAGGTGCAAAGGTGACGTTTTGGATGGTTAGGGGATATCCAATCTCATCATACAGCGCGTGTATCCCCACACCTGTTTTGGGACAAGGCTCTAGGTATTGAGTTTGCACCCAATAAGAATTTGTAATTAACTGGCGTACACGCATACGGATTTGTGGTAAATAATCCCACTCTTCGGTTTCATGGTTTGCCCGTTCAACCACATCCAAGATTTCTGTTAAAAAGCGATGCAAGTAATAGCAATCCCTAATTAAATCCCAATCCCTAGCTGTGGGTCGAGGTTGACATTCTCCATTGTCTGTGATTAGCCAGTCTCTAGTATTCATCCGTTGGTTGCAGATCGAATCTGACAAGCTGCTAAAGTAGTCAATTTCTTTATATCATTTCGATTCTCACAAAACACCGCCTCTAATTAGGGCTGTACTCAAAGCCCCAAATCTATAGCTGAAGGGCTTTTTATTTTTTTTTTGGGAAGAGGTACTAGCATTTTTTCCGCTCCCTGAAACCTACTCAAATTTACCTACGGCAGATTTGATGTTAACTTCCTGCTTCCACCAAGGGAGTCGGCTCCAACAGTCCCCAGGCGTAACTTCAGACGGCAATAGTCTTGCTTTTGTTGTATCTAAATATACAATTATTCTAAATTTTTTGACTGACTTTTTATATTTAATATAGAAATATTAAAAAATAATTAATTAATCTTTAATTGTTTAATATGAACAAAACATCAGGCATTGCTAGTTGAGAATAGCATCAACTAAATTATTAAGTGATTGCAATTCGCCATGTCTTATTCCATCACTAATCGCTGCATTCAGTGTGATACTTGTGAGCCTCTTTGTCCTACAGGAGCGATCAAACTAAAAGACGAGAAATATTGGATAGATCCCAAGTTATGTAATAACTGTGCAGATTACACTGAGCCTCAATGTGTGATTTCTTGTCCAGTTAATTCTCCAGTTCCTTTACAAACTAAAAAAGGGAGATATAAAATTGATGCAGCTAGAACTATTCCTAGTCCGAATCTTTTTGCTAATGGCAAAAATCAGCCTTTTGCTTCAGCAATTGCCATCTGGGAATTGTGTAATATTTTAGTGCATGGAGCATCTCTTCCTTGGGAAATAGAAGATAGTGGAGAACTATTTTATGAGCGGCAAATCTTAAATGGAAAAGGCAAAATTGTCTACCACGTTGCCAATCCCTTAGCGATCGACCCCACTTTAGCACTGAAGCATCCAGAAGCTTCTTTAGTAATTGAATCTTTTGATATTAAAGCGGCTTGTCTCAACTTAATTTTTGCTGCCCATATTACTGCTTTAGAGCGACCTTGGGAAGAAGAATTTATAATCAATGACCTCCAAATTGAAGAATATTTAGGAATAGATAAACGGAAAGATTTGAGCAAAACGGCTAAGTTATCTTTAATTAAAGAACTTGTCCAACAACCCTGTAATTTAATTGCTAGTATTGATTTCCCATCTCAAGGAAAAGTCAAAGGAATTTCTATTAAAAATAGTCCCCTCTGGCATTTATTGGAAATTGAACATCATTTTCAAGAAGATGATTGTGGGTATAAACATTTAGTAGGATTAACTTTCAGAATAAAAGCCGGATTGTGGACAAAAATTTTCCTGAATCGACAGGGCTGTAAAGAACGCAATAGCTTTTATCAATATGGTACACTGCCGAAAACAATCTTAAATGCAGTAATGAGCATTTGGCAACAACATCCCGGGGCGGCTCGGATGTTAATTTGGTTATTATTTAAAACCAAAATGGGTAAAGAACAACGGATTACGGTACCGACATTAATGCGTGTAGCTTATGGGGAAAAAAAAGTCAATGTTTTATCTTCACAAAAAGAGGAACGTAAGCGGAAGATGAAAATTTTTGAGAATGATTTAGAAATTATTAGTTACTATGGCATACAACCAGTTTTCGATCCGATTACTTATCCCCTAGAAATTCAACCACTGTGGGTGAAGCTCAAAAATATTCCGGAAGAACCAGAGGCGGCTTTAGATTTTTGGATTGCTGATGGTAGTAAGAATAATCGGTTGACTGATGTTGCACCTCGTGGTAAGTGGAATCGCTTAATGAATGCACGAATATTATATTTTGAAATTCCTCCTGAATGGGAATCTCCCACAAAAATGAAAGTGATCGTGCCGCCAAATTTGAAACAGAAAACTAAGGTTAAGTCATCGGTTGAACTTTCATCTGAACAAATTATTGAGGCAAGAAAAAAGCGGCTTTTGAGTCAGAGAGAATTAGCCTTATTAACGGGTAAAAGTCAAAGTTGGATTAGAGATATTGAAAATGGTCGTTTTCGAGTTAAGGGAGAAGATCAGATGTTATTGCGGAAAGTGTTAGAAATGATTTAATCGATTGGCGTTGCTTAATCAAGATATGATAAACTTATAGTGCGATCGCAGATAAGCGAGAATGATTTCTTTGATTATGAGGTTGATAGCAATCTATAAATTGTCTGCCACAACCAACACAAATATAATTCTGTTTTCCTTTTTTATGACCATTTTTATTAACATGAGTTGACTGACATTCAGGACATTGCATAAGCTCTGCGTTTTGTGAAGTGTTATTTTTTGGCGTGCGATCGCCTTACTCATCATACCCTAATTCAGCAACGCCAATACTTAGAATTGAAAGACAAACGGGCTAAGACTCGTGATGAACTAAACCAGCAGCGCAAGTATCAATTACAAGAGACTTATGGAGTGCCAATTACGCCTGAACTTAAGTTGAAGGATGATGCTGGCTGGCTTATAAGGCAGAAGTACTTCAGGGGGCGACAACGAGCCTAAAAGCTATTAAAATTATTAACGCAATCAATCTATAGAAATGGTGTTGAAATCAAAAAGGCGAATAAATACTAAGTCGGTACGATCGATGTTGACTTGGAGCCATTATCGTTTCAAGCAATTGTTAACATCTATGTCTGATAGATATGGTGTAATAATTGTGGAAACAAACGAAGCTTATACCTCCAAAACTTGTGGCAAGTGCGGTCATGTTCACACTAAATTAGGTGGGAATAAACTTTTTAAGTGTCCTGAATGTGGCTATGTCACCGCTCGGGATGCTAACGGTGCTTTCAATATTATGTTGAAAGCTTTGGCGGGTACGCCCTTCACTCTTACGGGTGATGCGATCGAGGTATTTTCGGATGTCGGGCTTGTCCTAGATGTCTGAGATATATCGCGTAAATGTACCACAGCCCTCGCTGCCTCAATTACGCCCAAATGTCTCACTATAGGGTCATTATAAGTAAAGCGCGGTACAAAACTCATTTGTGGTGTGGAAATTGCCAGTCATTGCTAGTTAATCGGAGAAATTTTTCTTCAGTTATTTGCAGTTTTTAACCCTCACAATTGCCTAAGTTTCCTGTAAGTATCGAGTCATGCTTTGAGCACGGCGGACAATGCCAGTCTCTCTGCGTTCTTGACGGCGCTCTTGGGCGATTTCTAATACTTGCTGCATCAATTGTTCGTTGTCAAGGCACACTAAATAGGCGGCTTCTAAAAAGGTTTCTTTGGTAATGCCTTCTTGAGTACAGAGAGACTTCAGACCCTTATCGATAGAATTTTCAACTCGCAAGGTAAAGGCCACTAATTTTTGCTCTTTTTCGGTGGCTTTTGTCTGTTTTGGCAAGTCTGATTGCACTGCGATTTCCTGCTGTTTTGGGGGTGAAGGTGTGGCATCTAAGGGAAGCCTTTTTAAGATTGAGGTATCTCTGGGAGGGACGGTGGCTCTCATTCTCTGTTTTAAGCGGTTGTTCGCATCTAAGGGTGGGTTTTGTTCTTCAGCCATTTTGCCTCTAATACTTCAATAATTTTGATAAAAGGTAATTCTAAGTCGGGATATCCTAATTCTGTTAAGCTTTTCCCGGTGTCGATTGCTTGTTTGTAACGTTCGCTTTCTAGGATGGAGGGCAGGACTTTGATGCCAATTCCTACTTCTTTCATGTCCTGGATGCTGATTTCGCTGCGTTTGGCTTGAGTGCGTCCTACCCATCTGTCTCGAAAGGGGACAATGCCTAATATTGACCCTTCAAAGGCATCAACTGACTTTAGTTCCTCTACGAGTTGCAGGGTACGCACTAGGGAGTGCAACCCTTTGGAGGAAGCTTCAGCGGGAATCATTAACAAGTCGGCGCAGACTACTGCGGTCAGGCAAATTTGAGTTCTTTGGGGTGGGGCATCGACGATGCAGACATCGAACAATTCCTTGACTTCTTTAAGGCGTTTCTTGAGGGCGAGTTCGCCCATGGCGGTAGAAGACAGGTACTCTTGGATGAGTTCGAGCCCGTCGTCGCTGGGAATTAGCCACAGGTTAGGGTGGTGGGATTCGTAGATGCCGTCAACGACGGCTACCTGCTTTTTGAGGACTTCTAGTAGGGTGGGTTGGTTGGCTTCTACTTCGTGTGCTAGGTAGAGGGTCAAGCTGGATTGGGGGTCAGCATCGACCATGAGGACTTTGTAGCCCATGCGGGCTAAAGCAGAGCCGAGAAAGAAGCAGGTGGTTGTTTTCCCTTGCCCTCCGGCGAGCGATGCAGCGGTGATAGTCAGCACGGTTGATTAGATAGATGTGCAACTACTTTACAATACAGTAAGGCAGTAATGCAAGCAAGAGTTAATGCAACAAAGAAGTAATGCAGTAAAGTAGTTAAGTAGCAAGGAAGTGATACAATAAAAAAGTATTGCCACTAAGTAGCAAGGAAGTAATACAATGAAGCAGTATTGCCACTAAGTAGTCAAGTAGCAAGGAAGTAATACAATGAAGCGCTCATGGTGTTTGGTTGTGGTCATAGCCCAGGGATGCCCGAAGTTGCGATCGCTCTTGCTGCTGTGGATGGAACACCAGTGTCCTTGTTCGGTACTCGAAGAGAGTCCCTGAGTCAAGGCAGAATCTTTTCCTAATTTTGGGATTTTTATAGCGCTACGCGCTATGGTTAGGACAAAAGTATGATAAGATGTAGTCAATACTCCGGACACTTTTTAATGAGCAACGGTAGAATAAGGGTTTCGCAATCCTTGTTCG
>MBRE01000088.1 GCA_001698425.1 Oscillatoriales cyanobacterium USR001 | reverse complement strand
CGAGAATGAAACAGCCCTGGGGGCTGGGGGGGTTCTGCCTTCGCAAACCACTCCCCAATAAACTCATCAACCTGCTCAGGCTTAAACTCCAACGTGCGATAAGTTTCAAATCCCGGCAGCGGATTATTAACACTAGCATCCCAAACATTCAGGCGACAAGTCAAAACCACCCGCGCCTCAGCCACCCATTCGACAAGTTCATCCCGAATTTTTGCTAACGCCTCAGCGGGAGAAGCAGCAGCCATTTCATCGACTGCATCTAACAACAACCAGACTTTCCCTGCTCGAAATTGTTGCTCAAGGGAGGCAGCTAAATCCTCCTGTGTGGCTTCGATTTTCGCAGTTGGTTTCAGCCAAATTTTCAACAGATACCCTGCTAAAGTTTCACCTTGCAATCCACCCAAGGGAATGCAAATCGGCAACCCCAAATCATTGCCATCAATCCAACTCGCAATTTTATCAAGTAGCGTAGTTTTACCCGCACCCGGTTCGCCAATAATGGCAAGGCGTTGGTTATTTCCCCCTTGAATTACCTCTGTGAAAAACTGCTGATTTTCATATTCTTTAACAATGACTTGCGGATCAAGTTGATATACATCATCTTTGGCCACAGATTCATCGCGTCGCTGCTGTTGCTTGCGCTCTAATAACCCCAGTGGCACATAGACATTTAATTCACATCCTAATTCCGTTGCTTGGCGGCGGAGTCGCTGTTTTTTTTGCTGTTCGGTGAGGATGTCGCGGCAGATTTGCGACCAGTTAATTTCGAGTTCTGGCGGGTTTTCCTCCGGGCATTCACCGACTATTTCATTAAAGTTTAAATCTAAGGCATTGCAGATGGCTAATACAGAACTTTCGTCAACTGCTATGCCTTTGAGAAATCGCTTAACTGTATCCAGACTAACAAATGACTGTTTCGCTAGATATTCTTGAGTCCAACTCTGTTTACCGCGATTGCCCGAATCTTCAGATTTTTTCAATTCCGCCATTTTGTTGCGGACTTTTTTCAGCCCTTCTGAAGTTGCTGCAATACTACGCGGTGTTGGAGTGTTCGTCATGGGTAGAATAGCAGGATTACGCCTACTTACAGTTTAGTTAGCCCCTAAAAATAATAGTAGTGCAGAATGGTGCAGTTTAGCTGCACTGATCTACTCCTGACTTCACCCTAGCGCTACACATAAATTGGTTTCATAACCAAGTTATACAAAGGTTTTGAGCCATGAACGCCTCTCAAAGAAATCAAGCACGGTTACTCAGCGAAGCTATGTCGAACTTTGACACGGCCTTAGAACAAGAACCCCAAAGAATCATTCAATATCAACTGCAAACGAGCCAACCGCATACAGAAAACCTGCCGGTCTTTCCTGCCTTACCCCTATCAGCTTGGATGATGTGGTTTCTGCTACTTTTAGTACATTTTCTTGTACTGTGGAGAATCACTAAAAAATAGACAACTAGAGAGGGCGATTGCCCTCTCTTTTTCTCATTAAAAATGAAATTAAACTTCTTCCGCCTCCCCAATATCACGCTTCAACGGCCGCTTATAAGTGAAAGTAAAAGTATCTTTACCCTCAATCACCTGCCGCATTTCCTCATACATATCATAGTCACCAACCCCACTCAAATGAGCCCATCCCCGCGCCCTCGTCAACGCCACAAATAACTGATTCCGCAGACTCACATCGGCCTCATTTCGAGCAATATTATCGCAGCCAACTACATAAACCATATCGGCTTCATTCCCCTTAGCGCGAGTAACACGAGACACCGTTACACCGCCATCCATCCAGAATAAATCGGGGTTATGATCCGGCCATTTAGGGTTTAATTCATTCAATCCCAAAGCAGTAGGAATGTAGATATCAATTCCTTGATCGCTCAAGAAACTAGCTACCTGACTTTCTAATTCGATCGCATCAGTAAGCGAACCCAAAACGATCACTAAAATATCCCGACTAGGTTTAAGATCGTCATGGGCAATATTGTACAAAATCTTATCAGCTAAAGCCGTCATTTCTTCCTGGCGAGAACCGTAAGTTTCAAACTCTAATACAGGTTTTCCCCACAATTGTTCAACCGGATTCGGTGAATTTTGAGGTGGCCGATGCAGGGTGATTTTTTGACCAGCAATAAACTTACCCGTCACCTCATAACCGATAGCTTTCCAATCATCGGCGCGGGTAATTCCTGTTAACATTCCCTCCGGCCTTAACAATCCCATTCCGATCGCGTGTGCTGCTGTCAGAATTGTACCAGGAGTGCGATAACAACGGCGCATTACTTCTGACTTTTTAATACCGCCGCTATATTGCGTTCCTTTACTTAATAAATTGCTTAAACTTTCGCCAAACAATTCTTTAGTAGTCGGCACTTTTAAGTTATCAAGACTCTGAGCTTCATCATAAGCCCAAATTAATCGCCGCTGTTCTAAATTTTCTGAATCTGCTGGTTTTAAAGCTTGATAAGCTAACCAATAAATTGCCTGTTTGTCCTGAAATTTTAGATCGTCATCTGAGACTAAATCTTGACCTTCATCTATCAAAATTGCATCAAAAATTGGCTCAATTGTGATTTCTTCCAATAACCGTTTACAAAGTTCTGCTAATCCCCGATTAGGCTGTCTTTCTGATGTTTCTCCCGCACTCCGCGATCGCACACCTTGAGACTCACAAATTATACTATAAAATCCCGGTTGATTTCTGCCACCCCAAGCGTGAAGAATCCGCAGCTTTCTGTTAGTTTTGGGATCGTATTGAACATCACCATTTGTAAACCGGCGCAGCCATCTATCTACTAACCCAATCATTAAATCGTAAAGGGTACGAGTGAAAAATACTAAGGCAATATCCCAGTCAGGATGTTTTAAGTGAATATGCGCCGCTTTCTGACACAATAACACAGTTTTTCCTGAGCCGGCAATGCCCCGCATTCTCTGAAAACCAGGGGGAATTTCTTTGCCTATATGTTCTTGCTGAAAATCTAATTCGTAGAGCTTTTCCTGCAAAGTTGCCAGCACACTAGAACGAGTTTTACTATTAGTGGATTGAAGCAATCGTGGCGCTTTTCGTAAAATAGGACTGCCGCTAATTACTGATAGCAATAATTCCCATTGAGTGTCCTCAATTTTATCGCAAGTTACTACCAAAGGAGCTTCTTTTATGCTCTCAAGTAATCCAACTTTTCCCAATTGATCTTTGAAAATCAGTGGTGGACAATTGGGGATTTGATCGAACTCTTTTTGCTGCCATTCTGCTTCAGTAATTAGCGGGAGTGCTACTATAGCTCTAGCCCCTATTTTCCTACGAATAGCAGGTTCTCTGTCGCAATATCCTAGCAAGGCGTAAAGTTGATTTTCTGCTTGCTGATAGGGGTTAGTTTCTGTGGTAGAAAAGTTTTGAAATTCCCATTCTTGACCGTTGACAGCAACAATTTGATCGATATTCAAAGATTTGACTGCGATTACTACTAAACTTAATTCGCGATCGACAATTAAAATGTCAGGTTCTTTGCGAATTTCTCCAAACTTTGAGAAAATAGGATAGCGCCAGTAGCCGATGCAGGCGCGATCGGCAAAGGCACTGCGGACTGCATCCCAAACTATTTGTTCTCCTGCTTCTCCGCTTTTGCCTAATGGCTCCGTCGTGATAAATTTGCGACCCTGATCTTCGATTCCAACAGGCATTGAATTGACCTCGTTAACGATGAAAATTTAATAAAAATGTCTAATTTGCGTTTCGCTGGTTCAAAATGTGCAGATTAGGATATATGATACCATAACAGTCAAAAACAAGCTACTTTTTTATTCTCCTAAACTTGTACTCCCTCACGATGAAGAAACTGATTATCCAAATTCCTTGTTACAACGAGGAAGGCACTCTCGGTATCACTCTTGCGGCATTGCCTCGCCAATTGCCCGGTATTGATATTATTGAGTGGCTAGTAATTGATGATGGTAGTCAAGATAAAACTATTGAAGTAGCGAAAAGTTGGGGTGTCGATCATATTGTTAGCTTGGGAACTAATAAAGGTTTAGCTAAAGCATTTATGGCGGGTTTAGATGCTTGTTTGAAAGCTGGTGCGGATATTATTGTTAATACTGATGCCGATAATCAGTATTGTGCTGATGATATTCCTTTATTAATTCAGCCTATTTTATTAGGTCGCGCGGAAATAGTTGTTGGTGCTAGATCGATTCAGGAAATTAAACATTTTTCTCCTACTAAAAAGTTCCTCCAAAAATTAGGTAGTTGGGTGGTACGATTGGCTAGTAATACTAATATTCCTGATGCTCCGAGTGGCTTTCGGGCTTTTACTAGAGAGGCAGCAATGCAGTTAAATGTGTTTAATCAATATACCTATACTTTGGAAACTCTAATTCAAGCAGGACAAAAAGGTATGGCGGTTGTTTCAGTGCCGATTAGAACTAATAGCTTTTTAAGACCTTCAAGACTGGTGAGAAGTACGCCTTCTTATGTGATGCGTTCTCTTTTTACTATTCTGAGAATTTTTATGGTTTACAGACCGCTACGGTTTTTTTTCATACTAGGAAGTATGCCTTTTAGTTTTGGGGTAATATTAGGAATACGCTGGTTATTTTTCTTTTTCTTACAAGGTGCTTTGAGAACCAGGATTCCGAGTTTAATTTTAGCAGCAATTTTAATTTTAATCGGCTTTCAGTTGTGGATGCTAGGTTTAATTGCTGATTTAATGGGTGCTAATCGCAAATTAATGGAGGATATTCAATTGCGTTTGAGACGACTTGATACTGAGAGGAAAGATTAAATTTATGAATAATAAAGATTTGTTTGCTAACTTGGCGATCGCGCAAATTCCTAAAATTTTAACGCTATGCGATCGCAATCCCCATAGCCCCACCTATGGATGTTTTGACCGCAATTTTTGGCATTACAAAATCATTGATTTTCCCAGCGGAATGGCTCAGGAATTTGTCTGGCCTTTAGCCTTAGCTTACCAGACAAATATTCCTTATAACTCCTTCTATCAACAACCAATGATTTGTGAATGGGTAAAAGCCGGCATTCTTTACGCCGCCCATAGCGCTCATCGTGACGGCTCCTGTGATGACTATTTCCCCTACGAAAGAGCATCGGGTGCGGCCGCATTTTCCCTATTAGCTTGCATCGAAAGTTACACCATGCTAGAACTGCATAATGATGAAATTTTGCAGTTTTTTGAAAGGCGGGCTAACTGCTTAGCAAATCACCATGAAAGCGGTAAATTAACTAACCATCAAGCTTTAATTGTTTTGTGCTTAGAATTGCTAGAAAAATTATTGAATACCTCCAAGTGGAATGCTGCAAAAAAACAGCGTTTAGAACGAGTTTTTGAGTGGCAAAATCCCGAAGGCTGGTTTCAAGAATATGAAGGATGCGATCCCGGATATCACACTTTAACGATATCATGTTTAGCCAGAATTTATCAACTCCAACCAGATACAATATTGAAAGATACAATTGTCAAGGCTGTAGAATTAGCGGCTCAATTTATTCACCCTGATGGTTCCTATAGTGGAGAATATGCTAGTCGTAATACCTATAATTTTTTCCCGCATGGCTTTGAATTAGTTGGTCAATGGATGCCAAAAGCTTTAGGAATTAACGATCATTTTTTAAGAGGATTAGCTAATGGTTTATCACCTTGTTATGCTGACGATCATATCATCGGTCATCATACTTGGAATTATTTACTAGCTTGGCGAGATTTTGTGCCGGATAGACCCCAATTAGTGACGCGCAATACTGATAGTATTTGGCTAAAAGAAGCAAAAATTTTAATTAAAAGACTTGGCGATACTGAACTTTATATAGCTTTGAATAAAGGCGGTACTTTCAAGCTATTTCGCAACAATCAGTTAATTGCTTCCGATACCCAATTTTCGCTACAATGCTACAAACAAGGTAAAATTAAGAATGCAGTTAGCCATTTAATAGGTGATTGTAAAGTTCAAGTTGAGGAGGATGAAATTACTATTTCTGGACAAATGGGATGGGCAAAACAAACACAAATGACACCGCTAAAATTACTAATTTTGCGGGTGGTTATGCTAACATTTGGGCGCTTTTTCCCTAACTTAATTCGGAAAATTTTGCAGAAAATGTTGATTACTGGTAAACAAGATGCACCATTTCGATTTTGTCGCCGCTTGCGGTGGGAAAACAATCGATGGTATATTACTGATGAATTATATACTAACTCTTGGGAATCGGTGATTAGTGCGGGTATTGGCTGCGATCAAACCTCTATTTATGTGGTGATGAGTCGCACATTTCAACGGGGTCAATTATTGCCTTGGCTTGACTTAACTGGCGAAGTTAAAAAACTCGCTCCTGGCGAACCATTAAAGGTAGAAAGGAAGCTATAAATGTTAACAATTAACGTAATTTTTCATCAAGATTAACTGTTTGTTTGACAATTTTACAAATTCTAATTCCTGACTAATGAAACGACTAATTCCTCTAATTATCAGCCTACTAATTCTAGCATTCATATACTGGAAAATAGATTTTGCTGGACTAATACAAGTGTTTCAAAATTGCGATCGCGGGTGGATGTTTATTAGTCTCAGCATGGTTATACCCCTAACAATGCTAACAGCTTGGCGACTGCAACAACTAATGCCTGCCGGTAGAGGATTGGGGTTTGGCGAAGCAAATCGTCTCATCCTCGCCGCCAGCGTTTTAAATATGGTACTTCCCTCAAAAATGGGAGATATTGTCAAAGCTTACTTTATGAAAAAACGGGGACATTTAGACGGCTCGCTGTCTCTGTCACTGGTAGTATTTGAAAAAGCTTGCGATCTACTTTCTTTACTATTATGGTGTGCATTTGGCTTAATACTTCATCACGAAAAAAGTTTGTTATTTTTGGCGATGACTGCGGCTGTAGCCTTTGGATTAGTCACAGGTATAATGTTACTAGGCTCTCGCAAATTCACCGAGATTTTTTTGAGGATGGCACGTAAAATTGCTCCTCAAAAATTCCGCTCTAAAATAGAAAAATTCCAGACATCTTGGCGGGAAATGCAGCAGTTTTTCTGGCAAGATAAAAAGCAGCTATTAAAAATCACAACTACTTCTATTTTTATCTGGTTTTGTCATTTGCTACAAATTTGGTTCTTTATCCTCGCACTCAACGCCTGGACACCATTTTTAGCAAATTTAGCATTATCTCCCTTAGCAATTCTAGCCGGGTTGCTACCGCTAACATTTGCGGGTGTGGGCACTCGCGATGCTGCTTTAATTGCCTTTTATAAACCCTATTTTGCGGCTCCTACAGCCGCTGCATTAGGACTACTTTGCACTTCTCGCTATCTTTTGCCAGCGATAGGAGGTTTACCATTTTTAGGATATTATCTTGCTAGTATTCAAGATATGCGAGAAGTAAAAAAATAATAATCTTATGACAAAAATTGTCCAATTAAAATTTTGGTTAATTCTTAGCTTAATTGTATCTGCAATTTGTGGATTTTTGGGGATTTTACCAGCGTTTAGTAGCGAATATGTAGTGCAAGATGACGCGCGATCGCACGTTGTCTGGATGTTACGATTTCTCGATTCAGATTTATTTTCTAATGATATCATTGCCGATTATTTTCAATCACTTGCTCCCAGTGGATACGTGGCACTTTATTATTTAATGGCAAAATTTGGTATTGATCCGATTATTTTTAATAAATTATTACCGACAATATTAGGCTTGATAACTACTGGCTATTGTTTTGGGGTTTGTTTTCAGATATTCCCAATTCCTAGCGCGGGTTTCCTTGCTACACTATTGCTAAATCAAAATCTCTGGTTAAAAGATGATTTAGTTTCGGCGACACCGCGAGCATTTTTTTATCCCTTATTTCTAGGATTTTTATACTATTTATTGCGGTCTAATTTATTTGGTGTAGGAGTTACAATCGCATTTTTAGGACTTTTCTACCCTCAAGGTGTATTAATATGTGCTGCTATCTTAATTTTACATTTTATCCGCTTTCCTGTTAACAAAATTAATTATCAATTTCTCCTGACAGCTTTAGGAATTGCCGTATTAGTGCTGTTGCCTTATGCGTTAAATTCCTCAAAATTTGGTTCGGTAATTGCATTGGCAGATGCGAATAAATTACCTGAATTTTGGCCAGGAGGTAGAGCATCTTTTTTTACAGATAACTCTTGGGATTTTTGGATAACAGGCGATCGCTCTGGCTTTTTTCCCCGCGAATGGCTGACTAAATTGTTGATTCCACCCCAGGTTTTAGCAGGATTATTATTGCCAATAATGTTAAGATATTCCGGTGCTTTTCCGTTGATAAAACAAATTAATAACCGGATTGTTATATTGCCAGAATTAGCACTTGCATCAACAGGAATATTTTTTGTTGCTCATGCTTTTGCATTCAAATTTCATCATCCTAGCCGATATACGCAACATAGTTTAAGGATATTAATGGCTATAGCAGGTGGAATTGCGATCGCGATCGTTATTGATGCAATTTTACCCAGAATTAAAATGCGATTTATCTCACTGGGCATTTTGACTTTATTTTTGATTTATCCAAGTTTAATAAATAGCTTTCCTGTCACTAATTATATAGTTGGGAAAGTGCCAATTTTATATGAATTTTTGAGTCAACAACCTAAAGACACCCTCATCGCATCTTTAGCAATAGAAGCCAATAATCTGCCAGCTTTTGCCCAACGCTCAATTTTAGTTGGCTCAGAATATGCCTTACCTTACCACAAGCTATACTATAATGAAATGAATCAGCGAAGTAATGATTTAATTAAAGCTCAATATAGCAATAATCTCAAGGAAGTGCAAAACTTTATTCAAAAATATGGTATAGATTTCTGGCTGTTAGATTCTCCAGCATTAACTCTGGAATATGTGAATAAAAATCACCGGATCGGACAGTTAAATCCGGTGGCGGCGGCTGAGGTGAAAGCAAGTCTGGAAAAAGGAAGTATTCCCGCCTTGTCAAAAGTCACAAATCGTTGTACTGTTTTAAAAGCTAAAGATTTAATACTACTTAACGCTAAATGTATTGAAAAATTTAGTAATTAAATTCCTCCAAAAACCAACAACTAACCACTAACAATGTTAATTGCAAGCTTACAAAAATTTCTCACTTCTCCAATTGAAAAAACATCGCGATCGCGAGTAATATTCTGGTTGAGTTTAAGCCTCACATTTGCCGCACTTTATAGTATTTTAGGCCTCAAAGAAGCCTTCGGTAGCGAGTATGTCGTACAGGATGATGCTAGACAGCACGTATTTTGGATGATGCGATTTATCGATCCAGCATTATTTCCTAATGATTTAATTGCTGATTATTTTCAATCCGTTGCTCCCGCAGGATATAAAACAGTTTACAAAATCGCCGCGATCGCGGGTATAAATCCCCTTTTATTTCATAAAATCTTGCCGATGATATTAGGATTAATTTCTACCTATTATTGTTTTAGCATTTGCCTAGAAATACTGCCAGTGCCAATGACAGGATTTATTGCTTCCTTAATTTTAAATCAAAGTATGTGGATTACCGATGATTTAGCATCCGCGACACCCAGAGCTTTTATCTATCCACTATTTCTAGGATTTCTATATTACTTATTACGATTTTCCCTGCTTCCCAGTCTGCTAAAAATTGCATTAATAGGACTATTTTACCCTCAATATATATTCATTATTTCTGGAATTTTAATTTTGCGCTTGTTACATTGGAAAGATGGCAGTTTACGGCTATCACAAGATAGAAATAAATACCTATTTTGCATTACAGGCTTAGGAATTTCCTTTTTAGTATTGTTGCCTTTTGCCTTAACTACATCTAAATTTGGTCCGATAATTACAATAGCGCAAGCCAAGCAAATGCCAGAATTTTTACCAGGAGGAAGAGTTCCATTTTTTTTCAATGCCAATTTTAAACGTTTTTGGTTGACAGGTAGAAGCACTGGGATGTTTTCCAAGTCATTATTTACACCCGTAACTTACTGTTTCGGTTTGTTATTTCCATTCCTATTACTATTTTCATCAGCATTTCCTTTAGCCAAGCAGATTAAAAGTAGTATCTGGCTTTTACTTCAGATAGTAATCGTAGCACTAACGATGTTTTTTATCGCTCATGCAGTGCTATTTAATCTACATATTCCTAATAGATATACTGCGTACACTTTTCGCATAGTTATTGTTTTATTAACGGCAATTTCGCTGACTTTAATCATTGATTCTCTCTGTAATTGGGCGCTAAGAAGAGAAGCAAAAGTTTTAATTCAATCTCCCTCTTCTTTATCCCCAATTATTCAGGGTAACTCTCCAATTAAAAATAGCATTGCATTAGGCATTATCGGTATAATTGCTGTTTTAGTTTTGCTTTATCCTTGCTTTGTTAAAGATTTTCCCAGAGTTGGATATAAAACTGGAAGAATGCCAGAATTGTACAAGTTTTTTCAACAGCAACCTAAAGATATTTTAATCGCATCTCTTTCTGAAGAAGTAAGTTTCTTACCGAGTTTTTCCCAAAGGTCTATTTTAGTTGGTAGGGAATATGGAATTCCCTATCATATAGGTTATTATCGCCAATTTAAACAGCGGGCGATCGAGTTAATTCGCGCTCAATATAGTCCCGATATTACAGTAGTAAAAAACTTGATTAATAAGTATGGTATTGATTTTTGGATGTTAGAGAAAAATGCTTTAACTCTTAATTATGTAGAAAAATATGGTTGGCTGAAAAACTTTGATTCAACTTCCACAGTTATTGCCGAGCTTAAACAGGGGAAAACTCCAGCTTTAAAAGAGTACATGGAGCGCTGTACTGTTTTTCAAAATGATAGTTTATTGGTGTTAAAAGCTTCTTGTATTGCCAAATATGACTCTAAGGACTAGGGCGTGTTTTCAAACTCGTTGTATCTTAGAAAATAGGTAAAAGCTTGCGATCGCAAGCGATGTTATCATACATGAATGTTTCTTTTAGTTAGATTTTTGAAGCTCATTTTGTAAAACTTGAACTTCCTCTATTGTCAATTCAGTCGCTTCGGCAATTTTCGCTAAACTCATTCCCATTCGTAGTAAATTGGTCGCAAATTTTCTGGTAGCTTCGGCTTTACCTTCGGCTTTACCTTTGGCTTCACCCTTAGCCTCACCTTCTGCCAGAATTTCCTGATAAACCACAGATTCGCGCATAATATCACTCCTTAAAATCTGCTTAATTACATCATTTTTTAACACTAAACCTGCCAATACACAACTCGCTGCTGCAATATTACTTTGCATTTGTCGATCGCCTATTGCTTCTACTGCTTGTGCTACTTGGCTAAACACCATTCTAGCATCCTTTGTCTGACTTAGCACCGCAAAGGGCAATAAAAATGAAAATTAAATAACTTGATGATTGGTTTGTAGTAAGCGCTTTAGCGCTAAAGCGCTTACTACAAACCTAAACAACTATAGTCATTACCAATTTACAAAGTTTGTCCCAAGAATTGCTGCTAGTCTTTGATTGTGGGGTTGGAAATATGCTTGTAATTGTTGATGAATTTCTTGGCTGATGGAGGGATATTCGCCGGCGTTGTATTTTTCGTAGTTTTCTAGTTGGTGATGGGGTAGGTTTAAAAATTCTAGGGCGGTGTTGAAGGTGGCGGCGGGATTGGTGTATAAGTCTTCGCTTTTGAGGATTAAAATTTGTTCTTTGGGAAAGAATTTCATCCAGTTTAATAGTTGATCTGCGTAAATTCCTCGTGATAGATAGGCGTGGTGTTGGTGGTTGTAACTGTAGTAGGTTTCGTTGGCGATTAATTTTTCGATTTCGCCTGCGAGTCTTTGGGGCTCGGCGGCGATCGCATTTTCTAAGGATAGATTTTCACAGCCAATCTTGACGTAGTAATAGTAATGTGATATGGCTCTTTCTATCGGGTTTCTCAGTAATAAAATGATTTTAATTTGGGGAAATAAATTATAAACGCGGTGGGGAACGTGGGGATGGAAGATATAGTAGGGACTGGCTTCGCCGGTGAGTAGGCGATCGCTTTCTGTTGAGTTGGGAAATTGCGATTTATACCATTCCACGCCTTTGTCGAAGTTTAAGTCAAAAAAGTGGACTTCTTTGTGGGTGGCTGGTGCTATTTGCGGATGTTGAATTAGGTAGTTGTAAAGGGATGTTGTGCCTCCTTTCTGAACGCCGATGATGAGAAAATGGGGAGGTACAGCGAGTTCATTCATGGGTAGTTTTACGGTATTTCTAATTTTCTTTTGCGGTGGGAGTGCGATCGCGAACACATTTTGGTTGTGATCTTTTGCCTCCGATCTTCTTAATCAGTTTATAAGATTAAACTAGATATAGTTCCTAAAGCCCCGATCGCTCCGGGGGGTATCACCCTCTGTTACAAAATGTAACGATGTGATGTCAAATCGGGAAAAAGTGGGAACTATAGAACCAGGATTCTACTGCTCGCGCAGCAGCTACCTGCAATACCACCTTTACCTTTGTTCAGGAAAGCTTCTATGTTTAAGCGCAATTTAAGCAAAGCCATCTTATCACTATTAACAAGAATTGGGAAGGGATCTAAGACGGCGGCGAAACGGCTGATTAGAACTCTGTTGCGATCGCTGATGGTGATGACTCGCAGAAATAAATTACCGATGGCGGGGTTTATGCTGGCGTTTGTGTTGCCAACGGTGACAATGGTAATGTTGGTGGTGGTATTGCTGACTTTGGCGATTACCTTGCGATCGTTCGATCGAGCGCAAAACGCGCGAAATGTCAAGGTGAATCAACAGGTGTTAGCAGCAGCAACTCCGGCATTAGAACGAGCGAAAGCAAAAATAGCATATTTATTAGACGAAGACCCCACAAGACCTACAGGGACACCTTCGGATATCTCTATTAAAAGAGCACTGTCAAAGCCGACTACTGATGGAGCAAAAGATACTTATACATTTAAAGATGAAATTCGCCTGAAAGTAGGCTACAAACTCGATCGAAGTTCCCTAACAAATTGGGAAAGCAGCAATACTGAGTTAGTTGAAAATAAAGAAGTAATAGATACCGCTTGGAGATTTCCAGTAGATACAGATAATAACGGGAAATATGACAGTTATACGATCTATGGAGTTTATTTTCGCAGTCCTCCCCGAAGCAATGCAACAGGAGCAGATGCAGGTAAATTCCTCACAGAAAGAAAGCCTTTAGAAACAAGAACTCCACCAATGCCGGGAAGTTTGGGGAGCCAACAATGTGCCGCCGCCCTTGGCACTAGCAGTAGTTTAGTAGGGGATTCAGGATGGTATCAATCAGATGGGAAACTGAAAAAAAGCTTTTATGTTTACACTGTGACAGTGCCGATTACCACAGGGTCGATATCAGTTAATGGTGATATTCCAGTCGATCAAATGGAAGTTTATAAAGGGACGAAAGGTTTTTCGGCTCTGGAATATCAGCAAGATCGAGTACGATTCCCCTTGTTGAATAATGCTGTAGTTTATGAAGATGACTTAGAAATATCTCCTGGGGCAGCATTTCGTCTCAATGGAGCAATTATTACCAATAGCAATTTACTGATTACTTCAACCGGTGGTAGCACCGTAGATTTATTTCTAATCAGTGGACGAAATTCTTGTTATTACAAACAAGAAAATAGCAAAATTCTAGTGGCTGGAAATGTAGTTAATGGCTCATCTTCTGGTGTGGTTGGTGGTACGAGTTCAGTACACTTATTTCAAGGAACAAGCGATCCTCAGATAAGTACAGGTGGAAACATTGCAATTAACAGCACAAATCAATCTGTTACAAATACTTCAACAGAGGTACTTTATAACAATGAAGCATACTCTCAGCGGCTCAATATTTTAATACAAGAACAGCTGGCTAAGGGTACTGCCAACGATCCGGTATCAGTGCAGAAAGCTGTGGCTGGTGGTAAAGATCGTGCTACGGCATTACAAACTTACTTTGAATCCTTAACTCGGAAAGTTCCTTTTAGAGAAGTTGCTGCTGGTGTTACTGAAACTCCTCCCGGCACTGCGACAGAAGGAATCGGTGACGAACTGCGACCAATTCAAGCATGGGCACTACCTACAACGGTTAATGCTGATGCGACTGTTGCCGCTACCACTGGACCCGCAAATTTAATCATAAAGGCAGATCAGTTAGTAGCTCAAAATCCCAACCCAGCGGGAGGATCAAAACCTGACAAAGAAAATTTTCTGGGCGATCGCGTCATTGTTGGTAACAACTTACCTGCAAAATGGTGGAACGGTAGCAAGTTTGTAGGCGGGACGACAACAGAACAAACAGTTACAGGTGGCTTTTGGTCAACAGGTACTGGGGCTGGTACTCTGACAAGTGACCCCCGAACTCGCAAGACTCAAAAACAGACACTGGCCGAGGCAGGAGTAACCGATCGAGGCGACTACTGGGAAAAAGCAGCAGCCCAAAAACCGGAAAATCCTTTAAGCGCGATCGGTGGTTTGCGCGTAATCACTGGTGCAGGGGTTTATGAGCGGAAAAATTCTTTTCTACCGCCACCACGTCTCAAAGCTGATGGGACTGTAGATACTTATGACGATCCGGCAACTGCGGCGGAAGAAAAGTACGAAGTGGTGTGGCCCGATAGTATGCCGATGTCACCAGTGCTGGGAAGTCAAAGGGTGTATAACAACGGAGCAACTGATACTGTAGCACCAACGGCAACAGCTAACAGTTGGGCTAATGCTGCGTTGCCGACAACCTACGCTGCTCTCCCAGTAGCAGAAACTGGTAGTATTGACCCTAACACTCGCAAGTATTCCAAAGGCGATCTGCGGATGCGGGCAACAGCAGTGTATCACTATGCCCAAGAGTATTACGACCAACCAGATTTTAATTCTGATGTCTATGTGCAGAAGAGGCAAAAACCGGTTGCCTGCGTTAGCAGTTACTACGACCCAAGTACCGCTGCAACGGCGAGAAACCTCAGCACTCTTGATGATGTCAGTGGGGACACTACATTAGGAACGCGGGATGATAACATCAGCCGCTCTAACAATGGTATAGTTTCCGGCCCTCCTACTTACACGCCGCCAACTACTGCGGCAACTCCTGATGCTAATGGCAAACTTTCAGGCAGTCCACAGAAACTTTACGATCAGGCGAATATGGTTTTTCCTGATGGTAGATTTGTCAACGAGCAGTTAAGAACGGCTTTGATGAAATCTGCCGACGATCGCGATTTAGCAGAGCAAGCAGCGATTGATTCCACAGCCTGCGCCTTTGGCATTTTGGGTAATAGCGATTTCCCCTTGGGTAGTACACCTTTAGCGGCTATTCCCAATGGTGCGATCAGAGAAGTGACGATGCTCAATGGTAGAGAAGTTAAGGCGATCGAGGCTGACGATCCAAATACACCAGTTGATGAAACCTTTACCCTAAGCAGTCCGACAACGATAACCCCCTTAGCCTCACCTGCACCTCAGAGTGCAGCACGACTCTCTCGTAACTATAGCCTTGCCTTGGAAGAAAGGATGCCCCTAGAGATTAGGCTGACTGAAATTAACCTGGGTCGACTGCGGAATCAAGCTATCACCCTTGCGAGTGGTATCAAAGGGCCATCGCCAGAGTATTTGTTACCAAACAGCGGCATTATTTATGCCAGCCGTGATGATGCAGCACCGGATCGAAGCGATCGTACCCCTGATACCGCTAACGCTACCAAAATTCCCTACGGCATTGACGCAGTTAGAAGCAACATCACCAGCCGGAGTGACTCTCGACTCGACCCCACCCGCCGCCCTCATGGAATTTTGCTCACTAATGGCCAATTCCTAGCGCGGAACGATCAAAATGGCGATGGTCAAAACGATAGTCCGCCGACAAATATTGTGGATGTGGTGAAAGAAAAGGGGCTGACTTTAGTTTCTAACTTGCCAGTTTACGTACAGGGTAATTTTAATCAACACAGCCAAGAAGAGTTTAACGCTACTTTAGCTCAACCAGCATGGGGCAACTTCTACGACCGTGCTTTACCTCTGAATCCCAACTTTGCTTGTCGGCCAGGAGATCCCCGACTTCCTAATTGCACTACTGGCGATACTTGGCGAGCGGCTACAGTATTGGCAGATGCTGTGACAGTTCTTTCTGCGAATTTCCGTCCTGGTTTCCGCAATGAGGGAGACTTTGACTTGAGAAATAATGCTGGTCAGGCGATAACTGGCTATGACTTTAGCGTACCCCCAGATGGCATTAGCGCGGCTCAAACAGTAAGTGAGGCTACTTATAACATTGACTTGAATGGGAATGGTAATACAACTGATACCGCTGTTAAAGAGACAGAAGTAACAGCGAAGGCCGCACGTTTACTCAATGGTTTTTATAACAATAATTTTGTCACCAATGGCCTGAGTAGCGGCGCACAATTCACTGTTAACGGAACGAACGTTTCGCCACCGCCAACGGATACCAACTACTCGACTAATACTGGTACTGTTCCTCCCAATAGTTCTTATTTCAACAACTTTGTTACCCCCGTACAAAGGCGGGGAAATTTTCCAGAGTATGTGATGGAAATCTGTTTGAAGTTACCTGTTTCCGCTTGCGGACCGAGTGATTGGGTGATACTTGACAATACCAATAAGCTAATCTCGCCAAACCCCACAAACACTACAATACTCCCAGCAGTTAAGAGTCCTACAACATACGCACAATTAACAAATTCTACTTTCTTGGTCACTAATCTTAACTCAGGCACAACATCCAGACCCCCAGCAATAGCGTATCAAAGGTTTCCTCGTCGGGTAGCTTTTCAAAGAGATAATAACTATCAACTGATACTCGATCCTGCAAACAACCAGGCTATCCCTTTAGGAATCAATGGTACAAACGTGACTTTAATGACTAATGGGGCTGTTCCTACGAGCAGAGCAAACACCTTATGGTTTAGGGCAACTACTACTCCTAATGCACCAACAGGAGGTACTACCTATACAAATAGCAATGCGCTGTCTTACCGAACTGCACTTCCAACACCAACTCCTAGCCCAAGTCCAACCAATATGGTTGTACAGCCACAATTAGCACCAGTCTTACAGATTCACGTAACCCGAGACAACACTGCTCTTACAGCTACCGATACTCCTGTTCCAGCGAATGTTGAGAGCAACAACACAAGAATCGGTAATACTAGATGGCTACCACGAGCGGTAGCAACAACATTTAATTTAGTTGTGGGCTCTGGTGACGTTCCTGCTCGCGCAGCAGGCAATGATTTTAATGGTGGGATGCAAAACTTAACCCGTTTTCTTGAAAACTGGAGTGGTTTAGACACAAGAATTTTGGGTGCGTTTATTCAGTTAAGTCGTAGTGCTTATGCCACTGCACCTTTAACTGCTGTTTTGGGTATTGGCACTCCGCCAGATACTGTTACTGCTAATAGTGCGACGAGTCTCTTTAACTACGCTACTTTCTACAGCATAGACAACAATGCCAGACGTACCTCTAATTTCCGACCACCTAATCGCCAATGGGGTTATGATGTCGCCCTTTTGTCTCAGTCGCCTGACTTGTTTACCCAACTTTTTACGACTCCTTCAACAAAAGTTAGTTCTGATGAATTTTTCCGAGAAGTCAGCCGGGATGATGTTTGGGTAAAAACTTTGCTCTGTGCGAGAAAACGTGAAGACGATACAAATGCTGTCAGCAATGAACAACGCCCAACATCATTCTGTGATTCTACTGCACCAACTAACTGGAATGACTTATGAAAAAACTTACACCACTGGAAAATTTACGGGAGTCTCCTGATTCCGGTTACACGATTATCGAAGCTTTAATGGCGATGGTTGTAGTTTCTGTCTTGATGATTTCGATCGCGCCAGTCCTAGTTTTTGCTACTGGGACTCGCCTGCAAGCGCGACGGGTAGAATTAGCAACTCAAGCTGCTAAAACTTACATTGACGGCGTGAGAAGCGGTGCAATTCCAGTTGCAACTATTAGCGGTACTACCATCACGCCAATCATTGAGACAACAGTTTTAGCCCAAACTGATGACAGAAATACCTTTAAAGTTAATGCTCCCAGTAATCTTGGTTTAAGCTGTTCAGGAGACGGTTACTGCCAAACCCCAGCGTCTCTGTACTGCGTTAATCTTGATGACACGGCCGGATGTAGTTCCAATAGCGTCAAAGATATGATTATCCAGGCTTATCGCAGCATACCTGATGCAGCTACAACTGACCCCAGACAGGGTTACTTACTTGGCGTGCGAGTTTATCGGGCTGGTGCTTTTAAATCTGGTGTAACTCTGGTAGCTGACCCACAAGCTCAACAACAATCAACAATCACAGGAGGAATAGGAAATATTAGTGTTCCAGTAGTACAAATGACTACGGAGATTGGTACTAGCAGCGGAGCATCAAAGTCTGGATTTCAGAATTTATGCGATCGCGTAGGCTGTCAGTAAATATCATAATCTGACTTGCTGCTAGATTTTAATTATCGCATTTCTCAATTATTATGATGTACAAAATGACCCCCCCTAGCCCCCCCTTGCAAAGGGGGGGGACCGGAAAAGCCCCCTTTCTAAGGGGGGGGACCGGAAAAGCCCCCTTTCTAAGGGGGGGGAACCGGAAAAGCCCCCTTTCTAAGGGGGGGACCGGAAAAGCCCCCTGCTAGGGGGGGGAACCGGAAAAGCCCCCTGCTAAGGGGGGGGAACCGGAAAAGCCCCCTGCTAGGGGGGGGAACCGGAAAAGCCCCCTGCTAAGGGGGGAACCGGAAAAGCCCCCTGCTAAGGGGGGAACCGAAAAGCCCCCTTTCTAAGGGGGTTGGGGGTAGTGATATTGTACCTCAGAAGACAGAGAAAGGCTATAAGGTCGATGAACTCTCAAGAACAGGAATCAATCATTATGAAAAGTTTACTCAAGTTGCTACTAAAAACTCATTTCCGGCGTAATTGCTCGAAGGTTGCTGACACGGTTGGCGGTTTCACGCTAATTGAATTGTTAGTAGCAATGATTATGACTTTCTTGATTTTGACACCTTTGTTGGCATTTGTTGTTGATGTCTTGAATACGGATAGAAAAGAACAAGTTAAGTCAAATACAGAGCAAGAAATTCAAGCTGCCCTTGATTTCATTTCCGAAGATTTAGGTCAGGCAATTTATATTTACGATAACGAGGGGATTAATACAGCAACTAATAACATTAATGATAAATTGCCTCACAATATCGACGCTGCCGCTGGCACTCCTATTCTTGTATTTTGGAAGCGACAGTTGATGAAGAAAGTTTTGCCAACTCTTGCCACAAGTGGAGATTGCGCTGCAACTGGAACCGATACTACGTGCAACGATAGTTATGTATTTTCATTAGTTGCCTACTACTTAAAACAAGATAACACAGCTATCTGGTGTCAGCCGGCTGGCGGCACTTGCCCAGCTAGAATTACTAGATATCAATATCGGGATGGTGTAATAAATACTAATGTTACTCCTCCCGCATATTTTCCAGTTACAGATACACTTAGAGGGGCTGAACCTGATGATTTTGTACCATTTAGCCTATCTATATCTGGAGCTAATCTTCAAGCAAAAATGAACCAATGGCCTCGTCAAGTTGATGGTGGAACAAGAGCTATTACTATTACCGCACCTACAGCACAAGTTCTGGTTAATTATATTGATACAAGTACAGTTACTGCTATAACTGATGAATGTAAAAAAGCTTTGGGAAATCCCAAATTGCCAGATGGAACTACTGATGCAGCAGAAACAAAGCTAAGGATATCAACTACCTCTAATAGCTTCTATGTTTGTGTAGATTCAACTAAAACAGTCGCACGAGTTACGATTAGAGGAAATGCTTTGAGGAAACTCCAAAATAATGCTACTTATAGTAGCGCTGGTTCAGCATTTTTCCCAACAGCAAGCGTCCAAGTACAAGGATTAGGCGTATTATCGCAATAATCTTTTTTCAAAGTTCATATCTTGCACAATCAAAGGCCTGTAGGGGCGGGTTCACCAAAAGCTTTAAAAAGCATATTTAAGACTAAAAAACCCGCCCCAATACCGCGATCGAGTCCTTTATTAATATTGGTGCAAGATATCAGCGTTTCTCAATTATATAGGTACGCAACAACCCCCCCTAGCCCCCCCTTGCTAAGGGGAGGAACCAGAAAAGCCCCCTTTCTAAGGGGGTTGGGGGTAGTATTGGGCCGGGGCGGGTTTCCTGGATTTATCGCTTATATTTGGATATCTTGGCGAACCCGCCCCTACGGGAATTATAATGGATCTATGAGTGTCAAACTAAGGTATAAAAACCGGAGAAAAGTATGAAAATCCCAACACTATTAAAACTTTGTCAGCGAAATTTAGCGACAGCTAGTAAGCCGCATCTGCGACAAGATGCTGGCTTTAATATGGTAGAATTAGTGATTGGAATGTTAGTGATTGCTATTTTAAGTTCGATCGCGGCTCCAGGTTGGTTAGCTTTTATTAATAATCAACGTTTACGCACTTCCCAAAGTAGTGTTTCTGGAGCTTTACAATTAGCTCAAAGCTTTGCTAAACGGGATAAAATAGCATGGCAGGCCAGCTTTAGAATGCAAGGTAATTTAGTACAATGGGCTATTCACCCAGCAACTACAGATCCAACAACTTTGCCCGTATCAACATCTAATTCTTCTGCACCTAATGTATGGTACAGCCTACAGGATAACATTTCTATATCTACCAGTGGTACAGGTTCGACAAACGTAAACCCTGTAAGTGGCATCTACCGAGCAATATTTAACCGTCAAGGTTGTATTGTTGATAAAGCTGACGCTGAGTGTACAGATACGCCAACAGCCGCAGGTTTTTCCCCACTTCAGCGTATAACTTTACAGCATTCTCAGCTTGGTCCAGCCAGAAAATGTGCGTTAGTAATGGTACCTTTAGGAGCAATAAAAACTGCGGAAGATGCAGCAACTTGCGATCTTAACCCATAGCCTATATTTAAGCGTTGTAGGAGCTAATTTTAATATCTGCTTATGCCCAAAAAGATTAGAGAACTTAAAAGCTTGCTGCTAAAAGCTGGCTTTTCTTATCGTTCGGCAAAAGGCAGTCATACGAGATGGGTTCATTCTTTACTACCTAATGAACCAATTACCATTGCTGGCAATGACGGCGATGATGCGAAACCATATTTAGAGAGAGAAGTTAACCGAAAGCTAGAAATATTAAAAGCAATTGAAGAAGAGGAATCAGAACTATGAAATTACATTATACAATTGCCATTCAATGGTCTGATGAAGATAACTGCTACCTAGTTCACTTACCCGATTTTCCATCCCAGCAGTTCCACACTCACGGAGATACCTATGAAGAAGCTTTGAAGAATGCAGTAGAAGTATTAGAGCTTTTAGTTGAAGAATATCAGACAGATGGTAAATCTCTCCCCAAACCTAAAACAATAGCAGAAAACCTTGTCTTTGCTTGAACATAGAGCGGTATTGCCAGGGTTTGAGATTGAGATGCGATCGCCTGAATTACAAATAAATTGAGATTCAAGCATTTACAAAAAAACTATGCCCTACAGTCAATTTACCACTATCACTAAAGTTAAAGAAGCCTTCAATTTAAACATACTAGAAGGAATCAGATTTCTGCCTGAAATTGCTCCGATCGAACCCAGTACAGTCTTAAAAACTCTATTAGAAACCAACATACCTTGGGCGATCGCTACTAGCACAGAAAAATCTCGTTCTGAAGCGATTATTAACCCCGTATTGCTAGAAGTTCGTCGGATTTTTAATCAACAAATCGGCGTATTTTCTGGAGAAGAATTTAACATTGATCCAACAATTGGACTGAATGGTGTTTGTGATTTTTTAATTAGTCGTTCTTCCGAACAGCTAGACATTGAAGCCCCAGTAGTTATTTTAGTAGAAGCTAAAAAAGAAGACTTAAAAGTTGGTTTAGGTCAATGTATTGCTGAAATGGTAGCAGCACAGAAATTTAATGAAAACAAAGAACAACCAATTAAAGTTATCTACGGTATAGTTTCCAGTGGGACACAGTGGCGCTTTCTCAAACTGGAGGGGACTATAGTAACAATTGATTTCACTGATTATCCACTACCGCCAGTAGAGCAAATTTTGGGATTTTTAGTTTGGATGGTGAGGGAAGGTTGCATTGGTGTCAACTTAGGAATAGAAATTAAATAATTAGCTTGTTTGTAGTAAGCGCTTTAGCGCTCTTTGCGCTTACTACAAACCAAATAATAGAGCTTAAATTAATATTAATCCTATCCTTCCGGCGATCGCCACCTGGATTACAAACACATTACTATCAAACATCTCCTTTACTCAAATACCGTTCAATCAACACAATAGCCACAATATCATCCACCGGCCGAGGAGGAGTCCGCATACCTTGAGGAATTAAACGGTTAAAACCCTGGGGAGGATACATTTCCCAAAAGCGATCGCGAGCCTCCAAACTACTATAACGTTCATCAACCTGCACAATTCTTACCCCAGGCAAACTAACAGAAATCCTCTCCTTCCAACTACGAGAAGTAGTTTGATCTCCCATGACAATTAACTCAATCGGAAACTGCGAGTATAGAGATGCAAGAGTCGCGATCGCATTTTCAGCTAACACCACTTGATGATACTTAACTTGCCTATCTAACTCCATCACCGCCACCCCACACTTATCGCGCCCCGGATCGAAACCTAAAATCATAAATTTGCCAAGCGCTAATTTAGGGCTTAAACTAATATTAATCCTATTCTTCCGGCGATCGCTTCTCTCTATTCCACGACTCCTAACCATCTATGCTACCCGTCATTTACTCCGAAGACTTTTTGCTGCACAAGACTGGTATGCTTCACCCAGAACGCCCAGAACGCTTAACCGCGATCGTCGAAGCTATCAAAGTTGCACCTTGGGCCACCAAGATTGATTGGCAATTACCCACACCAGTTAAAGATCGTGGCGAAGAATTAATTGCCGCGATCGCCAAAATTCACTCACCCAAATATATCAAAGAAATTGAATACCTAGCCAAACGGGGCGGCGGCTACCTAGACGGCGACACCCCAGTTTCCCCCGATAGTTATGATGTAGCGCTCTTAGCCGTCAGCGCTTGGCTAGATGGTATCGATCGCGTCAACGCCACCGGTAAACCAGCCTTCGTACTAGCCAGACCGCCAGGACACCACGCCGAAGGCGATCGCGGTATGGGATTTTGCTTATTTTCTAACGCCGCGATCGCCACATACTACGCCCTCGATCGACCAGAAATCAATCGAGTCGCCATCCTCGACTGGGACGTACATCACGGTAACGGTACTCAATCCATCGTAGAAAACAACCGCAACATCGCCTTCTGTTCCCTTCACCAATCCCCATGTTATCCCGGAACCGGCGGCGCAGACGAACGAGGAGCCTACAACAACGTACTCAACCTACCCATGTATCCCGGTAGCGCGATCGCCGAATACCGCACCGCCTTTACATCTCAAGTTATGCCATTTTTATCAAAATTCCAACCCGACTTATTAATAGTCAGCGCCGGCTACGATGGCAACGCCGCCGATCCCTTAGCTAGTATTAACCTATTGCCTTCAGATTACGGCATTTTCACCGACTACTGCCTACAAATTACCCCCCGGATTGTTTTTGGTTTAGAAGGCGGCTACGCCCTCAAAGAGTTAGGAGAATCAGTAGTAGCAACTATTGGTAGATGTTTTTGTTAACTGTTAACTGTTAATTGTTAACTGTTAATTGTTAACTGTTAATTGTCTTCCCTCTTCCCTCTTCCCATTGGTGTCAACTTAAGCCGAAAGCCCGCCAGGGACTAAAGTCCCTGTCTAATAGCTAAAGTCCTCTGAAGAGGACTGAAGAAAATTGTTAAATTCATTAGTCCTCTTAAGAGGACTTGATCTTTGAGACAGGGGTTTTAACCCCTGTCGGACTAAGGGTTTGAGCTTAAGTTGACACCAATGCCTTCTTCCTTCTTCCTTCTTCCTTCTTCCTTCTTCCTTCTTCCTTCTTCCTTCTTCCTTCTTCCTTCTTCCTTCTTCCTTCTTCCTTCTTCCTTCTTCCTTCTTCCTTCTTCCTTCTTCCTTCTTCCTTCTTCCTTCTTCCTTCTTCCTTCTTCCTTCTTCCTTCATCCTTCTTCCTTCATCCTTCTTCCTTCTTCCTTCTTCCTTCATTATGATTAATCAAAAATTGTTATTGGTTGCTACCAGCAATCCTGGGAAAGTCAGAGAAATGTTAGAATATCTGGCTGATTTTGGTTGGGAATTGCAGCTTAAACCAGAAGAATTGGAAATAGAAGAAACTGGGGATACTTTCATCGCGAATGCTTGTCTAAAAGCCTCAGAAGTGGCAAAAGCTACAGGAAAATGGTCGATCGCCGATGATTCTGGCTTGACAGTAGAAGCGCTTAATGGTAGACCTGGAATATACTCGGCTCGTTATGGCAAAACAGATCGCGATCGCATAGAAAGATTATTAACAGAATTAGGCGACGAAGAGAACCGAAAAGCTCAATTTGTCTGCGCGATCGCGATCGCGAGTCCCGATGGTGCGATCGCCATTCAAGTTGAAGGAAAATGCAATGGTGAAATTTTATATCATCCCAAAGGTGACAGCGGATTCGGATACGATCCCATTTTTTACGTACCCACACAACAGAAAACCTTTGCAGAAATGACACCCGAAGAAAAGCGATCGAACTCCCATCGAGGTCAAGCATTTCAAATACTTCTACCCCAACTAGAAAAAATTGTTAACTGTTAACAAATAACAGTTAACAAATAACAGTTAACCGTTAACCACTAACTACATCGTCAAAGACTGAGGATTAGACTCAATTAACTTCGCTAAATCTTGCAAAAATGCCGCCGCATCAGCACCATAAATAATCCGATGATCGCAAGTAATATTTACCTGCATCAATCGCTTCACCCCAATCATTCCATCATCATTAGCAACAACCTGCTGACGCGAAGCACCGATCGCCAAAATTGCACCTTGGCCTGGTGGTAAAATCGCATCAAACTTATCTACCCCAAACATTCCCAAATTCGACAAAGTAAAGCTACCCGTGCTATATTCCGCAGGTTGTAACTGCTTACTTCTAGCGCGATCGACCAAATCTTTCCAACTCCTTGACAGCGAATAAATATCCATCAGATCCGCTTTTTGTAACACCGGAGTAATCAACCCGCCGCCATCCATTGCTACCGCCACAGCAATATTAATATCAGCCCGATATTGAATACCCGACTCCACATAACAAGCATTCAACAAAGGATGTTTTTGTAGCGTCACCGCCACCGCCTTTGCTAACAAACCCGTCATCGTTACACCCTTAGACTTAAGCTGTTGATAAAGCTTATCCAAACTATCAGTAGCGATCGTATAACCAACACAGAAAACCGGCACAGAAAGGCTGGCTGTCATATTCCGCACCACAGCATTTTGTAACGCATTCATCGGCATTACTTGGCCCAAAGGCGCAGTAGTAACAGCCGCGATGCCTGCGGCCGGCGGAGCCATCGCAGGTGCTGTTGCAGGTTTAGCAGGTTGAGCAGGAACACTCAAAGTCGGAATCGGAGTTGGTGACTGAATCGTAGGCGCTTTCACCTGCCCTGCTGCCGCTTCCACATCCTCCGCCACAATTCTCCCATGAGGTCCGCTACCCTGTAACTTACTCAAATCAACCTTAAGCTCCTTCGCCAACTTACGCGCCCGGGGCGAGGCAACACTGCGGCCATTGCGACGGTTTGGACTTTCCACTACCGTCGGTGCAGAAGCTACAGCAGTTGCAGTAGCCACAGTTTTTGCAGGTGTCGCCGCAACTTTCGCAGGTGCGCCGCTGGCTTGCTGTTGAGCTTGAGCGATTTCCGCTTCCGTTTCTGCAACTAACGCGATCGCCGCCCCCACCGGAGCCACATCCCCAGCAGCGACAATAATCGTAGCCAAATAGCCCTCATAAAAAGACTCCACATCCATGTCTGCCTTATCAGACTCAACCACAACAACAGTTTCGCCCTTTTCTACCTTATCCCCAGTAGATTTAACCCAAGAAACAATTTTGCCCTCGGTCATAGTAGAGCTTAGAGCCGGCATAAAAACTTCGCGAATCATTTCTCAAACATCCTTTTGCTGCTAAATCGTTAATATAGCGGTTTTCAGTTGCATAGGAAATTACTAATTACTAAGTAATGAAAATTAAATAACTTGATGATTTTGTTTGTAGTAAGCGCCAAGCGCGAAGACAGCGCTTACTACAAACAAACTAATTATTTAATTTCTATTCCTAATTAAAAGCAACACCTGTCCAATTGAAAACTGCTATAGGTAATAGCTTAGGAAATTGGTAAAAAAGAGTAATTACCACTTTTCCCACCGCCTTCTCTAATTAAATATCCCCAATAATTTTTTCTACAATTCCATCCCGCAGCAGAATTTCTACTTGCATTTTTTGAATCAAATTGTCTCCCGGCTTGACAGTGAATATGCTTTCAATTTGACCCTGTGAAACTTCTTGTTCCAGATCCAGCATCTGCACTTGGTTAAGCTGTTGGAGACTTTGATTTTTCTGATCTAGTAACTCACTTTTCTTTTGATTTACCTGAGTTTGAATGTTCTCAATTTGCTGCATTACCTGGGGACCCGGCGGTTGCAGACTTTGCCTTTGAATTTCACCAATCATCCGTTGCCCTTGCATCTCCAACTGTTGCAGTTGAGAATCTATTTGGTTAATTTGGGCTTGCAGTTGTTGTTGAGCCTCTTCTTTCCAGCGCGGAGTAACAACGACTTTAACGTTAATGGCTCGCTTCAAGAGTAATTCGTTTTTGGAGACATCCATAAAGATTTTGCTTGTTAGTTGTCAGTGAAAAATTGATCGTGGTTTAAAAGTGTCAGGATTGAGATGCTTCCAAACTCACCAGCAGCCTAACCACTTTTACTTAAACATCTCGTTAATCATATCGCGGTAATGTTCCATTACAACGGGACGCTTAACTTTCAGAGTTTGGGTCAACATCCCATTTTCCACTGAAAATGGTTCCAGAATCAAACGGAAGGGGCCAATGCGGTCGTCTGGGCGGTATCCAGGGCGATTTTGTACTTCCCGATTCAATTCTTGGCGAAATAAATCCTGAATAGCCTTGCTATTCCAGTCGATTTCCTGTATAGAGGGAGAAAGACTGGCTGCCCACTTCTCTATTGCTTCCTGATTGGGAACAATTAATGCTCCGAGAGATTTTTGATCTTGACCAACAAGCATAATTTGGTCAATATAGGCACTGCGGAGACTGGCATCTTCTATGGGTTGAGGTTCAATGTTTTCGCCGTTTGTCAGTACGATCGTATCTTTTGCCCGCCCAGTTAATACTAAATCGTTTCCTGAAGTTAGCAAGCCTAAATCTCCTGTATCGAACCAGCCTTCGGCATCTATGGCTTTGGCTGTGGCTTGAGGATTGAGATAGTAACCGGCCATAATTTGGGGGCCTCGCGCTAAAACTAAGCCTCTTTCTCCGATGGGAATGGTTTTTCTGGTTTCGGGATCGACTATTTTAATTTCTGTGTTGAGGAGTGGTTGTCCTGCTGAGCCCCGTAGGTTGTGCCAGGGACGGCGGACCGTGAGGACTGGGGAGGTTTCGGTTAAACCGTAGCCTACTAATAGGCCGATGCCGGTAATTTCAAAGAAGTTATCGAGGTGGGTTGCTAGGGAGCCGCCGCCACTAATTGCCCATTTGAATTGTCCCCCTGTGGCTTCGCGAACTTTTTGATAAACGAGTTTTTCTCCGATCGCATGAAAGGGAAATAAACCAATTGTTTTGATTTGAGCGATGATTTTTTCTAGGGGCGATCGTGGTGTTAAATCTAAGGTTAAACCTTGGGCAATGCGACGGGCTTTGATGTATTCTTGGCTAGTTGCTAAGAAGAAGTTGATTAATTTTTGTTTGTTGGCGGGTTGTTCTCGGAATTGTTTTTGGGCGGCTTCATAAATTGAGTCCCAAATGCGAGGAACGCTAACCATGTATTGAGGTTTACAGCTTTTAAAGTCTTGTTTGAAATAGCGGATGCTGGTATAAATTTGGGTGCAGCCTTGGGAGAGAAGGAAGTATTCAACGGTGCGCTCGTAGGCGTGCCAACTGGGGAGGATACTGAGGGCTGATTCTCCTGGTTTTGGTTGTAGAATTGTGCCGAAGGTGTTGATTTGATGAAGGAGGTTGCTATGTGTTAAAACAACGCCTTTAGGTTTGCCTGTGGTGCCGGAGGTGTAGAGGAGAGTTGCTAAAGTTTGGGGTTTGTGGCGTGTGGGTTTGAGGGGGCGATTGGCTCCTGTGGCGATGATTTGAGAAAATTTGATGACGGTGAGGGTTTCGTTGTCTGGTGTTTCTTCGCTGAGGGTGATGATAAATTGAATGGGTAGGTCTAGTAGGCGATCGCGCAGTTTTTTTAATAGTGCTAAGTTTTCTACTACTAAGGCGGTACTACCACTATCTTTAAGAATATATAGCAGTTCTTCGGGGTCCGCTCCTGCACCTCGCACGACATCGGCCGCACCTGCACTCATTATGCCTTGATCGGCAATTAGCCAGCGAGGACTATTATCAGCAAAAAGGGCGATGCGATCGGGTATATCTCCTTCTTGAGTTTGCCCAATACCTAATGCTTGCAAACCGGCAGCAAATTGTTGAATTTGTTGATATAACTCATTATAGGTAAGTTTAACTTCTGGTTTGCTGTGGGGATCGTGGAGAGCAACTACTTCCGCAAATTTCTGTTTGGCAATAGGCCAAATTTCTGGGAGAGATTGAATTGAGGTATAGTCTACTACATGGTTGAGGTTAGCGCGTTCGATTTCGTTCATTTTGTGGGGGGAATTGATGGCTAAGGAAGGGTTCATAAGATATTTTCCTGAGTTTTGGTGGTTAAAATAATCGGTAACAACTTTAATATCAGAGGCCTTTTAAGAATTATGTCGCAGTGTCGTGACAGTTGGCAAACCTGCCTTTATGTATTTTTACCAGGATCTAGCTAGATTTAATTACAACAACGTATTCCATCTGATGAAATGCAGTAGGGACACAGCATTGCTCATTGGTGTCAACTTAACGTCAAACCCTTAGCCCGACGGGGGTTAAAACCCCCGTCTCAAAGATCAAGTCCTCTAAAGAGGACTCTGAAGACTTTTAAATTTAATTAGTCCTCTTTAGAGGACTTAAGTTGTTAGACAGGGACTTAAGTCCCTGGCGGGTTTCAGCGATTGTTGACACCAATAGGCAAGGCCTAAGTCCCTACCTGCGATATGTTCATCTAGTGAGTATAATACTGGGAATAACTATAGGGTTGTACTTTCTTGGCTGAGTCTTGTACCACAGTTACTCCAGGGCAACCTCTTGCCCCTCTACAAAAAATAGGGCTGGAATTAGTGGCCCGTCTGCATGGCGGGCATGATGTGGTTTTGGCAATTGATTTAACTGAGAGTGTTGGTTTAAATGATGAAGGTCGCATCCGGTTACGTCAAATTGTCGAGGATAGTTTGCAGCTTGGAGATACGGTTTATGTTGTGCCTTTTGCAACTACAGTAAATCCACTGGCGGCAAATGTCAATCCCCTATTGGCAGAAAATTCGATTAAGTTTAATGGCAAAAAAGATATTGACTTAATTTTGCAGGCGATTCCTTTTCAGCCAAATATAAGTTTTCAAAAGACGGATATTCAACAGGCAGAATTGACTATTTATCAGGGTTTGGCGGCGCTAAATCAGTGTCGTTTAGGACAGCATCAACCAATTAAATCTCAGTCGGTGGTTTGGATTACTGATGCACCGCTATTTACTAAGTCGCCAGCTAGTTCTACGGAGTGGGTAGAAACGCCTGCGGATAGTCTGTTTCGCGTTGCTAATTCTGAAGTAAGTCAATTGCGTCAAACTTGGTTTCAGGTATTGCCTTGGCGGGAGCGATCGCTTACTATTAAAACTAAGGATAATAAACAATATAAATTAAGTGTTGTTGACATTTCTCCGAACATCCAAGAGTTTTGTACGCCAGCACCGGGAGGGCGAGAAACTTGTTTAGTTTCTGCTTATTTATTTAATCAGTTATGGTTGCCGTTGTCAATTTCGGGAATTTTCCTTGCTGCTGTTGTAGTCGCAGGAATTAGATTCTCGCAACAGCAACAGAAATGGAAACTGGCTGTGGATTTAACGGCGACTCCCCAAAAAGAGGATCAAGTATGTTATCTAGGAAATAATCAAAGAATTGCCATCGGTGAGATCGACTCTAGTTGTGCTGATTCTATTGATACTCCAGGGCCGGAAGTCAGAGGTTATTTACTACGAAAAGGGGGAAAACTTTATTTAGATCCAACTGGGGAAGCCGCAATTTTTTTAAATGGCAAAGAAATTACTAACCGAACTTTAATCACTAATACTAAGAGAATTAGGCTAAATTGCCCTGATTCCAGAAAACGGGAATACGAGATTATCATTGAAATTAAAAAATAAAAAATCAGGAGATTAACATGACTCAATCTAGTAGCAGAGAACGCCAATATCGGGGAATTAACCGGACAATTTGTATTGGTTTAGGCGGTACGGGAAGGGATGTATTAATGCGTATCCGCCGTTTAATTGTCGATCGCTATGAAGATTTGAGCAACTTACCCACCGTGAGTTTTGTCCATATTGATACGGACAAAGCTTCTACAGAAGTATCAGGTTTACGAAGTGGCAATACCTATCATGGTGTCGATCTAAGTTTCCGTGAGTCTGAGAAAGTAGGCGCAACTATGACATCAGGAGAAGTCACTAATTTTGTCCAGGGATTAGAAGGTCGTTCTAACTCCGATCGCCAAGGGCCTTATGACCACATTGCGCGATGGTTTCCACCGCAATTACTGCGAAATATCAAAGCAGTAGAAGAGGGAGCAAAAGGAATTAGACCTGTTGGCAGATTAGCTTTTTTCCACAATTATCAAAAGATTAAAACAGCAGTAGAAACCGCAGAAAAACGGACGCGAGGCCATGAAGCAACTTTACTGAAATCTGGGTTAAAAATTGAGCCGGGATTGAATATTTTTGTAGTCGGTTCTCTCTGCGGTGGAACCGGTAGCGGGATGTTTTTAGATGTAGCCTATAGTCTGAGAAAAGCCTACGGCGATCGAGGGGCGCAAATCGTGGGTTATTTGGTGATTAGTCCCCAGTTATACGGCAATACTTCTAACATGAATGCGAATACTTATGCAGCACTTAAGGAACTGAATTATTACACAACTCCTGGCACTAAATTTGAAGCTTGTTACGATATCCAAGAGTTAGTTTTAGTACAGGAAGCACGGCCGCCCTTTGACTATGCTTACTTGGTTTCTGACAAAACTGCGGGGGAATATTCTATTCTCGAACAGCGGAAATTATGTAATGTAATTGCTCATAAAATCGCCTTAGATTTCTCAGGAGAATTAGCACCTGTCGTGAAAGGAATGCGAGATAATTTCTTACAGCATTTAATTCAGTGGGATAGTCACCCCCGTCCAAATATCCAGCGATATCTAACTTTTGGACTGGCAGCGATTTATTTTCCTCGTGATATTATCGTAGATATCGCTTTAACTCGAATTAGTATAAAATTAGTGATATTTTGGTTAAATGGAAAAGATCAAAGCCCCGATCCTCAAGTATTACTTGAACAATTTTTAATTCAATATCGTTGGCATAGTGATTTAGCCCAGAGAGACGGTTTAAATACTCGCTTATCTGAGGCTGTCCAAGAATCTAATAAAAGTTTTGCCACAACTCTTAATACCTGGAGAAATTCTAAGTTAGAAAGAGTGATTAATGATTGTAAAAATAAAGACGATCGAATTGGAATTAAACAAATTTTGCCACGAGAGTTTCGAGAACAGTTTCGTAAAATTCAGCCAGGAGAAACGGAGACTAATCGGGGAATTTGGCTGACGAGATTGCTGCAAATACGCCCAGCAATTACCGAACAGCTTAAGCAAGATATTGATAACTTTTTAGCTAACTTACTAACTCCCGGCAATATTAACTTTGCCATTAAAAGTAGCAGGGATTGGTTAGATGCTTTACAAACTGAATTAGATAGTTATCAGCGTCAAATTGAGGAAGAAATTACAAATTTTGGTGGCAATCGCAAGCTAGAAGATTTGGAGAAAAAATGGCGAAATGCTGAGGAGATTATTGACGATCTTGAGCAGAAATTTCAATTGCCAATTCTGGGTAACAAGAATCAGCAGGTACAAACTGAAGCTAAAAGAGTTGTGCGGGAAGTCTGCGAGTTGATTAAGCATAATTTTGACTTAGCCGTGACTCAGGAAGCATTGCAAATTGTTACTATTTTGCAGAAGCACGTTTTAGATCGTGCAACTCAGGTAGCTGGTTTTAGCCGTTTAGTAGATAATTTGAAGAGTGACTATGAAAAGGAGGAAAACGATTTAAGACAATTGAATTTTGATGAGATGAGCGGCGAGGCAATTTTTGATAATAAAGATATTGATGGTTGCTATACAACCTTACTTCCAGAACATGATTTACGCTCTCAATTAGTGTTAGTAAGTAAGGAAATAACCCAAACCTCTGGTGTGGGAGAATCCATCATTAATTTGATGGAAAAAATGAATCAAATACAATTACAAAAAGAAGTTGATTTAACAGTTGACAGGTTATTTGGTTCTCGAAGCACTCAAATTGTACAGTCAGTAATTAAGCGTTTTATCCAAAATTATTCGGTTCAAGATCGTTTAACTCGTTTGGGACAAATTCGCCAACAAGCCGATCCCCTACTACGTTTAAATTTGAGCGATCCTTACTTTCGTAATACTCCGGCCAAAAGAAGCGAGTTAGTAGGTTTTAAGGATACCGATGAATCGGAAGTGCAGCAGTTTAAAGTGACTCTGGGAAGAGATTTAGGAATTGCTGAAAGTGTCTTGAAACCTACTCAAGCTGAGGATGAAATTTTAATTGTAACTGAGTATGCGGGGTTTCCGTTGAGGCTAATTAACGGTTTAGAAACAATGCGAAATCACTACATTCGGGAACTAAATTCTGAGATTTCTTTTCTACACAATGACTACCAAACTCGATTTACTGATATTATTCCTCCTGATGCTTTAACAATGGCGGCATTAGAAGATGTTTTTTATCCCTGTTTGGCGTTTAATTTGATTAAGAAAAATGAGACAAGTCAACAGTTAGAATTTCAGTATTATGATGATTTACGAGACTATCATTATATTGCGGAGCTTAGTTTAGAGTGGAATCAAGCGCTGGAAGAGTTGGCAAATCGTGGAGATAAAACTGAGGCGTTAAAGGATTTGTTGGAAACCACAATTAATCGAATTAAAAAAGAGCCTTATCTCTGGGAAAAAGATTATTTACCAAAGTTGCGAAACTTTGTAGATTTGGTAGATAAATTACCAGAAGATAGCGCTAATTATCCTTACAAAGCTACGGTAGTTGGAGTTCCTGGAACTACAGAATTGCCAGCCAAGGAAGGAGTAATTAATCGTTTTAGAAAGCAGATGGAGGCACAAATTAAAATCGATCAAAATTCTCAGGCTTCATCTTCTAAAATTGTTCTTTCTCAATCAGTTAATCCTGATGAAATTGTGGTTGAACCAACTGATATAATTGATAATCTTGCGAAACGAGAGCAAGAATTGAAAAGGTTGCAGCAAGCTCTAAAAAATCATTATCTTACTGAGGAGGAGTATGAAAAACTACGAGTAGATGTTTTAAGAAAGTATCCACTTTAAGATGCGATGAAAATTATGGCGGGGAAACCCGCTTTCTGCAAAACAGGAATTTAAGTAAATCCATCTAATTAAAGGTAAAATACGGATTGCTAAAAAGTTTACTGCATAAGTTTTCTTCCTTCCACTTTATGTCTTCCACTCTCTTCCCTCTTCCTTTTTCCTTCTTCCTTCTTCCTTCTTCCTTCTTCCTTCTTCCTTCTTCCTTCTTCCTTCTTCCTTCTTCCTTCTATTTAGCAAATTTATTCTGGAGTTAATCTATTATGTCTGACTGGTTAAAACTATTTCCAATATACTTGCTAGTTCCTACTATATTGCTGGTAATTGTACCTGCTTTCTTGGCGGCTTTGCAACGCATTAGTCTTTATGGGGAGATAGTAGGGAAAGCAAAGGAAGTAAGGTTGTTACTTAAGGATAATAATGCTGGCTCAAAACCGAGAATAGTTGAAGATTTAGAGCAGAGATTTAAAGCTGCGAGTGAGTATTTAGAAACAGTAAATTCTGGAGCTTTGGTAGATGGAATTTATAGTCAACAGAGGTTTATATTTTGGGGTTTCTCCTTTGGTTACGATCGCATAGATTATTTCTGTCGAATTTTACCTAATTTGTTATTATCTTTTGGTTTATTAGGTACTTTTTTGGGAATTACGCTGAATTTATCTAGCCTGAGTGAAACTGTTATTCAGCTTCAGGGAAATCAAGATATTAATCAGGATTTAGTTTTTGCTGAATTGCAGAAACCATTGCAAGGTATGGGAATTGCTTTTATTACCAGTCTAATTGCTGTATTTTTCAGTGCGCTTTTAACGGTAGTTAATTTAGTCTGGAATACGGGTTTAGCTAAGTCACAGTTAATTAGCTATTTAGAGGATTATCTGGATAATATTTATCAGCCAACTTTACAGGGGAAAAGTCGCCTGGATAAAGTAGTGAAAAACATGGCAGATTCATTTGATAACTTTTTAACTAGATTTGGTCAAACTGTTCGCGAGGGTGTAGAATCTGCTTTGCAAGATAAAATTCAAGAAATTTTTGAGGCTAATTTGAAAGCAGCGAATTTAGCACAACAAGTTTATGGGGGTTTGGCTGAAGCTTCTGGTACAATTTCTAGGGGGGCTAATGATTTTCAGGAGTCGGCTGGTAAATTTATTGAAGTATCTAAAGCCTTTGAAAAAAATGAGTTTCCTCAAAAATTATCCCTAGCTACAATTAATTTGGCTAACATCCAAAATAATTTTGCTAAATCAGCTTCAAGTTTAGCTGATAGCGTACAATCTTTAGGAACTACTTTAAGTCAACTTCAGAATTTTAGTGCGGAGTTAGTAAATATGACAGCAGAAATTCACCGACTTAATCAGATTGCATTTCAAGCTGTGGAATTGCAGCAGGCTAATCAACTTTCTTTAGCTGAGAATAATGCGGCAGAAAGTAATAGGAATAGTCAACAATCGCAACTTTTAGCTGAAAATATTAACAGCTATGTGCATCATCTGGGAGAGATTAAATCTGAGCTTGCTGAGTTGGTGGAGACTTTGAGGGATAATTTAGAGAGTCCAGTTGTGGATAAACATATTAGTGATATACAGCGGTTCCCGCTGTAATGAAACACAGTAGGGACTTAGGCCTTGCCCATTGGTGTCAACTTAAGGTCAAACCCTTAGTCCGACAGGGACTAAAGTCCCTGTCTCAAAGATCAAGTCCTCTTAAGAGGACTAATGAATTTAACAATTTTCTTCAGTCCTCTTCAGAGGACTTTACCTATTAGACAGGGACTTTAGTCCCTGGCGGGCTTTCAGCGATTGTTGACACCAATGGGCAATGCCTTGTCCCTACGAGTATTGAACGATAAGAGAGTAAAAACTTTAAATTATGCGTCACCGTTCTCGTTCTATTAACTCCCATGAAGACCTCAATATCTGGCCTGCTTTTACAGATTTGATGTCTAATGCTTTTATGATTATTAATTTATTTCTTTTACTAGCTATAGTCAAATCGGTATTCTTAAAATCAACATCAGAAAATACAAGTGAAGCATTGGCTAAAGCTCAAAAAGAGATTAAGGAAATGAGGCAAAAGTTTAATAAATCAAATGATGAGTTGCAAGAAAATAGAAATAATATTAGGGCTAAAAATAATGAAATTAGAAAACTTCAGGAAAAGATAGAAAATCTTAAATCTCCACCTTTAATTATTATTAAGGATTCTGATGCTTTCCAAGGTCTTCCTCTTAAATTCGAGGCGGGGCGAGCAGATTTACCAGAAGGTTTGCGTTTATTTATTAACAATACTCTTGTCAATCAGCTTGAAGATTTTGCTAAACAATATCCCGGATATGTTGTTGAAATAATTGGTCATACTGACGGTCAAGAAACAGTAGGTTCTGATAGTAATCTCGATCAAATCTTAGAAAATGTCGCTATTGGCAATGAATCTGTCAGCAATTTAAAGGCTGGTTCTAATGCAGATTTAGGATTAATAAGAGCTTTGGCAGTAGTTAAAAATTTGCAAGAAATTCAACAAAAAACGGGTCGATTAAATACTTTAAATTTCCGTGCTTATTCGGCAGCGCAACTTTTTCTACTTTCTGGAGAATATGCCGCCAGCAATCGCGTTGCCGATCCAACTAGGAGGCGCATAGAAATTCGTTTTACGCCTCCGGCGTTTGAGAAATAGCTAAAGGGACTTAAACAAAAAATAGGACAGCATTTTTAACCTTTAAATTCCCAAAAATATCCGAATTACGCTGAAAATTAGTGCTGCTAAAGCAGTAGCGATCGGGATAGTAATTACCCAAGCCAGACCAATTGACTGTAAAGTTTTAAACTGTACAGATTTCCAACCTCGAACAAGTCCGACTCCTACAACTGCACCAACTAAAGCGTGGGAAGTAGAAACGGGTAAACCTAAATGGGAAGCCATTAATACTGTGGTTGCAGTTGCTAACTCGGCACAAAAACCGCCACTAGGTTGTAGCTGAATTATGCCTTCACCAACAGTCATAATTACTTGTTTTCCCCATAAGGCTAAACCGATAACAATACCAATTCCTCCCAAAATGAGCACCCATAGTGGCACATGAAAATCATTAAGGGGAACAGTACCTGTACGACGAATATAGGCGATCGCGGCTAAAGGTGCTACGGCATTCCCAACATCATTTGAACCATGAGCAAAAGCCACAAAACAAGCACTTAATACCTGAAACCGTCCCATTTGCTGCTCAACCAAGCCAGGTATGGGCAATCCCTCTGTGGTTGCCCCAATTTCAGGTTCAGGTAGGGGCAATCCCTCTGTGGTTGCCCGATCGCTGATGGGGGCAGGCACGGGGGCACTGCCCCTACTGTCAGATTTTCCCAATTGTTGCCAACTGATGACAGTCAGGGAAAAAGTGGCGATCGCACCGAGTAAAATTGGTATATCGTGAGTGGGTAAATGCCAGCCCAACTGCTCCGAGACGATCTTTTGTAAAGGCAGACTTAAACTGGGCAACACCAATAAACCGAAAATCCCCAAAAGTGTTGCGCTTAACCAGGGAATCCATTCTCGCAATTGTACTAAAGGATCTGGGCGATCGAGAATCCCATACTTTACCCCACTATAAAATAAAGCCGCGATCGCGCCACTAACGACCGGTGTCACCAACCAAGTTAGAGAAATTATCCCAATAGTTTGCCAGTGAACCGCATTAACTCCCGCCGCCAACCAACCAAAACCCGCGATCGCACCTACCACCGCATGAGACGAAGAAACAGGCAAACCCAGACTCGTCGCGATTTGCAGCCATAAACCGCAACTAATCAACACCGAAACCATACCAATCAAAAACACTTGGGGCATTGTCGCCAACACCCCAGGATTTACCACCCCCGTCGTCAGAGTTTCCGACACCCCTTGACCAAAAAGTACAGCCCCAGCAAACTCCAAAATTCCCGCAGCAATAATCGCTTGGCGTAGCGTCAAAGCCTTCGATCCCACCGAAGTCCCCATCGAATTTGCCACATCATTCGCCCCTAGATTAGCAGCTAGATACAAAGCTAGGAGAGCGTAGGCAAAGCCAGCCGCAGGCATCGCGCCCAATTGCCAAAAGTCAGCACCCAAAACATCTAACATAAAAACTTACTTTACACTTGCTTTAATGCTGGCTACTGTCATAACATAGTAGATCGTGAGTTTCAGCAAATTAGAGCAAAATTTATGAAAGGCGTAGAAATTATCCGCGAGATCGAAAGGGAAGAAATTGAAAAGCTCAAAACCGAGCTTAAAAAAGAACTTCCTGAAATCCATGTAGGCGACACCATCAAAGTCGGCGTGAAAATTATCGAAAGTGGGAAAGAACGAATTCAACCCTACGAAGGAACCGTCATCGCCAAACGCAACGGTGGAATTAACGAAACCATTACCGTCCGCCGAGTATTTCAAGGTGTTGGAGTCGAGAGAGTATTTCTGTTACACTCACCCCGACTTGCTAACATCAAAATCATCCGTAGAGGAAAAGTCCGCCGCGCCAAACTATACTATCTGCGCGATCGTGTTGGTAAAGCCACTCGGATCAAACAGCGGTTCGATCGCACCTTATAAAAAATCGAAGTCCTCAAATTACCCAAGATTAAATCGAAAGATCAAAATTTGGGAAAACTCCTTGCGTTTGCGATCGCATTCTGTTAGACTAAGAATCCAGAGGTTAAGTACACCACTCAAGTCAAACTGGATGCGCTCTTAGTTCAGTTGGTAGAACGCAGGTCTCCAAAACCTGATGTCGGGGGTTCAAGTCCTCCAGGGCGCGCTGAATCACCAAACTCTTAAGCTCTGCTTGAAAGCGCCGAGATGGATGGCGAACCGCCTAAATCACCAACTTTCGAGTAGACTTAATTTTGTGGGCGATTCACTCAAAACCGTAGCAAAAGATGCTCCCAGAAATCCTAGCAATTAGGACTATCAGGAGCAAAAACTGCTAAAAATTCCATCCCCTTTGAGGAATGGAAGTGTCAAACTTTGTTTCGCGTCTTAATTCTCAGTTGCGCCTGTAAAAATGGTGTTTTGTAGGGGCAATCCCCCTGTAGTTGCCCAAATCGCAGGAAGCATTGAGATTAACTACCGGACTCGGTAGAAGCTCAATGGGCGAATTTGAGATTTGAGATTGCCAGCGAACTAAGATCGAAGACACCAAATTCGGCAAATCGTTCAAACAATCTAAAATCTAAAATCGCAAAGGGAATTAGCAATTGTGGCAAAAAAAGACGAAACACAAGTAGTAAAAGAAACAACCCCTGGATTCGATCCTAAGAGTTTTTTTAAGGAAACCAAAGAAGAACTTGAAAAGGTTGTTTGGCCTAGTCGGCAGCAGTTAATCAGCGAATCTTTTGCCGTAGTTTTGATGGTAATTCTTTCGGCAAGTTTGATCTATCTAGTAGATAACTTCTTTAGCTGGGTAGCGGTACAGGTGTTTCCAGTATGACTTTTGCATCAGAAGAATCTCGAAATTCTACACAAGTGCCAGAAGACGCAGAAACGCCGGCACTTCCTACTGGAGAAGCTCGATGGTTTGCCGTTCAGGTGGCTTCTGGCTGTGAAAAGCGTGTTAAAGCTAACTTAGATCAGCGGATTCAAACCTTGGATGTGAGCGATCGCATCTTAGAGATCGAAATTCCTCAAACCCCTGCAATTAGATTAGGCAAAGACGGACAACGTCGACACTCCGACGAAAAAGTTTTTCCCGGTTACGTCCTCATCCGAATGTTTATGGACGAGGAAACGTGGCAAGTAGTGAAAAATACCCCCAATGTCATTAACTTTGTGGGTGCAGAACAAAAACGCCGCTACGGGAGAGGTCGAGGTCACGTTAAACCTCTACCCCTGAGTAATTCAGAAGTAGAGCGGATTTTCAAACAAACTCAAGAAGCCGAGCCAGTTGTCAAGGTTTCAATGGCGGCGGGAGATCATGTTATGGTACTCTCCGGGCCTTTTAAAGACTTTGAAGGTGACGTAATTGAAGTTAGTCCAGAGCGGAATAAGCTTAAAGTATTACTCTCAATTTTTGGACGGGATACGCCCGTTGAATTGGAGTTTAATCAGGTTCAGAAACATAGCTAACTAAGCTAACTAATGGCAAAGAAAATTGTTTCAGTAATTAAGTTGGCGATTACGGCGGGAAAAGCCAACCCAGCACCTCCGATTGGTCCAGCCTTGGGTCAGCATGGTGTGAATATTATGATGTTTTGTAAGGAGTACAATGCTAGGACTGCCGATCAAGCAGGTTTAGTTGTACCCGTCGAAATTTCGGTGTTTGAAGACCGAAGTTTTACCTTTGTTCTCAAGACTCCTCCTGCGTCGGTGTTAATTCAAAAAGCGGCCGGGATTCCCAAGGGTTCTGGTGAGTCTAACCGTAAAAAAGTCGGTTCGATTACACGGAATCAGTTAAGAGAAATTGCGGAAACTAAAATGCCTGACCTCAATGCGAATGACATTGATGCTGCGATGAAAATTGTGGAAGGAACGGCTAGAAATATGGGTGTCGCGATCGCGGAATGAAGGAAGAAGGAAGAAGGAAGAAGGAAGAAGGAAGAGGGAAGAAGGAAGAGGGAAGAAGGAAGAGGGAAGAAGGAATAAGGAAGAGAGAATAAGTTTTTTAATTTGCTATTCCTATCCTAATTTTTAGTTCCAGTTTCTATTGCCTAATGTCTTGTTCTTAATCCACTTGCATTCGATCTGAAATCCCAAATCTAAGTAAAATCAATTATGGGGGAGAAGCAGAGCTTCGCTAATGACCCCAGGAGAAAAAAATGGCAAAGAAAGAGTCTCGTAGAATTAAAGAGCTCAAAAAGAAAATAGAAGATCGGGCTTATCCACCATTGGAAGCCTTGCAACTCTTGAAAGAAACAGCTACGGCTAAATTTCCCGAAGCTGCTGAGGCTCATATCCGCTTGGGAATTGACCCCAAATATACGGATCAGCAGTTGCGGACAACGGTATCTCTACCCAAAGGAACTGGTCAAATTGTTCGGATTGCGGTAATCGCCAAGGGTGAGAAAGTTAAAGAAGCTTTAAATGCTGGTGCGGATCTGGCTGGTTCTGAAGAATTAATTGATGAAATTCAGAAAGGCATGATGGATTTCGATCGACTAATTGCGACACCAGATGTGATGGCACAGGTGGCAAAATTAGGACGTTTGCTAGGTCCTCGCGGTTTAATGCCTTCTCCGAAAGGTGGTACTGTGACTTTTGATTTGGCACAGGCGATCGCAGAGTTCAAAGGTGGTAAACTAGAATTTAGGGCTGACCGCACAGGTATTGTTCACGTGATGTTTGGCAAGGCGGCTTTCTCAGCCGAAGACTTACTGGTGAATCTTCAAGCTTTGCAAGAAACCGTCGATCGCAATCGTCCTTCTGGTGCGAAAGGTCGCTACTGGCGGACGATGTATGTATCAGCAACAATGGGGCCATCAATTCAAATTGATATTAATGCCCTACGCGATCTAAAACTGGATGCAGCGTAATTGTTATTTGTTAACAGTTAACAGTTAACAGTTAACAAATAACAAATAACAAATAACAAATCAAATAAGCCACTGACAGCAGGTGTTAATACCTTAATTTCCTGCCGAGGCTAAGAAAATAAAAATTTAAGCTGAAAGTTAAATTTAGAAATTCTGGGAATTTTTAAAGTTTACTTTTTAAAGTTTATTTTTTAATTCTTTGCCCCGGCTTGAAAGTCGGGGTTTTTGATTGGGAGTTTGTGATTTTTACTAAGGAGGTGAGACAAGTATGGGCAAAACCGTAGAACAAAAAAATGTGATTATTGCTGAACTCAAGGAAAGCTTGAGTAAGTCGCAACTGGCAGTCATCATTGACTATCAAGGGCTATCAGTTGCGGAAATCACAGATTTACGTCGTCGTTTGCGGCCCAAAGGTAGCAGTTGCACAGTGACTAAAAATACACTGATGCGAATTGCCGTTGAGGGTAACGCGAAATGGGAACCGATGCAGGAATTACTGAAAGGTGCTTCTGCATTAGTGTTTGTCAAAGAAGATATTAGCGGTTCAATTAAAGCTTACCAAGAGTTCCAAAAAGCTTCTAAGAAGAGTACACTTCGCGGCGGCGTGATGGAAGGAAAGCTTTTAAAAGAAGCTGATATTAAAGCGCTGGCGGATCTGCCGTCTAAGGAACAACTCATGGCACAAATTGCTGGTGCTATCAATGGTGTGGCTACCAAGTTGGCTGTGGGTATTAATCAAGTTCCTTCTTCGATCGCTCGCGGCCTCAAAGCTTATGTTGACAAGGAAAGCGGCGAAAAAACTGAAGCATCTGAGTAAGTTGCTAGTAATAGCAAATCTACAGTTAACAGTTAACAGTTAACAGTTAACAAATTTCAATCCAAAATCGAACTAGGAGTTCAACAAATGTCTGCTGCAACCGATCAAATTCTCGAACAACTCAAATCTTTGACTTTGTTAGAAGCTTCCGAATTAGTGAAGCAAATTGAAGAAGCTTTTGGCGTTAGCGCTGCGGCTTCTGTAGGTAGTGTGATGATGGCTGGTCCAGGTCCTGCTGCTGTTGTTGAAGAAGTAGAAGAGCAAACAGAATTCAACGTGATTCTTGAAGAAGTTCCTGCTGATAAGAAAATTGCGATTCTGAAGGAAGTTCGGACTATTACCGGTCTGGGTCTGAAAGAAGCGAAAGACTTGGTAGAAGCTGCACCAAAGGCCGTTAAGGAAGCGATCGCAAAGGCTGCTGCTGAAGATATCAAGAAACAGTTAGAAGCAGTTGGAGCTAAGGTTTCTATCAAGTAGTTTACTTGCTGAAGTATTAGCATCTTTTTTAACCCCCCTCTTTAAAAAGTTTAAAAAGAGGGGGTTTTTTTATTTAGGAAATTAGTGATTTTATTGAGATTGCTTACACAACGGTTGCGTACTGGGCGGTTCATGGCGACCCTGACAAGCTAGATAGTTTCTCAGATAATAGACAAAACAATTGCCAACTGTTAGCATGAAATTATCAAATAATTTTCTGAACATATTATGCTCAGTTTTAGTGAAATCTATCCTCTCTCAGATTTCCAGCGGAGTGCGAAAGCTTTTCTGGCAAGACTCAAAGAAACTAAAGCACCAATAGTTCTGACTGTTAATGGTAAAGCTACTGCCGTTGTTCAAGATACTGAAGGCTATCAGCAACTTCTCGATCGGATTGAGTTACTGGAGTCTATTGTGGGTATTCGCAAAAGTATTGCAGAATTTGAGCAAGGAAAAGGGATACCTCTAAAGCAAGCATTTGCAGAACTTCGTATAGATCAACTCTTAGGTGATGAACCAGAATTAGAACTATAATATTAGAGAACGTGCTGATGGTTACTACTCGCGCTTTTCTACGGTGTTGCGACGGATATTTGATTCTCAACCGACGGCGAATAGTGCTAACCTAGAATTACTAGCTAGGACAATCTCAGAAGTTCAAGTTAATGCTGAGGCGATGCAAGCTAGTATTGAAGAAGTTAAAAGAAACTGGAACTTGCTATGACTAATGAAGTGAAAATTCCTGACCAAGAAACGAGGGCGCGTTCTGTCGAAAAAATGCGATCGCTCTGCAAGCGAATTGACAGTAATTTTTTAGAATTAGATGAATTAATTGCTAGTTTGGAAGCGGACATTCGCAATAGTCCTCTGACTGCTTATCGTTTAGGAAAGATAAAAAAGAAATCGGTCAACAGATAGCTTTATTGCTAAAATTTTAACAATTATAGTTAATTTATAGCAACTCGACATACTAAATCGCCAACGCGATCAGGATAAATATTAAGGTGAGTTTGCGATTGCGTCAAACTCACTTTAATTTATTTTTTATAAGTCATTAGGAATTATTTTGATCAAGAGATAGATGATTAGGTGGAATTGGTAAAGGAACATCACCCTCAACAGGAGTCAAAGTTACTTGTTGCTTAGAAGCAGCCTTATTAGCCTCAACAATTGCGGTAATTGCTTCCCTAAAATGAGTTTGAGTAACACGCTTTTCCTCTTTGGGTTTGTTTTCCCTAGCAGCAGCAACTACAGCTTGAAAAACAGCATTTTTAATGTCTCTACCTGAGATGCCATCAAATTCTTTAGCTATTTCGGCAAAATTAACCGAATCATTTAAAGGAAGTTTGCTCGGAATTTGTGCTTGCCAAATTTGTTCTCTGGCTTCTTCATTTGGTAAATCAAATTGAACTTTCCAGCGAATTCTACTAATAAAGGCAGGATCATAGTTGCGAATTAAGTTAGTAGCAAAAATCACAATACCTTCATAAGCAGATAATTGTTTAATCATTACACTGCGGGTTAAATTAACTGCTGTATCTGTTGCTTGAGTAACATTTTCTAGTCGTTTACCCAAGAAAGAATCAGCTTCATCAAAAAATAACACCGCTTTATTTTGCGTGGCAAACTCAAAAGCACCTCGAATATTTTTAGGAGTTTCACCAACATATTTAGACTCTATCTGTTCGTAGGGAACGTCGAGTATTTTGAGGTTTAAAGCATGAGCAACAGCTTCAGCCGTGAGGGTTTTTCCGGTTCCTGGTAAGCCGGAAAAGTTGACAGAAAGAGCTTTATCTAATTTGTGCTTTTCTGCCATTCCCCACTCTTGATAAATTAAATCTTGATACTCTATTTCAGCCAAGATTAAATCTACTTGGTGCTTGGTGTTCTCTGGCAAAATAACATCATTTAAGGTATATTTGGCATCTCTCAAATAAAGATTAAAATCTATTTTTGATTGTGAATCTTCATCTTTTTCTTGCTCGTCTTTGGATTTGTTGGCAGTTGGTGGAGAATTTTCATTTCTGTTATTAACGTTCACCGTTTCACCTGCTGCTTTCATAAAAGCATCTAATCTTGGCATATATCTTATCTCCTTTTATTTTGCCAAAAAATTAATTCCAATCTTCTAAAACGCCTATTTCAGCTTGCGATCGATTTCTAGGAAAATGCTTAACGGCATATCCTGGTACTCCCTCAATGCTAAAAACTTGAGATGGTTTAGCATCAATATAATTAGGGTCCCATATTTCCATGATTATTTCATCTTGGTTTTTACCAAGATAAAATATGACATACAAAATGCTACCGCGACCAAACTGTGAAACTAAGACAGGTTCAATTTGCCTTTCCCAAATTGGCTCTAATTTTTCTAAGATAATTTCTGGAAACGTCGCCGAGTTTTTCTGTTGTCTTCTAAACATCTCAGTGAAGACACCAAAACCTCTGCTTTTATTAGCATAAACAGTGGCATCAACGCTATCCAGAAACTCTGATGTTTTATCCCGTTTTGGTTCAAACCTTGGCATTTTTTTACTCCTTTGGAAATTGAATGATTAATGATTAACAAATTGTTACAAATTGTTGGTTAATCAATTTGGATAATTAAAGCATTAAAAAGTAACTTTTGCTTCATATCGCTGTAAGGATCTAAGGTGCTGTTTACTATTTCTAGCGCTTTACCAATAGGACTAGCCTCCATTAATTTTACGAAAGGATTATTCGCTAGTTCGGATGGCAGTTCAGGTGGTGCTATAAACTTGAGAAATAATGGACTAAATAATTCCCTTGCTATTTTTTCCCAACGTTCATATTCTATCCCTGTTAACTGATTATCCAAAACATAGATCGCTTCTAATTTAGAAGAACGAACATTAGAATTAATTTCTAAGTCATTTTGATCTAATTGAGGAATTTGATAACCTCTTTCCTCATCTTTTGTTTCTGTGTCATAGAGCCAAATTTTGAGTAATTTGAAATCGCATTCTGGTATAAGACGAGCTTTACGAAAGATAACTCTCACGATTAAATCATCAAAAAAACGTTTTATTTGTTCGCTACTATCTAGTTGACCAGTAGTTGAAGCTTTTCCGGGTACGCCAAATAGTTCGATGGTTTTCAAACTCCCATCTTGTTCAGAAGAACGAAACCCTATTTTCAGAAATACAGTTTCATTATTAGAAGAACTTTGCATATTTAACTCCTCTTGAAATTTAAGACCAATTCTCTAATGTTAACGTTTTAGCTTCTGAACGATTAATAGGTAATGGAGAATTTTGAGGGGCTTGTCCCAAGGTAAAAACTTGAGATGGTTTAGTGTTATAATATCTTGGGTCCCAAATCTCCATAATTGTTTCCCCAAGAATTGCACCTGCATAGAAAATGACATACAAGGTAGCGACTAAGCCAAATGCTGCTATTAAAACACCAACAACAACCGTTTCCCATAGTTTCTGTAATCCCCAAACCAAAGCTTCTATAAATGCTTTGACTGCTCTACCTAACCATTCAATTAACTGATCGATTAAACTTCCTACCCATGCAAAAAATCCCATACAATTATCCTCTTGTATAAAATGATCAAGACAAAGACAGTCTAGTGACAATTGGATTTTGCTGACTAGGTAATTGAGTTTGATCTTCAGCAATTCCCAAAGAAAAAATTAATGACTGACTTTGATAGGTGCTAGGATGGGCAATTTGCAGAAAAGCATCCCGTCCTTCTTGGAAAATTGCAATTATCCAATCAGCAGAATAGCCTAATTTAGCGCGTAACTGAGATTCAATTTCAGACCAATTATTGTCAAGAAATTGTGCCACGAGAGCTAAATAATGTTGTGTTGCTTCTTTTATATAGCCAAAAATTTCTTTGGCTACTGCTACTAAGTTTTCCCATAACTTAGCAAAAGCTCTCGATAAGGCTTTAACGATTACAGCTAATCCATATCCTACTCCATATCCTACTGCTGCACCTACGGTTGCACCAATTAAAACTTCTGTTGCTGCTTGAAAAATAGCGTCCCACATAGTGATTACTCTCTGAATAACTGAAATTTACCTGTGCTGACTGCCTGTAACCATTACCGATATCATTAAGGTGAATCTTTTCCCATACTAAATCTCTGTTCTGAACGCTGCCACATAAAAAGAACTGATTTTCTGCCCTTTTTCGTAACAAAATCTTAAGCAAAGACCGGAAAAAACCTGATTTTATTGGCAAAAGCTAAGCTATAATAGCTGAAATCCATTCCCTGCCTGACCTCTATGACTATTACAGAAGTTTTACAATTTGTAGATCAGTTAGTTGAGAAGCAAACAGGAAAACACCTAGACGATCTGGAAACAAAGATCATTAAAGGACTATGGGAAGGAAAAAGTTACACTGAAATAGCAGAACACTGTGGATATAAGAAAGCAGGCTATATTGGAGATGTGAGCCGTAAATTATTTAAAACTTTGTCATCACAGCTAGGAGAAGATATTAATCAATCTAATTTTTGTTGGACAATAGAAAGATTCTCTAATAAATCTAAATCTAATTCAGTAAATCAAGTTCAGAAAGGCTTAATTAATAATAGCCATATTAACTTGTGTCCCAATAATCCTCCAAATCCTTCTAAAAATACCGAACAAAACCTTGAAAAAAAATGCTATCACGATTTAACCCTCGCCCCAAAAATCACCCATTTCTACGGAAGAGAAACAGAACTTCAAACCCTATCCCACTGGTTAACAGATCAAAATACTCGCCTCATCTCAATCTTAGGATTACCCGGAATTGGCAAAACCACCCTCGTCAAACACTTTATCGACCTAAACCTCCAAAACTTTGATGTAATAATCTGGAAAAACATCAAACTTTCCCACTCCTTAGATAACATTATTACTGAAATCTTAACAAACATCAATCCCGCACCTATTCAAACCGACAATAAATTAACCCAACTATTCAATCTTTTACGTCAACAAAAATGTTTAATCGTCCTTGATGATATCCAAGAATTATTTGCCAGCGGACAATTTGCCGGACAATATAAAAACGAATATAAAGACTATCAAAACTTCTTCACCAAAATCACAGAAATTGAACATCAAAGCACATTAATCTTAATTAGTCAAGAACAATGTCAAGAAATGCTCTGCTTAGATGAAGACTTATATCCTGTTAAATGCTTAGAATTAGAAGGGTTAGACAATGCTGACATCCTCAAAAATCAGGGAGTAAAAGATGAGGAATATTGGCCAAAACTAATTAAACTCTATGAAGGCAATCCAATTTACCTAAAAAATATCGCCAGTTTAATCAAAAATGTTTTCTTGGGTAAAGTAGCTGAGTTTTTAGCTGAAGATACCCTAATTCTCACAGCAGATATGAAATCTCGGTTAAGTGAATTATTCCACCGATTATCGCCGATAGAACAACAGATAGTTTTAGAATTGAGCAAATCCAATCAATCGGTATCAAGGGAAGATTTAAGACAAAGTTTAGAACTATCCTCAATGGATTTTATTAATGGCTTACAATCTCTGAATACACGGTATTTACTCAAAAGAATGGAAGGAGAAAAAATTTTGTTTAATTTATCTCCCCTTTTCCGAGAATATCTTAGAAATCACAGTTAACCGTGTTTTGATAGTCCGTTAACAATTAACAACTAAGGAATAGAAATTAAATAATTAGCTTGTTTGTAGTAAGCGCTTTAGCGCTGAAGCGCTTACTACAAACTAAATTCAATGATGAATTTCTAAATTTAAAACATATTGACCTAATTGTAATTTTTCCGACCACAATTCATATTCCAATCGCAAATATTCTGGTAAAGGTGTTCCTTTCAAAAACAATTTACGAGTAAAATTACGCAATTTTAACTGTCCCGGTGGAACTAAAGAATCACTCTGAAGCCAATAACGACTTATACCATACATTTCTTTTTCCCAAAGATGTCGGTAACTATAATTCCCATTGCCTTGCATGGTCATAATTACTCGATAAGGCGAAATTTCTAACCATAATAACCGGGGTTTAAGCGCTACTGGTAACGGAGTTTGAACGTCTGTATTTAACACCTGAGTTTCCTTCTCAATAATTGCTGGTTCGTGTAATAACAAATGAAATCGATCGCGCTCTTTTTGATAGACTGTCGCAGCAGTTTCAACCACTGACCAGAGCGGTAAATCGGTAGATACTAGGCAAAGACTCACAGGCTTGCGGTGATGCGTCAACATAAAATTTTCACCTTCTTGGGATAATTAGCTATAAAAACTCTGAACTTGACACGGGACACTTTTATTGACTGGGAAAGCGGTAGAATCACTAACGCACTCCCATCTAAAGTCTATCTCAATGTCACCAGTCATCGTCACCACCAAAACCGCTGAAAACGAAACTTTAATAATTCAACGACCTACATCGGGCTTATCGTTGCAAGGTAGCATCCGTATTCCAGGGGATAAGTCCATTTCTCATCGGGCTTTGATGTTAGGCGCGATCGCATCTGGAGAAACTACGATTGAGGGATTACTTTTGGGGGAAGATCCCCGCAGTACCGCAAAATGTTTTTCTCTCATGGGAGCCCAAATTTCTGAACTCAATACTGAATTAGTGCGGATTCAAGGTTTTGGTAGTAATAGTTTACAGGAACCTGTGGATATTTTAGATGCGGGGAACTCAGGCACTACCATGCGTCTGATGATGGGAATTTTAGCCTCTCACGCCGATCGATTTTTTACGGTGACAGGAGATAGTTCCCTGCGATCGCGCCCCATGTCTCGCGTGGTGAAACCTCTTTTACAAATGGGGGCGCAAATTTGGGGGCGACAAAATAATTCTCTAGCCCCCTTAGCCATTCTGGGGCAACAATTAAAACCCATTCACTATCATTCTCCCATTGCTTCGGCGCAAGTTAAATCCTGTATTTTATTAGCTGGTTTAATGGCTCAAGGGGAAACAACAGTTACGGAACCGGCGCTTTCACGAGATCATAGCGAGCGAATGTTACAAGCTTTTGGAGCTAAAATTAGTGTCGATCCTGATACTTGTAGCGTAACTGTTACAGGTCCAGCAAAACTTCACGGACAACAGGTAATTGTTCCCGGAGATATTAGTTCGGCGGCTTTTTGGTTAGTGGCGGCGGCGATTATTCCTGGTTCGGAATTAACAGTAGAAAATGTGGGTGTTAATCCAACTCGTACTGGCATTTTAGAAGCGTTAGAAATGATGGGAGTTGATTTTCAACTACAAAATCAGCGGATAGTAGCTGGGGAACCTGTGGCTGATATTTTTGTAAGAAATTCTCCCCAGATGAAGGGTTGTAATTTGGCTGGAGATATAATTCCCCGATTAATAGATGAAATTCCGATTTTAGCGGTAGCGGCGGTATTTGCCCAAGGGACTACAGTGATTCGAGATGCTGCGGAATTGCGGGTAAAAGAGAGCGATCGATTAGCAGTAATGGCAACTCAACTTAACCGTATGGGTGCAAAAGTAACAGAGTTACCCGATGGTTTAGAAATTACTGGGGGGACAGTTTTAACTGGTACTGATGTTGATAGTTATACGGATCATCGAATTGCCATGAGTCTCGCGATCGCGGCTCTATCTGCTACTGGGATAACTTCTATTCATCGAGCCGAAGCTGCTTCTATTTCTTATCCCAATTTTATCGCTACTTTACAAGAAGTTTGCCGGGATTAGATTGGTATATCGCTGCGATCGATGTTGTTAAAAAAGTAAGAAACCACAAAGACACAAAGGACACTAAGGAAATAGAAGGAATATTTGAGCCGAATTTGGGATAAAGTAGTTTCCTATCATAGAAAGGCAGGAGAGTAAGGTGAGTCAAGGATTTGATTACGATTTGGTGATAATTGGCGCGGGCGTGGGGGGACATGGGGCGGCCATCCATGCTGTTAACTGTGGCTTGAAAACTGCTATTGTTGAGGCGGCCGATATGGGCGGTACTTGTGTTAACAGGGGTTGCATTCCCTCGAAGGCTTTATTAGCGGCGGCGGGAAGGGTGCGAGAGTTGCGAAATGCTCACCATTTGAAGACTTTGGGGATTCAATTGGGAAGTGTGGATTTTGATAGAGGGGCGATCGCAAATCATGCTGGCAATATTGTTGATAAGTTGCGGGGTGATTTAACTAATAGCCTGAAACGTTTGGGTGTTGATGTCATCCAAGGCTGGGGTAAACTAATGGGACCTCAAAAGGTGAGTGTGGCAACTGCTGCCGGTGAGAAGGTGATTACTGGTAAGGATATAATTCTGGCTCCAGGATCGATTCCTTTTGTGCCTCGCGGGATTGAGCTTGATGGTAAAACGGTATTTACTAGCGATGATGCGGTGAGGCTGGAATCTTTGCCAGAATGGGTGGCAATTATTGGCAGTGGTTATATCGGTTTGGAATTTTCAGATATTTATACTGCTTTGGGCTGTGAAGTTACCATGATTGAGGCGTTAGATCAATTAATGCCGACTTTTGACCCGGATATTGCTAAATTGGCGGAACGGGTGTTAATTACACCTCGCGATATTGAAACGAAGGTGGGGTTATTGGCGATGAAGGTGACACCCGGCTCTCCTGTGGTGGTGGAGCTTGCTGATGCTAAAACTAAGGAAATTGTGGAAGTTTTGGAGGTGGATGCTTGTTTGGTGGCGACTGGGAGGGTGCCGGTGAGTCAGAATTTGGGGTTGGAGTTGTTTGGGGTGGAGACGGTGCGCGGTTTTATCCCTGTTAATGAGAAGATGGCTGTGCTTGCGGGTGGGGAAGTTGTGCCGCATTTGTGGGCGATCGGTGATGTGAATGGGAAGATGATGTTAGCTCATGCTGCTTCGGCGATGGGGATTGCGGCGGTGGAGAATATTTGTGGCCGCGATCGCTCTGTCGATTATTTGAGTATTCCAGCGGCGGCTTTTACTCACCCAGAAATTAGTTATGTGGGGATGACGGAGCCTGCGGCGAAGGAGTTGGGAAAAACTCAAGGGTTTGAGGTAGCATCTGTCAAGAGTTATTTTAAGGGAAATTCTAAGGCGATCGCGGAGGGTGAAACTGATGGTGTCGCTAAGGTGATTTTCCGTAAGGATACTGGAGAATTATTGGGGGTACATATTTTTGGCCTCCATGCTGCGGATTTGATTCAGGAGGCGGCAAATGCGATCGCGCGACGGGAATCTGTGCATAATTTAGCTTTTGCTGTCCATACTCATCCCACTCTTTCTGAAGTTTTGGATGAGGCTTATAAGCGGGCTGTGGGTAGTCATTAATTTAGATTCCCAGGCAAAAGCCTGGGAATACTGGGAATGATTAATGTGAGGATGAGAAAACATGACTCCTGAACAACCATTTAAAATTATTCCTGCCCGTGAAGTTGCCGAACATCTTGCAGCTATTGACCGCAAATATCATTCTCTAATCCGCAGTACAATTAAAGAGCAATTGAGCTATAATCCAGAAGTAGAAACCCGCAATCGTAAACCTTTACGGCAACCTTCAGATGCAGGAGCAACTTGGGAGTTACGACTGGGTAGTGATAATGAGTTTCGGGTATTTTATCAGACTATTTCTGATACTCACGAAGTCCATATTTTAGTAGTTGCGGTTAAAATTGGTAATCAATTATTTGTCAGCGGTCAGGAGTTTGAACTATGAAAACGGTAAGTTTAGCGGAAATCAATGCACATTTTAACGATTACTTGAAAGTATCGCAAGGGGAATCAATTTTAATTACAGATAATGGGCATCCGGTGGCAGCAATTACTTTAGTTGTAGATCCCGATGAACTGGAACGTTTAATGTTAGCTAATAGCGTTAAATTTAATGAATTGTTAAATAAGTCTCGGCAAAGTATTAAGGAAAATGGTGGCATGGAGCATGATGAGTTTTGGGAGTTAGTTGATGAGTTATCGCTAAATAAGGCAGAAGAAAGTAATTAGTGAGTTACCGAGGAGTGAAAACCGCTGTGGATATTCAAGAATTTTTTATCAAGGGTGGCCCGGTAATGTGGCCGCTGCTAATTTTATCCATCCTTTCTGTGAGTACAATTATCGAGCGTTTGTGGTTCTGGGCTAACATTTTAACTAAGGAAAAACAGATAGTTAATGTGGTTTTGGAAGCTGCACGCCGCGATTGGGAAATGGCGAATAAAATCGCTAAACAGGCTGAAGGACAACCAATTGGGCGCTTTCTCTATGCGCCTCTACGACTTTATAGCCCAGAGCCAGAAGTTTTTCGCCTGGCCCTAGAAGCTTCTGCTGATGAGGAATTGGCATCAATGCGGCGGGGTGATAAAATATTAGAGGCCGCGATCGCGTTAGCACCTTTATTGGGTTTATTAGGAACAGTTTTGGGGTTGATTAGTTCTTTAAGTAACATCCGTCTTGGCGATATTGGAACTTCTGCTACTGCTGGAGTAACGTTAGGAATTAGTGAGGCTTTAATTAGCACGGCTACGGGTATGGTAGTGGCGATTATTAGCTTAACTTTTTACCGAATTTTTCAGGCTTTTTTATTCAATCAGGTGAAGGTATTTCGGAAAGCTGGAAATGATTTAGAATTGCTTTATCGGCAATACTGGTCACAAATTAATCCCCGTCGTTACTCAAGTTCGGAAAATAGCAATTTTTCTGTGCCAATTGAAGGTTATGCTAAAGATTCATTAAAGTCGCAGGAATCAGTAGATCGGCTTGAGAAACCAACTCCTAAAGTTGATGAAAAGCCTACCTAAATAGAAAATATGACAGTTATTTGTTAACAGTTAACAAATAACAGTTAACAAATCACAAATAACAAATCACAAATAACAAATCACAAATAACAATTGATTACCCATGAAAATTCATCTCGATCTTCCAACTGAAGAGGCTCGAATCGAAGTTGTACCTTTAATTGATGTCATTTTCTGTATTCTGACATTTTTTCTACTAGCAGCTTTGCAATTAACTCGCCAACAGGCGATTAATGTAGATTTACCAAAAGCTCGCACGGGACAGTCACAAATGCGAGAGATGATGATTGTTAGTATTGATGATTTTGGTCAAACTTATGTCGATCAATTACCTGTAAATGACAATCAATTAGATCGAATTTTGCGGTATTACCGCAGTCAAAATCCTAACGGGTTAATGGTTTTATATGCTCCAAAAGAGGCGAAGTATGCTCGCGTGGTGGAGGTGTTGGATCGTTTGCGAGAGGCGGGGGGCGATCGCGTGGCTTTAGCTACTCTTCCTGCTTCTAATCCTTCTCCCGCCGCTAGTCCTTCTCCACAATTCAATCCTGGGACTTTTCCGCCTACAACTAATTCTCCTAATTCTTTTCCTAGTCCGATTCCTAGTCCTCTTCCCACAATCCAACCAGGAAATAATTTTAATCCTAATCAACCAATCCAGTCACCCACTAAAAATAGAAATTAAATAATTTGTTTGTAGTAAGCGCTTTAGCGCGCTTGGCGCTTACTACGAACAGGCTCAGTATTTAATTTTCATTCCTTAACAACTGTAACCAGCGATGAACATCAAGTGATAACTTTTGCCCTAATTCCAATAACTTCTCAATTTGAGATAACTCCCAGCGAGTTGTTGGTTCTATGCAAACTAAAGTAGTTGTATTAGTTGCCTTTTCTGCTTGCTCTGCTGTTAAAGTAGGAGCAGTTAAGCGTTGTAACCATCCCAAACAAAGGGGAACAATTTGACTATGGAGAGATTGGAAATATAAATCCTGCAACCGATCGAGGGATAATCCAGGGCTGAGACGATTTCCTAGATTAATCAGTCGATCGATCCGGTCAATTTCAGCATTAACTGTAGCAGTATTTTCCTGTTCTAGCAATTGAGCCAGCGATCGCCATAAAATCCTTTCTAAAATTTGCTTTACTTCTAAAATCTGCAACTTAATTCGTAATTGACTAGCTTCTGTTGCGATCGCTTCCAATTCTGCCACAGTTGCCAAACCTAACTTCCCTTCCCCTTGTTCTACTTCTAAACTCTTCATAACTGTCAAACAACGATGCCCCAAAGCCACTTCCGCCGCCACCTGTAACTCTACAGGTACTTCCAATTCATCCCGATGAAAAGCCATCAGCACCCCGTAATTATCTCGGTAAACCTGACTGTAAAGTTGATCCAACCGCGTCAAAGTTTCCTGACTTAGCAACCGCATAATCCGATGGCGTTCCTCAGCAAACAAATTCTTTAAACTAAAAGATTGATCGCCAAATAGTCGCACCATTTCCAAAATTGCTCCAGCCGCAGAAGCCTCTTCTAAAACTGTAAATAACCGCTCTTTGAGCATAGTATAAGACCGACGACCGCCAAAAGGTTGAATGCAGCAATGGAAATCCCAACCTCCCAAATGAAACACGGCAAACACAAAAACTTGATTTTCCTGAGTAATTTCTGAGGTTAATCGTACCTGACCTACTGCTAAGGACAGCGCCCCAATTCGCTGCATTAAATAATCTATTTGGTGCGCTTTATAACAATAAACCTGTGCTTCAGGGGTGAAAGTAGTAAATAGAGAACTAATGGCATAGTGGGCTGCTACTTGATCTAAACTAATTTGATTTGTCATCACCTGCTGGCGATAAACTTCTGCACCAGTTTTAAATAGGTCTATATTGCTAGGTGCTAAGTCTAAATGTTGAATAAATTCAGTTTCTAAATGTATTCCAGCTACTTCTACTGCTAATTCGATCGCCCTAGCTGCATAGCGAAGAATTTGCACGCCTTCGGGCCGAGAAATTTCTTCAAAAAACCAACCGCAGCTAGTAAACATCAATAAGGCATGGCGCTGCATTTCTAATAATCGTAAAGCATCTACTCTTTCTGTCGCATCAAGTTTGTGAGTTGTCTGCTTACTAAAAAAGCGGTTAACATTTTCTTCTGAGCGATCGCGCATTACTTGAATATACTCATCCCGCGCTGCCCAAGGATCGATAAAAAATTTATTTCCTACTTCTTCATAAATCAGAATTAATCGATCTCTGAGCCAATTTAAAGCATTTCTTAGAGGTTTGCGCCATTTTTGATGCCATCCTCCACCACCAGCGCAACCACAATCATCTTGCCAGCGATCGACTCCATGAGCGCAACTCCAAGCTGTAACCGGTTTCAATTCTACTTCCCAAGTTGGCGAACTAATACTTAAATAATGAGCAAAGTTTGTCACCGTCCAATTCCGTCGAGGAAACTCTTCTGTAAAACTATAAGCCAGACACTTTTCTGTACCGCCTTTGTGGTGGCCAAAAGTTTCTCCATCCGTAGCAACAGCAATTAATTGTGCCGGCCGATGATCGCCGCGCACTGCTTGGCCCAAGCGCCCTGCAAAGTGATGGGCACTACTGAGAACATCGCTAAAACCCATATCTCGCGAGATTGGACCATCATAGAAAAAGATATCAATGTAGGGGGCGTTTGGGTGAGGAATTTGAGGTTTGGAGAGGGGACGGCGGCTAAAGTGATGAGTGCTGAGGGAGTCTGGAGTTGAGGCGATCGCAGGTTGCAGATAGCAGCGATAGGGACGAGTTGGATCGATTTGACTACCCCCAACTTCGTGCCATTCTGGTTGTGGATTATCAACGTTGGGGATGGGGCGACAACGTTCGGCTTGAGATGGGGCGAGGATAATAAAGCGAATGCCTTCAGTTACTAAAGTTTCTAGGGTGGGATAATCGACGGCGGTTTCGGCTAACCACATTCCTTCGGGATCTCGATGAAAACGCGATCGAAAATCGGCAATTCCCCAACGAATTTGAGTTAATTTATCTCGCTCATTAGCGAGGGGCATGATCATGTGGTTATAGACTTGAGCGATCGCATTGCCTTTACCCAGTCGTTTCGCACTTTGGCGATCTCCGTCTAAAATTCGCTCGTAGACTTCGCGATCGTATCTTTCCAACCAATTCATTAAAGTTGGACCAACATTAAAACTTAGATATTCATAATTATTGACAATTCCTAATATTTCGCCGCGATCACTCAAAATTCGAGCAAAAGCATTCGGGCGATAACACTCATAGTGGATGCGCTCGTTCCAGTCATGGTAAGGCTCTGCCCCTGGTTGACGCTCGATCGCATCCAGATAAGGATTTTCGCGAGGTGGTTGGTAAAAGTGTCCATGCACCGCTACATAAACTCCTATTGCCTGGGGGTCAAATTCAGAGGAGCGAGACTGATTGGGAGCTAATGTATCTGGGTCAACAATCATCATAAAAACAAATTGATCCGTTATAAAATTATAAAAACACGGGTAAGCATTTTAACTGTTAACTCTTTTTTATCCCAATTTCTAATCGCCATGTATTTCTTGCCATTTGCTTAGTAGTATTTCTTGATTATCCGCTAGTAAATATGTAAACAAATAAATTTTTTTTGTGATCTTCGAGAACTTTAGGCATATTATATTATAACCGAAGTGTTAGGTTTTGTCAAGGGTCAAATTGGAAAAACTAATCGTAAGATCGGTTTGAATCATTTTGTTAACCTCAAATTTGTGTGAAAATAGACACAAAGTAGAAAAGTTTTCCGTCTCTTGAAAGGTTAGCATATTAGTATTTTGGCTTGCAGATGAATTGTCACAAAAGTATTTCAGCTATTTTGAGTATTGGGATTAGCGCGATCGCGCCGATTCTTCCTATAGTCACGCCCCAAGTCGCTACAGCATTAGCACCCGCCGAGGTAAATGCGATCGCCAAAGAAATCACTGTTCGCGTTGATGGGCCAACCGGTAACGGATCTGGAGTCATCTTTGAAAAAAAGGGTAGCACTTACTATATAATCACGAATTGGCACGTAGTCAGCCAAACCGGGAATTATCACATTGTTACCCCCGACGGCAAGCGCCATCCCGTCTATTACAGCCTAATCAAACGAATGCCAGGAGCGGATTTAGCTGTCGTTCCCTTTAATAGCACAGAAAACTATCGCCTCGCTGTATTAGCAAATTCTCCAACAAGTGAGGGCAAAAAGCTTTATGTAGCCGGCTGGCCGCGATCGGGCGGAACCCTTCAACAGCCGATTTTAATCGTCACTGAAGGCTTAATGACACGCCGCCAAGCTCCTTGGAATGGTTATACTTTGGTTTATAGTAACTTAGTGAGAGGTGGCATGAGCGGCGGTCCAGTTTTGGACGACGGAGGGCGGGTTCTAGCAATTAATGGCATTATACAATTAGAGGACAAATCAGATAAAATTGTGGCGGCGGGGATTGAGATTGATACTTTTTTGAAGTGGCGCACAACGGTGGCGTTACCCACAGTACCACAAGATTCCCGAACGGCAGGAAAACCGCAAACTGGCTCTCCTGTTAATAATTCGCCGCGTCTACCTGAAAATGCTGCTTTTACTCTCGCTAGTGCGATCGAGATGTCTGCGGGAGTAGTGAGTTCGGTGGCGGTGGCTGGCTCTCACTTTGTATCAGGAAATACTGACGGTAGCATTTCCGTGTGGAATTTGCCGAGTGGCGAGTTAAAAAGTACCTTAAAAGCTCATAAAGACGCGGTGAATGCAGTCGCGATCGCCTCTGATGGTAAGATTTTTGCCAGCGGTAGCGATGACAAAACTATTAAGATTTGGAATTTGGAAACAGGCGAGAATATCCGCATTTTACAGGGACATTCTGATGCAGTAGTAGCCATTGCACTTAGTTCTGATGGTCAGTTTTTAGCCAGTGGTAGTTGGGATAAAACTGTAAAAATTTGGAATGTGAAAACTGGCGCATTACTTTATACTTTAGTGGGGCATTTAGGTATCGTAAATTCTGTTACTATTGGTGCGGATAGTAAGACTTTAGCTAGTGGGAGTAAAGACGGTTCTATTAAGTTATGGAATTTGCAAACTGGTGAGTTAATCCGCACTTTAAAAGGTAATTCTTTGTCGGTTTTATCAGTGGCTTTTAGTCCTGATATCAAGACTTTAGCTAGTGGTAGTGCTGATGGAACAATTAGCCTATGGAATTTGGGAAATGGACAATTAATTCGGCGCTTGAGTAAACATACCGATGGTGTTTGGTCCGTAGCAATTAGCCGAGATGGGAATACCTTAGTTAGCGGTAGTTGGGATAAAACTGTGAAGCTTTGGGATCTGCGCTCTGGAGAGTTAAAAGGGACTTTGAGCGGACATTCTGGCTATGTTAATTCTATTGCAATTAGCGGGGATGGTCAGATAATTATTAGTGGAGGTTGGGATCGGCAGATTAAGATTTGGAAAAGGGGAAGTTAAAGCTAAGGAGCTTTTCTCATTTTTTCCTGAATATTGGGCAACGACTCAAAATAATCTGGCAAATGCCTACAAAAACAAAATTACCGGCAATCGAGCCGAGAATATAGATCGGGCGATCGCTTGTTATCAACTGGCTTTAGAAGTTTACAAACGTGAGGATTTTCCCGAAAAATGGGCAATGACTCAAAATAATCTGGGAAGTGCCTACAGACAAAATCACGGGCAATCGAGCAAAGAATATAGATATAGCATTTTACAAGAAGTTATTAGCATTTTACACCCGCGATGACTTTCCCTTTAAGAATGTAATCACCTTTTAAATCCTTTACGATCGCATCAGCAAATATTCCAATCCCTTGATTTACTTTTCTGACAATTAATCCACCCTGCCTAGCCCCCCTTAAAAAGGGGGGAACAAGAGTTAATCGAAGTTCCCATTTTTAAGGGGGATTTAGGGGGATCGACCTACTGTTGCATAACGTTGGAGAATTGGTATTAAAACGAGAGATTCATTACCGGAATGCTTCGCCCTAGAAAATCGGGATGATCTCAAGCATGACCAAGTTTAAACAATTTAGCTGTAAAATCTACCGCAGAAATACAAGACGATCGCCTAACTCTTTAGTCGCCGCTAAAGCCTCTTTTCTTGCCCATTTGTCCGCTGCAATGATGTCATCTAAAGAAGGGTTTTGACAGTTATCTTTTTCATGTTTATCGCAGACTTTTTCAATCAATTTGGGAATATCCAAAAATTCAATTTTTTCATCGAGAAATAGGGCAACAGCTTCTTCATTAGCGGCATTTAATACCGCCGGCATTGAGCCACCAGCACGTCCCGCTGAATAGGCTAATTGCATACAAGGATATTTTTGATGATCTGGTTCTCGGAAGGTTAAATCACCGGATTTTACTAAATTCAGCGGTTCCCAATCTGTATAAATTCGCTCCGGCCAAGACAAGGCATAAAGCAGAGGTAAACGCATATCTGGCCAACCTAATTGGGCTAAAACAGAGGTGTCTTGTAACTCAATTAATGAGTGAATAATGCTTTGAGGATGGATGACAATATCAATGCGATCGTACTCCATCCCAAATAGGTAATGAGCCTCAATTACTTCTAACCCTTTATTCATCAAAGTAGCCGAATCTACCGTGATTTTTCGCCCCATTGACCAATTCGGATGTTTCAAGGCATCGGCAACTTTTACTGTAGATAATTTCTCCACTGGCCAATCTCGAAAAGCACCACCAGAAGCAGTTAAGATAATCCGCCGTAAACCCCCCTTCGGCACGCCTTGAAGACATTGGAAAATTGCCGAATGTTCGGAATCCGCAGGTAATAATTTTACCCCATGTTTTTCAATTAAAGGGTTGACAACAGGACCACCAGCAATTAAAGTTTCTTTATTAGCTAAAGCAATATCTTTACCGGCTTCAATTGCCGCAATTGTAGGCAATAAACCGGCACAACCAACAATGCCAGTAACCACAGCTTCGGTATCGCCATATCTGGCAACTTCCACAACGCCGGCCTCGCCAGCAAGTAAAATGGGTTGATGGTCTAAATCAGCAATTGCCGCTTTTAATTCTGGTAAACTATGCTCATCGCGGATAGCAACAATTTCTGGTAGAAACTGCCGAATTTGTTGAGCCAACATTGTTACATTTCGCCCAGCAGCTAAACCAACAATCCGAAATTGTTCGGGGTACTGAGTTACAATATCTAACGTTTGAGTGCCAATGGAGCCGGTAGAGCCGAGAAGAGTTATCGCTTTCACAAATTTTTAATGATTGGTGGCCATACCAATATTACGATCGCAGGGAGTGAAATTAGCAATCATCACCCATAGGACTTACGCAAAAAACCCGGTTTCTGACAAAAATCGTCGCTTTTTTCGAGAAATATTGACGCAGAAACCGGGTTTTTGGTCCCCGTGCGTAATATCATTTCCGTTCGATTCGGAATTGTATCATAAGAAGTGTTGTAGGGGCGGGTTCGCCGAGATATTTGATAAGTA
>MBRE01000087.1:75994-139101 GCA_001698425.1 Oscillatoriales cyanobacterium USR001 | reverse complement strand
CAAATAATATGGCAATAATCGGCGCAATTATCACACATAAACCGAGCAATAACGAAATAAGAGCAATATCTTGTTGTGCATTTTTATCGATCTTTTCTGCCAGTTTTTCGTTGAATCTCAAGAGTTCTAGCAGTGCATTTGTTGCCGCATCACCTGTCGGATCTAACTTCGTAAATGATTGGTCGCTCATTACTTTCAAGGTATCGGAAGCTGCTTTGGCTGTGGCATACTCTGGGGAATTACTTTTTCCTTGAAATGCCAAGTCTAGCTGAATTTGTCTGGGGTTATCTACCCCTAGTTGCAGGAAATTGTTGTGTAACTGTTCAAATTCTTTCTGGGCGGCTATCCAAGTCTCCCAAATCGGTTTAAATTTTGTGTAGATTTGCTCTTCTTCCGGTGTGCGATCGAGTTTATCGTAAACACTCAATCCGTCGTTAATATCTTTGAATGCTTGCTCTATTTTTTTTAATTCTTCTTGTCTCCGAACGGTATTCAAAGAGGTAATAATCAGGGCTTTATCTGAAGCATTTACCCTAGTTTGTGCTTCATTAACTTTCCATAAAGACACTGTACTAGGAAAAGCATTACCGTTAAAAGTAGCAATGTGTCCGCTCAATTTTGCACTGCCCGTCCAGCCAATAATTCCGACAATTAAAACTAGGAAACCGATGAACAAGAACGCGCTGAAAAGCCGCGCTTGCAAACTCATATTTTTAAACATTACTTGACCTCTAATTAATGGTTGTTTTTCAGCCTATGGTTTTCAGCAATCAGTATATAACAAATTAGCTGAACAATGTCTATTAACCTAAGATTTTTCCAGGCGCTGAATTCGCCTTCGCAGCGCTGCGGCTTTAGCAGTATCGCCGCGATGTTCTGCGAGTAAAGTCAGATGCAGGAGTGCATCATAGTTATTCGGTGCTAGGTAAATTGCTTTTTGAAAGCATTGTTCTGCTTGTTTTTCCATCCCTTTTCCTTGGTAAACTTCCCCTAGCAAAATATAAGCTTCTACACTGTTACTGTGAGTTTTAAGATAATTTTCACAGATGCTGGCAGCTTCGCTTAGTTGCCCCAAATCTGCTAATTTCCGGGCTTGTTCAAGGTGATAATTTGAAGTTTGATTTGATGGTTGGGATTTAATTTTTTCCTGGTTAGGCGTGACAGTATCTCTGGTAAAAATTGTTCTGATTTCTGGATTTTCTTGTTTGATTATGGGTTCAATTGTTTTTGGGGATTTGGGCAAACTGTCACTTTTTTGAGGGGAGTTATTTTTCTGTTCTCGCCAGGATTTAGCTTCTGGAGAGGAGGTTAACTGCTGATTTTTATTTGCTACTTTTTGTTGATTTTTTAACTCGCTGTTATTATTTTCTATTTTTCGATAAGCGAAAGCAAACGGATGTTGTATGGAGATAAAGCAAGATGTTAATAACTGTCCTTGTTCTGCGTGTCCCAAGAATAGCAACCCTTCATTTCTCAATAAACTATTTAAAGTCTCCATTGCTTTGACTCTAGCTGCATCATCAAAATAAATTAAAACGTTGCGGCAAAAAATCACATCGTAAGGATTTTTGTCGCTGAGAAAATTCGGAGCTACTAGGTTCCCGTACATAAAATTAACGGCATTTTTAACCGAGTCCCGCAAGTGATATTTATTGTCAAATTGGGTAAAGTAACGGCTCTGAAATTCTAAGTTTTTCACCCGAAATGAGTTGGAACCGTAAATGGCTTCTCTTGCTCTATCTAAGGAAGTTTTGCTAATGTCAACAGCATCAATTTGAAACTGGTTGGACATCAAGCCTGCATTGAAGAGACTCATGGCAATTGAGTAAGGTTCTTCCCCTGAAGAACAAGGGACGCTAAGCACGCGCAAAGGGCGGTAATTTAGCTTAAGCAACCACTCAGATTTAACATATTTCTCTAAAAAAACAAATGGTTCCCAATCTCGAAAAAACCAAGTTTCAGGAACGATTAATAATTCAATTAGTGCCTCGATTTCTTGGGTTGATATTTGCAATTGCTGTAGATAAGTTTGCAAGTCTGTTAAATTTCTTTCAACCATCCTTTTTTCTACAGCCCTGCCAATTTCTTTGGAACCAATGATATTGGCAGACCAACCCATGTTATCTCTTAGTAGCAACTCAATTTGGGCTTGTAACATTGCGGTCATTACTCTTCCCTGCTAATAAATATTGGTGCTGTGAATCTGACAGCAAATATTCTAACCTAATCCGCTGGATCATGCCTTTATCATCCATAATCATTTCTCCTAAATAAGCTGGAGTTTCACCCATTTGTGTGCCTGCATCCCTTAAATCGCTATCTGGCTTATTTAATGTTTCTGTGACTCGTTCCGCCATTAATCCAATACAACGTTTAGAGTTATCTTGCCCAAAGTAATTTACCATGATAATTCTAGTGCTTAAGTAGGAGCAGCTAGGCTTACCTTGAATTAAATGGCATAAATCGATAACTGGTACGATGGTGGCCCGATATTGAAACATCCCCGCTACATAGTCAGGCATTTGGTGAGTTTTTCTCAGGATCACTCTGGGTATAACTTCCACTACTTGAGAACTATCAAGTGCGTAAAGGTTTTCCCCTACGTAAAACAGTAGCATTAACATTGCTTACTCCTAGTCATAATGAAGGAAGAAGGAAGAAGGAAGAGGGAAGAAGGAAGAAGGAAGAGGGAAGAAGGAAGAAGGAAGAAGGAAGAAGGAAGAAGGAAGAAGGAAGAGGGAAGAAGGAAGAAGGAAGAGGGAAGAAGGAAGAATAACTCTTACACGGTAAGGGTTTGAGCGATCGTTTTACTTTTAATTAGGTGGATTTACTTATAAAGTATTGCCGTGCAAATAAAACAGATGGGGTCTAGTTTAAGTTTGGTAAATCAATTTGCCAAATCAACAAATCAACTCAAATATTCTAACAGACCAGATCAAGATTGGCAATTAGTCGTGTTAATTTTTGTTAAAATAAATTTATCAATGTAAATTTAATCGGGAAGCTTTACTAGCTCAATCACCAATTAGCAATTAGCAATCACCAATTAGCAATCACCAATTACCAATTAGCAATTAGCAATTAGCAATTACTAATTAGCAAAATGAGAATTTCTATAAGAGTTTATCTCCCGTAAATAAAGGTCGATTTTTCTTAATCTTAGCCAGATTATTTTTTGCCACTAAATTATTTGGATAAATCTTCAACACTTGTTCATAAACTTGCTCCGCATGATCGAGATTTCCCAGTAAAATATGACACCGCGCTAAGCGCGTGTGGGCATCTGCATTTTTGGGGTCTAATTCGATAATGGAAGTATTGATTTTTCTGGCTTCTTCTCCCCAATTGCCCGATTTTGCCAAAACAGTAGCTTTGTCAATAAGCCGGGAAGATTTCTCAAGACGAGTGACCATAGAAAATTTTGCTCCGTTACAACTTCAAAAACGCTGCATCAATACCCTGCTCTCTCCTAATCTTACCATCTTTTTCAAACCATGCAACTACTTGTTTGACCGTCAAAGCTTCTATTTCCCTCCCAGTTTCTAAGGAAATTTGCTGTAATGGCCGCAAAGATGAAATCACCAAATTAGTAAAAAAGCTCTCAAAACTAGCATCAACATCTATTTGTTGCTTAATACTTTCATCTTGCTGAATCCAATCTGCGACCTGTTGATTCGTTACTTCTATCACAGATAATCCTGTTTCCTGGGCAATTTTCTTGAGTAATCTCAAAGCATAAATTGCCAGTCTAGTTGAAAATTTTTCCTGAGATGATAGCAGTGCCGCATCTATTTCTGCACACTCTTCTGCTGTTAAAAATTGTGCCAATGGTTGCATATCTATTTACAATTGAGTAATGACTATTAATCTGTAATCAGTCAATCCTATAAATCTTGATTCCGACATTGACTGGTAATCAAATAACCGCACCGATGCTCACCATTAATAATCCACTGAGTTCGCTCCACCGTACAGTCTGGCAACACGGCGGCAAACATTTCTAACTCATTACCGCAGACACTAGGGAAAGTTTCAGCCACATTAGAAATGGCGCAATTATGTTCAAGAAACATCAATTGATTTACCGCATCTTGATGTTGAAAATTGTTAGTTTCTACGGGATGGTATTCGGCCATATAACCCTCATTCCTGCGAATTTCTACTAACTTCGCAACCCGTTCTTGCACAGAACCCACACCCAACAAACGCCGATATTCCATTGCCTTACGTTCCCACTGTTTTTCTAATAGCGCAATTACACCATCGCGACCGACAGTTTCGGTTAAAGTATCGAGGAGAGAAACTGCAAATTCGCTATAACGATTAGGAAAGCGATCGCGCCCTTGAGTCGTAAGCTCATAAATATGCTGAGGCCGACCCATACCCGACTGTAGCGATCGATACTGAATTAACCCCTCCGCTTCCAAATCCTTGAGGTGACGACGAATCGCCTGGGGACTTACCTCCAAGGAATCCGCCAACTCCAAGGCCGTCGCCTTCCCCTCCCGGAGTAAGTATTGGAGGATGTCCTGTTTGGTCGAATGCTGCTGAGTCGTTGTCATCATTTTCACAAAAATATATTTTTGACTTTGACAATATCACTATTGCTAATGTACCTTAAAATAGACTTAAGTAACAAATCTGTTGTTTAACTTGGAGTCAGTCCAAAACAGACTCTACCACAGTAGACCATTACCGTCTGCCATCCTAAGAGAACCGTCCCCAATACGAGAGAACACAAGAAAATGAGTGCTACAGTCCAAACCCTAGTCAATCAACCCTATAAATACGGCTTTATCACCGAAATTGAGTCAGATACCATCCCTCGCGGCCTCAGCGAAGATGTCGTCCGCCTAATTTCCTCCAAGAAAAATGAGCCCGCTTTCATGCTGGAATTTCGCCTCAAAGCCTATCGGCAATGGCTAAAAATGACCGAACCCACTTGGCCCCACGTCAGCTACCCCCCCATTAATTACCAAGAAATCATTTATTATTCTGCGCCTAAACAAAAGGCAAAAAAACTCAACAGCCTCGATGAAGTTGACCCAGTTTTGTTAGAAACTTTTGAGAAATTAGGGATTTCTTTATCTGAACAAAAAAGGCTGAGTAACGTTGCCGTTGATGCCGTGTTTGATAGCGTTTCTGTCGCTACCACTTTCAGAGAAAAACTAGCTAAAGATGGCGTAATTTTCTGTTCGATTTCGGAAGCAGTAAAAGACTATCCCGAACTGATAGAAAAATATCTCGGTAGCGTTGTACCCGTAGGTGATAACTACTTCGCCGCCCTCAATTCTGCGGTATTTAGCGACGGTTCCTTTGTTTATATCCCCAAAAATGTCAAATGCCCAATGGAATTGTCCACATATTTTCGGATTAACAACGGTGATTCTGGGCAATTTGAACGCACATTAATCATCGCTGAATCAGGCAGTAGTGTGAGCTATTTAGAAGGTTGCACTGCACCGATGTTTGATACTAACCAATTACACGCTGCTGTTGTGGAATTAGTCGCCTTAGATAACGCTGACATTAAGTATTCAACGGTGCAAAATTGGTACGCCGGCGATGAAAATGGTAAAGGCGGCATTTACAACTTTGTCACTAAGCGGGGTTTGTGTCAAGGAGTCAATTCTAAGATTTCTTGGACGCAGGTAGAAACCGGTTCGGCAATTACTTGGAAATATCCTAGTTGTGTCCTAGTTGGTGACAATTCAGTGGGAGAATTTTACTCAGTGGCGCTGACAAATCACAAGCAGCAAGCTGATACTGGTACCAAAATGGTACATATCGGCAAAAACACCAAAAGCACGATTATCTCTAAGGGAATTTCGGCCGGCAAGTCATCCAATAGCTATCGCGGCTTGGTGAAAATGGGGCCAAATTCTCAGGGTTCTCGGAATTATTCTCAGTGCGATTCGATGCTAATTGGGGATAATGCTCAGGCTAATACTTTCCCTTATATTCAAGTGCAGAATAATACGGCGAGGGTGGAGCATGAAGCTTCTACTTCTAAAATTGGCGAAGATCAATTGTTTTTCTTTGCACAGCGGGGAATTTCCACAGAAGATGCGATTTCGATGATGATTAGTGGTTTCTGTAAGGATGTTTTCAATCAATTGCCGATGGAGTTTGCTGTGGAAGCTGACAAGTTATTAAGCTTGAAGTTAGAAGGCAGTGTTGGTTAATTTTTGGGTGGGCATTCAAGTCCGACAGGGGTTAAAACCCCTGTCTCACAGCTTAAGTCCTCTAAAGAGGACTGTTAAATTCATTCTTCTTCTCCATAAAAGCAAGTTAAAAGTAGGCAGGATCTCTGCTCAACAAGAATTATTGGAGAAGTGCATTAGTCCTCTTCAGAGGACTTAAACTATTAGACAGGGGTTTTAACCCCTGGCGGCCTTTGGATGACAGTTGATACCAATGTAATGCCACCGTAACCCTCACAAAAATGGTTAATTCAAATGAAAACAAAAAACATGGGAATTACTTACGCAGAAATTGAACTGATTCGCAGTGACGATAGAGCACTGTTTCGAGAAGGTTACATCCAAGAAGACCAAATTAAATCTATCAAGGTGAGAGCATTGGTAGATAGTGGTTCTTCCATGTTAGCCATTACTGAAGCAGTGAAAAATCAGCTAAATCTGCGTAAAATTGATGAAAGGCAGGCAGAATTAGCTGATGGTTCGATAGTCCGGCTAGAAATAGTCGGCCCTGTGGAAATCAGGTTTGAGAATCGGATCACAACTGTGAGAGCGATGGTTGTTCCTAATAGTAATGTGGTTTTACTGGGGGCAATTCCGATGCAGGACATGGATGTTTTGATTGACCCCAAGCGGGAACAATTGATTGTTAATCCAGAAAGTCCTGATATTGCGAGAATGCTTCTTAAGTAAGACCAAATTATGACCAACATTCTAAGTTTACCTAAGAGCAAAAAAATGGGAATTACATACGCAGAAATTGAACTGATTAGTAGCGACGATGTAGCCTTACATCGGAGAGGCTACATTCCAGAAGACCAGATTAAATCCATGAAGGTGAAAGCTTTAGTAGATAACGGGGCTTCTCTATTAATGATTACTGAGTCCATCAAAAATCAATTAAATTTGCTGAAAATTGATGAGCAGCAGGCAGAATTGGCAGATGGTTCAGTGATGGATGTGGAGGTTGTTGGACCTGTAGAAATCAGGTTTGAGAACCGGAAAGCAATTGTCAGTGCAATGGTTATTCCTGGGGAAGTTGAGGTTTTACTGGGGGCAATTCCGATGCAAGCAATGGATGTTTTAATTGACATTAAGCAGGAAAGATTAATTGTTAATCCAAAGAGTCCTGATATTGCTAGAATGTTTTTAAAATAACGAACCGCACACCATCCGCAGAGGGCGCAGAGGAGAAAAAAGAGAGATGATTGTTGAAAATAGTCCGGTAATTTTGTCTGTTCGGGATTTGACTGCTGATGTTGATGGGACCCAAATCCTTAAGGGTTTGAATCTGGAGATTAAGGCGGGTGAAATTCATGCAATTATGGGGCCAAATGGTTCGGGGAAAAGCACTTTTTCTAAGATTTTGGCTGGTCATCCTGCTTATACGGTGACGGGTGGCGAGGTGATTTTCTTAGGGCAAAATTTGCTGGAATTATCACCACAAGAACGTTCTTTGGCGGGGGTATTTTTGGCTTTTCAATATCCTTTGGAAATTCCGGGGGTAAGTAATCTGGACTTTTTGCGCGTGGCTTACAATTCCCGTCGGAAGCATCAGGGATTGGAAGAAATGGATGCTTTTGATTTTCAAGATTTAGTAGAGCAAAAGTTAGATATTGTTAAGATGAATCCGGCTTTTCTGGGTCGCAGTGTGAATGAGGGTTTTTCTGGTGGTGAGAAAAAGCGCAATGAGATTCTGCAAATGGCATTGTTAGAACCGAAATTAGCGATTTTAGACGAAACTGATTCGGGTTTAGATATCGACGCGCTGAAGATTGTCGCCAATGGTGTGAATCAGTTAGCAAATGCTGAAAATGCCATGTTGTTAATTACTCACTATCAGCGGCTATTAAATTACATTGTGCCAGATTACATTCATGTCATGGAAGGCGGACGAATTTTGATTACTGGTGATAAAGAATTGGCCTTGGAATTAGAAGAACGTGGTTATGATTGGGTAGTGGAAGCTGAAGCATCGGAGGTGGGGGCGCGATGACTACACCAGTGATTAATCGAGAAACGTTTTTACCTGATTTAGTTAGTCAGTTTCGCCAACTTGGTAAAGGTAAGCGGGAAACTTGTGCTTACGGTTTAAAAGATTTGCGGGATATGGCGACAGAATATGTTTTGGCTGCGACTTTTCCCACTACCAGAGATGAGGAATGGCGGTTTACAAACTTGTCACCACTGTTAGAAATTCCGTTTCAGGTAGCGGAAAATCAGCAGTTAGATATTAGCTTGTCTGATATAACTTTACCAGTGAGTTCTAAGGATGATTTACCATTGCGTTTGGTTTTTATCAATGGTTATTATTCCTCACAATTGTCTAACGTTCAATCATCCTTACTACCGACTTTAGCCTTAGAGTTTTATGCTGGTAATCTATCTAATGCACCGGGGCCTTATCATTCTGGCATTAGAGAGTATTTGAGTAAGTACCAGCAGCAGAATGATGTTTTTTCTGCTTTAAATATAGCCGGTTTAGTAGATTCAGCGGTGGTATTTGTGCCGGCAAATAAGGCAATTGATACTCCCATTCATTTGCTATTTTTTACTGTTCCTGGTGCAACTCCGGTGATGTGCCAACCACACTGTTTAGTAATAGCTGAACCGGGTAGTAGTATCGTTCTGGTTGAAGATTATGCAACCCTTGGCAATGTTGCTAGTTTCACCAATGCGGTGACAGATATAGTAGTAGGTGAAAATGCCAATGTTAATCACCTTCGTCTTCAGCGAGAAGGTGGAAAAGCGTTTCATATTGGCAAGAGTGCAATCTCGCAATCTCGCAATAGCCGTTATACTTGCCATGCGATTAGTTTGGGGGCGAAAATATCTCGTCACAATTTAGAAGTTACTCAGACTGGTGAGGGGACTGAGACAACTCTAAATGGTTTAACACTAATTGGCGGCGAACAATTGGCCGATACTCACAGTGTCATTGGTTTTAATCATCCTCATGGGACAAGTCGCCAATTACATAAGTGCATTATTGATGGTAAGGCTCATGCTGTATTTAACGGTAAAGTTTTTGTGCCAAAAGTTGCACAATTGACTGATGCGGGACAGTTAAACCGCAATTTGTTGTTATCACAAAAAGCACGGGTTGATACTAAGCCGCAGTTAGAAATTGTCGCTGATAATGTTAAGTGTTCGCACGGTGCAACTGTCAGTCAATTAGAAGATGATGAGGTGTTTTATCTACAAAGTCGCGGCTTAGATGAAGAAATGAGCCGCAATTTGTTAATCAATGCCTTTGCTGCCGAAATTCTCAATCAGTTACCTGTCGGTGCGGTGCGAGAAATGCTGGCACGTATTGTTGCAAGTCGCACTTAATTTTTCTCGTTGTTACGTTGTCAATCCGCCGGGGGTTTTAACCCCCGTCTCATAGCTAAAGTCCTCTTAAGAGGACTAAAGATCAAGCGATTTTATTACCTATTACCAAAAAAAATGACTATTACTCAAGCAAGAACCTTAGCCTCTAAAGTTCGTCCAGATTTCCCAATTTTAGACCAGCAAGTTAACGGCCAACCCCTTGTTTATTTAGATAATGCAGCTACTTCTCAAAAGCCTTTAGTTGTCCTCAATGTTTTGCGAGATTACTATCAACAAGATAATTCTAATGTCCATCGGGGTGCTCATACGCTTAGTGGTAGAGCTACTGATGCCTATGAAGCAGCGCGAGATAAGATTGCAGCTTTTATCAATGCGGCTTCTCGACAAGAAATTATCTATACTCGTAATGCGAGTGAAGCGATTAATTTAGTTGCCTATTCTTGGGGATTTAGTAACCTGCAACCAGGTGATGAAATTATCCTTTCAGTAATGGAACATCATAGCAATATTGTCCCTTGGCAATTTGTGGCAAAAAGGACTGGTGCGGTGCTAAAGTTTGTGGAATTAACTGATACTCAAGAATTTGATTTAGAACTGTTTAAAACTTTAGTTTCGGATCGAACTAAGTTGGTTTCTGTTGTTCATGTTTCTAATGCTTTAGGCTGTATTAATCCGGTGAAAGAAATTTGCGAAATTGCTCACCATTACGGGGCAAAAGTTTTAATTGATGGTTGCCAAAGTTTACCGCATTTGAAGGTAGATGTGCAGTCGATAGATTGTGATTGGCTAGTAGCTTCTGGTCATAAAATGTGCGCTCCTACTGGCATTGGTTTTCTGTATGGTAAGTTAGATTTACTGCGATCGATGCCTCCATTTATGGGTGGTGGTGAGATGATTGCTGATGTATTTCTTGACCATTCTACTTATGCTGATTTACCGCACAAATTTGAGGCGGGTACTCCGGCAATTGGAGAAGCGATCGCTTTGGGTGCAGCAATAGATTATTTAAGTAATATAGGTCTGGATAAAATTCATGCCTATGAAGCAGAATTAACCGCTTATCTCTTCCGAAAATTGCGCGAAATTCCTGATATTAAGCTGTATGGACCAAAGCCTGATATTAATGGTGAAGGGAGAGCCGCTTTAGCCGCTTTTAATGTTAAAGATTTGCATCCTAATGACTTATCTGAAATGTTAGATCAAGCGGGGGTTGCTATTCGCTCTGGTAATCATTGTACTCAGCCTTTGCACCGTTATTTATGTATTACAGCTAGTGCGCGGGCGAGTTTGTATTTTTACAATACTTGTGAGGAAATTGATGTATTTATTGCGGCTTTGAAGGATGCGATCGCATTTTTTGGGAGTAATATCTGAATCTAATTTGTCCTTTAGTCAAATTTTAACCTATTTTAGACTTAGGTTAACTTCCATAATCGTGTAAGATCCTTAAGTGATTAGACAACACCCAAACAATAAAGAGATGAGCGCAGAAAACAATAATGTCTTAGAAAATGAACCCAAGCAACTAAAAAAAGAGCTAGGTTGGTTTGGTTCAACCATCATGGGATTAGGTTCGGTAATCGGAGTAGGGATTTTTGTGAGTCTTAGTCTGGCTACTGAGATATCTGGTTCTGCCGTAATTGTAGCATTAGTTATAACTGGATTTGTGGTAGCTTGTAATAGTCTTAACCTCACTCAACTTGCTGTTAATCATCCTGTTAATGGTGGTATTTACGAGTATGGTTACAAATTCCTAAATCCTTGGTTCGGTTTTACTGCTGGTTGGTTATTTCTTTTAGGCAAAATGGCTGTAGCAGCGACGGCAGCCCTCAGCTTTTCTGGCTATTTGTTAAATACCATTCATGTGACTGATAGAGGCTATCTAATACCTCTAGCTGAAGTAGCAATTTTGATAATTACTTTAGTGGTTTTGGCTGGCCTACGAACTTCTAAAATTACAACTTTAGTGGTGCTATCAGTAACACTTACATCATTGCTTTTCTTGATCGTTGTCGGCTTAATTGTTTTTCCAGAGAATGCGTTGACAAATATTCATTTGCCTGAGATTCACGGTAGTAAATGGATCGGAAATCAGCTACAATCAATTGCTTTATTATTTGTTGCTTACAATGGTGCGGCTCGCATAGCTCTTCTGAGTGAAGAGGTAATAGAACCTAAAAAAAATATCCCTCGATCGGTAATTACTACGATAGTTTTTACTATGATACTTTACTTGGGGTTAGCAATAGTTAGTTTGGGTTCAATTGGTCCATTAGCTTTTAGTGAAGCCGCGAGAGAGAAAGCAGCACCGTTAGCAGTTGTAGCTGAAAGTTTTGGTATTCCTATTGCACCAACAATCGTGATGATTGGTGCGGTTACGGCAATGCTGAGTATCTTGATTAGTACAATTTTGAGTTTATCTCGTTTGATTTTAGCGATGGGTAGGCGAGGAGATATGCCCAGTTTTCTTACTAAATTAAACAGTGCTGGTTCAACACCCTATTGGGCAGTTATAGTTGTGGGAAGTGCGATCGGACTTTTAGTTTTAATTGGCAATGTAAAAACTACTTGGGCTTTTGGAACTTTTGGTGCTCTTTATCGGTGTTTTGTTGTGGCTTTAGCAACACTGCGTCTCAGCGATGAAGAACGTTTGTATCCAATCGGAATAACTTGGATTTCTCTCGTATCTTCGGTAGTTTTAGCCTTTTGTCTGGATTGGCAAGTTTGGTTAGTTGGTTTGGGAGTTATTGGTATTGGCATGATCTGGCATTTGGTAGCCCATCGGATTTATTTGGCTGGAGATTTAAGTACAATAGTGAATGAGGAATAATTGATTTTTAACAAAGGATCGAACAAAGATTTCTCGAAATGTATCTCGCCATCCTCGTAGGGACAAGGCAATGCCCATTGGTGTCAACTTAAGGCTAAATCCTTAGTCCGACAGGGGTTAAAACCCCTGTCTCAAAGATCAAGTCCTCTGAAGAGGACTAAGAAGAGTTTGAAACTTAATTAGTCCTCTTCAGAGGACTTAATTTATTAGACAGGGACTTAAGTCCCTGGCGGGTTTTAGCCTAAGTTGACACCAATGGGCATTGCCGTGTCCCTACTGTGTTTCATTACAGCGGGAACCGCTGTATTATTTCATTCCAGCCATTGCCTTTTGGAAAGCAGGTCTTTCAGAAAGCTGTTTAAGATAGTTTAAAATGGCTGGATAAGCACTCAAATCTAATTTGAGAAAAATTGGAATGTAAGCTAATATTGCACCAACGGCTACATCGGCAACACCAAATTCATCTCCCATTAAAAACGGGCATTTCTCTAACATTCCATTAAGTGGGGTTAATAAACGAGGGGTTTCACGTTCGCGATTTTCTTGTCCAAAAATTCCTGGTCCTAAAGTGGCATTGCTAAATAAGATCCACTGCATAATTTCAGCTTGGGCTTCTAAAGATTGGGGCATTTTACCATATTTTTGAGCTAAGTAAAGTAAAATTGCTCCTGATTCCCAGAGTTTAAAATCTCCTTCTACTTCTACGATCGCAGGAACTTTACCAAAGGGATTAATTGCCAAAAAATCTGACTGCAAATGTTCTCCGACTGACATATCCAACAAGACAAATTCGTAAGGAACCTCAATTTCTTCTAAGTACCACTTGACGATCGAAGCTCGACTGCGGACTCCTCCATAAAGTTTCAGCATGATATTTTGCTCCTTTAAATTAATGTTGCTATTTTAGACAAGTTTAGTTTAACTTAAAATGGGAAGGATTTAGTTAGTTTTTGCAAAATCAATTGCTAGATCGATTGACATTTTCATTTTTTAATCATTTGTTAATCAAAAATAAACCTTAATTTTGTCGGTAATTTGGATCGTGTGGTAGAATCAGGCTCATACACTAAAAATCAACCTTGAAAATCTTTAAGAGGTACTAAATGGCAAGTATTCGTGAAGTAACAGGCGATCCCGGCGATACCTGGGATGATTTAAGTTGGAGTGATTTGAGCAGCGAAGAACAAGAAGTTTGGGGTGTTCTAGGTTGGGATGAGGATAGTTGGGAGGAAGAGACTAATCCTCCTGCTTCTAACGATCAATACTGGGATGATTTAAGTTCTTCTGAACGTGCTGCGGCCAAAAAACTTGGATATACCCAAGAATTTTGGGATGAAGAATAATCGGTAACTTTTGCTCTCAAGGTATTGGTATTGGTTGAGGATGTATGTTATTAAAATTAAGGGCGGTTGTTGGCATTAACTCGATCTTCGATCGGGATTTCCACTAAAACTTCTACACCGCCTGATGATGGAGTTTCAATGCTAATTTTCCCTCCGTGAACTTCCGTCACAATTTGATAGCTAATTGCCAATCCCATGCCAGTACCTTTACCAACGGGTTTAGTAGTAAAAAACGGATCGAATATTTTGGGTTGAATTTCTGGGGAAATACCGGGACCGTTATCCGCGATCGCGATCGTCACAAATCTCCCTTCAGTCTTCTCTAATAATGCCGTTTTTACGGAAATTATTTTCTCTGGAATTTCACTGCTAGTTAACGCATCAATAGCATTAGAAAATAGGTTCATAAATACTTGATTTAGTTGACCGGGGTAGCATTCAGCTTTAGGTAACTTACTGTAAGATTTAACGACTGTAATTTTGTCCTCTAGTCGATTTTGCAGCAGCAGTAAAGTATTGTCAATACCTTCATGGATATCTACTTCTTTTTTCTCTCCTTCATCAAGTCGAGAAAAATTACGCAGAGACAAAACTATGAGGCGAATTCGCTCTGCTCCTTGTTTCATGGAATCGAGAATACGTCGCAAATCTTCAATGATAAAATTCAGGTCTGTCACCTCTATTTCCTGTTGAATTTCTAAGGCAGGTTCAGGATAGTGTTGCTGATATAAATTAAGGATTTTAATGAAATCCTTGATGTATTCATTGGCATAGGTAATATTACCATAAATAAAATTAACTGGGTTATTAATTTCGTGGGCAATTCCAGCGACTAATTGACCCAAGGAAGACATTTTTTCGCTCTGCACTAACTGAGATTGAGTTCTTTTTAGTTCCGTTAAAGTTTGATCTAAAAGTTTAACTTGTTCCTGAGTTTGGGTATAGAGATGAGATTGGGTAATGGCGATCGCTAATTGGTCAGCAACGGCTTGTAAAAGTTGTGTTTCATCTTTACCGCCAAACTTGCGCTTTGCACTGGCGAGGAGATATCCTTGACGCTCGGTATTAATAAAAATGGGAATTGCTAAATAACAGAGATTTTTAAGTTTCAAGTGTTCCGATTCTTGAGAATTTCTACTATGAGAATTAACTGGTGACAATCGCACGGATTTACTGTGCTGAAGTCGGGTTGCTAAATCGATTGGTGAGTCTAAATAAAATAATCCCAATCTTTTCTGTAAACCTTTTGAGCAATATTCCCAAGAGATTTCTAAAGTTTTTTGATGGCGATTGTACCAACCGAAACTGACTCGTTCTAATTGCAGCATATTTCCTAATTCTTCAACTGTTGTGTCCAGAATTTCGTCGAGGTTTAAGGAGGCACGAATCCGCTTAGTTAGTCGATTTAATAGCGCTTCAGTTTCGGCACGAATGCGAGTTGTCTCGAAGACTTTGACGAGAATAATTGCTGCTAATATTGCTGCACCCAATAATATGCTTAAGACGGTGACTAAGAGATTTAAAGCTTTGAGTTCTTTTTCTAACTGCGATCGCGGAATTACCAGAGCAATAGACCAGTCAACTTCCTTGAGGCTAACGTAGGCAACATAAACCCATTGACCATCAATTTTGATTAATTCAATATCGGTTTTATTATTAGTCATTTGCCGAGCAAGTTTAGCTAAATTGGGATCTTTTGCCTCTAAAAAACTCGGTGCTGGTTTGTCAATATTTCCCATTAAATTTGGGTCAGGATGGACGATCGGAACGCCTGCGGAATTCAGGGCAAATGCGTAGCTACCTTCGCCATATTTCAAGAGAGATATAAGTTGGGTTAACCTCTCTATACTAATCGTAGCAATTAATACCCCAATCGGCTTTCCAGTATTTAATCCATTGGCAAAAATTGGAGTGGTCATGGGAACAAATGTCACGTTTATATTACGAGAAACAGATGGATCTGAGATGTATGTTTCTCCAGCAATTGCCTTTTGAAAATATTTGCGGTCTTTGATATTTGCATGAGATCGAGTACCAATTTTTGTGGTATAGTAAGAGCCATCAGGTTCTGCAAGGGCAAAACCATAGAACTCTTGAATGCGTTCTAATTCTAGTTTTAAATAAGGGGCAACTATTGACCAATCCATAGACCGAATTGATGATGTATGAGCGATAGTTTTGAGTTCGGTTTTATGGATACTTAACCACCAATCTATTTCCTGACTTTCTCGCCGGACTGTTAATAACGCATTTTGCTTTAATTTATCAAGAATTAACCCTTGTACAATTTCATAGCTAATTACAACAGTTCCGCTTATTGTTGCTGTAATTCCTCCGATGATTAGGAATAGGGTCAGATAACGATTTCGCCACCCTTGGGAGGATTTTTTTTGTGAGGGTTGACTAAATTTTGGCAATTGTAAACCTTTTAAGTTTCTCATGGTTTTACTATTTGATTGAGAGTATTCACATTAACTCGATCTTCGATCGGGATTTCCACTAAAACCTCTACACCCCCTGATGATGGCGTTTCAATGCTAATTGTACCACTGTGAACTTCGGTCACAATTTGATAGCTAATTGCCAATCCCATTCCAGTCCCTTTACCAACGGGTTTAGTAGTAAAAAACGGATCGAATATTTTGGGTTGAATTTCTGGGGAAATACCGGAACCGTTATCCGCGATCGCGATTCTGACAAATCGCCCTTCATTCTTCTCTAATAATGCGGTTTTTACAGTAATAATTTTCTCAGGAATTTCACAACTGTTTAAAGCATCAATGGCATTAGCAAAGAGATTCATAAATACTTGATTTAGTTGACCAGGATAGCACTCAATTCTAGGTAAATTACTGTAAGATTTAATTACACTAATTTGGTTTTCTAACCGATTTTGCAGCAATAGCAAAGTATTGTCAATACCTTCGTGGATATCTGCTTCTTTTTTTTCTCCTTCATCAAGTCGAGAAAAATTACGCAGAGACAACACTATGAGGCGAATTCGGTCTGCACCCTGTTTCATGGAATTGAGAATATGTTCTAAATCTTTACTGATAAAATCTAGGTCAGTTGCCTCTATTTCCTGTTGAATTTCTAGGGCAGGTTCGGGATAGTATTGCTGATATAATTCAAGGATTTTAATAAACTCATTGATATTTTCATTGACATGAGTTATATTACCATAAATAAAGCTGACAGGGTTATTAATTTCGTGAGCAATTCCGGCGACTAATTGACCTAATGAAGACATTTTTTCGCTCTGTACTAACTGAGACTGAGTTCTTTTTAGTTCCGTTAAAGTTCGATCTAAAAGTTTAACTTGTTCCTGAGTTTGAGTATAGAGATGCGATTGGGTAATGGCGATGGCTAATTGATCGGCAACGGCTTGTAAAAGTTGTGTTTCATTTTTACCACCAATTTTCCGTGCGGTACTGGCGATGAGATATCCTTGACGATCGCTATCAATAAAAATGGGAATTGCTAAATAACAGCGCTTTTTAAGTTTTAAATGCTCGGATTCTTCCAGATTGTTACTATCAGAATTAACTGGTAACAATTGTATTGATTCACCTTGTTGAAGTCGGGTTGCCAACTCTCCTGGTGATGCTAAATAAAATAATCCTAATTGTTTCTCTAAATCTTTTGAGCAATATTCCCATGATATTTCTACGGTATCTTGATGGCGATCGTACCAACCAAAACTAACTCGTTCTAATTGCAGTAGATTTCCTACTTCTTCTACTGTAGTTTCCAGAATTTCATCGAGGTTTAAGGAGGCACGAATGCGTTTAGTTAGTCGATTTAGGAGTGCTTCGGTTTCGGCACGGACGCGAGTTTTCTCAAATCCTTTGACTAACATAATACCTGCTAACATTGCTGCACCTAATAAGATCCCTAAGACGGAGGCTAAGATATTTAGGGCATTGAGTTCTTTTTCTAACTGCGATCGCGGAATTACTAGAGCAATAGACCAGTCAACCTCATTGAGACTAATGTGGGCAGCATAAACCCATTTCCCCTCAATTTCGATTAATTCAATATCACTTTTTTTGTCAACCATTTGCCGAGCAAGTTTAGCTAAATTGGGATCTTTTGCCTCTAAAAAACTCGGTGCTGGTTTGTCAATATTTCCCATTAAACTTGGATTGGGATGAACTATTGGTATCCCTTTAGAATTGAGGGCAAATGCGTAACTACCTTCGCCATATTTCAAACCAGATACAACTTGAGTTAATCGATTTACACTAATCGAAGCAATTAATACCCCAATCGGTTTTCCAGTATTTAATTCAGGGGCAAAAATTGGAGTAGCAATCGGCACTACTGTCACTTTCAGCGCACGAGAAATCGCGGGATCGGCGACGTATGTTTGTCCAGCCATTCCCTTTTGAAAATGTTTGCGGTCTTTGACATTCAAATTCGATCGACCCAATGGTGTGATGTAGTAAGAACCATCGGGTTCGGCTAATACAAAACCATAGAACTCTTTAATCCGTTCTAATTCTAGTTTGAAATAAGGGGCTGCTATTGACCAATCCATAGACTGAACTAAGGGAGTATTAGCAATAGTTTTTAGTTCGGTTTTACGGTTCGATAGCCATTGATCGATGTCTTGACTTTCGCGCCGAATTTTTAATAAAGCATTTTGTTTTAAGTTACCAAGAATTAAGTCCCGCACAATTTGATAACTGAGTAAAGCCGTGACACTTACTGCTGCTGTAACTCCAAAGATGATTAAGAATAAGCTAAGATTGCGAGTCCGCCACCTTTGAGATGGTTGTTTTGGTGAAGATTTAATTAATTTGGGTAATTGTAAATCTTTGAAGTTTTGCATATTCTTAACTATAAATTTGGGTAAAAAGATACGGTCAATTAACTGTTGAAACTATTTAGATTGGAAGTTATGCCGATGAGAAAAACCGGATTTTTGGTTGAATACTAGAGCGCTGAAAGCACGAGTTGTATTCGATCGACCCGGTTTTTCTGTCATCTATCTATAAAACTTTGTGAGTGTGAGAGTGTTGTTTAACATTATCTTCTGTGTTAACAATTCGTGTAGAATTGAGGACACGCTTCCGTTCTAATGAGTAGTTAAAATCTTGTCGTACTGTGCCGACAGGAATATGAGATTGAGCTTGGGAACGAGATTTATAGGTGCGAGTAGTCGCGATCGCTCTAAAAATAAACTCATCGCTAAATTGAGCATCTGCGGGAAATTCTGGTGGAACTTGGAGGGTTTCACCATCTAAAACAGAGCCTAAAGTTGTGCCGCAAGCTATTTGATAAGAAGTGGGAATTCCTTTGATAATCGCTTCTAAAGCTGCGGAGGGAATGGGTTCTATGACTTTAACTTCGTGAACTTCTCCATCTTCTTTGATAAAGCAGGTAGCTAAACCGAGGACTAAGTAGTCGTCGGTGGAGAGATCGGGTGCATTAACGTGGGCGGTTGCAGTAGACATAAAAGTTCTTTCCGTAACAATTGAAACAAAATCGAGGTAAAAAGTCATCTTAAATCTGGTTAAGTTACGCCTTTTTTAAGGAACTGGACTAAGGGCAGAAGACCTTAAGAGTAAGGGCATCTAAGAAGTAACATTAACTGATTTAAAATCACACCTATATATTGATAGTATCATTTTTAGGGTGAATTCAAACAATTTTATATTTTGTCCATACTTTAACTTGACAATCCAGGTTGAGCGTGCAAACAAGTAGCCAAATCAAGTTTAGCTAATTGCTCGTAAGCTTGTGCGATCGCTCGTTTTCCTCGCAATAGTCCTGTGTTTGCGGCCGGACAAATATAATGTAAAGTCTCTGGGGAAAAGCGATCTATGAGCAATTGTACATTTTGGATTTGTCGAGGCCAGTGAAAAGTTTTAGCTGTTCGCAGGGGTGTGGGGATACCTGCTTGGTTGGGTAGTAAATGCCGTCCTGTAAACAATACACCGCCACTATTAGCATAATACAGGCAGGAAGAACCGGGTGAATGTCCAGGTGTCCAAATTGCCTGAGTTCGATCGCTCAGGGTAAAATTTTCACCGAATGGCGTTACATTTAAACCGGGTAAAAGATAAGCTTCTTGTTCTTGGATAGCGATCGCGCACCCCGTCGCTTGCTGAATCTCTTTCACCTTGCCAATAGCACCTCTATGGGTAATAAATAACCATTGTACCCCACCAACAGAGCGTAAAAATGCCTCATTTATCTCGTCCCAGGCCGGGCAGTCCACCAAAATATTATTTTGGTTCTCTACAATTAAGTAAGATGTCGCTCCCAGCGTATCCCTGTTAGGTGGGAAAGCAAAAATCTGCTCTAGCACGATTCTGGGTTGTTTAGATGTCAAATTCTCTGGTTTCAAGGAAGTATTATCAGGACTGGAATAAATATCATGCTATCTCTATTATGGTTACTCTTACTATCACTGATTACATACTTTATTTTGCAGCGGGGAATCGCTCAGATCACCCGTACTCCCCTGTGGCTTTTGTGGTTGGTAATGATGACACCGGCATTGATTTGGAGCACCTGGATTTTAACTCACGGTTCCCGTCAACCGATACCTCTAATATTGGCGATCGCACCTTTATTAATTTGTCCTGTTGTATACTGGTTTTTGGTTTATTGGGGACGCAGAGAAACACCTGCGATCGCAACTCAATCCACCTCACAGGATTCAGCCAAAACCACCCAAGAAAAAACTCATCTTTGCCCAATTGACAAAGCCGAAGAAGCTCACCTACGCGATTGTTTTCCTTGGTCAGTTTATTATCTCCAAACTTTAGAATATCGCTCTCAAATTGTGATTTGTCGCGGTAAATTGCGAACCAATCCAGAAGCAGCTTATCAAACAATCAAAAAAAATATCGAGCATTATTTTGGCGATCGATTTTTAGTCATGTTTCAAAATAGTCTCAGCGATCGACCATTTTTTGCCCTAGTTCCCAATAACCTCAAAGCCAATTCTGAAAATTATCTCAAAAAAGCACCTTTAACCCGCCCAATATTCGCTTTAGCTTTATTATTTATCACCCTATTTACTACCACAATTGCCGGCGCACAAATTGCCGATGTTACAGAAAAATCTCTACAGTCCGATCCCTCATTATTGCTAAAGGGATTGCCATACTCGATCGCGCTAATCGTAATTATAGGATTATACGAATCTGCTCATTATCTAATGGCTCGCTTCTACAAAATTCCCTCAACTTTACCTTATTTTATTCCCGTGCCATTTTTCATCGGTACTTTAGGGGCATTTACCCAGATGCGAACACCCATACCCCACCGAAAAGCCTTATTTGATATTAGCATCGCCGGACCGATCGCCAGTTTTTTGAGTTCATTACCATTTTTGATTTGGGGTTTAGCTAATTCTACAATTGTTCCCCTATCTCCCCAATCAGGAATCTTAAATTTTAACTCTTTTAATCCCCATTTTTCCCTATTATTAGCTAGTTTGAGTAAGTTAACACTAGGAAGCGCTTTAACTGCGGACAATGCCATTAATTTACATCCAATAGCTGTAGCAGGTTACGTAGGTTTAATGCTAACAGCAATTAATTTAATGCCAGTTGGACAATTCAATGGAGGACATATTGTTCATGCGATTTTTGGTCAAAAAACCAGCATGATAATTGGGCAAGTTACCCGATTTTTAATGTTGTTACTTGCCTTATTAGAACCTGGCCTATTGATTTGGGCTATGCTTTTATTTTTGATTTCACTGAATGATGAACCTGCCCTCAATGATGTGAGTGAATTGGATAATTGGCGAGACTTTTGCGGATTATTTGTATTAGGAATACTTTTGATAATTCTATTACCAGCACCTAACGGAATTATATTCTGAGGTACAATATCTCTACCCCCAACCCCCTTAGAAAGGGGGCTTTTCGGGTTCCCCCCCTTTACAAGGGGGCTTTTCGGGTTCCCCCCCTTTACAAGGGGGCTTTTCGGGTTCCCCCCCCTTTACAAGGGGGCTTTTCCGGGTTCCCCCCCTTTGCAAGGGGGGGCTAGGGGGGGTCGTTTTTGTACCTATATAATTGAGAAACATTGTACTACGAATTTTACCTTTTTGGAGAAGGAGAAACTGTAGGCGATGGAGAAGCTTTAGGAGAAGCTTTCACAGATGGTTTAGGAGAGGTTTGTACAGGAGAAGCTACGGGACTTGGCTTCACAATTGCCGGCGCTATAGATGTTGCAGGACTAGGCGATATTGATGATTTTGGTGTAGCCGGAGCCGTGATTGGAGCCACAGCCGGAGCGCTTTTTTGACCGAGAATACTGGGATCTCCAGTATCAAATAGACCAGCAATACAAGCAATCATCATCGTAGCTAAAGTACCCACAAATAAAGCTTTCCAACCTAACTCAGAAATGTCTTTCCGGCGAGAAGGAATTAAGGCAATAGTACCACCAACAAAAATTCCCACTGAGGCTAAGTGGGCAAAACCAGAAAGGGCGTAACTAACAATTAAAACTGTGCGATCGCTTACCTCTCCTTTCCCAGCTAATTCTGCTAAAGATTGATAGGGAGGAATCGCAGTTTCTAACAGTCTTCTGCCAATAATTACCGAAGCTTCCCAAGAGTCTTCCAAGGGGACACCGGTTAATAAAGTCAAGGGATAAAATAAAACTCCTTGAATGTTTTGTAGGGTGATTACGCTGAAAACTTGACCGATGGGATTAAGCAGTAGATTGGTAGAAGTTTTTAGCGCGGCTAGAGCGCCAAAACTTTGGTTAACTAAAGAAACTAAACCTAGAATTAAAATCAAAACTGCCGCGATCGCGACTGCCATTTTCACCCCATCTAAAGACCCCACAATAGCTGCATCTAAAGGGCTAACTCGCTCAATTGGTTCGCCGCCAACAGTTTCTTGAGGTATACCTTCAGAATCATCAACTTCCGAGATTTCTTCCCCCACAAATTCTCGACCTTGGGACTTTTTTTCTTCCTTGGGAATACCACCCATTGTCTCCGGTGTTCCCGTCTCTGGCACTAAAATTTTCGAGATCACAAAACAAGCGGGAATGGCAATAATTGATGCCGAAACTAAGTGACCTAAAATATTAGGAAAAACTGGCTTGAGGAAACTGACATAAATTGCCAGAGTTGAAGAAGCAGCCGTCCCAAAACAACAAGAAAGAATCGCACAAAGTTCAGAGCGAGTCATTCTGGGCAAATAGGGCTTAACCACAATTGCGGCTTCAATTCCTACAAAAATATTAGCCGCACCACTGAGAGCTTCCGCGCCACTTAAGCGCATAGTTTGGTAAAAAAGTTTAGCAAATACTTCGGTGACGATTTGAATCACACCAATGTTGTAAAGCAATGCCATTAGCCCAGAGAAAAAGACAACAGTAGGCAAAGCTCTAAAGGCAAAAATGTATCCCAGATTAATTGGTGGATCTTGACCGGGAATGGGTACAATATTTTTACCAAAAACAAACCTAGCTCCCGTGTCAGCGGCGGTAAATACGCCGTCTAATAAGCTAGTAAACCCCTCTAGGGCGATGCGAGTTGGGGGAAATAGGAAGATTAAAAAACCCAGAATTAATTGTAAGCCAATGCCCCAAATAATAACGCGCCAGGGGATATATTTTTGTTGGCGATTTTCGGAAAAAGCCCACGCAATCCCACATAAACCAAAAATGCCCAGAAAAGAGATGAGATTGTATATAGACATAAGTCTAGTCCTAAGAGATGGCTGTGAGAGACTAAGGGAAATCTGTTTAATTTCCAACTGGAGAGTGGGGACAATCCCACACTAAAGAAATTAGCTTTAAATGGAACATTTTGACACAGGTGAGGTGTAAAATCCAGAGAAAGCATAATTTATGCCAAGTTTAAAATTTTGTTAGAGTTAGCTCATCTATAGGATAGTCGCTCTTAGCGACTAAAGCTGATGGAGATTTTTATGATGGAAGCTTTCGATCCAAACCCTCCCAATTGGACAGAATCAGCCAAACACGCTTTTAAATTTTGCTGTCCCAAGTGCGACGCAAGTTGTACTGAGGCGGTACGAGTTTGGATCAATAGGCGATCGCCAGTTTACACCGAAACCCACCGCCGCAAATGGCAGGAGTTTTACGAGTGTCAGTGCGGTTGTCCTTGGTGGGCCTGGAGTAGCGATCGCCCCCCTTCAGAGCTTACCCGCAACGATGAAACAAATCTGGATGAGTTGTTTTAACGACGGGGAAGTGAGAAAAACTAAGCAAACTAATTGCCAAGACTGGGGATTAGTAATTGGGAATTTCAGCTAAAATTTAAGATTAAATCCCATCTTAAATTGAGTTTTTATCAACAATATTTAATAGCCCTTTTCGCACTCGATCGAGAACTTGCTCGATTAAGACTAACTCTTTTTCGGTGATGGAATCATTGAGTAAAGCTAACTTCAGTTGTTCTCGATCAATACGGCTTACTTCGCCTGATAACAAGATTCGTTCAACTAATTGCTCCGTTGAGAGTCGATCGCCTTGAATTTCCATCGCTAATACTTCGGGAAAATTATAATTGCTATTATTAATCATTAAATGTAACATTGAAAGAGTACACTAAAACTCATCAGCAAACCTCACTTAAATCCCCCAAAATCTACTATGAAGCGAGGCCAGTTGAGCAAAATAGATACAACAGAATCGATCGAGGATTCTCCCGAAATTGCCAGAGGATTAGGGAGTAATCCTAAAATTAACATAAAAGCCGATTATGAAGCATGGCGCGATCGCTTTAGCCTCAGTCGCCTAACCTTGGGTTTATGGTTAGCATTTTTCACTTTTTTGACTTTTAGCATCCTAGAACTAATCAATTTTACCCTTAACCCTAAAAACTTCGATAGTTCTTTACTCCTTACTCAAATTATAGTTCAATTGTTTCTCCTTGCTGGCATTGCATCCCTGCGAATTCCAGCAGTCCGCCGTCAGCCTACTTTAATATTTTTATGGTTATCATGGTCAACTACTTTGCTCCCACAATTACGCGCAACTCTCAACAGCACCGCTCAACCTGATATCATCGCTTGGAGTTTAATGTTTTTTGGTCAAGCTACTCTTACCCCTGTCCGATGGCCCCTACATTTGACTGCACAACTGGGCGTTTTATTCTACTATTTTGGAGTAAATGCTGCTCTGAATTTGCAAGTAAAACCACAACTCATGCCAGTAGCTCCAGCCATGTTATATCTTTACTTATTCTGGGCTTGTATCGTTTGCAATTTGTCAGTTTATCTCTACGAACGCTTGGCAAAAGCTGAATTTAAAGCTCGCCGCGCCTTAGAAGCAGAAAGAGATAGATCCGAACGTTTGTTACTAAATATTTTGCCCCAACCCATCGCTGAACGTTTGAAGAAAGAACCGAAAACTATTGCTGATAGTTTCGCCGAAGTTAGCGTTTTATTTGCTGATATTGTAGGATTTACCGAGCTTTCGGCACGGATTTCTCCAACAGAATTAGTTAGGCTACTAAATGAGATTTTTTCGATGTTCGATTATTTAGTAGAACGTCATAGTTTAGAAAAAATTAAAACCATTGGAGATGCTTACATGGTAGTAGGTGGTTTGCCAGAAAATCAGTTAGACCATGCTCAAGCAATTGCCGAAATGGGTTTAGATATGCAGCAAACTTTGGTAGAATTCAATCAAAAAAAAGGTCAAAACTTTCAGATTCGGATTGGAATTAGCACGGGTTTAGTAGTAGCCGGAGTGATTGGTTGGAAAAAATTCGCCTATGATTTGTGGGGCGATACTGTGAATACAGCTTCTCGGATGGAATCTCATGGTATTCCAGGCGCTATTCAAGTTTCCGAGTCAACTTATCAGCGATTAAAAGATATTTATCTATTTGAAGAACGCGGGGAAATTGAAATTAAAGGTAAAGGGAAAATGAAGGCTTATTTGTTGAAAAGTCGAGTTAAAGATAACGAGATTATAGCTAGGGACTAGAGCTATATATGGTGGGCGAATGCCATTCGCCCCTGCTAAATATAGAATTAATTAAGCCGTTTTTTCTGCACTCTCTGGAGCGCCACCAGTTCCCAAGATGGAAACAACCACTTGATCTGATTCCCCAATTGGTATCGCTCCTTCAGGTAATTGTAATTCGTGAATATGCAGAGCATCACCTACGTGCATATTGGAAATATCAACGTTAATTGCTTCGGGGATGTTGTTAGGTTTGCACTTGAGTTTGAGTTGCGTTAATACGGGGTCTAAGATACCACCTTCCATTTTGACACCGATCGCTTCTCCCACAAAATGCAGACTAACTTCCACTTCCAAACTATCTTGAGTAGCGACGGAGAAAAAGCTAAGATGATAAGGATTACCCTTCCAAGGGTGAACTTGCACTTCCCGCAAAAGAGTTTTGCCACTCCAAGAAATATCGGGAATATTGAGTTGAATTAGGGTGTTATTAACAGCGTGCTTTTTCAGCAGTGTTTCAACAGTTTTGGCATTAATAGTGATGGCTACTGATTCAGCACCCTTGTGACCGTAGAGCACGGCGGGAATTAAACCGGAGCGGCGGAGAGCATTGGGTTTACTGCCTTCTGCCCGCTTTTGACATTCTACTGTGAGTTCCATTTTCTGAATTTTGGTTTCTTGCTATGCTATTGTAGCAAATTTATGCTAACAAATTTCAAATTTATTAGACTCGCTGGAGATACTGGTAATTTGGGTTTTCTACACACTTGAGTAATTCTAGGAGTTTTTTCATACAGTAAGTTTCTTTTTGATACTCTTCTTTTGAATGGGTATCCCCCAGCTTAGTAAGTATAGCACTGCTTTCGCTAACGATCTGATCGCGAAAAAAGTCCCTGAATTTTTGGCGAATATCCTGATTTAACTCAACAACTGGTAAAATCACCTCTTCCCCATCTAAGTGAAGTTGAGTATCTATAGATATGCCAATCTTCGCAAATTGAGATTTTGCTAACCATTCATAAATAGATTTTGTGATTCTTACACAATCCGATGGCTCACCATTTGCTGCATAAAAACTGATGTCAAACATGGAATTACTCCTGAGACTCAACATCCATAAACTGACTTAAGGGAATATTCTCAGCATAAACTATACCCGCTTGAAAAAATTTAGCTTTACCAGGTTGAGAGATTTTTTCTGCACTGACAACTGCGATGACAGTACCAGTATCAATAATTTCATTGATGGCTTTTCCAAAAAGGTATGTGGTTTTGATTTCTATGTGGGGTTGGTTTGTGCTAGTTCTATCTAAAGTGAATTGTAACTCATTGGGGTTAACGGCATTGTATTGATTATGAATGCTGGAGATAATTTCTTTAACTCGTGAAGCATCATTTGAATTGATAATCAAAATGTCGCCTTTAGGGTTATTGCCAGTTGTTCTCTGGGATCTAATACCAGATTGAGCTAACTTTATAATCACCCAGCCAACTAAATCTCTGTGAATAGTTAGCTGGTAGATTAGTCGATCTTCATCGGTTTTGCGAGTACCATCAGACATGATTCTAGCAAAAGCTCTAGCCCTGCATACCAACGGACGTGCCGTTAGCATACAATAAAGCTCGCTTTGGCCCATGAATGGGATCTTCGACAATGATAGTTTGATCGCGACTTGCTCCTAAAGAAACGATCGCGATCGGTACTGCCATTAATTCTGCCAAAAACTTCAGATAATCCAAAGCTTCCTTTGGCAAATCTTCTAAAGTACGGCATTCTTCTGTTGACTTTTTCCAACCCGGCCGCGTTTCATAAATCGGATTGCATCGCGCAAATGTTCGAGAACTACTAGGGAAATCTTCGATGCGTTGACCATCAATTTCATAAGCAACGCAAACTTTAATCTCCTCTAATTCATCTAAAACATCTAACTTGGTAATCGCTAAACAATCTAAACCATTAATTCGCACCGCATAGCGGCCAATTACGGCATCAAACCAACCACAACGGCGTTTCCGACCGGTGGTAGTGCCAAATTCTGCACCGCGATCGCACAAAACTTGTCCAACTCCATCCACCATCTCTGTAGGAAATGGCCCCTCACCTACCCGCGTCGTGTAAGCTTTCGCCACCCCAATCACGCGATCGATCATCGTCGGTCCGACACCCGCACCCACACAAGCGCCCCCCGCCACCGGATTAGAAGAAGTCACATAGGGATAAGTCCCGTGATCCAAATCTAACAGCGTCCCCTGAGCTCCCTCAAACAGAATATTTCGGCGCTTCTGAACCGCATCGTAAATCTTCAGGGAACTATCCACTACATGGGGACGCAACCTTTCTGCATAGCCCAAATACTCCTCAATCACCACTTCCGGGTTAAGGGGCGGCAAATCGTAGAGCTTTTCCAGAATTACGTTCTTATAATCAATTGTCCACTGCAACAACTTCCGTAACCCTTTTGCATCCATCAGATCCAGCACTCGAATTCCCGTGCGCTCTGATTTATCAGCATAGGTAGGGCCAATTCCCCGGCCTGTTGTCCCTATTTTATGAATCCCGCGCTTTTCCTCCGATGCTTGGTCAATCAACCTGTGGTAAGGCATCGTGACATGGGCGGTTTGAGATATCATCAAGTTGCGCGATGATACATTTAGTGCATCTAGTTGATCCAATTCTTGGATTAATATCTTCGGGTCAATTACTGTCCCGGAGCCGATGATACACTCTGTATCAGGATACAGAATTCCAGAGGGGATTAAATGCAGTTTGAAAGTCTGGCCGTTAACCACTACGGTGTGACCTGCGTTCACGCCCCCTTGGTAACGCACAACGACATCTGCTGATTTGCTGAGCAAATCGGTAATTTTTCCTTTTCCTTCATCGCCCCATTGGGCACCGATTACAACTACGTTAGCCAAGGGTCTCTCACGAAACGCTAAAGTTGACACAAACTCAAATTATGCACATAGGGAGTTACTTCTGTCAAACTAATTTTTGTTAATTTTTGTTACTAGGGTTAGGGGCTAAAGGATACTTACTGGAAAGAGTTTCTTTATAAGTTAGATATTTCTTCCTTCTTCCCTCTTCCTTCTTCCCTCTTCCTTCTTCCCTCTTCCCTCTTCCCTCTTCCTTCTTCCTTCTTCCTTCTTCCTTCTTCCTTCTTCCTTCTTCCTTCTTCCTTCTTCCTTCTTACATATTATGACTTTACACGCTGAATTGCACCGTCATCTGGGCGGTTCTGTAGTACCCCGGATTCTGTGGCGGTATTTTGAACGCCACGATGCACAGATCGCTGGTAGATTTGGGGAATACTCGGAGTTTGAGGATTTTTACACGAAGCCGCGTAATACTTTGGATGAGTATTTGGAATTGCATACGCTGGTGGAAAGCGTGCAGACGGCGGAAACTCTGCCGTATTTTATCTATCGTTTGATGCGGGGAGCTTATATTTTTGAGAATTTAGCTTATTTAGAGTTACGTTATACGCCTTATTTGCGGACACCGGAACATTTACTGATGTCTGAAAGAATTGATTTAATGGCACAAATTGTGGAGATTGTGGGGAAAGCGAGTCGGGTGAGCGATTGTCCGATTGTGACTAGCCAAATTTTATGTATGCACTCGCGTTTACCTTATGAAGTTAATAAGGCGATTGTTGATTTGGCGGCGGATTTGGGAGAATATGTTTGTGCGATCGATTTGGCTGGCGGTGATGCTTGTATTGCCGATCGCTTGGATGAGTTTGTGGGATTGTACAAGTATGCGCGATCGCGTGGGCTAAAAACTACTGGTCATCTCTACGAAACTACTTCTGGCTGTTATCCTGAATTGTTACCCTATTTAATGCGAATCGGTCACGGGATTCAAATACCTTTGAAATATCCCGAATTATTGCCAGAAGTAGCACGACTTGGACAATGTTTAGAAGTTTGTCCTACTACTTATTTGAAAACAGGTACGCTGACTGATTTACGGGATTTAAAAATAGTGTTTGAACGCTGTTTTACCGCAGGAGTTGATATTGCTATTTGCACGGATAATGCGGGTTTACACAATGTCCGCTTACCCTTTGAGTACGAGACATTGTTAACTTTAGATGTGATAGATTTCCGGCAATTAGAAGCCTGTCAAAATGCGGCTTTCCGCCATGCTTTTGCGTGGCCTTATCAGTCGCGGCCGGAGGATATGTTAACGGGTTTGTTAAAGCCGGAACCGTTGCCGGTGGTAACTTATTCTTAAAGCTATAACTACAAATCTCTACCCCCCGGCTTCGCCGTCCCCCCTTGCCAAGGCCAGGGCGGTTTCAGTCTCCCCCCAAAAATTGCTTGACCTCTCCCCCAACCCCTCTCCTGCAAGGAGAGGGGAGAAGAATTAATACTATTAAATCTTTGCGATATTTAATAGTATTAATTACTCCCTCTTCCCTTGTAGGGAAGAGGGGGCTGGGGGGTTAGGTTTTAAAATTTAGCATTGAGAATGAAATAGCCCTGGGACTACAGGGGGGTCAAATCTCTAGCTGTAGATCGAGGAATTGGTATAAGTTTGCGTGGGCGGAATAAAAAGGGTTGAAGGTGTTAAAATTAGAATTGTTTGCTCTATCGATCGAAATTTTGAGGTTTTCTTATGTTGAAGCTTTTTCATGTGCCGATTTCTCCCAACTCTCGGCGCGTCTGGATTACATTGTTGGAGAAAGGGTTGGAGTTTGAATTAGTAGAAATGAATCTGGATGGGGAACAGTTTCAACCAGAATTTTTGGCAATTAATCCTTTCCATCATATTCCAGTTTTGATAGATGAAGATTTTAATGTGGTGGAATCTTTGGCAATTTTGGATTATTTAGAGGCTAAATATTCTACACCTACAATGTTACCAAAAGAGGCAAAGGATTTGGCGATCGCGCGAATGGTACAATTGGTGACTGTGAATGAATTGTTACCGAGTGCTGTGCCTTTGTTTCCTCTGATGTTAGGTTTGCCTGGTGGGGATAGTGAAAAGGTTGAAATGGCGTTGCAGAAAATTTCTACGGTGTTGAAGTTTTTTGAGAGTTTGTTAGACGATCGCGCTTTTTTTGGTAGTGAAAGTATTACTTTAGCTGAAGTAGTTGCGGGAACAATTGTACCTTGGTTGCCGAGAGGTGGTGCATCTTTTAGTGAATATCCGAAATTAAGTGGTTGGTGCGATCGCTTGATGGCGCGTCCTTCATGGCAAGCGACTGAGGCGACACCGGAGGCGATCGAATGGATGAAAGCTCGATTGTCGACTCGAATGGCTAAGTAGAAATACCATCCAAATTATTTAACTTGATGGCGATCGCATTAACTCAATTTCCCTAGCTTTTTCTGGTAGTTTTGCTTCTTTTTGTCCGCGCGATCGCGCCCAAACGTTACACAAACTAATGGGAGTATTAAACAATTCTACTAGATTTGCTTGGCGATTGATAACTTTCGGAGTTGCGATCGCTACTTCTTTCAATAACCACCGCGTTAGACGATAAATATATTCTCCTAAGCTTAATTCTCGCATCAAATCGACCCCGTAAAGTTCATGTAAATATCTATTTGACTCACCATAACGCCGCCATTGACTTTGTAATTGCTTGAAACTAGATCGATGTCGATGACGCACGATCGCACTTTCAGCAAACTCCAATTTATAAGAAGTTTCCCGCAAAATTCGCCAACATAAATCAGCATCACCGCCGCTAGTTAAATAAGGGCGAAATAATCCTATTTCTCCGAAAATTTGGCGACGGATAGCTAAGTTTGCCGTTTGGCCGTAGGCACAAAAAGCATGGGATAAAGTATGTTTTTGGGAAAGAGTATTCTCAAGTGCCGCGTGTTTTTCCCAAATAGTTTTACCGGGAAGAGGGAGAATTTCACCAGCTACAATTCCCACTATTGAATTAGAAAAAGGTTGAATCAAAGCCTCTAACCATTGTGATTCAGGTCGGCAGTCCACATCTGTAAAAACAATTATCTCACCCTTTGCGGCTCGAATCCCTTGATTTCTAGCTGCGTAAGAACTTTGAATTTTGTTTTCTATAATAGACCGAATAGTAATTGTGGAAGAAGTATCTTGCTTGTTATAATTTATCGCATCTTGAATAATCGCCAACGTGCGATCGCAACTGTTATTATCTACCAGCAAATATTCTACTTTTTCCACCGGGTAAGTTTGAGCTTTCAGACAACTAATTAAATCTGTTAAATCCGCCTCACCATTATAAACAGGAATTACTACCGAAATCATTAAATTGTCATCGAACAATCTCAACTTCTGTTCCCTTTTGGATAAACTCATATAAATCATCAACTCTACCAGAAATACAACCTCTTCCCAGCTTTTTCGATCGCAATAGTTTGAATTGAACATTTTAACTTAGCGATCGCGGCGACTAATGCAAATTAATAGCATTACCTTTTGCTCAATTCCCATTACCAAGTTCTAAAAAGAAAGGAAATTAATAAAAATCCTGTCACTTATAAATAATTAATCTTAATAGTGATGATTTGGTTTGTAGTAAGGGCTTTAGCGCTAAAGCCCTTACTACAAACAAGCTAATTATTTAATTTCTATTCCTTTTCGGGATGATCCCGTCAGGGTAGCGATAGACCTCGCGTTTGACTTTGCTGAATTTGCTCCAAAAAACGCCCTTCAGTCTTAGCAGGTTCCTTGCAACGTAAAGCCTGACAAACTAATCCTACGATACCTTCCGGTAAATTATTTTCTCCTCGATAAACAGCCGCAGGTTGATATTGAGAAATCAACCCAGAAATCTGACTAAACGTAGTCCGAATTAAAGTACAATTCAGATACCAATCAAGGGCAGAAAATAAACTCGGACAAGCTTGAGGAGTCTCCTGCATGACGCTACTAAAAGCTTTTAAACCTTGCTCGGCGCGATCGAGATATTGCAAATCTTCTGTTAACAATGTCAAACGAACAAGATTAGCGATCGCCACGCCATTCGCCGCCGGAGTCGCATTATCTGTATAGCTACGTTCCCGCACTAATAAATCGGCACTGGCATCATTGGCAGTATTATAATATCCGCCTACTTCAATACTCCAAAGAAACTCATCAAACTCTTCTTGTACCCGCACAGCATTCTCTAACCAAAAGCTAGATTTTAGCTGTAAATCATCAACTTTATCCTCAGATAAACTCTCTGATGCTTGATGCAAATCTAGCAAAGATTTGATAAACAAAGCATAATCTTCTGACTGCGCCATCACAGCAGCTTGACCGTCATAATTAAGGCGGTAAAATCTCCCATTCACCCACTGATTATCTAAGATAAACTTAGCCGCTTTTGCACCTAATTCTAAATAGTCAAACTTGCCAAAAACAGCAGCAGCTTTAGCCAAACCAGAAATCATTAAGCTATTCCAAGCTACAATCATTTTCGGATCGGTTACTGCCGGAATTCGCCCCGGCCAATTAGTGCTTTTTGCTTCCTGATTATTGCGGGCTGGCGGAAAGATTTTAACATTTTCAGGAGTATCGCCATAGCGTACTTTAAATAGTTTCGCTAAGGCATTTTCCAGAGTATCACTCAGCTTACCTTCGTGACGGCGTTGCAACACATTCTTAGCCTCAAAATTGCCAGTTTGGGTGACGGTAAACTGTGATTGAAGTTCGGCAAATTCCTCCGCATCTAGCAACTTTTCTAACTCATTGTAACTCCAAACATAAAAAGCCCCTTCCTCTGGTTCCACCTCTTCTATGCTGGTAAAATTATCCGCATCCTGGGCGGCATAAAAATATCCCGCAGGTGCAATCATTTCCCTTTGTAACCATTTTATCGTTCCCGCGATCGCGCGTTCAAAAGCTGGTTCTTGGACTCCTGCACTCCATAAATTAGCCAAATATTCAACTATTTGACCATTATCATAAAGCATTTTTTCAAAGTGTGGAACTGTCCAAGTTCCGTCAACAGTATATCGATGAAAACCACCGGCAACATGGTCGTAAATGCCGCCCAAAGCTAAGTCTAAACCTCGCTTTGTACAGACTTCTTTGCTATCATATTTGCCTACAAAATTAAACCGGATTCCGCGCAATGCTGACTCAGAATATGGAATCATTGGAAAGTTAGGACCTAATTCGCGAGTATTAATAATAGCTATGCTAGTTTCCAAGCCGCGCCGCAGTAATTCCGCGTTTAAATCCTGACTTTCTGCGAGTACAATCGACTGCTGAAATAGACCTAAAATTTCGTCTTTAAAAGCTTGCAATTTGCCTTTCTCTGTATCATAAAATCGACGAATTGTTTGCAAAACTTCTAAGAATCCCGGTCGTCCGTAGCGAGGATCTACTGGGAAATAAGTACCGCCATAAAAAGGAATGCGATCGCCTGGAGTCAGAAAAATATTTAAGGGCCAACCGCCTTGACGAGTCATCATTTGCAATGCTTGCATATAGATACTGTCTAAGTCAGGACGTTCTTCGCGATCGACTTTAATAGGGATAAAATTGGCGTTCATGTATTGCGCGATCGCCTGATTAGAAAATGCCTCACCCTCCATCACTGTACACCAATGACAACTAGAATAACCAACAGATAGGAAAATTGGTTTATTTTCCCGTGTAGCTGTTGCCAAAGCTTCATCGCACCAAGGCCACCAATCAATCGGGTTTTCAGCGTGTTTGCGAAGGTAAAGACTTTGAGATTGAGCCAGACGATTCACCATAATTAAACACACCTAAATTTTTACTAGCTACATCAGTCAATTATTTTTCATTGTAGCGCAAGTTTGACTTAAAAGTAAAGGCTTAACTTCTTTCTAACTCCCCACTAATCTTGAACATCAATATTTTACTTGATTTTTGACAGTTTGGTGTGCTTTAATATTACTATCGTTATTTAATCAGTAAAATGCTTTTTTCAAGAAAAACATTTAATCAGAAATTCATCCAGTTTTTACTGTTATCTGCTGCACCACCTGTCCTACTCAATCAATGTCATTCTGAAACATCAAACGAAGCATCTATTCAATCAAATTTAAGCAAAATATGGGAGAAATTAGATCCAGAAATAGAACTTTTAGTTCCGACTTTTTTAGGCAATGACCAACGGCGATTTTACGGCAGAGGTACGCCTAAAGGGTTAAAATTGCTGGATAAGTTTCCACTAGGAAGCGGTCGAACTTTTCTGGGTAGGCAGTCACAAATTTGGAGTGGTGCGGGATGGACAGGACAACCAAGTATTACTAAAGATCGCGGTAAAATTTATCTCGTAATAGGTTCCTTCGATCACAATTTAAGAAAAATAGATATCACCAACAATCAGGAAGTTTGGCGCTATGAATTTGACGATATCCTCAAAGGTTCTTCAACTATTTATATAGATGAAAATGCCAGCGATTTAAACCGAATTGTAATTTTACAGGGAAGTCGCAGTGGCATGGGAAGAAGTACGAAAGTTCCTAGTTTTCGGGCTATTTCTTTTAGAACTGGTAAGGAACTTTGGAAACTAGATATTAAAAAAACGCCTAGCTATAGCAGAGATAATGATAGTAGTGCTTTGTATCTAGGCAAAGGTGTTATTTTTAATGCGGGAGAAAATGCCATCGGATATTTTCTTAATAGTTCAGCTAGTGCTGCTAAAATTAAAGATGGTATGAAGCAGCCTGAGATATTATCAGAAATCCAACTTTATGATAATTCTGACATTAGCAAACATCGCGGTAATCTGGTTGCTGAGTCATCACCTGCACGGCTCGGAAATAAGTTTTTTTTAGCTGCTGGATCGGGACATATTTACGGAATTAGTATTGATAAAAGAGAGATTATCTGGGACTTTTACACGGGTTCTGATTTAGACGGAACAGTTGTTATTTCTAAAGATGGTAAACTATTTTGTGCAATTGAAAAACAATATATTTCGGGAAATGGAGGAGTAATAAAGCTCAATCCTAATCGAGAGCCAAATCAAAGTGTAGAGTGGTTTTTACCTACAGGGAATAAACGATTTTCTGGATGGGAAGGAGGTATAATTGGGTCAGTTGCTTTGAATGATGAATATAATTCCGGCGAATTTCCGGCATTGTTTGCGACTAATGCTATAGATGGGAATTTATACATCGGTTCTCAGGATATGACTACTGGTAAAAAGGTAGCAGTTCCTTGGCGGGGAGAGTCTTATAATACTCCATTGATTGTGTTTCAAAAAAATATTGGTGCTTCAATTTCGACTCCAATTTTTACAGATGGGAATAAGTTAGTTACTGCTGGATATAATGGTGTTTATTTATTTAACTTGAATTGGGAGAAAAGTAAATCTAGTAGTGAAAATGTTCTCAAAAATTCTCAGGGTGATTTTTATCGTTTAAAAGTAGAAGAAGTTGCCCGATTTAAGCCGGGTTTATCCTTTGAAGCTACGCCGGTGGTGTGGGATGGAATTATTAGGATTTGTGCTAGAGATGGGTGGATGTACACTTTAGGATAAAAATCATAAGTAAATCCATCTCAATTAAAAAATAAAATCTTTGTCTGTAGTGAAATCCCCCATTGTCAACACCTACCATTTAAGGCTCAATTTCGATAAAATACAGAAGACGCTAAGAAAGTAGAGGACTGAATATGGCGACAACAGAAAACGGAATTACCCAAACTTATGCCTCTGAGGATGCTCAAAAAATTCTCCAACTTGCGATCGCACGTAGGGAAGACACTGGCGAAATGTCGAGAGATCAACTTTTTGAGGTAGCCAGCGAATTAGGTATTTCTCCTGCGGATGTTCAAGCGGCGGAAATGGAATGGTTGTCAAACAAGGGAGAATTTCAAGAAAAGAACCTTTTTAATACTTATCGCCGCAGTAAATTGCAGCAAAATTTAGTTAAGTATGGGATTGTTAATACTTTCTTGGTATTACTCAATCTGGCGGCAAGTCACGAACTTTCTTGGTCTATTATTGTTTTATTAGTATGGGGTTTGGGATTGTCGCTTACTGCTTGGAATACTTATCAAGCTGAAGGTGAAGAATACGAACAGGCTTTTCAAAGATGGCGTTTGAAAAAGCAAGTTGGTCAATCTATTGGCACGATCGCAGATAAATTGATCAAAAAGTTTCAGTAATATTAAGTTTGTAGTAAGCGCTTTAGCGCTAAAGCGCTTACTACAAACTTTACAATTAAATTTGATGGAAGATAGTGTAAAAAGACTCCAAACCTGCCACACAAACTCGATCGTCAAAAAGATTATCTTGCCGCTCACTCATCCTTTCTGAAATCTCCCTCCGCCAATCAGATTCTAAACCCAATTTAACAGCAATATCAATATATTCACTCTCATTTTTGGCAATAGTATCCGTTACTCCTAACATCTGCAAAAAACTATAGGCATGAAGTCCCCGCATAAATTCACCGGGACAAGTTACAATAGGTAAATTACACGCGATCGCCTCTAAAGAAGTATTTCCACCGGACCAAGTGAAAGTATCCAAAAAAACATCAGAAAGAAAGTTAATTGCCAGATAATCTTGACGAGTTGCGATCGGCATAAATAAACAATAATCTTCGTAATTAAGATTAACAGCAGCAAAAGCACGATTTAGCCGTTTTCGTAACAATTCCCCGCGAGGAAAAATAAACTGAGCTTGCGGCACGCGACAGGCAATTTCTGCTAAAATATAATCATATTGTGGTAAATATTTAAACGGTGCTTGACAGCATAAATAAATTACTGCATCTTCTCGCAAATCAAAATCGGATCGGCTATTTGTCAACTTTCCTACCAGCGGTTTCGGGTAAGCAACACCAATATTAGGTAAACGAATTAAAGTTTCTGAGTAATGTTCCTCGGCATTTTCTGGTTCCATCAATTCACTAGATAAATAATAGTCAATTGTGGGTAAACCTGATGTTACGGGATGTCCCCAAGCTGAACATTGTACGGGTGCAAGACGCAAAGCAGCTATCTGAATTGTCAGCGCATCCATGCCGATTTCGGGAAATACCAAAATGTGCAGTTTATCGGTAAGAATTTGTTGGCTAACTGCTTCTAAGTTGTGAGGCTTATGGTGAAAGATGTGGCTGTAATCGCGGAATTGTTGAGTGATTAAATCGGGTTCGTTTCCTGTATAATAACAATAAATTTCAAATTTACTGCGATCGCAATAACGTAACCAGCCAGTTAACCATAAAGTGCCACTATAAGAATGCAAGAAATTAGAAATATAACCAACTCTAATTTTACCATTTTCTGGCAAGCTTGGCATGGCTATCGGCTCAACCCATTGGGGATAATTTGCCGATACAATTTGATGGATTAATTTACCATATTTTGTCTGGGTTTCTACCACGTTGTAAGCTTGATAAGCTAAGTAAAAATTGGTAAAAGAACCAATGCCAATTAAAGCATTAATTTTGTCTTCTGCTGTCACCAGAGATGTCTGCTGAATTAGATCGTCTAATTTTTTAATGAATCGCTGACGATAATATTCTATCTCTTCTGGAGAATCGTAAACTATGGGGAGTAGTAAGTTTTTGAATAGCTGAAAAACGTATTCGTTTGGTAGTAATTTTGCGGCTATTTCTGCGGTTAATATAGCTTTTTCGGTTTCCCCATTTTGTTGTAAAGTCGTGACTAAGTAAAAATAAAGTTTTCCAGTCGCAGGGTAATGATTTATGCCTGCTTCAAGAATGGCAATTGAGTTTTGGATTTGCTTAAGGTTTCGCCAGCATTCACTGAGGTTAAAGTAAGTTTCTGCGTCTCCATTTTTACTTTCTATTAATTTTTCGTATCGGCTAATTGCGGCTGCATATTCACCTTGTTGGTAAAGTTGATTGGCTAAGTTTAAAAGTGCTGATGTTTCTACTTTTATGGTTGATGTTTCCCTGAGATTTGCAATTTCTAATGCAGGAATTTGGGCAACTCCTGAATTGGCGATCGCGGGCTGATTTTCGATAGTTAACTTAATTCGATATTTAATTTGCGGTAAAATTGTTTGCCAATCACTTTGATAGAGATTTTCTAAAATAATTATTTGCGGCTCGATGCTAGTATCCAAGTCTTCTTGGAAAAGTAAATTAAAAATAATCCCCGATAAAATTAGATGAGGATCTAATTCTGATTCCTCAGCCAGATTGCTCGTATCTATTAGCAAAGCAATATGTTCTTTATCTGGGTGAGTGAGGATGGCGATGATTATTTTTTCTAGGTCAATGTATAGGGAATCTTCGAGTTGATTCCAATCTGGAAAAATGATGAGGTTTAATGGTTGAAGTTTGAGAGTGATTAGAGGCATTTTTTCTCAGTAAAATATTTAGATTCTAACTTAGAAACCAGTTTCTCGTCTCAACCTGCCTAAGTTATGTTACACTTCATAAATTATGATATAGTATCTGGGAAAGGTATAAAAAATAGTTGTCCTAGTAGTAATTGTACTATAGCAGTTCTAAATGAGTTGTAAAAAAACTAGAACCCCTCCCAACCCTCCCCTTGCTAAGGGGAGGGCAAGGGTGGGGTCAAGAGGACTAAAAATTTTACAATTGATTTAGGATTGCTATATAACATAACACCCATGAGCAGAAAATCCCTAAATATTCCTATCAAAAGTTTTCAGCGCATAGCTTTGTGCCTGATAAGTTTGGCGATCGCACTGTGGATAGGTAGTTGCTCATCTCCTCCAAGCCAGGTAATCAATTTAAACTTTGGTTCGGCAGGCATATCGCGCAATGCGATACAAGAGCTTGAAGATATCTACCAGCAGGAATACCCATATATTGTGATTAATTCCATCTTCGCTGGTTCTGCTGTGATCCAAAAGGCAATTGAGCGAGGAGAACCGTTTGATGGAGTATTATTTGGAGAAATTCGAGCATTGAATGAGTTACAAGCTAAGGGGTTAATCCTACCTAAAAGCCGCAAGGAATTTTTAAGTACAGAGATTGTATTGATTGCTCGTGCTGATTCATCTCTCCAACTTGCCAATTTCCAAGAATTAGCTGATAATCGGATCAAAAAAGTAGCGATCGGCAATGAAAATCTAGCCATTGGTCGATATACTAAAACTTTACTTAACCGCATGGGAATTAATCAGGTAGTAGCATCAAAAGCAATTTTAGCAAAAGGAGATGTACGGGAGGTTTTGAACGCTGTCGAGCAGGGAGAAGCTGAGGTAGGTATCACCTTTCTTTCAGAAGCAAAATCTTCTGCCAAAGTGAAGGTATTAGCCACCGCATCAAAGGATTTTTACGATCCACTCATAATCAGTGTTGCGGCAATCAAAAGCTCTAAACATAGTCAGGAAATACAGGCTTATTTGAACTTTTTAAGTAGCGATCGCGCGATCGCAGTATTTGAAAAGTTTGGGTTAGTTCCCCTGCATTCATAGAAATACAAAACTTAGACAAGATAGCAAATATGAAAAAAACATCCAACTTTCTCAAAAATATTACTGGAAGTTTAGCAATAGCTACCTTTCTAGCTTTAGCTATGAGTGGGATGGCATTTTGGAGTGCAAGACAGACTTTGGAAATCAATCGCCAGATTAATAAAAATTTGGAAACCTTGAATGTTTTGAAATCCATAAGTATTGCATTAAAAGATACCGAAAGATTGCAGCGGCAATACCTCCTGACTAAAAATCAAAATACTTTGAGTATATTTGAGGTATGGATGACTGATATCGATCGAGAAATGCGGCAACTGCAAGCCTTACTCAAAGACAATCCTAAAGGACAAGCAGCAAGTAAACGTCTGGAAGCATTTACAATTAGACAACGGCAAAAATTACGGCAGGGGATTAAACTTCGAGAAACTAAAGGAATGAATGCGGCAATCGATCGATCTCCTACCCTCCTACTTGACGAAGCAACATTGTTAATGCAGGAAATCGGAGCCATAGAAACCGTAGGGTTAAGGCAGAGACAAAAAGCTGTTACTAACACTGCGACTCAGGGAATGACGAATTTTGTCATGGGAACTATTCTCAATCTGGCAATTATTTTGTGGATCTACAATTTAATCTATAAAGAAATCCTGAAACGGAATCAAGCAGAAACGGATCTTCAGGAAAGTAATGAGACACTTCAGGAGCAAAGTAACCTGATGAATTTAATTCTTAATAGCATGAGCGATGGCCTAATTGTTGCCGATGAAAAGGGTCAATTCCTCATCTTTAATCTGGCAGCCGAGGAAATGTTTGGCAAGGGATTTACTGAAAGCAAGCAGGAAGAATGGTCAGAGGAATATGGATTATTTCAATCCGATCGAGTGACTCCATTCCCAACGGCAGAAATCCCTCTAGTGCAAGCGCTTCAGGGCAAACAAGTAAGCAATGTAGAGATGTTTGTCCGTCATAATAAAGCCCCGGAAGGTATTTGGGTGACAGTCAGTAGCGCACCTGTAAAAGATGATAATGGTGCATTAAAAGGAGGCGTAGCTGTTTGCCGTGATATTAGCGATCGCAAGTCTGCCGAATTAGAAATATTGCAAGCAAAAGAAGCCGCAGAAGTTGCTAACCGCTCTAAAAGTCAATTTCTTGCTAACATGAACCATGAATTACGAACTCCCCTAAATGGCATCCTGGGTTACGCCCAAATCCTTCAGCGGGACCCCGCTACCACTGCCAAGCAAATGAAAGGATTAGCAGTAATTCACCAATGCGGTTCTCATCTATTAACCCTGATTAATGACATTTTGGATCTGTCAAAGTTGGAAGTACAAAAAATGGATCTCTATCCCCAAGATTTTCACTTTACTAACTTCCTCATTACTACCGTAGAAATCTGTCAGATTAAAGCCGAACAAAAAGGTATTAATTTCCATTATCACCCGGCTGCTAATCTACCTACAGCCGTCTATGCCGATGATAAACGTTTGCGTCAAGTGTTACTAAATCTGCTCAGTAATGCAGCAAAATTTACCGATTTTGGCAGTGTCACATTTAAAGTTGAGGTAGTGGATTCTGAAGCAAGCGATCGCGCTACATCAGCCAGAATTCGTTTCGAGATAGAAGATACAGGCATTGGCATTCCACCAGAAAAATTACAATCTATATTCTTACCCTTTGAACAAGCAGGAAAACGCGATCGCAACAGCGAAGGCACTGGACTAGGTTTAGCAATTAGTCAGCAAATTGTACTAATGATGAACAGTTCCATTCAAGTTAATAGCACGCTAGGCAAAGGCAGCACCTTCTGGTTTGAAGTAGATTTACCCATTGCTAACGATTGGCTTGCTCAATCTACTTCTGCGAACCAAAAAGTAATCGGCTATCAAGGCGAGCGACGTAAAATTTTAGTAATAGACGATCACCGGGAAAATCGTGCTGTTATTATTGGAATGTTAGAACCCTTGGGCTTTAAAATGGCTGAAGCAGACGATGGACAAACAGGCCTAGACAAAGCTCTACAAATGCGCCCAGATTTGATTATTACCGATGTAATGATGTCAAAAATGGATGGCCTAGAAATGACTCGCCGCCTCCGAGAACTACCAGATTTTGTTAAGATGCCCATCATTGCCTCCCCTGCCAGTCTATCTCAGGTGGATATGCAGGAGGTGATAGCGGCTGGTTGTAATAGCTTTTTCCCCAAACCCATCGAGTTTACTGGATTGCTGGGCGAATTGCAGCGTCATATAGAATTGCAGTGGATTTATGAGACAGCAGCGAAGGCAGAGGAATTATCTGCGACGGTTTCTGACTTATTGGATTGGGTAGTGCCACCAAAGGAAGAACTCGCAGTCCTTTACCGGGCAGCCCAGGATGGCTTTATGGCTGACATTCAGCAAGAAGCTAACCGCCTTAAGCAACTCAATCCTCTGTATGCAACGTTTACCAACAAAATATTGGAATTAAGCCAAAAGTTTGATGACGAAGCTATACTCAGTTTGTTAGAAAAAAACTATATAGAGCAAGTCTGATAATGAGTTGTGTAACTTTTGTAACATTGAGGAATTTAGCCATGTCTGTTGATACTAAAACTCAACTCGGAACTATTCTAGTAGTAGATGATAATCCCACTAATATTCAAGTGTTATTTGATGTATTAAGTGAAATGGGTTATCGGGTAGCGATCGCCAAAAGCGGCGAAGCTGCCCTACAAAGGCTCCAATCCTATCTTCCTGATATTATTTTACTCGATGTAATGATGCCAGGAATTGATGGATTTGAAACTTGTAATCGGCTCAAAAGTAACTCTGTTACTTCTGATATTCCGATTATTTTTATGACGGCTCTTTCTGACTCTGTGGATAAGGTTAAAGGATTGAGTTTGGGAGCAGTAGATTATATCACTAAACCCATCCAACATGAGGAAGCCTTAGCACGCATCCGCGTACATCTGCAACTGCGGGAATCCCAAAAGAAACTGGAAAATCGTACTATTGAACTTTCTCAGGCCCTAGAGAGTTTGAAACAGGCACAGGTACATCTAGTACAAAGTGAAAAGATGTCTGCCCTTGGTCAACTAATGGCAGGAGTAGCGCACGAAATTAGCAATCCTGTTAATTTTATCCATGCTAATCTGGCTCCTGCTGAGGAGTATATTCAGACTTTGATTAACTTTGTTGAACTGTATCAAGAATGCTATCCTCAACCCCATACCAAAATTCAGGAATGGATGGAAGAGGAGGATTTGGACTATTTGAAAGAAGATATAATTAAGCTACTTAATTCTTTAAAAGTAGGAAGCGATCGCATTAGCGAACTTGTGCTTTCCCTGCGAAATTTCTCCCGTTTGGATGAATCGGAAGCTAAGGCGGTTGATATCCATGAAGGAATTGAAAGTACGCTGCTAATTTTGCAACATCGCCTCAAAGCTAGACCAGATCATCCTGGTATTAAGATCGTGCGAGACTATGGGCAATTGCCGATGGTGAAATGCTATCCCAGTCAAATGAATCAGGTGTTTATGAACATTTTTAGCAATGCTATTGATGCTTTGGAAGAACGTGATAAAAAACGTAGTGCTACTGAGATGAAAGAAAATCCTAGCGCGATCGCAATTCGGACTGAATTATTACCTAATCAGATGATTGGGATCTATATTTTTGATAATGGTTTTGGTATTGATGAAAATATCTGTGCTAGACTATTTGAACCTTTTTTTACTACTAAACCTATCGGCAAAGGCACGGGACTAGGACTTTCAATTAGCTATCAAATTATTACCGAAAAACACGGTGGTAAGATTTCCTGTAGCTCTACACCGGGAAAAGGAACAGAGTTTGCGATCGAAATTCCAGTATAGTAATGAAGGAAGAAGGAAAAAGGAAGAGGGAAGAAGGAAGAAGGAAGAAGGAAGAAGGAAGAGGGAAGAAGGAAGAGGGAAGAAGGAACAGTTAACAGTTAACAGTTAACAAATAACAGTTAACAAATAACAGTTAACAGTTAACAAATAACAGTTAACAAATAACAGTTAACAGTTAACAATTCTCTGCCATACTTTATCTAGTAAGTTGGCTCGATCGGGATCGAACCATTCAATTTCAGGGTATGCTTTAAACCAAGTTCGCTGACGTTTGGCAAATTGTCTGGTGTGCAAAACTATTAATTTTTTAGCGTCTATTAAGCTGATTTCTCCTGTTAAATATTGCTTGATTTCTTGATAACCTAGCGTATTGAGTAGTGGCAAATCATAACCATATCGATCGCACAACATTTCAACTTCATTTAGCCAACCAGAGGCAAACATTTGTGCGGTACGTTTTTCAATGCGTTGAGTGTATTCTGTTTCCGAATCTAAGCCAATTTGTAAAATAGGATAAGTGGGTGGGTTTTCTCCCTGCTGTTCCGAAATAGTGGAGCCTGTGATATAAAATACTTCCAAAGCTCTTAGGGTTCTGACTGTATCATTGGCGTGAATTTTTTGAGTAGCGATTGGGTCAATTTGTTGCAACATAGCATAACATTGATGTTGCCCTAAAGAGGCAAGTTGCGATCGCAATTCTGGATTAGGTGCAACTCTAGGAATTTTTAAGCCTTGAACTATCGATCTAATATATAAACCTGTACCTCCCACTAATAAAGGTATCGTATTGGATTGATGGAATTTTTCAATTAATGTTTGAGCTTGTAGCTGATAATCTGCTACAGTTAAAGTCTCTGTAGGTTCGCAAATATCAATTAAGTAATGGGGAATTAATTCGCGATCGCGATCTGTTGGTTTCGCCGTACCTATATTAAACTCGCGATACACTTGGCGCGAGTCTGCACTCAATATCGCAGTTTCTAGTCGTTCAGCCAAGGATAATGCTAGGCTAGATTTGCCTGTCGCCGTCGCACCACAAATTACAATTAATCCCGGCATAATTAAATCATATACTTCTGATATAATAATAACTCGCCCCTTCAATGATAGTAAAGTTCGGAGGAAAAATTGATCTCAATGGGAACGCCGATCGCTGAATTTAGAATAGATCGAACCTTAGTCTACCATTTATTAGCAGATCAGCACCCAGATTTGATGCAGCTGCCGATTCATTTCGTTGATGCTGGTTGGGACAATGCCATGTTTCGATTGGGCGACCAATTCTGTGTAAGACTCCCACGTCGACAAGCCGCAGCTACACCGATCGAAAATGAGCAAAATTGGCTTCCAATCCTAGCAAATCAGTTTCCTATTCCTGTGCCAACTCCTTACAGAATAGGTAAGCCAGCACTAAATTATCCTTGGCGATGGAGTGTTTTGCCCTGGCTGAGTGGTATCTCTGCCGATCGCGATCGACTCCAGGCTAATCAGGTAAAACTCTTTGTTTCATTCCTGCGGTCATTACATATACCTGCGCCATTTAATGCCCCACTAAATACGGCACGAGGGGTACCTTTAAAGCAGCGGGCGGCGGCTGTGGAAGAACGAATGCAACGACTTGAAATTAAAACTAATCTGATTAATAAAAAGATTAAGAATATTTGGAATATGGCTTTGAATGTGCCTGTTGATGTTGAGGCGAAATGGTTGCATGGGGACCTTCATCCAGGAAACGTCCTTGTCGAAAATGGTGCGATCGCAGGTATCATTGATTGGGGCGACATTACATCAGGTGATATTGCCACAGATATTGCTTCGATATGGATGCTGTTCTCGGATCGCCATGCACGCCAACAAGCGATCGCAGAATACGCAAATCTTTCTCACGCAACATTACAACGCGCTAAGGGATGGGCGATACTTTTTGGTATAATCCTGCTAGATACAGGATTGATTGATAACCCAAGAAATGCGGTGATGGGAGAGAGAATATTGCACAATGTTGTTGAGGATGGATAACATAAAATCAAGAGGAAACAACAATTATGGGAAAAATTAAAAACATTGTGTTAGTTCATGGTTTCTGGATAGATGCCTCTAGTTACAGTGAAATTATTTCAACGTTGTTGGCGGAAGGCTACGAAGTTATTGCGGTGCAAAACCCGCTGACATCATTAGCGGATGATGTTGCTGCCACAAAACGCGCTTTGAGTCGCATCGAAGGTCAATGTATTCTAGTTGGTCAGTCATGGGGCGGTACAGTTATTAGTGAAGTTGGCAACGATGAACGAGTCTCTGGCTTAGTCTATATTGCTGCACTTGCTCCTGATGCTGGGGAATCGATGATCGATTTGATGAGTAAGTACGAATCTGCATCGCCATCGGATCATTTTCAAGAACAAGAAGGTTTTATTTGGATTTCAAAAGCAGGGGTACAAACAATTTTGGCGGGGGATATTCCGGCAGAAAAATCAGCATTGATGTATGCTACTCAAACTCCGCCATCTACGTCATTATTGGAAGCAAAAATAGATTCGCCAGCGTGGAAAAATAAGCCAAGTTGGTATATTGTTGCGAACAATGACAAAGCTGTTTCGCCTGAACTACAACATGATTTGGCTAAGCGAATGAATGCAAGAACAATTGTTTTAGAATCAAGTCATGTTCCCATGATTTCTCGTGCTAAAGAAGTTGTGGATGTTATTAGAGAGGCGGCGATGAATAGCTAAGAGTAAAGAGGTTCAGCTATGAGAATTATTGAGTTAGAAAGTGGTCAATTTACTCTTGATGAGGTTATGGTCTTGGCAAAGAGTGAAGCGATAGTGTTACGAAAGCCTGATGGCGGGATGTTTGCGATCGCGCCAGCGGCAACAAAATAATTATGCTGATAATTTTAGACTCTCCAACTTTTAAAAATGACCTCACAAATTTGTCCCATTTGCAATGCTTCTGTCCATCCTTTTCCCCGATATCCCAAATACATTTGTGAGGATTGTCGCAAAAAAGCCACTGATATGAATGGCAGAAGGTTAAACTTTTATAATGAATCTATGTTTGGGGGATACGTTGCTTACTACTGGGACAGCAATAACGCCGAGGAATACAATAGCCATGAATGTTACATAGACGGAATTAAATGCTGGGCTGATGAAGCCAGATTTGGGGGTATAGTTATCGAAGTCGTTGAGTAAGTGGTGATTGGTTACTCTAACTCTGTTAAAATCTGTAATGGCATAGAAAAGGAAGAGGTAAAATGCGGGTTGCGATCGACTGAACCATATTTTTTGTCAGAAATGCGGTTAACCGTTAACAATTAACAATTAACAATTAACAATTAACAATTAACAATTAACAATTAACAATTAACAATTAACAATTAACAATTAACAATTAACAATTAACAATTAACAATTAACAATTAACCAATCTAAAACAAAACCTTCAGCAAAACAGAACCTAAAGCCCCCAAAGCATTCATCCATCCTCCCCCACCAGAACTAGGTTCCGTTGGCTTTTGGCGAGCCACAATTGCTTTACCTAACTCCTTCGACAACGCCTCACCCCTAGCATTTCCCTGAGCAGCAAAAAGTTTCGCTGCTATCTCAGCATCTTGACTCGCACTAGCAAAATCACCCAAATCAGCAAAAGACATACTTCGGGCAAAATATACTGCGGCTAAATCTGATTTCAGACTAAGCGCTTGATTGTAATAATCGATCGCATTTCTATAATTTCCCGCCTTCGCTTCTGTCACTCCCAACCGGTAAAAATCCTCGGCTCCACCAATGTTAGTAGGCATTCCCCTAACTCCGAGTATTTGTGAACTACTCAGGTTAACATTAACCAAATTTGCACCACCAACATAAGCAGTTCTCAAATCAGCACCAGCCAAATTTGCCCCACTCAGATTTGCACCGCTCAAATTCACACCAAAAAGACTTGTACCACTGAGATTAGCCCCACTCAAATCCGCACCACTGAGATTAGCGCGGCTGAGATTAGCCCCACTCAAATTAGCCCCTCTGAGATCCGCCCCAGACAAATTAGCCAAAACTAAGCCCGCACCGCTCAAGTCGCACTGGGCGCACTGTTTAGTCGCCAGTAGTTGTTGAGTATGCTCAATATTTTCCCCAAATGCAGCCGTAATCGGAAAAAAGGTACTTACCAATGTTACAGTTGCCAAGATTCTGAATTTCATCCTTAGCCTCCAAAATCCTAAATATTAAATCAAAAATACTCTGTTCCTTATTTGGGAAAGATTTTACCATAAAAATTGGCATATAGAGTAATAAGTTTTAGAGAAATTCAATAAGCTCTCGGAGTTTCATCCCGATATCTATTAAGATTTAGATTGTGGCAGTAGTGAAGATGTGGGATGCAAGTGTTAAGTGTTAACACTTAACACTTAACACCCTACAAATCTTTTAAGTGCGTTTGACTTTATCTTTTTGGCTGATAAATATCAGTGCGACTGTTGCAGGAATTACCACGAGTCCAGCGCCCCAAAGCAGACTGTACAAAAAGTTAGCCAATGAAGGAGTCATAAGTCCAAAGCCCTCTATTACAAGAATTTGATTTTTATTAATTTTATACTGGGTTTACGAAAAAAAGGTTAAAATTCTGAGAAACGTACTTTACAAAACTTAAGATTAATTATGACTGACATGAGTTTTATGGCTATTGGTAGTTGGATACTGGGGTTTGTTCTAGTATTGATGACTTTGCTGTTTATTTTCCGTATTGTCCTAAGCTGGTATCCCCAGATTAATCTTAATCAAATGCCGTTTCGCCTGATTGCTTGGCCGACGGAACCCTTGTTAATCCCTATGAGGAAGATTGTCCCGCCAATTGGAGGCGTGGATATCACGCCGATTATTTGGGTAGGTATTGTCAGTTTCCTGCGGGAAATATTGTTAGGTCAACAGGGATTGTTGACTATGATACTATAACCGATATACCGATAGCAAATCTGACTGATTATTTTAGTTGAGACAAATTCAAGAACCTCTGTAATTACAGAAAACTCAGAGTTAGATCGCCATAATCTGAATAGTGCTAGTTTGATGATTTCCCGAATTGGTATAAAATGATATCGAACTGTATCATTAAGGAAAAACTGGTATATGGAAAGCGTTGCTTACATTTTGATTTTGGCTTTAGCCCTTGGTACAATCTTTTTCGCGATCGCCTTCCGGCAACCCCCTCGGATTGGTAAGTAATTAGCGCCCTGCCAGCTTTTACTCACCCATATTTCGCAGATTTCATTGCTGAGGAATTTACGCAACTCCCGCAATTCATCTCGCTTAACCTTGAGCCGAGATGAGTTGCCATCTATAATTTTAGAACTCCGTAAAAGTCAGTAGTTATAGCAACCTCCAAAACGATTATGGACTCTTAATTACTGAAACCCTTGTTTTTATTGCCTTCTGCCTTCTGCCTTCTGCCTTCTGCCTTCCCTCTTCCCTCTTCCTTCTTCCTTCTTCCTTCTTCCTTCTTCCTTCTTCTTTCTGCTATATGCGCTGTCCCCTATGTCATAATGCCAACAGCCGCGTTCTGGAGTCGCGATCGGCTGAATTAGGTAAAAGTATTCGTCGTCGACGGGAATGCTTGAATTGCCAACACCGCTTTACCAGTTATGAACGCATAGAATTTGTACCGATTACAGTAATTAAACGGGATCTCAAACGAGAATCCTTTGACAAATCTAAATTACTCCGGGGAATCGTGCGTGCCTGCGAAAAAACCGATATCGCCGCCGCAGAAATGGAAAAAATCGCTGATGAAATTGAGTCAGAACTACAAGGGCGATTGCTCCGAGAAGTTGCAAGCTCAGAGATTGGTGAATTAGTTCTCAAACAATTACGCGGTTTGAGCGAAGTTGCCTACGTCCGGTTTGCCTCAGTTTACCGCCAATTTCAGGGCATCCGCGATTTTGTTGAAGCCCTCGATCGCCTACAAAGCGATCAGGAAATTACCATTGACCAGGCAATCGCCCAACAAGCAATTGACTCCGATCGCTCATCCCCAGCCGACGACTGGGAGCTAGAAACCCAGGCATCCTGTGTAACACCCAACTAAACTCACAGAAATAGATTGAAAAGGGCATAGGTAGGCTATAATAGACTATCTTACCGCCCCATGATTATAATTAACACTCCTAACCTAAAGTTTTGAGTAATAATAATGGTAGCGGGTGTGGGGTTGCACCCGGTAGAGGTTGGTCGTCGCTAACTTTTACAAAAGATTTATAGAAAGCTAATAGCTGGTTAACTAAAATCTACAGCATCCATCCACAGGAACAAAAAACTAAGGAGAGAAATCCCAGGAAACTATTCGCATGGTCAATCAGAAAACAGCAGTCAAAGAAGTTGGCTTTACTCACGAGGATTTTGCAGCCCTACTAGATAAATATGACTATCACTTCAGCCCTGGCGATATAGTAGCAGGTACAGTGTTCAGTATAGAACCCAGAGGCGCTCTAATTGATATTGGTGCTAAAACTGCCGCATACATTCCTATTCAGGAAATGTCAATCAACCGTGTAGAAGCTCCAGAAGAAGTATTGCAGTCTAACGAAACCAGAGAATTTTTCATCCTCACTGATGAAAATGAAGACGGTCAACTCACTCTCTCAATTCGCCGCATAGAATATATGCGAGCATGGGAAAGAGTGAGACAACTGCAAGCAGAAGATGCCACAGTGCGATCGCAAGTTTTTGCCACCAATCGTGGCGGTGCATTAGTAAGAATTGAAGGATTGCGTGGTTTCATCCCCGGTTCTCACATCAGCACTCGCAAACCCAAGGAAGAATTAGTCCAAGAAGAATTGCCATTAAAATTCCTTGAAGTAGATGAAGACCGTAATCGCTTAGTTTTGAGCCACCGCCGAGCTCTCGTAGAACGGAAGATGAACCGCCTCGAAGTTGGGGAAGTGGTTATTGGTACAGTGCGCGGTATCAAACCTTACGGTGCATTTATCGACATCGGTGGAGTCAGCGGTTTATTACACATTTCTGAAATTTCTCACGATCACATCGATACGCCTCACAGCGTTTTCAATGTCAATGATGAAGTGAAAGTAATGATCATTGACTTAGATGCGGAACGGGGTCGGATTTCCCTCTCAACGAAACAGTTAGAACCAGAGCCGGGAGCAATGGTAAAAAATCGCGATCTGGTTTATGAAAAAGCTGAGGAAATGGCTGCTAAATTCCGCGAGAAAATGTTAGCTCAAAAGCAAGCTAAAGCTGCTATTGAGATTCCCGTTGAAGTGCCGCCGGCAACTGATGAACTAGATGATATTCCCGATGATATTCCTTCAGCAACTGAGGAAGATGATATTCCGCCAGCTACAGAGGATGCTCCTGAAGACGTAGTTGCAGAAGTTCCGGCAGTAATATCTGTTGATATAGCTGATATACCGGAGGAAGAAATTCCCCCAGCAACAGAAGATTAAGATCCCACTTTTTCTGAGGAAAAGAGGGAAATACCCTCTTTTTTTGTAATTATTTCGTCGAATTTACAAACCAAGTGAAACAATAGACTTATGAGCGAAAGTCTCATACCATTTCTAAAAAAGTTTGCAACATTTTGGGTAGGGGCGGGTTCGCCAACAATCACTGCAATTCGCCAAAATCTTCAAAAACCCNNTTAATTTAGAGAATTGGTATTAAATATAGGCGGGGCGGGTTTATAAATATTGGGGGTTGAAATCAAAGATTTTGGCGAACCCGCCCCTACAACAGTTTATTTTTATGCAGGAAACAAAACACAGTTTCCCCATATAAATATTGATCAATTTTCTCAGACCAATCTGGATTGCCTTGTAGCTGTAAAGATTGAGCGGTTTCAAGAAATGTTTTCGGGTGTTGTTCTTGGGGTAATATTGTTTCGACAATAATTTTAACCCTTGTACCTACATCCAGATTTAAGGGAGATTCCAGTTGCAGGGATTTACCATCAAATATGGCATTTATTTCTTGAATCATAATGATTAAAATGCTCTCAAGCAAGTTTTTTGATGATTTAGATTAATCCGATGATAGCATTTTTGAGGGGGCATATCGATCGCGATGCGCTTTTGGTGGGTAAGGCAGAGTTGCGATCGCTTTCTCCTGGTTTGGTTATTCTGGATGCGATCGCCATTTACCAAGGTTTCAGGGGTGTTGTCGCCAAGTTTCTTTACAAAACTTCACATAATAGATAGAACCTTTCCAACCTGCTTGCCGAATCCTATCTATCCACAGTTGTTGTATATTAGTGGTGAAATTATCTTCACAAAAGTATCCTCTAATTACTATAAGTGCCTCTGAGGAGCTTTGGCATGGATCTATTAACGCTAAATAAGGTTCATCCATATATTGGATTTTTCCTATATTTTAGAAATCTGCAAACTTGCTTGATAATAATTTTTGTTATAGTCATAAGCTGTAACCTTAATCATTCACTTAAGTGATTTGTATCACTGCATAAGTTTACAGGGCCGCTACCACCGCCCCATTGAATCAAATACCCAACCCTTCTGCGCTACATTGTCCGTCATAGTTTTTCACTCCTCTAATGAGTAAAGCATGGTGACTAAACTCCTTGATTAATTTATTTTACTGCAAACCCCAAAAGCGCGATCGCGTCCTGACTATAATATAATAATCAACATGATTAAATGGCAAATCAACCGTTGGATTCAGAAATCCTCACAAAATTATGATAGAAACCAAAATTTTAGAGGCTATTAAACAGATGCCGAATGTAAAACGTTTAAAGATTATTGAGTTTACATTGCGGCTGGTGCGCGAAGAAATGGAAAAACCCGAAAAACTCAGTTTAAGGGATGCGACTGAAATGATGCGTCCTTACTATGCAGAAGGAAGCGATTTGACTGAGTTTGTTGATAGGTCGCATGGGGATTTTTACGAGTATCAAGACTATGCTTAGAGGTCAGATTTGGCTTTATCGGGCAGATCCCACCGTTGGTGATGAAATTGGTAAAACTCGCCCTTGTGTAATTGTCAGTAATGACGAAATTGGTGTTCTCCGGTTAAAGGTTATTGTACCGATTACCGGATGGAATGATGTGTTTGCTAAAATTCCTTGGATGGTGAGAATTGAACCTACATTAGAAAATGGCTTAAGCAAGTTGTCAGTAGCAGATGCGTTTCAGGTGCGTTCTGTTTCTGAACAAAGACTGATCGAGCAAGTGGGAACTGTTTCTGAGGAAATTATACAAGAACTTGGTCTGGCTTTAGCTGTTGTTTTAAACATTTAAGGTCGTAGATTAATTTATTTTACTTTAAACCCCAAAGTCGGCTAAAATGTTAGTTAAATTAATTATACTGCGATCGCGCCTTCCATAAATTATGAACCAGTACGACTCGCTTCATCTAGCAATGTTCAGCGGTAAAGGCGGAGTAGGGAAAACTACCCTTTCCTGCGGGTTTGCGCGTCGCTGGGCTAAAGTATTTCCCCACGAACAAATCCTCTTAATTTCTACCGATCCCGCTCATTCTTTGGGGGATGTGTTACAGATGAAAGTGGAAGATACGACCAAAGCGATCGCAGATTTACCTAACTTAAGCGTCCGCGCCCTCGACTCTCAGAAAATATTACAACAATTTAAAGCCAAATATGGCGAAGTTTTAGAACTCCTAGTTGAGCGCGGTAGTTTCGTCGAAGGAGGCGATTTAACCCCAGTTTGGGACTTAAGTTGGCCCGGATTAGATGAACTAATGGGTTTCCTAGAAATTCAAAAATTACTAATAGAAAAAACCGCCGATCGAGTGGTAGTAGATATGGCTCCTTCGGGTCATACAGTTAACCTTTTTGGGCTGAAAGATTTCTTAGATGTCATGTTAGCTTCCCTCGAATTATTCCAACAGAAACACCGTGTAGTCAGCGAAACCTTAGCAGGAAGATATACTAAAGATGAAGCCGATCGCTTTTTAACAGAAATGAAAGATGAACTGGCAGAAGGTAGAGGATTGCTGCAAGATGCTGATTTTAGTGCCTGTAATGTAGTAGCAATTGCTGAACCCATGAGTCTCCTAGAAACCCAGCGATTTTTAGATAGTTTACATAACCTAGAAATTCCCTGCGGTGGCTTATTTGTCAACCACATTCTCACCGAGAAAAATACCAATTCTGACCGCTACAGCGAACAGCAACAACTACTGCAAAAATTCCTACAAATTCCTGGCAATCATCATATTTTCACCGTCCCACAACAAGATTCAGAACCCCTTGGTAGTGCAGCCTTAGACAACTTAATCGCTCAAATCGAAAAAATAGAAACAGTTGCCACTGCACCAACTCCCATTATTGAATGGCCGACCAAAGTTCCTCCCAGTTTCAGTGATTTTGTTGCCGAAAAACGGCAATTAATCCTAGTCGGTGGTAAAGGAGGCGTTGGCAAAACCACAGTCGCCGCCGCCATCGGATTAGCAATGGCAAATCGTTATCCAGAACAAAAAATTCGCATTATTTCCATCGATCCCGCCCATTCTTTAGGAGATGCTTTTGGGCGACAATTAACCCACGCACCACAGCAATTAAGTGATAATTTAAGCGCTCAAGAAATTGATGCAGGAATTGTTTTAGACCAATTTCGTGAAGATTATCTATGGGAATTAGCCGAAATGATTAGCGGCGAAAGTAGCGAAGCCGATGCTGTAAAAATGGCTTATAGTCCCGAAGCTTGGCGGCAAATTGTGTCTCAAGCATTGCCGGGAATAGATGAAATGTTATCTCTGGTGGAGGTAATGAATTTATTAGATAGTAAGCAGCAAGATTTGATTATTTTAGATACGGCTCCGACTGGTCATTTGCTGCGGTTTTTAGAAATGCCAACCGCTTTGGGAGATTGGTTAGCGTGGATTTTTAAGTTATGGATGAAGTATCAAAATGTTTTAGGTAGAGTTGATTTGATGGGACGTTTAAGGAAATTACGTCAACAGGTTGTGCAAGCACAGAAGAAGTTAAAAGATGTGAATCATACTGAATTTATTGGGGTTTTTCAGGCGCAGGCGGCGATTGTGGCTGAGCAGGTAAGATTGACGGAATCCCTGAAAGAGATGGGAGTGCAACAGCGTTATGCGGTACATAATTGTTATCAATCAGGTGTTGATATTGATGGGGATTTATTGGCTGAGCAAACTATTATTCGTTTGCCGATGTTACCCCGTTCTGTTGAGCCATTGGCGAGGATTGAGGGAGCAGCTAATCTGCTATTTTGATATATGTGTAGTCCTGGTTCGTAGTAAGCGCTTTAGCGCTAAAGCGCTTACTACAAACAAGAAAAAAAAATTAACATTAAATAACTGTAGGGGTTAATAATTTAATTGTACCATTAGTGGCATCAATTTCTACTTCTGTACCAATTGGGAGAGTGAATATATCCTGAATATGACCGATCGCGGAACCATACCATGCAGGAATATTTAAAGGTTTAATGTGGTCTAATAAAACTTGTTCTAATGTTAGTGATTCTTCGGGTTTTTCCGCTTCGCATTTGATACAATTACCAAAAATAAACCCGGAAATTTTAGATAAAATTCCCGCTAATTTTAATTGTGTTAACATTCTGTCTATCCGATAAACTTCTTCGCCAATTTCTTCAACAAATAAAATGCTATTTTGCCAATCAGGGAGATAATTGGAACCGATCGTTGCTGCTAACACTGACAAATTACCACCGACTAATTTACCTCGACTTTTTCCGGGCGTTATAGTTTTTACTCTGGTTTGAATTGGATTTTGTAACGTAATTAAATTTTTATTAAATAGGATTTGCTTAACATAATTAAGTGTAAATGGACTCCAATTAGAAATACCTACGGGACCGTGAAAGGTAACTATTTTACTTTTGGCATAAATGGCTAATAGTAGTGAGGTAATATCACTAAATCCCATGATAATTTTGGGGTTATTTCTGATTAATTGGTAATCAATCATGGGTAAAATGCGATTGCAACCCCATCCACCTTGTACTGTAAAAATTGCCTGAACTGATGAATCGGCAAACATGGCATTAACATCAGCGGCGCGGTCAATATCTTGACCGCCTAAATAACCATAACGGTCAAAAATATGCGCTCCTAATTTAACTTTTAATCCTAATTCATAGAGAATTTTTTGAATGGGATTAACTTCTTCTGGGTAACTGAAAGCCGCCGGATTGATCAATCCTACAGTATCACCTACTTTAAGGCGAGGCGGCCTAATAATTAATGTTGAATAATGGTTAAATTCCGCAACAGGTGACAACTGAGCCGCCATTGCAGTCAGCCCAAAAATTGTCATAAATTTACGGCGCGACCAAATCATAGTCGAAGGAAGAAGGAAGAAGGAAGAAGGAAGAAGGAAGAGGGAAGAAGGAAGAAGGAAGAAGGAAGAGGGAAGAAGGAAGAAGGAAGAAGGAAGAAGGAAGAAGGAAGAGGTGTATTGTTATTCTTTTGTAGCCTGAGCGATCGGCAGAATAGAGATAACTTTAGCATTAGATTCAACAAAATAAAGCTCTATATTTAAGTCAGGATATCGCTCTCGAATTGACCAAAAAGCCTGATTCAAGTAATTTTTGTGAACTTCTAACTCTCGCTCAGGATCTTTACTTAAATCTGGACCAAACTTAATAGCATAAGCTCCGCAGTCTTGATGATCGAGAACGATCGCTTTTTTAATGTGGTGATTTTTGTAAGAAAATTCTAACTGATCCCAAAAAGCTTGATTATCCGCTCCACTAGGAAAACCAGCTAAAGCCAGAGAAGCGCCAGCTAAAGCTGTCCAGTCATACTGATTACCTAAATTTTGCAAAGACAAAAAGTATTTTTCGGCGGCGAGAAAGCGAAAATCAATACAACTAAGAACTAGCGCTTTAGCCTCCAATTCTTCAGCTTTTGCTGGTTGAGTTGGTGGCAAAATAGTCAAGGCGATCGCGCTCGAAAATACAGATTTTAGAAAATAGCGCCGCCCCTTATTACAACACTGGCATCTCAAAATGTTACTCCTTGATAAATTAAACAATAGTTTCATTATCCCAACGTGACTAATATATTTTAAACCATTTAGTCCTCTCGGCGAGGACTGAGAAGAAGACTTAAATATCTAGTTTTCTCAATCCTGACTGCTGAATCGTAAATTGCATAATTGACAGCCCCAAAATTAGTAAAAATAACACTAAACCAATGGTACAGGCATAGCTAATTTCTAAATCTTGAAAAGCCCTCTCATAAAGATAATAAACAATAGTTTTCGAGCTATTAAGCGGCCCTCCTTGAGTCATAATATATACCTCTTCAAAAACTTTAGTAGCAGAAATAGCAGAAATTACAGCGACTAATACTAGATATGGTTTCATCAGAGGTAAAGTAATATCCCAGTGCTTGCGGAAACCATCAGAGCCATCAATAGCAGCGGCCTCGTAGAGTTCCCCTGGAATTGCTTGCAGGCCAGCCAAATAAATCACCATATAATAGCCTAACCCTTTCCATACAGTAACAGCCATGACGCTAAAAAGCGCTAAATTAGGACTAGAAAGCCAAGGAATTGGTGGAAGTGAAAATAACTGCCCTAATTGATTCAACAATCCATTTTCGGCATACAGCCACTTCCAGGCAAGTCCGGCTACAACCATTGAGATTACCACTGGAGTGTAAAATGCGGCTCGAAACCAGTTCATCCCTCGCAGTTTTTGGTTGACTAAAATCGCCAGTCCTAGAGGGATAATTACCATGACAGGTACTATAAAAATTAGGTAAACTAGCGTATTTCGCAAAGTTTGCCAAAAAATCGGATCTGCCCAAAGCTTGTCGAAGTTTTTTAATCCTACCCATTGCGGTGACTGGGTTAAATCGTATTCGTAGCCTGTGAAACTGAGGTAAAAAGCTTGTATAGCCGGCCACAAGACAGTTAAACTCAAGGCGAAAAGAGCGGGGATCAAGAAGAGGTAAGGTGTTAAGGATCTTTTGAACAATGCAAAAGAAATTTTGATTGAGGTTCGTGACATAAGCCTAAGCGGGGAAACTGGGCAAATCTTACTTTTTTTTGAGATTTTCTGCGATAAATAGCAGCAATCTCGCGATTTCTCGGCCAAAATGTGATTATAGCTATCTCCAGATGGCAATCGCAGTTGACTCGATCGCTTCCTGTTGAGCGACACTCAGAACATTTCTATCGTAGAGCGTTTATCGCTCTTGTTTTCAGCAGGAGATTTATAAATTACAAATTTATAAATTACAAATTCGGTCGCACTAGGTTTCATGGAGCGGAAGTCGAAGAATGACGCGGTTGCGGGTAGTTGATTGGTAAAAACTAATGGCTGAGTCTGAATAGCTAATGATGGCAAGCATATATAGGATTGGCAACAGGGTTATGAATTTTAAAGCTTTGCCTTACTTAGTGGCAGTATCGGCAACGATCGCGATTCTTGCGGGTGTTTGGGCGTTGGATCGCTTAGAACAGAAGCGTTTCCTCGAACAAAGGCGCATTGATGCTCTCAATCAAGTTAGTACGGCGCGGGCGCGGCTGGAAGGTGCGCTAAATTCGCGGTTATTTCTCACTGAAGGTTTGGTGGCTCATGTTTCAACTTATCCTGAAATTAATTTGGAAGAATTTCAAACTCTAGCTAGGGTGTTGGTGGCAAAGCAAACAGGTATTCATATTATCGAATTGGCTAAAAATACGATGATTAGCCATATTTATCCACCACAAAATGAAATCGCGCTGGGACTCAATCTGTTAGAAAAGGCTCAGGAAAAGCAGGCGATCGCGCGGGCGATTAATACTAAAAGCACTGTTGTTGCTGGGCCGATTCGCTGGAATGACGGCTCTGAAGCATTCGTTAGCCACACCCCAATTTTTATCACGCCAAAGAACGGCGTGCCGAAAAGTGGTCCCTATTGGGGTTTAGCAACCATTATTATTAACAAGCATATTCTCTTAGCGGAGGCAGGTTTAGAGGTTTTGAACGTGCCTCATGGTGAGAGGGGGAGTTTGAATGCTTCGGGTCCAGTCTCCCAGTCTCCTGTTTCTAATTTACAGTATGCTCTACGGGGTCAGGATGGGTTAGGGGCTCGTGGTGCAGTATTTTACGGAGATGCAGCGATTTTTGACCAAAATCCGATGATTTTGGATGTATCTTTGCCGAAAGGTTCTTGGCAGTTGGCGGCAATTCCTAAAGGCGGGTGGCCGAAGGAATCTCCTATTTCTGGGTGGTTGAGGCTTGGCGGTGGAACTTTGGCATTGGTGGCTGGGGTTTTGTTGTTTGTGTTAGTGCAAAGTCCGGCGCGATCGCGAGAAGCTGTGGAACAAGCAACGGCAGCTTTACTATTAGCAAATGAGCAATTACAAGCAATTTTAGCGGCTGTCCCCGGCATGGTTTCTTGGATTAGTTCAGATTTGCGGTATTTGGGGGTAAATCGGCATTTAGCTGCGGTTTGTAATTTATCTCCAGAGAATTTTCAAGGTCAAGAAATCGGCTTTCTCGATGGCCAAAATGAGTTTACTGATTTAGTCCGTCAATTTTTTGCCAGCAGCGATCGCGAATCTTTTTGCGAACTCACAGTCGAAGTGAATGAATCAATCCGCAGTTATTTAGTTGTTGCTCAAAAATACGATCGCGATCGAGCCGCCATTGCCGTTGGCATTGACATCACCGAACGTAAAATAGCCGAAGAACAGTTGCGTGCTTCGGAAGCCGAATTAAGAGCACTATTCGCAGCAATGACAGATATAATTACTGTATGCAGCCGAGAGGGTCGCTGTCTCAAAATTGCCTCAAATAATCCCTCAGTACCATACAAACTATCAGATAATATATTAGGCAAAACTTTACATGATGTCTTAGACAGCGAAACAGCAGATATATTTCTTGGATACATTCACCAAGCCTTAGAATTTCAGCAAACCATCCAATTTGATTACACTTTACCCGTTAATAGTGAAGATATGTGGTTTGCCGCCACAGTTTCCCCAATCTTAAATGATTCGGTGCTTTTAGTAGCGCGAGATGTCACAAAATACAAACGCACAGAAGAAGCTTTACGACAAGCTGAAGAGAAATATCGAAGCATTTTTGAAAACGCAGTTGAAGGTATTTTCCAATCTCTTCCCAATGGTCGGTACATCAGCGCTAATCCTGCTCTAGCCAGAATTTATGGCTACAATAATGCTACTGAATTAATCGAAAACTTTAGCGCGAATGTTCAACTTTACCTCAATCCAAATCGACGTAATGAATTTATAAATCTCATGCAGTTGTATGACAAAGTTTCTAACTTTGAGTCTCAAGTTTACCGCTCTGATGGTCAACCAATCTGGGTTTCGGAAAGTGTCCGTGCAGTGCGTGGCAATCATGCTGAATTGCTCTATTACGAAGGCATTGTTGAAGATATTACCGATCGTAAACGAGTAGAAGATCAATTGCTACATAATGCGTTTCACGATGCTTTGACTGGTTTACCTAATCGGTTAATGTTTATGGAGCGTGTCAATCTGGCAATTAAACGATCTCAAAAAGATTCTGAATATCGGTTAGCGATACTGTTTTTGGATCTCGATCGCTTTAAAGTAATTAATGATAGTTTAGGTCATCCTATTGGCGATAAATTGTTAATCGCTTTTGCTCAACGTTTAGAGGGAGTCTTGCAAGCGAATCAGCAACCCGATCTCGAAACACAATCATCAGAAATTAATTCTAATAATGTAACTGATATAGAATCTTTCACAATTGCTCGTTTGGGAGGAGATGAGTTTACCATTTTGCTTGAAGGAATTAAAGATAAAAACAATGTAATGTTAGTTGCCGATCGCATTCAACAACAATTAACTTTACCTTTTAATCTCAACGGACACGAAATATTTACTACTGCTAGTATTGGCATTGTGCTGAATTGGGATATCGGCAATATAGACTGGGAAAATTTGAGAAAATTAGAAACAGAAATATCGCCTTTACCCTTAAAAAATACAAATCTTTATCAAAGTGTAAGTAATAATTCTTCTATCTCCTATTCTTCATTACCGGTTAATAATTCCGCCGAAGACTTACTTAGGTATGCGGATATTGCTATGTACAAAGCTAAGGCAATGGGTAAGGCAACTCATGCTGTTTTTGATGAGGCTATGTATGCTAACGCTGTCGTAAGATTGCAATTAGAAAATGATTTGCGAAGAGCTATTGCTGCTGAAGAATTTGAGGTTTATTATCAGCCAATTATCTGTTTAGCCAATGGTAGAATTAGTGGTTTTGAAGCTTTGATTCGTTGGCAACATCCCCGACGGGGATTGGTTTCGCCTTCGTCTTTTATCGCACTGGCGGAAGAAACAGGTTTAATTATTCCGTTGGGAACTTGGGTACTGAAAGAAGCGACGCGCCAAATGCGAAATTGGCAGTTACAATTTAATTACGATCCGCCAATGACTATTAGTGTTAATTTGTCGGGTCAACAGTTTTCACAACCTGATTTAATCGATAAATTTAAGGAGATTTTGCAGGAAACTGGTTTAGATGGTAGTAGTTTGAAGTTGGAAATTACTGAAACCGTGATTACGGAAGGATCGGTAAAAGCAACGACTATTCTTAAGCGATTGAGGGATTTAGATATTCAATTATGTATTGATGATTTTGGCACTGGATATTCGTCTTTGAGTCGGTTACATCATTTTCCAATTAATACTTTAAAGATCGATCGATCTTTTGTGACTCGGATGGGTAAGTCTGGGCTCGATCGCAGCAATAATAGTCTGGGAGAAATTGTACAAACAATTGTGATGCTGGCCCACAATTTAGGGATGGATGCGATCGCCGAAGGAGTAGAAACTGCTGAACAATTAGCTCTGTTAAAGTTACATAATTGTGAATACGGTCAAGGATATTATTTCTCTAAGCCTTTGACAAGTGTTGATGCAACTGCTTTGCTGGCCGCACAGGATTAGAAAAGATACAAGCAATGTGATAAACTAGAAAATATACACTTTTCCATAAACTCTTCGGTACAATTTATTATGCAATTTAAACCTTTTACTGTTCTTGCCATTTCTTGCCTCATCGGAATTTTAACTTGGCTATCGACTCCTCCCGCCTTAGCCGTCACCCAGATTAAACTCTTCGACCTTTCCTATCACGATTGTCCCCCAGAAGTGGCGGGAGGAACACTCCCTAATGGTAGTTCCACGATCGCCAACTGCTTTCTCATTGTCGGTAAAGCCGAGAATCCCTCTGGTAAAATGGTCGTCAACGCCGATGTTTTTGGTCGCATTTACGATGCTCAGGGTAATTCAGTCATGGAAAATCGCACTCGCTTAGGCGCGATCCCGGAAGTTCCCCCCGGAATTAGTGATTTTGAAATCCGCATTTCTGTATCCGCAAATTTATCACTACCTTTAGAATTAAAACAATTTAAAGCTACAGGTTTTACAGGTAAAGTCCGGCGCTAAAAATAGCTCTTGATTTGTGAATGAATTAGCCATTAAGCAAGTTTAATTTCTGCCAAAGAAGCGATCGCAACATCGGCTTTTTCTAAATGGCTAACTTTAGCATTTCCCCAACAAATACCAAGACAACCGGCCGCACCAGCATTTTTAGCCATCTCTATATCGCCCGCAGAATCCCCAACCATCAAGGTGACTTCGGGTGCTACTCCCAGTTTCTCGCAAGCTTTTAGAAATAAGGCTGGATCGGGTTTATTCAGATTAGCTGAATCTACTCCCATTTCTAATTGAAAGTAGTCTTTCAAGTGATTCTGTTCTACAAATCTTTGCACATCTTTAGTTGGTGCAGCCGACAAAATTCCGAGTCTTAATCCGGCAGCATAAAGGGATTTTATTACCTCTAAACTACCGACAAATAAAGGAGAATTATTGTTATTTTTTAGCATTTGGTCAGCTTCATCAAAGGCTCGACGAGCAATGTTTAAAGATTCTAGCCAACCTCGACCAGTTTCGGCAATGTAGCCAGCAGCAACTATTTCATTTTCTCGCCTGCTACCAACTGCCATTAAGCCTGTGGGGTCAATTTTGCTGCCGTTGATACCGAAAGACATTAATAATGGTTCGCCAACACCGGGAATTTGGGCATCTACGAGACGCGATCGCTTTAAACCCAAATTTCTCAAAAATTCCTGTGAATCCTCCAATGTGCCATCTTTATCGAAAATGACAGCCTGAATATTTGGAAAAGTAATACCCTGACAGTTAATATTTACCATTAGTTGTTATACCAATTCTCTAAATTAATACTACAGTCTTCGGGGCGGGTTTTTGAAGATTTTGGCGAATTGCGGTGATTGTTGG
>MBRE01000087.1:37016-75915 GCA_001698425.1 Oscillatoriales cyanobacterium USR001 | reverse complement strand
TTGCGGTGATTGTTGGCGAACCCGCCCCTACCAAAACTGTTGCAAACTTTTTTAGAAATGGTATTAGTTATTATTTGTGAGAAAGTATCATAAATAAAATCGCCTGAGACTTTCGCCAGATTGCAGAAACACTGTTAACAGTTAACCGTTAACCGTTAACAGTTAACCAATTTAAAATCCCATTGCTTTACCTACTACTTCTAAAGTTGGTTCGAGGCCTTGCTTAAAGTTGTTTTGACTGTAAGTAATAGCAGTATCAGGATCTTTAAGACCATTACCAGTAAGCACGCAAACTACCGTTGCTTCACTGGGAACGCGATCTTTTACTTTCAATAAACCTGCTACCGATGCAGCACTAGCAGGTTCGCAAAAAATCCCTTCTTGTGATGCTAATAAACGATAGGCTTCCAAAATTTCTGTATCAGTTACAGCATTAAAACTACCACCGCTGGCTTCTTGAGCCGCGATCGCTTGTTTCCAACTCGCCGGGTGTCCAATCCGAATCGCCGTCGCGATCGTTTCAGGATGTTCCACCGGTTTACCCGTGATAAATGGTGCAGCCCCCGCCGCTTGAAATCCCATCATTTTCGGTAGGCGATCGCAATTTCCCACTTGATGATATTGACAAAAACCCATCCAGTATGCAGTAATATTTCCCGCATTTCCCACCGGAATACACAACCAATCAGGGGCATTTCCCAAAACATCCACAATCTCAAAAGCCGCAGTTTTCTGCCCTTCCAAGCGATAAGGATTTACCGAATTTACCAAAGTCACCGGATAATGCTCTGCGATATCTCGCACAATTTCCAGCGCCCTGTCAAAATTCCCCTTAATAGATAGAACTTCTGCCCCATAAAGCAAAGCTTGAGCCAACTTGCCCAAAGCCACATAACCTTCAGGGATCAACACAAAAGACTTTAACCCACCTCTGGAAGAATAAGCCGCCGCCGCCGCCGAAGTGTTACCCGTGCTGGCACAGATCACAGCCTTTGCGCCTTCCTCCTTAGCCTTGGAAATCGCCATCGTCATCCCTCGGTCTTTAAAACTACCCGTAGGGTTGAGGCCGTCGTATTTAACTAAAACTTTCACACCCCTACCGATCATTGCGGAGATCGCGGGGACTGGAATTAGGGGAGTATTGCCCTCAAGGAGAGTCACCGTCGGAGTGCTTTCCGTCACTGGTAGATAAGGGCGATAAGCTTCTATAAGACCCGGCCACGCCGAGCATCTAGCTTTAGCGTCGCGGGGGAGAGAGTAAGTAGCTGGCAAAATGGATGTCACGATTACAAGTATTTTTAGGCTAAGCCTTGGATTTAATATACAATACTTCGGACAGTTTTTAAATAGGGAAGCAATGCCTACGGCAAGCTTCACTAACCCAGACCGCACAGAAACCAAAAAAGTAAGTGCAATCTGAAGCCAAACAAAACAGAAAGACAGCAATGTGATTTAGGTTAAGCTAAAAAAACACTAGATTAACAGACTGCCTTATGAATATTATTGGATCAATCCTACAACAAATGCCAGGGATTAGTCAACCACAAAAGAAGTTTTTAATAATTTTATTTTCAACTATTTTACTCATCTATGGCAAGGTCAACTTCACGAATCTCAGCCGTATCTACTTTCTACCTTTATTGATAAGTTAGATTTAGACCCAAAATTGATTTTAAATCACCCTAACTTTCCTGAACTCCTGTCCTATGATACTTTGGCCGCCGATTTTACCAGACTTGACAAAAGCAAATGACACCCTCTCTTAAGAAAGGGTGTCATTTTGCTTTTTCCTTAGTTCAACTCTTGAGAAGAGTTCGTGTACAGAAGATATATTAAGATATATTAATACGGATCTCTTTATTAATTAGGTCAGATCATTGTAAATCTGTAACCTACCAAATCAAATACTTACAACTAATTAAATTTGATAAAACTAAAAAGTGTTTTGTTTTCTTAAGCCATGGCATTTCAGAAGGGTATAAATATTGGTGTTAATTAAATATTAGGAGCAGCTATAACAGATGTTTGTGTTACCAACCCCATTTCTGCCGCACAATATACAAACAGAGCCTAGCGAAAACTTTTCTCGCATTTGCCCACTAAAAGCTTCTACATCATTAAGACCTCTCTTTACTTCTGGTTTACGATTGTTTTTTATTGAGTCCATGATCACCTGTTTTTTGGGTGAACTCTACTCAATAGAGAACTAAGGTAGTTGATCTATTTATAGCACATACTTTTGAGAAAATCAACTTATACTTCTTACAGATTACAGAAATCAGCAATCCGAGCGGCGGTGTAGAGGCAAACGCCGAACAAGGTCAAAAAATAGCGAAATAGGGACGTTAAGGCTGAAACTCTTTTTTAGAGAGGGTTTCAGGCTTAGCGTACAATTTCCACGTTTGGGCACGGTGATACCAAACTCAGCGATTATTCATATCTAATAAACCTCATCATGGCTCCCAATATCAGTTAACACAATTAAATCGTTACCCGTTTCTATATCCTTCTGAAAAGCAAAAATAACGCGGCAATCGTAAGCAACCGAACAAGCCCATAAACCTTCTAGCTGTCCCGTTAATTTGTGAGACTTTAAAGACGGATGAAAAGGATCGTTACCCAACAACTCTAAGACCGCTAATATCTTATCCTGCAACTGGGGATTTTTCTTAACCAATCGCTTAAAACTTCTTTTAAAACTCGCATCTGTTGTTAAGATCATTCCTCATCTTCTGCCAATAAATACGACTTCAAATCCTCAAAATTTCCCTTGATCGCTGTTCCCATCTCCACAGCCTTAAAAACCTCTTGAGCATTAGCCGCAATTTCAGCCCGACGATTTTCAATTCTCCGCTTACGAATTAACTCAAACAAACGTTCCTGATCCTCAACCGTTAAAGTCTCAATAGAATCAATCATTTCTTGAAAAGTAATCATAAAACCTCCTTAGACAAATAGAACCTACGCAACACCGATAGTAATATTTGCCATCGGCATATAATCCTAGACAAAATTAGCCGGATTTTGATCTCGCCGATGCTTCAGCAAAATCGGAGCACCTTGACCATCACCCACCAAAGCCGCCGTTTCCTCCAAAGCTTCCCGCAATCGCTTCGCTGCATAAATCGACATATCGCGGGGCACACTCACGCGATCGCGCAAATAGCGCAAAGCCCCATCAGAACCAGCCGGCGGCCTACAAGCTTCACCCGTCATCATCAAAGTTAAAGCACAGCGCAAAGCTTCATCAAATAAATTGTCATCAGCAGGATTGACGCGAATGATATTGTGGCGGTGCTTAATAACGCGGTGAAGTGCTTCCGCACGGGCGGTTTCCGGTTCTGGGTACATCACATCTGGGAGTCCAGCCCAGGGTCCATGATCGACGCGGGCTTTGTTGATTAGCATTTGCGGTTCGCCATTTTCAAAACAGCCGCCCATTTGTGGTGGTAAATCGTGGACGTGGGTGTGGAAATCGCTTTGAGTACCGCGATAGGTGGGGCGGCTTTCCATAGCTGCAAACCAGTCCGCAAAGCGGGGGTTTTCTTCCCGCATCGAGTAGCCTTTGTAGTAGTAAAGGCTGGCATTCATCCGTTCAACGTAGGGCGTAAAGATGACATCGACAGTCCCAAACTCTTCCAGGAAATAAGGTCCAGGGGTGTTAGCCAAGGCTGCTTCCATTTGGGCGACGACACTGATAAATTGGTGGCGGTTGTGCTGTTCTACTTTAGCTGAACTGGACGGGTAGCACAGCCAAGAGCACCAAGCTCTAAACAGCAATCGCTCTAACCGCCGCAGGGGTAAGACTGCGGGGTTTTCCATACCCAAACCCAAGGGGCCATAGACTCCTTCGAGGGCGATTAAGATGTCATCGCTTTCGGTGATGATGCGGCCGTCTAGTTCGATGGCGGGTAGCATTCCCGATGGTACTTTGCGCTTGTACCAACTTTCCTTTTCCCCATAGCAGAACATAGTAACTTTTTCAATACGATAGGGAATTTGTTTTTCTTCTAACCACAACCAAATTTTTTGGCAATAGGGACACCAGGCGTGGTGGTCGCGGTAGAGGGTAACTCGCACATCGGCTTCGGTTTGTCCGAATAGGCGCAACCGGGATTGAGCGTTAGTTTGCCCGTTGACGCGATCAATTTGAAAGTCTGTGAGTGACTCTAGTTGTGTCCAGCTTAGGGGGGTGGCGATCGTCGCGGTGGATGTCATGGGTTGGTTGCAGGTAGATTAGTGCTATTGTTGGAACTCTCCGATGCTCAAGCCGCGCTCGTTTCTCACATACCGAACTTTTTTTATGAGGCGGCGGTGTCCCAGTTGATTGAGACAAATTAAATTTTAACTTGATTGGTTAATTTGATGTTTAATGCAGAAAGTTGTAGGTTAAAATAACTTAACACTGTGAGTGAGTACAAATGACTAGCCAATTACTAATGTCCAATCGTTCAGCTACTATTTCTCGCAACGAAAGCTCTGCTACTAGCACTCAAACGCTGACTAAGCAAGGCTTATCAACGATTTCTGCCCGTAGTCAGGAATCAGTGAAGTTAATCTACCAAGCCGATCAGCAAGTAAAATTTTTACACCTGCAAGCGGAAGTAGAAACCCTGCTACTGGAATTACAAACTCTGAAACAGCATCGTCACTCGACATTGATTGAAGATGCGACCCTCGATCGCAACTAAAATTTAACAACTCGCCGCCTGTGTGTTGACACTGTGGTATAAAAGGTAAAGTTTTGCTAAGTGTAGTGTTGATTTTAACCAACACCACTAGCAACCAATCAACGCGGTGCATAACCAGCCTTCGCTAAAACGCCGTGCGATCGCAACGTCTGTCTGCTGCGGATGTACAGATGGCTAATTTTTGCCCTTGTTAATTTTGTGACAAATTTCTAATGAGATACGGAGAAACGAAATCTATTTTATGACAGCATTGATCGCAAAACCTCAGAATTTGGCATCTAATGCCGCCGCAACAGACTTGCGCCTTAAAGATATTATCAAAACTCTCCCCCGCGAAGTTTTCCTTAAAGATCGGCGGAAAGCTTGGACAAAGGTAATCATTAATATTGCCCTTGTTGGTTTAGGTTATTGGCTTTTAGCAGTATTGCCTTGGTATTTATTACCCTTGGCTTGGATTTTCACCGGTACAGCATTAACCGGTTTTTTTGTAATTGGTCACGACTGCGGCCATCGGTCATTTGCTAACCGTCATTGGGTAAATGATTTAGTTGGTCATGCAGTATTTTTGCCTTTAATTTATCCTTTTCATGCTTGGCGGTTATTGCACAATCACCACCATAAGCATACTAACAAAATTGGTGAGGATAATGCTTGGCATCCTTGGCCTGCGGAGGAATATGCGAAGGCTGGAAAACCTTTGCAATTCTTTTATCGGTTAATTATGGGGCCAATGTGGTGGATTGGTTCAATTTCTCACTGGGCAAAATTACATTTTGATTGGTCGCAGTTTCAGGGTAAACAACGGGAACAGGTGCGTTTTTCTGTTTTGGTTGTATTGATTGGTGGGGCGATTGGTTTTCCAATTTTGATTGCTACAACGGGAATTTGGGGATTTGTTAACTTTTGGCTTATGCCTTGGTTAGTTTACCATTTCTGGATGAGCACTTTTACGATCGTGCATCATACTACCCCAAAAATTGCTTTTAAACCGATGCCAGAATGGAATGAAGCCCAGGCACAATTATTTGGCACTGTCCATTGCAATTATCCCCGTTGGGTTGAGTTTTTGTGTCACGATATTAATGTACACATTCCTCATCACATTTCAACGGCTATTCCCTGGTATAATTTGCGGTTAGCTCATGCTCGGCTAAAGGAAATTTGGGGTGATTCTTTGCAAGAGTCAGAGTTTTCTTGGGCTTTGATGAAAGAGATTACTGAGAATTGTCAGTTGTACGATCCGGTGAATAATTATCGGACTTTTGAGGATTTTCACGCTGAAAATAAGTAGTTTTGATGCGTGATAAATTATCGGATTTCCGGTTAATTTAGGTGTGTTTTTTGTAGGGCGGGTTCGTTAGGATAGATAAAAAATGGAAAATCCCGAACACCCGCCCCGGCCGAATATTAATTGATTGGATAACTGAGATAATTCCTTAAACCTGGTTTCATTTGGGCAGCCGCAAATTCTATTCGCCCGGTCTTATTTAAGCCTATACTTGTTAATCAAGCAAACGATCGCTAAAGGAGTAACTGCGATCGCAGCAACTTGATTAATTGTGAAAATCGCAATCAAGATACCTGCTGTATTCAAGGCTTCAAGCATAAATTCATAGTGTTGGCGTTTCATAAAATCTTTCCTCAATCGGTATTAATCCTATGAAACAACACCGATTCCCAAGTTCGAGCCCAAGCAGAAACAAGTAATTAATTACTTTTTCCCAACTTATTCCCAATTTTTTCCCAAGTTAAAGTTATTCCCAACTTGCGCCTAGCCAAATATCCGCCGGGGATTAAAATCCCCGTCTCATAAGGAAAGTCCTCTGAAGAGGACTCAGGATTTATTTTCAGTCCTCTTTAGAGGACTTTGGCTATTAGACAGGGGTTTTAACCCCTGGCTGGCGGTTGTGGCAATGGCGCTTAATGCTATACTGACAAAAAATCCTGTGATGATTTATGGGACGATCGATTAGGGTTCGGCAAGAGTGCATTATAAAAGTAAAACAGGCACTTCGGCGTAATGGCTTCGCACGTCAGAAAGACTTAGCCGAAGAGTTGAAACTTAGTAAAAATACGGTCAATAGTTTTCTCAATGGCACAGCTATTGACTACGTGAATTTCACAGAAATATGTCAAAAACTATCAATAGAATGGCAAGACATTGCAGATTTAAGCGATGAAACTACAGAGCCCAACGAACCAAACTCAGACACCCCGCAACAAACGGTATCTGTCAATACAACTGTCACCTTTAACAATGAGAATGTAGAAACAAATTTAGGAGATAAACCTAACCTCTCAACAGAAGGTTATACCACAAAACCCGCCGCCTCAACCCCGGCAACAGATAAAAAAGTCGCCCTGCACGAAGCCATCCCCGCCGTGCCCGTATGGAAAGGCCGCGATAATCTCCTCAACAACTTAAAAGCAAAATTACTGCAACCAGAAAACCCGCCCAAAGTATTAGCATTAATTGGTCAAGGTGGCATAGGTAAAACCAGTTTAGCTGTGAAACTCCTAGAAGCACTCGGCGTTAATTTGTCAAGCCGTACCGTCACCACAGATTGCCCTTATCAGTGCGCGATGTATTTCAAGGCAGATGTCGGGACAAGTTTTGATGAAGTGGCAGATTTTCTATTAATTGATGGCTTAGACTTTAAGACATCAGAACCTTTGAAAACTGCCGATGAAAAGATTGCAAAAATTATCGCTGGGTTGACAGAAACTCGCTGTTTGCTAGTGTTGGATAACCTGGAAAGTGTTTTACAGAAAGCGTGTCAGCCGCAACCGGGACGAGCAATCTCACAGGATTGGGGTAAATTAATAAATGCTTTGGTGTATCAACAGCATCAATCGCAAATTATTTTAACCAGTCGGGAAGTGTCGGCAGATTTAGGAGATCCACGATCTAAAAAATCAAGAATAAATAGCAAATTAGTTTATATTGAAAGGCTTACAGGCGTAGATACTAAGGCAGGAATTGAAATTTTACAAGCCTACAATTTTCAAGATAAGCTTGAAAATTTAGAATGGATATCAGAGCGAGTTAAAGGTCATTTACTTGTGTTAACTCTGTTAGCATCAGAATATGCAGAACAGCCTGGATATCTTCGCAAACGCCCTGAATTAGTGACAGATGAGGCTGAACCGATTTTGAGAGAACAGTTAGAAAGGCAAAGTGAAGCGGCGCGAGATTTGCTCCGCCGGATGTGTGTGTTGCGGGTGGGGATTGATGTTCGAGGTTTAACTTTTTTGCGGTTATATACGGATGATTTGGAGAAAGATTATCGCTTTGAGATGGCAGCAGAAATGGAAGAACCTGCTGAATTAACAGAGGAAGAAATTAGTGAAACTGAAGCGATTTTAGAGCGATTAGTTGATAGCAGTTTGGTGCAGCGTCGCTATAATGAGGAGAAGTGCGAATTATTTTATGATTTGCATCGGGTGATTGTGGAGTTTCTGCAAGCCGAATATAAAGATGAGTTACCAAGTTTACTGGAAAGTGTTTATAAGTTTTATTGTACTGGCAAGAGTGTGGAAAATCCGAAAACCTTAGAGGATTTACTGCCAGTTTTGGAAGCTCAATATTTTGCCTTTCAGTTGGGTAATTATAATGAAGCCTCTAGCCTAGTAATGTGGACACTAGAGGAATATCTGAGGCGATGGGGATACTGGAATTTGTTAAAGGACTTATATGAGCGAATTTTGCCTCATGTTGATGAAGACGATCGTCCGCATTGTCTGAGACAAATTGGTAGAGTATATCGTGATATTGGTAATTGGAATTTAGCAGATAAATATTTTCAGGATGCTTTATCTATTGAACAAGAGAAAGATAATAAATATGGTATTGCAAACTCACTGGGATGTTTGGGAGATATTGAGCGAAATCGAGGCAATTGGGAGGAAGCTGAACGTCTGTATCGGCAATGTTTGGAAGTTGAGACAGAATTAGGCGATCGCTCAGGGATGGCATCTTCTTGGGGAGTGTTGGGAAATATTGAGCGAAATCGAGGCAATTGGGAGGAAGCTCAACGTCTGTATCGGCAATGTTTGGAAGTTGAGACAGAATTAGGCGATCGCTCAGGGATGGCTACTTCTTGGGGACAATTGGGATATATTGAGCAATGTCGAGGCAATTGGGAGGAAGCTCAACGTCTGTATCGGCAATGTTTGGAAGTTCAGACAGAATTAGGCGATCGCGCAGGGATGGCTTCTTCTTGGGGAGTGTTGGGAGATATTGAGCGAAATCGAGGCAATTGGGAGGAAGCTGAACGTCTGTATCGGCAATGTTTGGAACTAAGGACAGAATTAGGCGATCGCTCAGGGATGGCTTCTTCTTGGGCATCGTTGGGATATATTGAGCAATGTCGAGGCAATTGGGAGGAAGCTGAACGTCTGTATCGGCAATGTTTGGAAGTTGAGACAGAATTAGGCGATCGCTCAGGGATGGCTTCTTCTTGGGGACTGTTGGGAGATATTGAGCGCAATCGTGGCAATTGGGAGGAAGCTGAACGTCTGTATCGGCAATGTTTGGAAGTTAAGACAGAATTAGGCGATCGCTCAGGGATGGCTTCTTCTTGGGGAGTGTTGGGATATATTGAGCAATGTCGAGGCAATTGGGAGGAAGCTCAACGTCTGTATCGGCAATGTTTGGAAGTTGAGACAGAATTAGGCGATCGCTCAGGGATGGCAATTTCTATCGGTTGTCTGGGAGAAATTGAAATGCTTAGAGGTAATTTGGATGCAGCAGAACCACTCATTAAAGATGCTATGACACAGTTGCAAAAACTAGGACAAACTGCTAAAGTTGCAGAGTCATATTACGATTTAGCACGACTTGAACGCAAACGCAATAACACAGAACTAGCCCAACAACATTACAACACAGCCCATCAAATCTTTCAGCAATTGGGAGCCGTGAAAGACTTAGAAAGAATCGAGCGAGAATGGCACACAGATACTCAAGACTAAAACTTTTCTTTAACCGCTTCCCAATCCAACCAACCCGCTTTTTCAGGACTCCCCCCCGCCTCTCGTAATTGACTCATTGCTTCTCGAAAAATCGATTCATCTTCCCGATCTTCTATCCAATCTAATAAAGCTTCCCAAGCAGCAACACTCAACTGCACCGCAGTCTTTTTACCACTAGCATCAACCACAAACTGAGCCGATTTCAATACTTCTGTTACATTTGTCATTTTGGCTAACCCGTCTCTGTATTATAATAGTAGCAGAATTAATCTCATTAGTCAGGTATTTTTGATAAATAGAGGCTTTAAACATGAACGAAAACACATCGATCGCCATTCTATCAGCTAATAAATTGATGCGTTCCCCTGAACAAGTCGCAGCCTTTGAAAATGCTTTAGCCGAACTCGCCCAACATCCAAACAGCCAATACCTGCGAGAACTTCATCTAATTTTAGATGATAATTGCCAGCATCAGGAAGTCATGTTTAGCCTGCTCCACTTCCTAGAATCTTTTGACGTAAAAGCACAAATTCAAGCATTTATTGATGTTATGCCTCAGCTAATCATTTCGGCTCCAGAATGGACAGAAATCATCCATCAACGAATTTTAAATGATGAATCTGCAAATGTTTACTATCAAGAGATACTAAAGTCACTAGACCATAAAAATCAACCATTAGCAATTAGCAATTAGCAATTAGCAATTTATAACAACATCCCCGCGATCGAAGCCGTCATAAAATTAGCGATCGCACCTGCAATCATCGCCCTCACACCCCACCGCGCCAAATCCTTTTGCCTTTCCGGTGCTAAGGCCCCAATTCCCCCAATGGTAATCCCAATCGAACCAATATTCGCAAACCCACAAATCGCATAAGTCGCGATCGCGATCGCCCTTTCTGAAATCGCCTTACTATCAATCAACTGCTTCAAATCCAGATAAGCAATAAAATCATTTAAAATAGTTTTCTTCCCCAACAAAATCCCCACTTGCCCACAATCAGCCCAAGGTACACCCATCAACCAAGCCACCGGTGACATCACAAAAGATAGCAACCATTCTAAGGATAATAATGGCAAACCTACAATCATTCCCACCCAATGCAATAACCCATTTGCAGTTGCCAATAATCCCAAAAAAGCAATTAACATTACCCCCACACTAAACGCTAACTTTCCTCCTTGAAACGCGCCATCCGCCGCCGCTTCGATCGCATTAGTATAACTCGTTTTCATCTCCACATCCATCCTACCCGCCGTTAAAGGTTCCTCAGTTTCCGGGTAAAACAACTTAGAAATTGCCATCGAAGCCGGTGCAGACATTACCGAAGCTGCTAATAAATGACTTGCAGGAATGCCAAAGGAAATATAAGCCCCCATCACGCCCCCAGCAATCGTGCCAAAACCCACAGTCATCACCGAATGTAACTCAGAAACCGTCATCTTTGCCACATAAGGCTTAATTAATAACGCCGATTCCGTTGGCCCTAAAAATACATTACCCGCACAAGAAAGCGACTCCGCCCCGGATATTTTCATGCTTTTTAACATCACCCATGCCATTGCTTTTACCAACTGCTGTAAAATATTGTAATGGTACAAAACACTGACGAATGAAGAGAAAAAAATGATTGTTGGTAAAATCTTAAACGCTACAAATTGTTCTTGAAACTTCTCGCCGAATACAAACTTTGCCCCCGCATCGGAAAAGTTTAATAACTGCTGCATGACATCACCAAAAAACTGAAATAAAATGAAACCTGGTTGAGTTCTAATAATCAATATTCCTAAAATTAACTGTAAAGCAATTCCCCACAAAATCGGTTGCCATTTTACCGCCCGCCGATTCACAGAAATAGCGTAGGATAAACCGACAAAAACCACTAACCCCAAAGCCGAAATTAATCTTTCCATCTGGCAAATTAAGAATTTACAATTAATACCAATTCTAAAAAATTTTGTAACAGTCTTGGTAGGGGCGGGTTCACCCAAATCCATGCTAGAAGCCCAAATATTAAATAACCCGCCCCGAATACTGTTGCACAAATGCAGGAGAATTGGTTTAAGATTGTTAAATTTTAGACGTTTAGTGCTTATAATGGTAGAGATATCAGAAAAATCCTAAGCTGCAAAAATCAGAATTATGCCTCTACCTATAGTTGCTATTATTGGAAGACCGAATGTGGGCAAATCCACCATTGTTAACCGTTTCGCGGAAAGTCAAGATGCGATCGTCCACGATCAACCGGGAATGACACGCGATCGCACTTACAAAAATGCCTACTGGCGCGATCGCGATTTTCAAGTCGTCGATACCGGTGGCTTAGTTTTTGACGATAACACCGAATTTTTACCGATGATCCGCGAACAAGCAATGGCCGCCCTCGCTGAAGCCAGCGCCGCGATTTTCGTAGTAGATGGACAAATGGGGCTCACCGGTGGCGATGAAGCGATCGCGGAATGGTTGCGCCAACAAAAAGTTCCTGTACTTTTAGCCGTCAACAAATGCGAATCGGAAACCGAAGGAATTACCCAAGCAGCACAATTTTGGGAATTAGGATTAGGCGAACCTTTCCCCATTTCTGGCATTCATGGTAACGGCACCGGCGAATTACTTGACGAGTTAATTAATTACTTACCAGCAGTCGGAGAATTACCCGAATATACAGAAACTAGAGTTGCCATTGTTGGTCGTCCCAATGTTGGTAAATCGAGTTTATTAAATGCCTTTTTGGGCGAAAATCGCGCCATAGTTAGCCCGATTTCTGGAACTACTCGCGATGCGATCGATACCGTAGTTGAACGTCACGATAAAATCTATCGCTTGATCGATACCGCCGGCATTCGGAAGAAGAAAAACGTCGAATATGGTCCAGAATTTTTTGGCATTAATCGCGCTTTTAAAGCTATTCGCCGCGCCGATGTGGTATTGTTAGTAATTGATGCCATTGATGGCGTAACCGACCAAGACCAAAAACTTGCCGATCGAATTAGCGAAGAAGGTCGCGCCTGTGTAATTGTCGTCAATAAATGGGATGCGATCGAAAAAGATTCTACCACAATTTACGAATACGAAAAAGAGGTAAAAACTCGGCTTTATTTTGTTGATTGGGCAGAAATGATTTTCGTCAGCGCTAACACAGGCCAACGAGTTGAGAAAATATTAGAATTAGTAGATACCGCCGCCGCCGCCCACCAACGCCGCGTGCCAACTGCGGTAATTAATGAAGTGTTGGAAGAAGCAACAAAATGGCGAACTCCTCCCGTTAATAGTCAAGGCAGACAAGGTAAAATCTATTACGGAACTCAAGTGCGATCGCAGCCACCAATGGTCGCTTTATTTGTCAACGATCCCCTGCGATTTAATGAGAATTATCGCCGTTACATTGAATCTCAATTTCGGAAACAACTTGGGTTTGTTGGCACACCAATTCGATTTGTGTGGCGCGGGAAAAAACCTCGCGATTTAGAAAAAAGTCGGACAAATCGAGCAATTCGTGTTAAATAATGCGTGACCACGATATTAAATTTAAAACTGTTTGAAACACAAAGACACCAAGACACTAAGAAATACTTTGTGTCTTGGTGTCTTTGTGGTTAACTTAAAAGATTAAATATTGATTTTACTGTTGTTACGGATGCCTCAGAAGTGTGATAAACTAATAGTTAAAATAACCAGTCTCGTACATATAAATACCTAAAATAGAAAATGGATTTACTGCGATCGCTACCTTTAGGACTATACTTAGAACAACCGATAACCTGGCTCCATCACCTAGACTCCAGAGTAAAATTAGCTTGGTTAATGACATTTTTAATTACACCAGTTTTAGCTAATCCCTTCTGGCGTTTGACAATCGTAGGAATGTTAATATTACTAACAATCACCGCCTTAATTCCCCTGCGAGTTTGGAAACAGCAAATGGGATTATTATTAACATTTAGTTTCCTAGTATTTGCCCTAAGCGCGATCGCCCCCGACGGACTAGGGACAAACAGCCAACCGCGCCTTCCCACCGATGAACTAGCCTTTGCCCAACAATCGCCAACCCCTCCCAAACCCCCCGCACCCCATCCCTGGTACAATCCCTTTGGTTTCGGTATCAAACCCACCCCCCAAATCTCACCAACCCCAACCCTAAAAGAATTACCACAACCCACAGATTACAATTACATTCTTTTCAACTCAGGACCTGTAAAAATTACCAGGCGATCGCTCGATTTAGCCATCCGCATTAGCACCCTATTTTTTACCGTAATTTACAGCACAAATCTGTACCTTTTAACCACCGCCAGCGAAGAAATTACCGCAGGCATAGAAAACTTAATGCAGCCCCTACGATGGTTTCGTTGGCCAGTTACCGAAATCGCCCTCACCTTAACATTATCTTTGCGATTTATTCCCCTAGTTTTAGAAGAAATACAAAACCTAGTGCGATCGGTAAGTACACGGGCGATTAACTGGAAAAAATTAGGTTTACGTCGCACCGCCCAAGTTTGGTTAATGGTAGCTGAAAGACTCCTTGAAAATTTATTACTGCGGGCCGCGCAAATCGCCAGCGCCATGAAAGTTCGCGGCTTCACCAGTCCCGACATTCACCGTGTAGAATGGCATCAGTTACGCTTCCAAGCCCTTGACTGGTTAGCCCTTGGCTTTTTAGCCCTCTTCTGGGGATTTCGTTTGATTTGGGGTTGGCAAAGTTGAGTCCCTAGTGAGAGTTGGCAGTTTTTTATTTTCTTTAAAATCTCATCGGTGCAACATTAATGTACAATAAACCTTAGCCGCGATCGAGATGATCAAATATTCACCTCGATCGCCCCTTACACCAAGTCCCCAAAAAACTCCGGCTATAAACAGTTGAAACCCTTACTATTATTTGTTAAATTTGAGGCTGAATGAGTACCGAAACCTACCTGAATCATCCAAATTTTGGTCTTCTTTTCAGAGTATGCCAGGTTGAAGACAGCCAGGAATTATTTACTACCCTATACGCCCAGCGCCTATTTTTCTTGGTTACAAATAGCCCAACCGGTCTGAAATTTGAACCTATTAGTCGCTCTGATGCTCGCCTGATGGTAGAAATTCGCTTGCGGACCCTTCGCCGCAGTGGAAAAACTCAAGATTATGAACAACTACAAATAATTCATCAACGAACTTTTCAATAATTGTTAACTGTTAGTTGTTAACTGTTAGTTGTTAGTTGTTAGTTGTTATAGGATAGTCCAAGTTATAGGAGGATTCAGACATGAATGTATCTCTGACACCAGAGCTAGAAAAGTACATCCAAGAAAAGGTTTCCAGCGGGCTATATTACTCTGCCAGTGAAATAATTTGTGAGGGGTTGCATTTACTCAAAGAACGGGAGCAACTTCAACAAATTCGATTGCAAGAGTTACGGCAAGATATTCAAGCTGGACTCGATAGCGGAGAATCGACTCCTCTGAATATTCAGACAATTAAGACAAATGCAAGACAACGCCATCAGCAGAGGAAAAATCAGTAATGGCAATTGCGATCAAACGTCCGTTAGCTGAACTAGACCTGCTGGATATTTGGGAATTTATTGCAGATGATAGTCCCGAACGGGCAGATGAATTTTTAGACAAAATTGAGGGTAAATTGCAAACACTGGCAAGAAACCCAGACCTGGGAAAAAAGCGAAACGAGCTATTAGAAGGGTTGCAAAGCTTTCCCATCGGGAACTATTTAGTATTTTACCGAGAGATTGGGAATGGCATTGATGTAATTCGGGTGCTACGTGGCTCTCGCGATCTTGAAGAGATTTTTAGGCAAAACTAAACCATATTTATTTTTCATTCCAGATTAAAATCCATTGCCAAATTGCTTCCCACTGCTATGACTGAAATTGCCTCTCGTATTGCCAATATTCAACAGCAAATACCTCCCAATGTCCGGTTAATTGCCGTCAGCAAACAGGTATCTGTTGAGGCAATACGTTTAGCTTATGCCGCCGGCATCCGGGATTTTGGCGAAAGTCGCATTCAGGAAACTGCCGAAAAACAAGCTCTACTGCAAGATTTACCAGATATTACTTGGCATTTAATTGGCCATTTGCAAGCGAATAAAGCAGTTAAAGCCTTGCAGCAATTCCAATGGATTCATTCTGTGGATAACTTGAAACTAGCTCAACGTTTGAATCGTTTAGCAGAAGAACTTTCCTGCCAACCTCAAGCTTGCTTACAAGTAAAAATTTTACCCGATCGCGACAAATATGGCTGGACAGTAACAGAATTATTAACCGAATTGCCAGAACTCAATCAGTGCCAAAACCTGAAAATTCAAGGATTGATGACAATTCCACCTTTAGGATTAGATGACTCACAAATCCTCAGTCTGTTTAACCAAGCCCGCGAACTCGCCGAGAAAATTAGCCAGCAAAATTGGTCTAACATTAAAATGCAGGAACTTTCGATGGGAATGTCAGGAGATTATCAACTAGCGATTCAGGCAGGTGCTACGATGGTACGGCTAGGACAAATCTTATTTGGCGAGAGGAGGTACTAACGAAGATAGGCGATCGCAAATAAAAAATCACAGATGACGATTTACGTCAATATTATGATTAGTCAAATAGTCAGGGCAAATTTAAGTTGTGATGGAGGGTGAAACGTGAACATTTTTTCTAAACTGCAAGATTTTATGGGATGGAATAATTCTGTTGAGTACGATTATGAGTACGAAGAAACAGAAGGAGAGCGTTATCCAAACGCTTACCAACCACAAGAGCCACCCTCAGCTATTCCTCCAGAGGAAGAGCGCCGCAGTAGCCGCCGTTTACGGGAGCGGCCTGTAGTGGGATCGCCAAGTACAGATGTTGTTGCACCAATAAGTGGAGTAGGTTCAGTAATGAATAATGTGATTGGAATGCCAGGAGCGATGAATGGAGTTTCAGAAGTGGTGGTAATGGAGCCGCGCACTTTTGAAGAAATGCCCGCCGCAATTCGCGCCCTGAAAGAACGCAAGTCTGTAGTTTTGAATCTGACAATTATGGACCCAGATCAAGCTCAGAGAGCAGTTGATTTTGTTGCCGGTGGAACTTACGCCTTAGACGGTCATCAAGAGCGAATTGGTGAAAGTATTTTCTTGTTTACTCCTAGTTGCGTGCAAGTGCGGACTCAATCTGGTGTAGTTCACGAAGTACCCTCACCCCAAGGTCGGCCTCATGTTACATCTCCCAAACCACCAATTTGGCAGCCTGAACCAGTACAAATGGTACAGTAGTTAGCTGTTAACTGTTATTGGTTAGCTGTTATTTGTTAACAGTTAGCCAATAACAAATAACAAATAACAGTTAACCAATAACCAATAACAGTTAACAAATAACCAATAACCAATAACAGTTAACAAATAACAAATAACAGTTAACAAATAACAAATAACAAATAACAAATGACTATTATAAAGTTTGGCATGATTGGTGGCGGTGTGATGGGGGAAGCTCTTTTATCTCGTTTAATTACTGAAAAAATTTATCAACCAAAAGAAGTTTTAGTGAGCGAGCCGCAGCCGCAACGTCGGGATTTTTTGATTGAGCGTTATGGTGTGGGTGTAACTGAAAATAATCGCGAGGTGACTGTGGCAACGGAAGTGATATTTTTGGCAATTAAACCCCAGGTTTTTGCAGAGGTGACGGCGGAATTGGCAGAAAATGATATGGCTGACAATTCAGGGTTTCAGCCGATGATCGTGTCAATTTTGGCTGGTGTACCTCTGAGTAAGTTAGAGGCGGCTTTTCCCGGTTTTCCGGTGGTACGGGTGATGCCAAATACGCCGGCGACTGTGGGGGCAGGAATGAGTGCGATCGCGCCGGGAAAACACATTCAATCCCATCATTTAAAGTTAGCTAAAGGCATTTTTCAGGCGGTGGGAAAAGTCGTAGAAGTGCCGGAAAGTATGATGGATGCGGTAACGGGGCTTTCGGGTTCCGGTCCGGGATACGTGGCAATTTTGATTGAGGCCTTGACAGATGGCGGAGTTTATGCAGGATTGCCAAGATCGATCGCGTCTCAATTAGCTTTGCAAACGGTATTAGGGACGGCAAAACTGTTAGAAGAAACGGGTATGCACCCCGCAGAATTGAAAGATCGAGTTACGAGTCCTGGTGGTACAACAATTGCGGGAATAGCTAAACTAGAAACAGCAGGTTTTCGCTCGGCATTAATAGAGGCGGTGAAAGCGGCTTATTTACGTTCTCAAGAATTAGGTAAATAGGTTATAGTGCGATTCATTGTGAGACTTTGAGATGGCGATCGCACTCAGGCTCTAAATTTTTGTAAATTAATGTTGCTTCGGCAATTTTGTTATGCTATAGTAGATTTTATACGGGGGTATAGCTCAGTTGGTTAGAGCAGGTGACTCTTAATCTCAAGGTCGTAGGTTCAAGTCCTACTACCCCCATCATACCCTAACCATCACACTACTAACCTGGAGATTAAGAGTCATCTCCTTTAACTCCTTATCTCTCTCAACTGAGACAAGTATAGCAGAGTGAATAAAGTGCGTTTAATCTTATTATTAATTCCTTGATTTTTCGTAGGCTGGAAGGGCGTAACTTCGTTCAAATACCTTCCCGATCGCTTACTATAAAATTGCTAAATACGTAAAGATGCTATCTTTACCAGATTACTGAATATTCTATGTAGGCTTTTGTTGTAAAATTATAAAAAAAATATTAAAGTTGTTTGAGAAGCAAGCCGATGTTTGAAGAAAACTACAGATTCCCGGTTTCCCCCTTACCAACAAATAATCGTTGGAAGTGGCAAGTGCTCCTGCCGACAGGGGCTATACTGACATCCAAAGAATATTACCCCACATCAGAGCAAGCTATCTGCGCCGGTGAGCACTGGATTGCTGTAGAAACAGCATTTAGCGCTCTAAAACTTTGTCTGTCTCAAATTTGCACTGAGGGCAATATTACTCAGAAAGAGTACAGAAACTTGATGACATCATTTATCAAGATTACCAAGCATTCTTAAATTCAGGGTAATTTTGCATAGCGATCGCACTTGCATTTATTTCAAAGTGGGCTAGAATAGACCAACTATTTGGGAGTGAATGTTCAAGTGAAAATAAAAATTCTCTTGTTTTTGAACGCGATCCTTAATTCTACAAGTTTAGCAAACTCGCTCAGGATTTTTTTCCGAAATTGTACCCACAATTTCCAGTCTTTCTGTTGTTTGGGATTGCTAAGTTTGTTGCTGGTGACAATAGTTGTTCCCGCAACAGCACAGCAACCCCCAAACTCTGTCGATCGATTTCCCTCAATTTCTACTACCAACTTAATCGAAAAAGGTAGAATCTTCTATGAAGCAGGTAAGTTTTCCGAGGCGGTGAAGCTTTGGCAAAATGCGGCTCAAGATTACGCAGCAAAAAGCGATTTGCTCAATCAATCCCTCAGTTTAAGTTATATCTCCCTCGCCTATCAAGAATTAGGACTTTTGCCAGAAGCAGAAACCGCGATCGTCTCCAGCCTCAACTTAATTAATAACTCATCACTCAACACTTCTGCCGCCGCCTTGGTAATGGCTCATACCTTAAATATCCAAGGGCGTTTACAATTAGTCAAGGGACAAACAGAAAGCGCCCTCGATACTTGGAAAAAAGCTGAAATCACCTATACCAAAGCTGGCTCAGAAACGGGAATTTTAACTACTCAAATTAATCAAGCCCAAGCCTTACAAACCTTGGGATTATATCGCCGTGCCAAATCTACCTTAGAGCAAGCTAATCAAAAATTGCAATCTCAACCTAATTCTTTACTTAAAGCCACAGGATTAAGAAGTTTAGGAGTAGCCCTACAAGCGATCGGCGAGTTACGGGAATCGCAAAAAATTTTAGAGCAAAGTTTGACAGTTACTCAGCAGCTACAAACCCAAAATTCAGGGACAGTTACTATTGAAAAACAAGAACTTAGTGCCACATTATTAAGTTTAGGAAATACCGCTAGAGCTTTGCAAGACTTAAAAACCGCTTTAGCCTATTACCAAAAAGTAACTCAAGTTTCTACCTGTAGCAACAATCAGAATAATTGCAACACAAATTATACCCAAATACAGGCATTACTTAACCAACTAAGCTTGAGCATAGAATCTCAAGAATTAGCAAATATTTCTACATTATTACCAGAGATAGAAACTCAAATTAGCCAACTACAACCCAGTCGCAATACAATTTACGCCCTCGTAAATTATGCCCAAAGCTTAACAAAAATAGAGGCAAAAAAAGACAAATATACTACCAAAAACTCAGCCGCTGAAATATTAGCTACAGCTATTCAACAAGCTAAAGAATTGCAAGACTTAAAAGCTGAATCATATTCTTTAGGAGAGTTAGGCAAGCTTTATGAAAAGTCAGCACAGTGGGAAGAAGCACAAAAATTAACTCGCCAAGCTTTAATGTTAGCCCAAGGTATTAATGCTGATAATATTGCTGCCCGTTGGCAATGGCAATTAGGCAGAATTTATAAACAACAGGGCGATATGCCAAGAGCAATAATCGCTTATTCAGAATCAGTAAAAACCCTCCAGTCTCTTCGCAGCGACTTAGTAACTATTAACCCTGACGTGCAGTTTTCCTATCGCCAAAGTGTTGAACCAGTTTACAGAGAATTAGTCGAATTGCTGTTAGACTCTAACCCTAGTCAAGCTAATCTTAAGGAAGCCAGAAGATTAATTGAAGCCTTGCAATTAGCAGAATTAGATAACTTTTTCCGAGAAGCTTGTTTAGATGTTAAACCGCAACAAATTGATGAAATCGATCCCCAAGCAGCGGTAGTTTATCCGATTATTTTAGCAGAACGATTGGCGGTGATTCTTTCACTACCAAAACAACCTTTAAGCTATTATGAAACTAAATTACCTCAGAGCAATTTGGAAACAAAACTTGACGAGATGTTACAATCTTTAAATCCAGCTTTCTCTAATCAGAAGCGCCTCCGAATTTCCCAAGAAGTTTATAATTGGTTAATTAAACCAGCAGAAAAAGAATTAGCTCGTAACCAAATAAAAACCTTGGTGTTTGTATTGGATGGAACTCTCAGAAACTTGCCGATGGCGGCGCTCTATGATGGCAAACAATATTTAGTTGAAAAATATAGCATTGCCATTACTCCGGGTTTGCAATTACTAGAAACGCGCTCTCTGAGTCGCAGAAAAATCAAGGCTTTAACAGCGGGTTTAACTGACTCTAGGCAAGGTTTTTCGGCATTACCTGGCGTGAAATCAGAAATTGATAAAATTGGTTTAGAGATTCCATCTCAAGTCCTTTTAAATCAGGATTTTAGTGAGGTTAATTTGCAAAACCAAATTAATAAAACCTCTTTTCCTGTGATTCATTTAGCTACTCACGGTCAGTTTAGTTCTAATCCTGAAGAAACTTTTATTCTGACTTGGAATGAAAAAATTAATGTCAGAGATTTTGAGAAGTTACTTAGAGGTTCAAAGGGAAAAGATGATGTAAATAAGGTTGATTTGCTGGTACTTAGTGCGTGTCAAACTGCGGCCGGGGATAGCAGGGCGGCTTTGGGTTTGGCAGGTGTAGCAGTGCGCTCTGGTGCAAGTAGTACCCTGGCAACACTTTGGTCGGTACGCGATGAATCTACGGCTAAATTGATGGCGGAATTTTACCGAGAACTTGCTCAACCTAATGTAAGTAAAGCTGAGGCTTTACGCCTTAGTCAATTAGCTCTTTTAAAGCAACCTCGGTATGAGCATCCTTTTTATTGGGCTCCGTTTATTTTGGTGGGAAATTGGTTGTAAGAAGGAAGAAGGAAGAAGGAAGAAGGAAGAAGGAAGAAGGAAGAGGGAAGAGGGAAGAGGGAAGAGGGAAGAGGGAAGAGGGAAGAAGGGTTCATCTGCGTTTGCATAAGAAGTAATACCAAGATTTAGTAAAATGGTCAATAGCTAATTGGCAAAATGGCCAATGCTAATTGGGAATGAGGATGATAGAATTAATCTGGCTCATCCTTTGATCGTAAAAAATCCTGATTTCAGATGTTTATCCTGAACTAAATATGAAACCGTTGTAAATCCTGATTGTTCTGGAAACGTTGGAAGGGTAAGGGATGAAGGGTGAAGCACCCGGCTTAATGAAAAGGGGAAGGTTTGACACTCCCCGGTTTGAAGACGCGGGGATTCTTAAGAACAAACATTGGGGAAGGTTGATTTACCAAATCTTTAATATGATAATAGGAGAAAGGGTTTATTATAGAAATAGTAGGGTGTTATCTTGCGACTGAGAATTACTCAAATTAACTAACGTTTGCCAACCATGATTAAGCAGAATTCTTGGAAATATCTCAGGCTGTTTGCGATCGCACTTTGCCTAGAAGTTCCCTTCGCCACAGCCTTGTCAGTACAAGCCCAGTCAAAGCCAGTTACCCAACAAGCTCAAGCTCGACCTCAAGCTTCCAAAGTCAGCGTCACTTTCAGCCCTCCCGGTGCGGGAAAACCTGACAATTCCGCAGGTGGAGCTTCCCGTAGCAGCAACCAGTGCGCTCAAGACACCGCTAATGGTGGCCCATCGACTACAGCGTTAACTCCTGCAAATTATCAAGCGCTAACAGTGGCGGAGCGCCCGACTTTCTTTGTTTATGTACCGGAAACTTCGGCGAGAAAGATATTTTTTAGTTTGGAAAGCGAAAATAAAGATAGCCATTACCAAACTATTGTACCAATTACTGGAAAGGCGGGAATTGTCAGCGTTAGCCTGCCGGCTGATGCTAAGGGCTTAGAAACGGGCAAAAATTACAAATGGTCTTTTGTAATTATGTGCGGTAATGCACTCCGGCCTGATAGTCCGATGGTAGAAGGAACAATTATGCGATCGCCGCTGAATCCAGCTTTAACTAGCCAACTAGAAAAAGCAACACCAATTGAGCGTGCAGCTTTGTATGGTAAGGATGGAATTTGGTACGATACTCTAGCAACCGTAGCGGAATTGCGGCGATCGCAGCCCAACGATTCCAGCTTAGAAGCCACTTGGACGCAACTGTTAACATCGGTAGGATTAGATGCGATCGCAGCTAAACCACTCCTGTAACATTTATTTGTTAGTTAATTGGTTGTTAATTGTTCGTGTGAATTACAGTAGGGACAAGGCATTGCCTATTGGTGTCAACTTAACGTTAAACCCTTAGTCCGACAGGGACTAAAGTCCCTGTCTCAAAGATCAAGTCCTCTTAAGAGGACTAATGAATTTAACAATTTTCTTCAGTCCTCTTAAGAGGACTTTACCTATTAGACAGGGACTTTAGTCCCTGGCGGGCTTTCGGATGGCAGTTGACACTAATGGGCAAAGCCTAAGTCCCTACCGATTATCTGTAGTACCTTGGTGTCCTTGTGTCTTTGTGGTTCTCTAAAAAAAGAGGTTTCGGCTCAAAATCTGGATGCTAATCGCAGATGTGGCTACAGCTAAAAAAGCGAATTTGGAAATGGCGTTCAGTTCTGATTGCGGCTCCCAGTGTGGCATTCTTAGTCATAGGTGCAAAATCTGTCGGACTGTTACAACTCCTAGAATTAGTTACTCTCGATCAATTTTTTCGATTACGCCCCCTAGAAGCAATCGATCAACGCATTGTAATTGTCACAGTTGACGAGTCAGACATCACTTATGTTGGTAAATGGCCGATTTCTGATGCGATACTGGCAAACCTAATTACTAAGATTAAATCTCAGCAACCTAGAGCTATTGGTTTAGATTTTTATCGCAATTTACCCGTCGAACCCGGTCATCAACAATTAATACAATTATTTAAAACTACTCCGAATTTTATAGGCGTGGAAAAAGTGGTTGGGGATACTGTTGGACCACCGCCAACTTTGAGCAAATTAGACCAAGTGGGAATTGCCGATTTAGTATTAGATGCCGACGGGAAAGTGCGGCGAGCTTTACTCTCTATTAGTACCGATGATGGGCAAACCAAATTAGGTTTAGCTACCAAACTATCTTTGATGTATTTAGAAAAAGAACGCATTAATCTGGAGATGATTGATGCCAATAAAATGTACTTAGGATTAGGGAAAGCTGTATTTATTCCTTTTGCGGGAAATGACGGCGGCTATATCAACGCAAATTCTGGCGGCTATCAGATTTTACTTAACTTTCGCGGACCAGAAGAAAGATTTTTAACTATCTCAATGAAAGATGTCTTAGAGAATCGAATACCTCCAGAATTAATGCGCGATCGAATTGTTTTAATTGGCGCAACAGCACCTAGTCTCAACGATTTACTCTTAACTCCCTACAGCAAAAATTCTCAGGGTAGTCCGAAACGCACTCCCGGAGTAGTAATTCACGCAAACATCGTTAGCCAAATTTTGAGCGCCGCCTTAGAAGGTAGACCTTTAATTAGAGTTTGGTCAGATTTTGTAGAAGTATTCTGGGTTTTAATTTGGTCTTCAGCGAGTGCTGCTTGTAGTTGGCGACTGCTAGAATCAAAGCGTTTTAGAAACAATACTTTAGCGAAAGGAACGCTTTTGATTGTTTGTATTTTAGGTACGGGAGGAAGTTTAGTTACTATTAGTTATTTATCCTTTCTTGGCAGTTGGTGGATACCTGTAATTTCGCCGCTACTTGGTATCACTGGTTCTGCGATTGCGATCGCCGTCGAACATAGTCGTAGATTACACCGTGAAAGTGAAAAAAGATTAGCTCAATTCCTAGAAGCAGTACCCGTAGGAGTAGCAGTAATTGATGCTGATGGAAAAACTTACTATACTAATAATAAAATACAAGAATTAGTAGGAAAAAAAATTTCTGCCTCTGCCACAACTAAAGAATTAGCTCAAGTTTATCAAATTTATATGGCAGGAACTAATGAAATTTATCCTAATCAGAAATTACCCATCGTGCGGGCGTTGAAAGGCGAACAGACAATGGTAGAAGACTTAGAAATTCACACTGCTAATGGGAAAATTTTGCCTTTAGAATGTCGGGCTACTCCCGTCTATGACGAATTTGGGAATATTGCGTATGCGATCGCAACTTTTACCGATATTACAGAACGCAAAAAAGCTGAAGCTGAAAGAGAAAACTTTTTAGCAGAACTATCCGAACTCAATCAAAATTTAGAAAAATCTCTGGATGCTGAATTAGAACTTACCGATGCTTACGGTCGATTTGTTCCCCATGAATTTTTATCTTTACTAGGCTATGAAAGTATTATTGAAGCAAAATTAGGCGACCATGTAAAGCTAGAAATGTCAATTTTATTTTCCGACATCCGCGACTTTACCTCAATGAGTGAAACCATGACTCCTGAAGATAATTTTAAGTTTATCAATGCTTATTTACAGCGCATGGAGCCAGCAATTACAGCAAATAATGGATTTATTGATAAATATATTGGTGACGCAATTATGGCATTATTTAGTGGTGAAGCCGATGACGCAGTGAGAGCCGCTATTAATATGTTAAAAGAACTTGCTGAATACAATAAAACAAGAGGTCGTCCTGGTCGGCCATCCTTACAAATTGGAGTGGGAATTAATACAGGTGATTTGATGTTGGGTACTGTGGGTGGAGAAAATCGGATGAATAGCACGGTAATTAGTGATTCAGTGAATTTAGCGTCTCGAATGGAAGGGTTAACTAAAAATTATGGGGTGTCATTGTTAATTAGCCATCATACTTTTTTAAGATTACAAAAATATGAGGATTATTGTATTCGTTTTATAGATCGAGTACAAGTGAAGGGGAAATCAAAAATGGTGGCTGTTTATGAGGTATTTGATGCGGATGCACCGGAAATGCGAAAGGCAAAGTTAGCGACGAAACCGACTTTTGAGGAAGGTTTGTTTCTCTATATGTCGGGTGATTTTTATCGGGCGATGCAACTTTTTGAGGCTTGTTTGTTGATTAATCCTTTAGATAAAGCGGCGAGAATTTATTGGGAGCGTTGTCAACCTTCGTAGTCAGGACTTGTTTGTAGTAAGCGCTTTAGCGCTAAAGCGCTTACTACAAACCAAATCATCAAGTTATTTAATTTTCATTCCTTATTCATAGTAAATAGTTAAAAAATACGTCCTAATTCCTAGCTCCTTCCTGCATTTTACCTAACCATTCAATCAAATGATCTAACTGCTTATCAGCACTCAAAACTCCCATGCCTCTAATTGTCACCTTCCCTTTACTATAAACAAAACGAGCTTGTAAATGTTCGGGTAAATTTGATTTAAGCAAATTCCAAGCTGGTTCCTCCATTGGTGTTTCTAAAACAATATGTTGCTTATTCTCTGGTTTAATCCGAGAAAAGCCAATTTTCATGGCTAATTGTTTCAATTCTACTAAGCGAATTAATTGCTGCGCCGGTTTAGGAATTGCCCCATAGCGATCGCACCAAGCAGCTTCAATCTGATGTAATTCTTCTAAGGTACTCGCCGAAGCTACAGACCGATAAGCGCTCATTTTTTGATCCAAATCTGTAATATAATCAGCCGGAATAAATGCCGTCAGTGTTAAATCAATTTGTGTATCTTCCACTTGCGGTATTTCCTGACCTTTAATTTCGCGAATCGCCTCCTCTAACATTTGTGAATATAAATCAAAACCAATGGCATCCATTTGGCCCGATTGTTCGGCCCCCAAAATATCACCAGCGCCGCGAATTTCTAAATCTCGAATTGCTAGTTGATAACCAGATCCTAATTGGGTAAATTCTTGAATTGCTTTCAATCTTTGACGCGCTTCATCGGTTAGCTTATTTTCTTGGGGATAGAATAGCCAAGCATGGGCTTGAATCCCCGCACGTCCTACTCGGCCGCGTAATTGATAGAGTTGTGCTAAACCAAATCTTTGTGCATCTTCAATTAAAATTGTATTCACGCGGGGAATATCTAAGCCAGATTCAATGATTGTTGTACAAATCAAAATATCAAAATCCGCCGCACTAAAAGCTAACATGATTGCTTCTAATTCTGACGCATCCATTTGACCGTGCGCGATCGCAATTCTTGCACCGGGAATCATTAGGCCTAATTGTGCGGCTAATTCATCAATTCCTTCAATCCGAGGAACTACATAAAATACTTGTCCACCCCGTTCTAATTCTTGACGAATAGCGGTTCTAACTACGTCTGGATCGTAGGGAGATAAATGGGTTTGAATGGCGCGACGAGTCGGTGGCGGTGTGGCAATTAAACTCATTTCTCTAATCCCAGAAAGAGACATATATAAAGTTCTGGGAATCGGAGTTGCGGTTAAAGTTAAGACATCAACCATTGCTTTTAAAGCTTTAATTGCTTCTTTTTGCTTTACGCCAAAACGCTGTTCTTCATCTACTACTAATAACCCTAAATCTTTAAACTTGACTGTTTTACTCAAAATGGCTTGAGTGCCTACAACTATGTCTAATTCTCCAGTGGCTAAACGCTTTTGAATTTCCTTGCGTTCGGTTTCAGTGCGGAAACGGTTTAATAAACCAACTTCGATCGGATAGGGTGAAAAACGTTCTTTGATGGTGTGATAATGTTGCTGAGTTAAAATGGTAGTTGGAGCTAATAAGGCGACTTGTTTACCTCCAGTAACGGCTTTAAAAATTGCCCGAATTGCGACTTCTGTTTTGCCAAAGCCGACATCACCACAAACTAGACGATCCATTGGTCGATCGCTTTCCATGTCCCGTTTTACATCTTGAGTTGCCTTTAATTGATCGGGAGTTGGTTGATAGGGAAAAGAGTCTTCTAATTCTGCTTGCCAAGGCATATCTGGCGGGAAATTAAACCCAACTTGTTTAGCTCTAATTGCATAAATATTCAGCAAATCTAAGGCTAATTTCTTAATAGATTTACGAACTTTATCCTTAGTTTTTTCCCAAGTGGGAGCGCTAAGTTTATTCAGTGACGGAGTGCGATCGCCAACAGTCCGAAATCTGGATAAAGCACCGAGTTGATCGGCGGCAATTCTCAGAGTTCCATCTCCATACTGAATCACTAAATACTCGCGAGTTTGCTGATTAATTGTCAAACTTTCTAACTTGATAAATTGACCGATTCCGTGTTGTCGGTGTACGACATAATCGCCAGCACTAAGTTTATTTGGATCGACTTGTTTTGATGCGGCTTGACGACGTTTGCGGATGTAGCTAAAAGTAGCTAAGGAATGTTGGCCATAAAATTCGCGATCGGTAATTACTACTAATCGGAAAGTGGGCAAAATAAAGCCTTCCAGTTCGGCAACACCGCTATATTTTAAAGCAATTGGTAAATGTTGCGCTTGTAGCTTATTAATGGCTAAATAATCGCGGGGATTAGGGACAAATTGCGATGGACAATCATGCTCAGAAAGTAGTGCAACGGAGCGACTAGGTTGTGCTGAAATTAAAAAGATTGAGAAACCGCGATCGCGTTCCTCTCTCACCATTTCTGCTAATTTTGCGTACTGGTGCGGCATCACTGGCAAAGGACGACTCGCTAAATTAATGTAATTTGGCGGCTGCGTTGAAGCTTTTATTCCCGTTTTTTTAGCCTTCGCCGGCGATTCTTCAACTACATTTTCCTTGGTTTCCAAAGAGTTATCAACGGCAAAACTTGTTACTAATTCCGATAAATAAAGGCGTTCAAAACCTTCAACATCTACCAAAGAATCAGCAAAAGAGCGATGAATTTTCGGCAATTCTCCACGCTCATTTTCAATTTTCCAATGTTCTTGAGCGATTTCAAACCAGCGATCGCCATGAGCTTGGCATTGACCAAGTTCATCAATCACCACCAAAGTATTCTCAACCAAATAATCCAATAAACAAGCCGGTTGTTTAAAAGCCTTACCCAACAACCGACGCGAAACCTTTTCCTCCTCTGGGATCTCTCCCAAAGCCGCCGCAATTATGGGGCTAAAATCCGTAGGAGTCAAAACTAACTGATTAATTTTATCAAGCGATCGCTGCGTTGATGGGTCAAACTCCCGCAGCTGCTCCAACTCATCCCCAAACCACTCCAACCGCACCGGCAATTGAGCCGCCACCGGAAACACATCCAGCAAATCCCCCCGCCGGCTCCATTGTCCCTCCATTTCCACCAGAGAAACACGATCGTATCCCATACTAGCCAATTTCAGATCCACAGCCTTACTATCCCAACTCATTCCCCGTTTCAAAGTCAGGCAAAACGGCTTAAAAGCCGAGACTGGAGGTAAATGAGGTTGCAAAGCCCTTTCTGTCGCCACGATCGCGTAGGCGTAGCCAGCCTTAGACATCGCAGAGCGAGAGCGTTGTAGGGGCAATCCCCCTGTGGTTGCCCCTTCTGGGTTTGGGGCAGGCACTTCTGGGTTTGGGGCAGGCACGGGGGCACTGCCCCTACGGAAATCCTCATTCCCCGCCTCCAATTCCCCACTCAGCAAATCAGCTAAAACCTGCATTTGCCCCCAAGTCATTTCGCTTTGTTCGGAGTAAGATAATTCATAAGGAGAAGCCTCCGAAGTAGGGTAACAATGCACGACGGGCCAACCCATCACCTCCAACTGAGCAGCCCAGCGCCCCGCTTCCTCCAAAGTTGCCGTTACTACGAATAAATTTTGCCCCTGTTGCTGTGCTAGAGCCGAAACCGTCAAACCTTTGGGTAAGCGAGAGACACCGGCAAGTTGCAAACAACGGTGTCGTTTCAGCTTGTTGAGGAGTTCCGCTGTCAGTTGCGATCGCCCAATGGTATTAATAATCGAAGAGAAAGCCATGTTTTCTGGAAGTGAGTCATACTCCTGCGGACAAAAAAGCCGGAGGATATTTACCAAATTCTTTTATTTTAGAGAGCTAGGAAGCACCCCATATAACTTAAGGATACTAGAATTTAGGTAAAACTATTTACTCGGCCGCAGTCCCGGCGGCGCTACAAGTCTTAATTTCTGTTAAACAAAATGTGTATCGTCTCTTATACTAGAGCTTTGATCGATCGAAAGTGCTGTGGGAGTATAGAAAGGGGAGAATAGTCAGTTGTTGACTGTCTAAGTCACAATTGCCACCAGTTTTCCCATACTAAAAACGTTCTGTGCGCTTTGATAACAATAAATAATTTAACAAATGTCCTCAACTATCGATATTCTGATTGTTCTGTTGCTGATTTTCCTCAATGGATTGTTTGTCATGTCAGAAATGGCGATCGTCTCAGTACGCAAGGTAAGACTACAACAAATGGCTAACTCTGGCTCAAAAAAAGCTCGTGTTGCCTTAGATTTAGCTAATGCTCCAAATCAGTTTTTGCCAACGGTACAGATTGGTATTACTCTCTTAGCGATCGTCTCCGGTGCTTTTGGCGAAACAACTATCTCTAAGAGAATAGAACCACTTTTGCACCAGATTCCCTTTTTAGACCCCTACAGCCCTCTGATTTCTACAATTATCTCAATTTTAATTATCACCTATTTAACCCTAATCATTGGCGAATTAGTGCCCAAGCGATTGGCCTTGAATAACCCAGAACCCATCGCCGCTTTTTGTGCAATTCCCCTACGAATGCTCTCAAATATTGGCTCTCCTGCGGTTAGTTTGTTAAGCTATTCAACGGATCTAGTATTACGAATATTAGGGATTGCACCTTCTACAGAACCCCAAGTTACCGAAGAAGAAATTAAGGTTTTAATCGAACAAGGTACTGAAGCAGGAACCTTTGAAGAAGCAGAACAAGATTTAGTTCAAAGAGTATTTCGTTTAGGCGATCGCCGAGTCAACGCTTTAATGACACCCCGCCCAGATATAGTTTGGTTAGATCTCGACGACTCACCAGAAGAAAATCGCCAAAAAATGCTAGATAGCGCCCATTCTCGGTTTCCCGTTTGTCAAGGAGGTCTTGATAATGTAATCGGTTTAATTCACGTTACTGATTTATTATCTCGCAGTTTATCAGGCCAAGCACTTGATTTAACAGCACAACTACGACGACCATTATTTGTCCCAGAAAGCACGCGGGGATTAAAAGTTTTAGAGCTTTTCAAGCAATTTAGCAATCATGTAGCCTTAGTAGTTGATGAATACGGCGTTATTCAAGGATTAGTGACACTGAATGATATTTTAGTCGAACTTGTCGGCGATATTCCCTCTGTAGAAGATGAAGACGAACCCCAAGCAGTACAGCGCGAAGATGGTTCTTGGTTATTAGATGGAATGTTGCCAGTAGAAGAGTTCCTTGAGCTTTTTGAGCTTGAAGAATTATCAACAGAACATAAAGGTAGCTACCACACAATGGGCGGTTTTGTAATTACTAATTTAGGCAAAATTCCTACTGCTGCGGAACATTTTGAATGGAATGGTTTACGAGTTGAAGTTGTAGATATGGACGGTAATAGAGTTGATAAAGTTCTAGTTATGCCTGTATCTACAATATCAGATCAGCCACCAATCGATCGAAATTAGTTATTAGTTGTTAGTTGTTATAGCAGATTACTTTTTCCGAGACTTAATACTCTCAAAAATTGAACTTCCCACATAATCTGCAAATATTTTTTCTCCCCGCTTATTGTAATGACAGCAACTATCTACATAAACAGTCTCTTTTGTACTGTCAAAAATATTCACAGCGTCAAAAATTTGCACATTATTTTTTTTCAAGTTTCTAAACTTACTAAAAAGCACCGGGTAGCCAATTCTCACAGCTTTTGCATAAGGAGAATTTTCATTTAAAGCCACCTTTTTCTCAGTCCGCGTAAAAATTCTCGGAGTGGTAAAATATTGATTAGGCTGGAAAAAATGAAAATACAAAACATTGCTACTCGACAAAACTTTATTCATAAAAATTGAGCTTTTTGCCCAATTATTTGCCATCACCTCAAAAGCAACTGCATCCGTTAATTTTTTCTCCAAACCATTGACATAGATAATACTCCCTTCAGATTCTTTATCTTGTTTCAACCTCTCTTCTTCAAAAATCATCACCTTTTTTTTGTATTCATTAACTAAACCTTGAAGATAAACCGAAGTCACAGCATTACAAACCGCTAACTTACAACTTTTTAATGTTTCTACAGCATCTTTAATCTTAGCTTTATTATCCTGAATACTTAAAACAGCCTTCAATGCAACTGTAGACAAAGAATTATTAGCCAAGCTTGTTAGTGGTTGTATGTGTTGCACGCTCGGCATAGATAAATCAATCTTATCCCGATAATTCAAACTAGCAAGTGCTACCTCATTAAAGCCATCTATATTAATTACCATATCTAATTCTTGACCTAAACTCAAAAAATAGTTGAGAATCAATAATTGTTGTGGTTGTTTATATCCACCTGTGGCAAAAGATAAAATAATGATTTCTTTATCTTTTAATTCTGGCAGTTTTTTCAAATATTTAGCTACTATCTGATTTTGGATTTCAAAAATAGAAAAATCAGAAGCCACTGAACCGCCAAATATGCCGATAATAAATTGATTTTTATGCTTCTTTTTAAACGGATAATCGTAGGGAGAAATAAAACCATAATTATTTACTTTAAAACCTTCCCGAAAATCACTACCAGGTTTTTGTACAAACCCAAAAAAAGGATGCAGTCTTTCTACAATTGTTTCCTTAACTCTTACCCTTTCTAAATTAATTCCGAGTTTTTTTGTATCTGTAGCTTTGTCCCTAGTGTAGAAAAACTGGCGATTTTTTACAAAATACCAGCCCAGAGAACCCAATTCAAGGAAAACAAACAAAAGCACCAAATTAATTAATGCTATTTTTGCTATTTCTTTGCTTCTTTTTACTAAATCTTTCATCGCCGCCAACTATTCCTAAATATCTACTTTTTGTGAATGAGAAAATTTCGATTTTGTAGGGCGAAGCATTCCGGCTGATAAGTTATTGTTTAAAACAAGAGATTTACTGTGGGAATGCTTCGCCCCTACTTTTTCGATTTCCTTAATTCTTGGATGATTGAACTAGAAATATAATTTGCTAATAGTTCATCTCCTATTTCATTATAATGACAGCAGGCATCTTTGTAAACAGTTTCTTTGGTATTATCTAAAATATTCACGGCGCTAAATATATTCATATTCAGCTTTCGTAAATCTTCGGCTTTTGACAATAGCAAAGGATAGCCTCTTTTAATTGCACTAGAATATGGACTATCTGAAATTACATAAAGCCGTTTTTCCTCTTCGGTAAACACCCGTTTTGTGGGATAATACTGATTGGGTTGTATGAAGTGAAAATAACTAATTTTTCTCTTTGCTAAAAGTTGTCTCATCATTAGAGAAGATTCATACCAAGTTGCTGCCATTTTTTCAAAAGCTTTTCCATCATCTAAAATTGATTTTGCTTTGGGAATGTAAACTATATTATTTTTACCATCTGTAGCATTGGATTGCTTGACATTTCGATCGTAGATAATAATTTCTTGTTGATACTCTCCTGCTAATCTTTTTAGTCGCAACGATGTTAAACTATAACACAAAGCTAATTGACAATTTTCTAACTTATTAATAGTTTCTTTTAACTGCTTTTTTGTCTCACTAATTTTAACTATTGAACTCATTACTTCCAAGGACAAACTATTATTAGCTAACCCCGTTAATGGCTGTATGTGCTGAACGCTAGGCATCCCTAAATCTACTTGAGATTTGTTATTTAAGTTAGAGAGAGCTACTTCATTAAAACCATCAATATTTACCACCATATCAAACTTTTGACCCAAAGCGAGAAAATAATTTAAAATTAATAGTTGTTGGGGTTGTTTGTAGCCACCATTGGCAAAATTTAAAACAATTATTTCCTGATTAGCAAATTCTGGAAATTTCTTTAATTTTTCGGAAAATCTTTTGGTGACGTATTCATCATTAACAAAGTTATTAGAGACTGAACCGCCAAAAAATCCAATAATAAATTGATTTTCTTTCTGTTTAACAAAAGGATAGTCATAGAGGGAAAAAAAGCCTTGGCTGTTAACTTTCAATCCTAACTCTTCCTTAGTAAAAGCGCCTTGTTTCAGCACGTAACCAAAGAAAGGATGCAGACGTTCTACTATAGATTCATCTAATCTTACTCCTGTCCTTTCTAACTCTGTTATTACCTGTTCTTGAGTTTTACTTCTTGTATAAAAGAACATTTTATGATTAATAAAATAGAATGCTAAAGATAGACTCTCGACACAAACAAATGTGAGGGCTAAGTTAACAGCTATTAAGCTTAACAAATTTTTGCTTTTTTTAATTAGAGGAATATCTTTCATGGCATTAACTATTATTTAACAGCTTTAGGTTGAATTTGTTTTAATCTTTCGCAAAGTTTTTCCGTAATTATTTTAGCAGCAAGTTGGTGTCCTTCTGCGTTCCAATGACCTCGGCAAGCTAAGGCGTTGTCAAATCCATGCAGACAAACCTTATTTTTTTGAGCATAAGTTTGAAAGGGTTGAGCTAAATTCAACACGGGAAAACCTGCTCGATCGCCTAGTTTTTGTAAGCGCTTATCAGCATAAAATAAATCCTGAATATTTTGTTGCTGGATCAAGTCTTTAGTTAATAAAGGATCTGGTTGAACTTGTAGCGGATCGCCAATCGTAACTAGCAGAAAATCGGCTTTTTTCTCTACAACTTCATCTCGCATTAAGACTATTAAATCCTCAGTTACTCGCCACGCTTCTTGCCAAGTTTGATCTTCCGGTTCCTTTAAGTTTTTAAAGACCATCGCGGTAAAATTATCGGATATTTGGCGTTTCTTGAAATCTAATTCTACCTTTTTTCCTACTTGTAAAATGCGAGAGTTGTTAACTAACCAAGCGGGAAGTCTGTCAACGATCGAAACAGCATAGCGATTGCGATCGATAGGAGGTAGATTGCGAAATGACATATCTGCAACTAATTTACCATTTTTGTCGTAAACAAAAAACGGCCGATAACGATCTTGTTCCAGTTGAGGAGAATTGTTAATCAGATCGTTACCAATAAAAAAGGCAAGAATGACAATATCAGGATTGTAATCCCATACCTTTTTCCGCAGAGTAATCAATTCTTGAGCCGTACCATAACCCTGTACGCCAAAATTAATTACCTCAACTTTTTTACCTTTTAAACTACTACATTTTTGCAGACTATTTTCCATTTTTGCCCAAAAAGTCCTTTCCATTGGCACATGAATTGCCTCTGTAAAAGAATCTCCGAGTACGGCAATTCGCAGGGTATTTTTAGGTTTAACTTTATTGTGTTCGCGATCGCGCAAACCCTGACTATTGATCTGCACAAAACTCTCACCCTCATTCCGCCAATTACCCGACGCACCAGGCTTTAACGCCCAACCGCGATCGCGATCGGAAGCATGAAAAATTGTGGGTGCTGAATCAACAACATCCCCAATTCTCTGATAACCCTCAATCCCAGCCACTCGCAAACCTATCTCACCAATTAACACCCCCAGCACTAAACTACCGAGTGTCAATCCTAAATTGACACCCCAATTTTTCAGCTTGATCATTATCTCAAAACAGCGTATAGATAAAAGGTGCAATCACAGAACCCTGACTCAATACAATCAAAGCTCCCAAAAGAACTAAAGTAATAATCAGAGGTAATAACCAATACTTTTGGCGTTCTTTCATAAACGCCCACAAATCCTTCAAAAAGTCTAATGTTGCTTCAAACATTAGAAAGGTCGCTCCATACTAATTTTTGTTCTAACTTTACTAGGCACGCGGTAAGTTGCCTTTTCATTTTCCAATTTGCGCCGCATAGGATCGTCACCCAATAAGCGTTTAATCATTCCCATTGGCAACAGAATTAGGTAAAAAACTATCCCTAAAATAATTGGCGTTTCAATGGCATTTAGGATTAGTCCAAACCGCATCCATCCATGATATATCGGATTTAGGGTTTTCGGTGCAACTAGGGCTAAAGTAATCATTACACCACCGATAATCCAAGGCCACCAAGGTATAGAATGGTGTCGCAATACAGGGACTAAAAGACCAAAAAGAAAGGCTATTAACCCCCCAATTAGGAAGCCAAAGTCTCGCAGTCCTTTGTTATCAAGTTCGCGTATTTTTTGATCGCTCATCAGTTATAACAGAATATGACAGAATCATGTTAACAGTTAACAGTTAACAGTTAACAGTTAACTAATCTAACTCAAATTCATTCTTCCAAGAATCATCCTGTTTCCAGGGAATTTGTTCAGACTTAGCCAACAGAAAATTCTCCAACACCAGATAATCCATTTCCGTCCGCATAAAGCAACGGTAAGCATCCTCTGGAGTACAGACAATTGGTTCACCCCGAACATTAAAAGAAGTATTCACCAACACCGAACAACCCGTTCTCTGCTCAAAATTATAGATTAGATCATAATAACGGGGATTGGTTTCTTTGTGAACCGTTTGCACGCGAGCCGAATAATCAACATGAGTAACCGCCGGAATTTCCGAACGAGGAACATTCAGTTTATCAATACCAAAAAGTTGCTCCTGTTGAGCCGTCATCGGAATTCGCAGACTAGCTTTCACCGGAGCCACTAATAGCATATAAGGGCTAGAATGGTCAATCTCAAAATAGTCAGAAACTCGTTCGGCTAAAACTGAAGGTGCAAAAGGTCTAAATGATTCCCGATATTTAATTTTCAGATTCATCACCGATTGCATCTTAGTATTACGCGGATCGCCAATAATCGATCGCCCTCCCAAAGCACGAGGTCCAAACTCCATTCGCCCTTGAAACCAACCAACCACATTTCCCCCATCCAAAATTTCCGCCAAACGCGGCATTAATTCTGCATCATCCAATCGTTGATAACTAGCCTTAATCCCATCCAGATATTCTAAAATCTCTGCATCACTAAAACGCGGTCCCAAATACGATCCCCGCATTTGGTCATTGCAAGATAACTTAACCGCAGATTTTGTAGCAGTAGCAGCTTTAGCCGAGAAATTCTCAATTTCACCGGCCGCTATTTCTTGAGATAAATCCCCTACTACCCAATTTTTCACATCCCGTTGTTGGCCGCCATACTCATACCAAACGGCCAAAGCTGCACCCAAAGCACCGCCAGCATCCCCCGCCGCCGGTTGAATCCAAATATCTTTAAAGGGTCCTTCCCGTAAAATTCGACCATTGGCGACACAATTAAGGGCAACTCCTCCCGCCAGACAGAGATAATCAGCATTAAGTTCTTTTTGAACTGTCCTGCTGAGGCGCAATACCACTTCTTCGGTGACAACTTGAATCGAAGCCGCAATATCCATTTCTCGCTGAGTTAATTTACCTTCAGCTTTGCGCGGTGGTCCGCCAAATAACTCATCGAATTTCTGGTTAGTCATTGTCAAACCAGTGGCGTAGTTGAAATAAGTCATATTCAACCGGAAAGTACCATCATCTTTCAGGTCTAAAAGATGAGTCAGGATTTTATCTACATACTTGGGTTCGCCGTAGGGCGCTAAACCCATCAGTTTGTACTCACCAGAGTTAACTTTAAAGCCTGTATAGTAAGTAAAAGCTGAGTAAAGCAAGCCCAGGGAATGGGGAAAGTCGATTTCCCATTGAGGAGTCAGCGAGTTACCATCGCCCCACCAAACGGAAGTTGTCGCCCATTCGCCGACACCATCGAGACATAAAACGGCGGCTTTTTGAAAGGGGCTAGGGAAAAAGGCTGAGGCGGCGTGGGCTTGATGATGTTCGGTAAAAAGTAAGGTTGGGAGTACGGAAGTTTTGCAGCCGGCCATTGCTGCGAGCTCTTTTCTGAGTAAGGTTTTTAGGTAAAGTTTTTCCTTTAACCAAACTGGCATGGCTGCCAGAAATGACCGAAAGCCTTGGGGGGCGTAGGATAGATAGGTTTCGAGGAGTCGTTCAAATTTAACTAGGGGTTTGTCGTAAAAGACGATGCGATCGATTTCCCTTAACTCTAGTTTAGCTTGCTTGAGACAATAGGCGATCGCATTCTCTGGAAATCTCGCGTCGTGCTTTTTCCGGGAAAATCTTTCTTCCTGGGCGGCGGCGATAATTTCGCCATTGGAAATTAAGGCTGCGGCGCTGTCATGGTAATACGCCGAGATACCGAGTATGTTCATCCCTCTCCTCACAAAAACAATAGTTTTAGGTAGCGTGAATATTAAGCATAGATTATCGAACGGATTATAACAAATACCGGAAGCGAAAGGGGCTAGGGGCTAGGCGAAAGTTGGTTAAATAGTTTAAGTCCCGCTAAAATTTTTAGAGCAAGAGTCCTCTAAAACCATTGATTTTATGGGTGTATATATTTTCTGGGGAGAAGATGACTTTTCCCTCACCGCCGCCGTTAACAGCTTACGTCAAAAATTTCTCGACCCGAACTGGGCAACTTTTAACTATGATAAAATTCTACCCGATCGACCGGATGCTGTAATTTCTGCCCTCAACCAAGCCATGACTCCTCCTTTCGGAATAGGGAATCGTTTTGTTTGGTTAGCCGATAGTCCTATACTTCAGCAATGTTCCCCAGAATTGTTTGCAGAAATAGAACGCACAATACCAGTAATTCTCTCCACAACTATCTTATTAATTACTACTCATAACAAACCTGACAGCAGACTTAAATCTACTAAATTATTGCTCAAATCCGCCGAAGTCTCCGAATTTTCTCCCATTCCTCCCTGGAAAACAGAAGAATTAGTAAAACAAGTACGGCAAGTGGCTGATGAAAGGGGAATAAAACTCACTTCAAGCGCGATCGAAATGTTAGCCGAATGTGTGGGAAACGACACCAGACAACTAAAAAGTGAATTAGATAAATTAGAACTTTATGCAGGTAGTAGCAAGAAACCTTTAGGAGATGATGCGATCGCCGCCTTAGTGCGATCGAACACCCAAAACAGCTTACAACTAGCCGCCGCCATCCGCCAAGGAAATACCGCCCAAGCCTTACAATTAGTCGCAGAATTAATCAGCCATAACGAACCAGCCTTAAAAATTGTCGCCACATTAACCAGTCAATTTCGGACTTGGCTATGGGTAAAATTGGGAACCCAAACCGGCGATCCCGATGATAAAATCGCCCAAGCCGCAGAGATTAATAATCCCAAACGCATATACTTTTTCCGACAAGAAGTCAAGAATTTGAAACTAGAACAGCTACAAAAAACTTTACCCATATTACTAGAATTAGAATCCTCCCTCAAACGCGGAGCAGAAGAAATATCCACGCTACAAACTAAAGTCATAGAAATATGCAATTTATTAAAGTAACTCACTTAATTGGTAATTGGTAATGGGTAATTGGTAATTGGTAATTGGTAATTGGTAGGTACGTCCCTCACTTACTTGAGAATGCTATACATTCTTCCTTCTTCCTTCTTC
>MBRE01000087.1:0-36941 GCA_001698425.1 Oscillatoriales cyanobacterium USR001 | reverse complement strand
TTACCTCTTCCTTCTTCCCTCTTCCCTCTTCCCTCTTCCCTCTTCCCTCTTCCCTCTTCCTTCTTCCTTCTTCCTTCTTCCTTCTTCCTTCTTCCTTCTTCCTTCTTCCTTCTTCCTTCTTCCTTCGATTATGGCAAAAATCGATCCAAAGCCGCCTTCAACTCTTGAATTTCCACCTCAATATTACCCTCCTTAGCCGCCCTACCAATACACTCAGTTAAATGCTCATCCAGAATAATCCTAGCCACTCGATCCAAAGCACCTCGGACAGCCGCAATTTGTACTAAAACTTCAGGACAAGGGCGACTTTCCTGTACCATTGTCCTAACGCCTCGGATATGTCCCTCAATCCGAGACAATCGATTAACAATCCGCCGCAACGATTCTTCGTTGTGAAAGTGAGGTTGAGCCGAGTGGCCGTCGCGATCGCGGTCATTATGTGCGTGTGAGGGTTGGTCAGCGTATGGATCGGATAAAACCATATTCGTTGGCAAAAAAACTAAAAACCGAGAATTTTACAATAGCTTTAGCAGGACGATCGTATTCAGCTATAATCAGAGCTTACCTTGATTATATTGATTCTGACAAATCTTCACCCCGCCATAATCCCCCTCCAAGCGAGTATGAGGATTAGGTCTTGCAGATCAGAACTACCCTCAAACATCTAAGACATATCGACAAACATTCAGAGAAACCCAGTTTCTGTATAAGTCTTAGCTTATGAGCGCTTGGGTTTTTAATAGCAAATTCGCTGGCTCTCGCCATAAAAGGAAATAGCAGTTCTAACCTGTCACCCTTGACAAGTTGTTAACAGTTTAGATACGATACTTGCGTATCAACCGGCTCACTCAAACCGATAGTGGTATTTAAGTACAAGTTTTCCGGCAAAAATCAGCAGTCCCTTAATTGTTGATTAAATAATTTGGACTACTGTTTTTGTGTTTAACAAGTGCTTAATTAGGTAGTGTCAATTCTGAATTTTGTTTTTGAGGTGTCAGAAGGTCTTTATTAAGTATAGATCTAGCTTCACATCTCAAAAGTCATAGAAAATCTGTCTACTAACAAACCTAGTCCAACAAAGATTGAAACTATGGGATTCTTCAAGTTTTCAGAACCATCTCCTGGCACACAAATCATTGCCCGCCTGTTGGTAGTGGTATTTTTGATCACGATCGCCACTGTCACCTTAAGTGGACTATCAGAACCAGCCGTTGCTCAAAATCTTATGGCACAGATGCGTCCCGCTGCTGGTCCAGCACCAGCAAAGGATGCCACAGCACCAGCAAAGGATGCTACTGAAGCAGCCACTCCTACTGATGCCGCAACCCCTACTGCCACTGAGCCCACAGCAGAAACTAAGGGCAGCTTTACCGCTGAGGCAGTGAAGGTAGTAGGACCAGCCGTAGTCAGAATTGATACCGAGCGCACCGTTATGCGCCCCTTCACCCCATTTTTTCAAGATCCCTTCTTCCGCGACTTTTTTGGCGATGATTTACCAAAAGAACCCCACAAACACCTACGCGGTCAAGGTTCAGGCTTTATCATTGACAAAAGTGGAATTATCGTTACTAATGCCCACGTAGTCGATCAGGCAGACAAAGTAACTGTTACTCTCAATGACGGTACTACTTACACAGGACAGGTTCTTGGTAGTGACGAAGTAACAGACTTAGCTGCTATCAAAATTACTGAACTTGATGCGAATTTTCCTGTTGCTAAATTAGGAGATTCCGATACTTTAAAAGTAGGAGACTGGGCGATCGCAGTTGGCAATCCTTTGGGATTTGATAACACCGTAACTCTAGGCATTGTCAGCACCCTCAAACGCTCATCCGCAGCAGTGGGTATCCCCGACAAACGCCTTGACTTCATTCAAACTGATGCTGCAATTAACCCTGGTAATTCTGGTGGTCCATTGCTCAACTCAGAAGGAGAAGTAATTGGTATCAACACGGCAATTCGCGCTGATGCAATGGGTATAGGCTTCGCTATTCCTATCAATAAAGCCAAAAGCATTATCGCTCAATTAACCAGAGGAGAAAAAGTCAGCCACCCTTTTTTGGGTATTCACATGGTTACGGTGACTCCAGAAATTGCCAAGGAGAATAACGCTGACCCCAGCGCTCCCTTTCTCATACCAGAAACCAATGGTGCATTGGTGATGCGAGTTAGCTACGGATCTCCTGCTTTAAAAGGGGGACTTCGTATTGGTGATGTGATCACTGAAATTGATGGTAAACCAGTTACAAGTGCCTCAGAGGTACAAAATATCGTAGAAAATAGCAAGGTTGGTCAAACGCTGAAGTTAAGTGTGCACCGTTTCTACCAAACCAGAGAAGTCTACGTCACCACCGAACAACTTAAATAGTTAACGGTTAATGGTTAGTTGTTAATGGTTGATGTTTAGTATAATTGCTAAACAAAGCCATCTACAGTCGATAACCAACTAGGCCAAAAGTAATAAAGATTTATGCTCGTTTAGTCGTAGCGACTTTAAGTCGCATTCTTCTACCCTTAATAAGCAACTAAAGTCGCTACTACAAGTTTAACTATCTCGTAGTAGCGACTTTAGTAGATTAGTATACAAGCTGTTTAGTTTTAGGATTTACCGGAGAGGGAAAAGTTTTACACATACAGGTTTCCCGAAAGGAGTCAGATAGTCTAAAAATAATTACCCTTTATGAACCTGATGAAAATCAGTGGATTAATACCATTTCTCTAAATTAATGCTACAGTCTTCGGGGCGGGTTTTTGAAGATTTTGGCGAATTGCGGTGATTGTTGGCGAACCCGCCCCTACCCAAACTGTTGAAAACTTTTTTAGAAATGGTATAACTACTCACAGCGGAGGTAAAAATGTTTCAGTGTCATGTTTGCGGTTCAACAGACGCACAAGAAAATCTAGAAGTGACTTTTTCGGCTACAGCCCAGAGAATAAACCGATCTAAGGAAATGCCTTGGAGTGTCGCCAATTTTTCAGCTTCTTGCTGTAGCTGATCGGGTAAGTTCAATGTATACAATGTCATTACTATAGCTTCCGTTTGCTAAGAGAATTGCAGGTGGGGCGGTAGTTGAGTTTAAAAGTTTCTCACTTGTTCAAATTTTGGAAAAAACTTTAGCTTTAATCCTAGCACAGGTTTTTGCGATCGCGCTTGTAATTTTTCGCTGCTTTACTTTGCTGTACCGTTTTGTTGTAGCCAAAGCCTAGTTATTATTGTCTTTGTTGAGGTCTAAATTTTGTATAAATGCTTCTGAAGGTACGGGAATAGTTAATTGTAAAAATACGTCAATTCTTATTTGATTATTCTCAACAGTCATATTAGTAACGTTAAGCTTATTATTTTCAGATAAACTGTCTGGAATCGGTAATTTAGTGGGTGACTTAGTTTTATATCCGGCTTCTTCAAGCCATTCATTAATATTTCTCCAATTTTCGATTTTTTCATTACCTTTTCCGACAAATTGTTTAACGTATTTATAAATAGTGGCACAGAGGTCTGTTTCGACTCCCTTGGGGTTTTTTTGCAGCTTTTCGGCGATTTCAGCGGGGCTGTAGCCACAAAGTAACCCCCGTAGGTGTAGTTTCTCTACGGGGGTTAGAGGTTTTCCCTTGACGGCGGCCAGGTCTAAGTACAGAGTTTTTAAGTCCCAGTGGTTAGCGGCTTCGGTGAATTGTTCGTCGGTTGGTGGCATAGGGGGGTGTGTTTTAATTTCCTGATGGGATTCTAACATAATTCCTGATGGGTGTCAGGGAAAGGCTGTGATTGGCCAGGTTATTATTTAGTATAGCCTGTAGCGCCTATGTGAAATGAAGTACCAACACAATATTACAGTTGTAGGTAAAATTTCAGTAATTCTGCTGGTCTTGGTATCTGGATGCAGTGGCTTTGAGAATCCAAGTAACCCTAATACGGTTTCTAGTCAAGTTCCTACACCTACTCCGACTCCTACGCCCCCTACTGCTTCTACACAAGCGCCCAACCCGTTTGAAAGCGTTTCATTTCCTCTTGATGCTTGTGGTGATAAATTGCCTGATGACCAGAAAGTTTATCCGGTTAGTTTGTATCCGGTATTTCTGGAATACAGTGATGAAAAGTTAACCCAAGTCAAATCAAGTTTTTGCCGGGACGCTTTTAAAAAGTTTAGAGAAGCTACAGGAAAAGATGAAATACAGGTAGCATCATTTATAGGAACTGAACGCGCTAATCAGTTCAAAGAATTTATAAGTGCAAAAGTGGGAATAAGTGGAAGTATAGGACAGCCTACTGCGATCGCAGCGAAAAGCGATCAAACTCCAGTAGCCCGCACTACTCCTACTCCCGCGCCTGTCCCTGAACAATCTCCAATCAATTCATCATCCGATTTTCAAGAAGTCCCAATTACTTGTAATCGAAAAAATCCATCAGGAAAGTTTATAGACTTAGAATTTTCTGTGTGCAGTGAATACAGTAGTGCAACAGCAGTTAAAAACTATAGTGGTAGTTGGTACGAACTAAGTGATTATGAAAATTTTTACTTAATTACTCCTGGTGGAGAAGGAGGGGTTGGCTTGCCACGAACTAATAAATATAAAGGAGAGATTGATAATAAGATAATAGTAAGGCGAGTGGTCGGCCTACCAATAGAAAGAGTAGTTACAGTTAGTTGTGATGCTGGGGAAATTAATATATGGGGAGTACAGATAATTCCCAAGTGTAATTCTAGTGGAAGTTATATAGAATTAAAAGGGGTGATTTTCTTCGACCGCCATGTATTTGTAAAAACATCAAAAATAGATAGGAAACCTATTATATTTAGAAGTGATGTTTTAATTCATCCAAGTTATTACGTCACTTCAAATTCTCGTCAGGTAGAATTAACATTTTCAGTAGGGCAGTAAGTGATATGCTATCAAGCATCAAAAACCCTGTTATTATACTTTATTCACTCAAAAACATGAAGACTCTTTTGCGTAAATCTATATCAGTTGTGCTCACTGTCGCAGTCCTAACTTTAGCAACAGATTTAGTACAAGCTCAAAGGCGGCGACCAGGAACAGCTTCTTTAGGTGAAATGAATTGTCAGCAAATAAAAGGAGGAGTTTATGATGTCATAAATGAAGATATTCCTATAGGGCTTGAAATTTATAGGGCTGTCGCTTATCTGGGAAATGCGAGATGGATGTACGAGAGTCGTCCGGTTCAGGTAGCTTGTAGATTGGCTGAACCAGGACAAAAGCCGAAATTCAAAACTTTAACTCTTGCCTTTGGTCTACCCGATAGTCTTTCTAAAGGAGCTTTAGTTCGCTTGTCAATCTACAAAGATGGAAACTTTGCTGGCTACAAAGATGTAACAGCCGGAGAGAAACTACTCTGGCCTATTAATGTTACCAACGTTCGTAGTATTGCTTTAGAAGGCGAGTGTAAAAGACCGTCAGAAAGGTCAAGCGAGTGTCCCGCTCTTTACTTTTATCAAGACATTTTAGAGTAAGAAATTTATGAACCGCAGAAAATTTATTCAATACAGCGCATTAGGTAGTGCTTCATTTATTGTCAATTTGGGTTTGCACAATCCTCAAAAAGCCGATGCTTTTTTATTTTTATTAGCTAATCCTCTTTTACGCCTTGTGTTGGGAGGTTTAGGTAGAAGCGCTTTTTCGTTTTTCCAACAGCGGAATCAACAATGGTATGACAAACGCTTAGAGGTGCAGTTAGCACAACGAGAATTTCTGGAAAGACAGTTTACAAATGTGGCTGTTGCTGAAGTTAGGACTCCTCAATATACTGTAGTAGTAGGTTCTGAACGTCGCGAGTCTTTAGGCAAGAATGCTGTCCTCGCTTTTCCTCGAATAGAATATGACCAACCAACTATGTCAGCCTTTTCTGGTGCGGCTTCTATTGGGATGTCTATTGCAGCAATGTATTTGCGAGACAATCAAAGGTTAAGTGTTGATGAAGTGCAAGCATCTGTTTTGCCGCGAGTGGGAGGGGGTGCTAGTTATGCTGATTGGCGGGATTGGAACTCGACTAGCTTTAGATATTATCCAAATAATTACTCGGATACTGGAGTTAGAATTCGCTACGATGCTGTTGAACCCCGTCGCGGCGGTTTCGGGATAATTGAAGTTACAGTTGATGCCTATCGTCCGATCGCGATTCCACAAATCCGAGTCAATTACGCCTAGCTATTAGTTGGCAATTAAGAGCGATCGCCCCTCATCCCCCAAAGCGCGATCACCTCCCTAAACCATCCCAAAAAAACACTAATCTCCCCTCATTTCCTGTGCCAATAATTCCTCTAATAAGGGCACAAGAGGAGGTAAATCCTCACAGATAGTTCTCCACAACCGATCCAGATTGACTTGAAAGTATTCGTGAGCCATCACGTTTCTCATGTCACCCATCAAACGCCAAGGAATCTCTGGATAGCGAGATTGAATGGCATTAGGAACATTGACAGCAGCTTCACCAATAATGATAAAGTTGTAAAGAATCCCTTGCAAAATCAGTTCTTCTATCCTTTCAAAGTCCGTAAAATTCATTCCAGTAATAACTCCTTGAATACGAGCGATCGCATCCAAAATATCCTGAACCCGAAGCCGCCATTCCCTAGAGGGCACGAATCGCCTCCTTGAGAACAGGTTCCCGCAAATGTTCCCTCAAAGCATCCTTCGTTCCCAAATCTACAGCACAACCCAAAAGATCCTCTAAATAGTGCTGCACTTTAAACAATTGAAATAAACCGCCCGGTTCAGTAAACTCCACTAAAAAGTCTACATCACTATCCGGTCGTGCTTCATCCCGTGCGACTGAACCAAACAAATCTAAAGACTTTACCCCCAAGGCTTTTAATTTATCCTTGTGGGCGGCTAAAATTGCTAGTACATCTTCCCGTTTCATTATTACTTCTACCAATCCTTTACCTATATTTTAACACAGCGATTCCCAAAGCTAAGATTATTAAATAGGAAATATCACACAGGAATCCAAGACAACAGAATAGGGAGTCAGCCTACTAGCTGTATACTCTCTTATCATTGAGTTCCTCTTCTTGGCTAAACTGAGCTAATTCTCTCAGAATTTCCCGACGTTTGACAGTGCGTTGCTTTTTATATGCCATTAAATCTGCTAAACAAATCCGCCGCTCAGACCCTACCATCACATAATTAATTGCCCCTTCTAACAACAATTTGTTGATAAATATTTCCGACACATTCAGGAAAAGAGCAGCTTCTTTAATAGTCATATCTGACTCTACTGATACTAAAGATACAGCATCTAATCTTTCGGCCTCTACTTCCTGTGCTGCTATATCTGCTTCAATCATGTCCTTATTCGTATGATAAAAAGCCAAAGCAGCATAAACTTGAGATAAAGTTAAATGAGGAATTTCTTGGGTAATTTCCTCTGGAGTTAAACCCATCTTATAATCGAGAGCAATCCGTCGTACTGTTACTCCCGTACCGGCAATGATTGGAGAACCATTATGAATTTCTGGATGGGTGGTAATTAAAGTTCCAATATCTATCGCTACTGACACAGCAGGCATAATTTTACCTCTCTAAACTCGCTTATTTTCGATTATACTGCACTTAACTTTCTACTTTCCTAAAATCTTCAAAACTCATCCCAACAGTAGAAGGATGAATGTAAGCAATGCCTACGGCTACCGCGCCTCATCCCCAAAAAAGCGATCGCGCCTCATCACCAAAGCGCGATCGCCCCTCCCCATCGGAAAAAAATCATCCTCCTAAAATTAGTTAATGGTATAATCATCAATCAAATACCATGTAGGAGTAAATCACTTATTTTGAATAATGACAGAGATACTTCTGAAGACACTCCAGAAGTTATAGAACAAGATATAATAGATCAAACAATTAAAGTAGGAAGTGGTTGTAACTGGACAGGCAATGGAATAGAACCTCAGTGGAATAATCCCAAATCCATCAAAGCCTACGACCATATCGATCGCCATCATGGCCCAAAACTGAAACCCCTTAATTTTAGAGGCAGGGCAGCATCTAAAAATCAGCCTCAAGGCCAGTGGCTAGATGCTCAAGACTGGGTAAAAGCTGAACAAGTGACACCGAAATATCCCGGTCGTTACATTATAAATTTCAAGCGTTCTATTGGTAAAGTTCACTATCCTGATGGAACAATAATTGAAAATGTTACCCATGCTTTTATTAAAAGGAAACCAGATGGAACACTCAAATCTGCTTATCCAGTTCTCAATAATACCACACTTTCCTCATTAAATATAAACGATGAATATGAATAACTATAGCAATTTTACAATCCACCTAGAAGAACCTAATTGCGAGAAATATGCCGATCCACCAGATGACTCATTAGGAGAACTTTCGCATTTTGAATTAGGTCTGAAACTATTTTGCTTTGAATGCGATCGCCCCGTATCAATAGAAATCGGAACAGAAAAAATAAAAGTTTTTTTCGACCCCGATATCTGCATGATCCTAGAAGATAATCTCCCCCAAAAACTGAGTGAGTTATCCCAAGGCAAACCCACCCAAATAGAATTTGTTGAAAGTGTTTGCATCACTCTGGAATTACAGCCTTTAGCCAACGATAAAGTTAGTTGTAATTTAAAAAGATTTGGATATTTATCTCCCAACCAGTTTACCCTAAAATCCCAAAATCAACACTTTGAATTGAACACAACTCAAGTCATAACAGAGTTAAATGAATTTATCGAACAACTCATGGAAATGGCTTTAACTGGCGGCTATATTACTTCTCAAGAAAAGCAAGAATTCCTGATGCCACTTCGCGAAATTGCTCCGGCTTCGGCTATCTCATAGTTAAGAGCGATCGCGCCTCATCACCAAAGCGCGTAGGCGCAGCCAGCCGCAGGCATCCCTCCCCTTCCCTCCGAAGTGTGCAGCCGCAGACATCGCTTTCACCAAATTAATTTTTGCAAATTTGCTCAGGCTCTGCTAAAATAAACTTCAGCAAAAGTTGATTACTATTATCAGCATCAGGGAGTGCATATTCGTGAGAACAAATCAAAAAGTTGCCCGCACAGCAACCGACTTTTCTGTAGCAGGCTTTACACTCATTGAAATATTAATTATTATTTTAATATTGGGGATATTCAGCGCGATCGCGGCTCCCAGTTGGTTAGCTTTCATCAACAACCAAAACCTCCACACCTCTCAAGATAGAATTTACTGGGCAATACGAATTGCCCAAAGTAACGCCAAACGCGATAAAATTTCCTGGCAAGCCAGCTTTAGAGAACAAACTCAAAGAACACAATTAGCAGTGCATCCAGCTAACATTCCTCCCGCTCAAATACAAGAAATAATATCAGATCAATTGACACAATTAAAATGGCACAGCTTACCACAAAAAATCAGAATAGATACTAGCAATACAACTTTAGATAAAGTCAATCCAACTAATAATCAGCGACCATCAGGTAACGTCTACAGAGCATTATTCAACAACAAAGGCTGTCCCATTCCCGATGCTGAAGATGATTGTACCGCGATCGCGCAAGGACAACTCGGAAGAATCACGCTACAGCACGAAGAATTGGGTAAAAAGAATAACCGCTGTGTGATTGTTTCAACAATTATAGGTGGAATGCGAACCGCACAAGATGGAAAGAAAACTCTGGATAAGGGAGGTTGTGATTAATATAATCCTCAAATTAGTTAATGGTATAATCACTTATCTCCTAATTAAAAGCGTAGGCGTAGCCAGCCGTAGGCATCGCGCCTCATTCCCCGAAGTGCGATCGCCTCATCACCATTGTGCTACCGCCATGCTAATATTCATTAAATGAGAGGTGTAAAAACATGGCAAGAAGCAGGCATATCTCCAGAAGATGCCAAGCGAATTCAGAATGCAGCCAATCGGACAAAACAAACCATCATAGTTGTTGGCAGTAGAGCAAACGGGACAAGTAGGTTAACTTCTGATTGGGACTATATAATGTTAGGTAACTCTCGCCAAAGGCACTCGGCTCGCAGTTCCGTCCCTCGCGGCACAAGTGGTGGAGAAATTAATAGTTTAGGCAGAGAAACGGGAATTGATATTTTTACAGGTTCCCTCATTTCAGGAGAACCTCACGTTATATTTGAGCCAGAATTAGGAGAGACAAATGAATCTAGCAGATGAAATTACAATCAATCAAATTCGACAAGAACTAATTAGTCAAGAAGATACAAAAAATTGGTTTTCAAGCTTCCCTCCTCAATACCAGCAGGAGATATTGCAGTGGCTATCCTACATAGTTATCCAAGCCGGAGCACGAGAAGAAGATGTTGCCCTCGCCATTGTTAAATCAAAACTTCGCCCAACTTACACTCCTTGTGTGTTGATTGGCAAAGGGCGATTAAAAGAACAATTGGTCAAAATTGTCCAACTGCCAACATCCGAATTTATGAAAGCCTTTCTTTTATTAATGAGTTTATTCGCAATTGCTGATGCACGGCGGTATAATAAATATTGTCAAGATGGTTGTAGCCACTGGTGGCATCGCGATTTAAGCGATCGCCAAACTTTAGATGAAATTTTCCATGAATTTCAACAGATCGTTGTTGTTTAATTTCCTGTAATTTTCACCTTATTATACCGCCCAATCGCCTTTTCAAATCCTTTACCTATATTTTAACACGGCGATTCCCAAAGCTAAGATTATTAACTCAATTGCAGAGTTGCTGAAATAGGACTTACGCACGGGGGGTCAAAAAACCGGTTTCTGCGTCAATATTTCTCGAAAAAAGCGATGATTTTGGTCAGAAACCGGGTTTTTTGCGTAAGTCCGATAAAATAGTATTACATCTCATTTTCGCTTAGGCGCGATCGCATCCCCCTCCTCCCGCGCCACCAAAGACAATTCGGGAATAAAATTCGGCGAGTTGCGAATCACCTCTACCAAATCCGCCTCACCAGTACCACCAAAGGCTTCTATCAGCAAAGTCCGAATGGGAATTACATCCCTTGGTGTTTCAGAAACAAAAGATAACATAGAGTTTGTATTACATAACACGGTTTGGGCACTAGGGCTTAAAATAGTTTGGATTTAGCGTGAATTTTATTCAACTACCGATACAACCTATGCCCCGTCGCCAAGACTTAAAAAAAATACTCCTAATTGGCTCAGGTCCGATCGTTATCGGCCAAGCGTGCGAGTTCGACTATTCGGGAACCCAAGCCTGTAAAGCCTTGCGAGAAGAAGGATTTGAAGTGGTGTTGGTAAATTCCAACCCTGCCACAATTATGACCGATCCCGGAACCGCCGAACGCACCTACATCGAACCCTTAACCCCAGAAATGCTGGAGAAAATCATCGCCAAAGAACGACCTCAAGCTATTCTACCAACAATGGGCGGTCAAACGGCACTGAATTTAGCAGTTGCTGTTGCTAAAAATGGTGTTTTGGAAAAATACGGCGTTGAATTAATTGGGGCAAAATTACCAGCAATTGAAATGGCAGAAGATCGACTGCTATTTAAAGAAGCAATGGCTCGAATTAACGTTCCCGTTTGCCCTTCGGGAATTGCTTGTAATCTCGATGAAGCTAAAGCGATCGGTCAACAAATTGGTAGTTTTCCCCTAATTATTCGCCCTGCTTTTACAATGGGCGGTACGGGAGGCGGTATTTCTTACAATCAAGAAGAATTTGAAGAAATGGCTCAAGGTGGGATTGATGCTAGTCCAGTTTCTCAAATTTTGATCGAACAATCTTTAATTGGTTGGAAAGAATATGAACTCGAAGTGATGCGCGATTTAGCAGATAATGTAGTGATTATTTGCTCGATCGAAAACCTCGATCCAATGGGGATTCATACGGGAGATTCGATTACCGTTGCGCCGGCGCAAACTCTCACAGATAAAGAGTATCAACGCCTTCGCGATGCTTCAATTAAAATCATCCGCGAAATTGGTGTGGAAACTGGTGGTTCTAATATTCAATTTGCGGTTAATCCAGTAAATGGTGAATTTATTGTGATTGAAATGAACCCTCGCGTTTCTCGTTCCTCTGCGTTAGCCTCGAAAGCAACGGGTTTTCCTATTGCGAAAATGGCGGCTAAGTTAGCAGTAGGTTATAGTCTCGATGAAATTCCTAATGACATCACGAAGAAAACGCCGGCATCTTTTGAGCCAACGATTGATTATGTAGTGACAAAAATTCCCCGGTTTGCTTTTGAAAAATTCCCTGGATCTGAACCAACTTTGACTACACAAATGAAGTCAGTGGGGGAAGTAATGGCAATTGGTCGGACTTTTTGTGAATCCTTCCAAAAGGCATTACGGGGATTAGAAACTGGCCGGGCTGGTTGGGGTTGTGATAAGCAAGAAAAGTTACCTTCTTTGGAGCAAATTCGTGCTGGTTTGCGGACTCCAAACCCGGAAAGAATTTTTACTGTCCGTCATGCGATGATGATGGGAATGACAGTAGAAGAAATCTACGAACTTACGGGAATTGACCCTTGGTTTTTGGATAAATTCATGCAGTTGCTTGACACGGAGAAGTTCTTAAAACGGACACCGCTGCAACAATTAACGAAGGATTTAATGTTTGAAGTGAAGCAATTAGGATTTAGCGATCGCCAAATTGCTTACGCTCAGAAAACAACAGAAGATGAAGTTCGAGCCTATCGCAAACAGTTAGGCGTAATACCAATTTACAAAACTGTTGATACCTGTGCAGCGGAATTTGAAGCTTTCACACCTTACTATTATTCTACCTACGAATTAGGGGCGGCAATTTGGGAATTAGGCGACGAACAAAAACACATTTCTGCGGCGGCTCATAGTTTAAGTCCTGAGTCGGAAGTTTTGCCTTCCGAGAAGCGAAAGGTGATGATTTTAGGCGGTGGTCCGAACCGAATTGGTCAGGGAATTGAGTTTGACTATTGTTGCTGTCATGCTGCATTTTCTCTGGGTGATGATGGGTTTGAAACGATTATGGTTAACTCGAACCCGGAGACGGTTTCAACGGACTATGATACTAGCGATCGCTTGTATTTTGAACCTCTCACAAAAGAGGATGTATTAAACATTATCGAGGCTGAAAATCCAGAGGGTGCGATCGTTCAGTTTGGCGGACAAACACCGCTAAAATTAGCGGTTCCTTTGGAAAAAGCTTTGACTAATCATCCTTCAGTTAAGACTAAGATTTGGGGGACTTCTCCTGATTCGATCGACACTGCGGAAGACAGAGAAAGATTTGAAAAAATCCTGCGGGAGTTGAATATTCAGCAAGCTGCTAATGGGATGGCTCGCAGTTTTGATGATGCTTTAATTGTCGCTCAACGCATTAGTTATCCGGTGGTGGTGCGACCGAGTTATGTATTGGGTGGACGGGCAATGGAAATTGTCTATTCTGATATAGAATTGGAACGGTATATGATGTTTGCCGTTCACGTTGAGCCGGATCATCCGATTCTGATTGACAAGTTTTTAGAGAATGCGATCGAGGTGGATGTAGACGCGATCGCAGATACAACTGGAAATGTGGTAATTGGTGGGATTATGGAACATATTGAACAAGCGGGTATTCACTCAGGAGATTCTGCTTGTTCGATTCCTTCTCAAACACTTTCTGAATCAGTTTTAGCTACTATTCGCCGCTGGACTGTTGACCTAGCAAAAGCTTTGAAAGTAATTGGATTAATGAATATCCAATTTGCGGTTCAAGGGGAACAAGTTTTTATTATTGAAGCGAATCCCCGCGCTTCTCGCACAGTACCTTTTGTCTCGAAAGCAATTGGTGTTCCCCTAGCAAAAATTGCCTCGCGGGTAATGTCTGGTAAAACTTTATTAGAGTTAGGATTTACTGAAGAAATTATCCCACCTCATGTGGCGGTAAAAGAGGCGGTTTTACCCTTTGCGAAGTTTCCCGGAACTGATACTTTGTTAGGGCCAGAAATGCGTTCTACTGGGGAAGTAATGGGAATTGATACAGATTTTGGTAAGGCTTTTGCGAAGGCACAATTAGGTGCTTCCCAGGTTTTACCATTAGCAGGAACGGTGTTTGTATCGATGCGCGATCGCGATAAAATTGCCGTTATTCCAGTTGTTAAAGAGTTCTTGGAATTGGGTTTCAGAGTAGTAGCAACGGAAGGAACGCGGAAAGTTTTACGCGAAAATGGCGTACAAGTTGGTTTGGAATTGAAACTTCACGAAGGCCGACCAAATTTGTTGGACTCAATTAAGAATGAGAAAATCCAACTAATTATTACTACTCCTTCTGGTGAAGATTCGCGGGCAGATGGGATTTTTATTCGCCGCACTGCTTTGGCTTATAAAATACCGATCATTACTACTATTGCTGGCGCAAAAGCAACAGCATCGGCAATTCGTTCTCTGAAGTCTAACCCATTAGACGTGAAAGCAATTCAGGATTATACTTTCTAGCTTTGTTAATGGTTAACTGTTAACCGTTAAGGAATGAAAATTAAATAACTTGATGATTTGGTTCGTAGTAAGCGCTTTAGCGCTCTTTGCGCTTACTACAAACAAGCTAATTATTTAATTTCTATTCCTAACGGTCAACAATTTCTGATTCTTGATGAGCATCTAAAACACCGCTAGATATCATTAGTTTTGGCCAAATTAATAGGAAAAACCCCATCCATATTAATAATGGGATAGAGATAATAATTGTCAGCCAAAAGGTTTTAAACAGAAACCAACTCCCAGAAATTAAAGCAATACCTGTTAACAAAATTGACCAAGGTTGACACCACCAAGGCTTATAATCCCAAGGATTAATTGACTTTTTTTCAGATTCATTCATAGATTTTATTTGTCTGCCTTTGTCTGTTGCTATATCTGCTATTCTGGTAATTATCAACTCTACGAGCGATCGCGGGCATATCGCGGGCGTATAAAGTATGACTGTGCAGTGTAGCGATCGCCACAGGGGAACCAATACGAGCGATCGCGGGCATATCGCGAGCCCATTAAAGTATGACTGTGCAGTGTAGCGATCGCCACAGGGGAACCAAAACAACTTTAACTCATCCCAACCTAAAATAATTCTAAAAATTCCTCTCATCAGCCAATTTTTACCCACCCTTGATTTTTTTAATCTCTAACCTTACAGAGTACGATCCTGACACCACTTTTAAGTAATAATATTAAAGAAAGCAAATGCGATCGCAGACAGAGAAAAATATGCTACCAGAACAATTACAACGAATCATTGGTTACTTCCTTGAAGAAGCCACAGAAAACCTCTATCTGATTGAACAAGGATTGCTCAATCTGCAAAATACCGTAGAAAATCCCGAAAGGATACACCAGCTTATCCGCAGCGCTCACTCCCTCAAAGGAGGATCGGCAATGCTAGGATTTAGTAGCATTCAACGAACTGCCCACCGCTTAGAAGATTATTTAAAAATTCTGCGAGAATGTCCATTAAGAGTCGATCGCAGACTAGAATCACTGTTGCTACAAATATTTGATACTCTATCAGGAATGATGCAACAAATTTCTAGGACTTTTGGCTTAAATCAAGAAATAGCTAATCAAATGATGCTCCGAGTAGAGCCAGTTTTTGAAGAACTCAACTCTCATTTGAGACTACTAATTCCTACTCGCATAACAATTAGAGCCACCACTAACGATCAAGTCTACATTTTATCCGGTTACTGTCAGTCATTCGCGAGATTTTCTCTGGCGATCGCGGAAAGCTTTGACTTTCTGGGAGGTGTCATCACCCGCCAAGAACAAGAAACATTAAATCAACGCATGACTATTGACGTGCAGTTACAATCAAATACCACCCTAGAAACCATTCGCTCATCCATCGAATTTGCAGGAGGAATTATCGGCACAGTCCAGACACAGCGAGGCTTTTCCCTATTTACTGGTCAAGAATATCCCATGCACCAAATGCCTATAGAACGCCCTAAAACCTGCATAGGATGTTGTTATTATTACGGTCGGACTGACGGCGGCTATTTTCTCAACTGTACCGTACATCCATCGGGTCCCAAAGAAGAAAATTGCCGCGATCGTGAAACCAATTAACTAATTACCAATTACCAATTCCCCATACCTGAATCTTGAATTTTTCTTTCCCCATCCTAACTAAAAACAATCCCAAAATCCGAACTAACCGAGTCATACTTGCAGGATGAACCATCGCCCAAATATTAATTCCCAAACAAATGCTTCCTAAACATAGTAGGATGTATGTCGGAGCCATCACTACCCCAATTACCAACCAGGTAAAAACATGAAAAAGCATTACCAAAGCATAGATACTACCAACACCTGCCGTTAAATTCACCTCAAGTCGAGGTCGTTTTATGCCTGCAAAAATCATTGTCTGCAAACTTACCAACAAGTTAGCCGGCACTAAAAACGCGCAAATTTCGATGCAGTACCTATGTGAAAAATCGACAACAGTATTCAAGTCAAACATCAGTTAAACAAATTAGTGAATATATCTACAAAGTTTAACTTACTTTAACCAAAATAGCTTGCCCCGAAGAACCTAAATCTATAAATCTCTATAAAATCTCTATAAATTACTCAAAATTTAGGTAAAATAGAAATGCTAATCAAAAATAGAGGTGCAAAATGGATCTGATCAGTGTCAGCGTCAGCCAAGCCACAGAAAAATTACCCGAACTCATCAACCAATTGGTAGGTAGTAGAGAACCTGTGGTAATTGAAAAAGAAGATAAAGTTGTTGCCGTACTAATCACTTACGAACAGTTAGAGTATTTTTTGGCACTCAAGGAGAAAGAAGAACTCTTCGATCAATACATCATTAAATCAGAAAGACAACTAGCATCTATGCAGAATGAAATCGTAGGATTGCAAACCCAAAACCGCCGGATTCAAGAATACCTTTTTGGGCAAAAAAAGCCAAATCAATAAGCGAAAACTCACAGAAGGGTAAAGAAAAAATTAATATTTTTATTAGCTTTACCCTTTTCTTACCTTAGTATTAAAACCGAAAAATTAAGAACTTTATGAGGACGCAACTGTGAGCGAAAAAAATACAACACAATGGGATGCCGGAAGATTTTTAAATACCTTAGTTTATTTCGGAGTTATCCCATTTATTGGTAGTATTAACTGGTTAAAACAAATGTTTGGAATTAATGTCAAAACCCAAGAAAAACCTAAATTGGTACTCGTTGCTGGTGCAACTGGCGGCGTTGGTAAACGAGTAGTGCAACGACTACAACAGCGGGGTTACAAAGTCAGAGCCCTTGTGAGAAATGCCAATAGAGCGCGCGAAATTCTAGGAGAAAATGTCGAATTAGTTGAAGGAGATATTACTTTACCAGAGACACTAACACCACAGGTAACTAAAGATATAGAAGCCTTAATTTGTTGCACCGGTACGCGAGTCCAACCCAAAGAAGGAGATACCCCAACCCGCGAAAAATACTATCAAGGCATCAAATTCTATATGCCAGAAGTTGTTGATGTTCCTGAAATAGTTGAATACAAAGGCATACAAAATTTAGTACAAGCAACGCGCAATCAGTTAATCAAAGCTAGTCAAAAAATAGTCTGTGATTTTACCAATCCTTCCCAAGATTTAAAAGAAACTTGGGGCGCACTAGATGATGTGGTAATGGGTGGAGTTAGCGAAAGTTCTATCCGGCTGATTAATAATATTGCTTTATTCAGCGGTAACGTTTCTACTGCGAACTCTGGCGGTTTTGCTTCGGTGCGTACTCGTAACTTTGAACCGGCGATCGACTTATCAGAATATAATGCGATCGAACTCCGAGTAAAAGGAGATGGCAAACGATATAAATTCATCATCCGCAGCGAATCTACCTGGGACGGAATTGGCTACTGTTATTCCTTTGATACAGTTTACAACATTTGGATTACAGTTCGTATTCCTTTTAATGCTTTAATTCCAGTATTTCGCGCCAAAACTGTTAAAAATGCCGAACCATTAAACACCAGTCGCATCAGTTCTTTACAATTAATGCTCAGTAAATTTGAATACGATGGCGCACTCAATCCCAAATTTCAGCCCGGTCTTTTTCAACTAGAATTAGAATATATCAAAGCTGACGAAGGTAAATTTTTACCCACATTTGTTATGGTAAGTTCTGCGGGTGTCACCCGTCCCGGAAGACCAGGAATAAAATTAGAAGAAGAACCCCCAGCGGTGAGAATGAATGACCAATTAGGCGGAATTTTAACCTGGAAATTGAAAGGGGAAGACTATCTACGCTCTAGCGGAATACCTTACACAATTATCAGACCTTGTGCCTTGACAGAAGAGGCTGGAGGCAAAGCTTTAACTTTCGACCAAGGCGATAATATTAAAGGGAAAATCAGCCGGGAAGATGTTGCCGAACTTTGCGTACAAGCTTTAGAAGAACCTAAAAATTACAACGTTACTTTTGAAGTAAAAGAAGCCGGAAGCTAAATTATAAAAACTAAATAATTAGCTTGTTTGTAGTAAGCGCTTTAGCGCTATGAGCGCTAAAGCGCTTACTACAAACTATATGCTTTGCCCAAATCCCCTAAAATTAATTTATTGCTGAACTAATAACACAATAGTCTGTAAGCAGCCAATAATTACACCTAAAATTCCACCTAAGTTGACTATTCCCTGTAACTCACTTTTAACAATTCCTTGAATTGCTAACTCCAAATCTTCGGGAGAAGTATTTTTCACTCGGTCAATAATTACCTCATCGATATTTAAAATTGGGATAGCTTGAGCGACAATTTTTTCTAAATCTCGCTCTAAATAACGCTCTAAAACTAAAGCAAGTTCTTTGCTAACTATTTCCATTGAATCATTCATTACCGATGAAGCTTGTAGCCTATTTAAAATCAATACAGAAATATTTTCCCATTCGATAGATTTGCTTAATCCCTGAATTAAATCAACTCCTTTTTCTTGTAAATAACTGCGGACGCTATCTCGCATAGTTTTGCGTAACTGTCGCACTGTTGCTAATGGTAGGTTTTGCATTGACAGATTTTGCAACCATTCCTGGATTCTTTGTCGCAGTGCTAAAGATAGAATTAATTCGGTTAATCTCTGATTTGCGGCTTCTTTTTCATCGAGGCAAAATGTTCGCAGACGAGTTAAAGTATTACGCAAACCAAATAAGTTAGCTACTACCCAATAAGTACCGCTACTTTTTTCTCTAAAGCCTTCGTCAATGATAGTGATATTTCTATCGGTGAGAAAATCTATTAATACTTGTCGGAGGACATCGGGAGGTAATACTACTTGAAATAGCCAGTTTGAAAGCTGAATAGCTTGATCTTCGGTTAGTTGTAATTCTAGTAGGACTTTATCAAAAATTTGATTAAGCTGAGTTTCCAAAAAGTCTTCGCGCCGGGATAAAACTTTCAGGATTTTGGGCAGGGATTCTCCTAATAAATCTCGGAGAATGTTTGCTAGAATTTTGGCTGTTTTCTTGTCTGTATCTACTTTAATTTGCTCCATTGCTAGTTGGAGTAACCAGAGAATTGCTGCTTGCATTCGTTCGGGTTGTAGCAACCTACGGGCTAATTTTTCTAAGGCTGACGGTGTGAGCAATGAACCCATGATGGTGTCAGCAACTCGTTTGGCTAAACGCTCTTGATTGCGGGGAATTAAACCGGGGGTGAAGGGCAATTGTTTGCCTTTGATATAAATAGGTTGATAGGGACGAAATAACATTTTGATGGCTATATCATTAGTGAAATAGCCAATAATTCCGCCCACAACGGGAGGCGCGATCGAAATCCAAAGATCGGACAAGTTCATTAGAATTAAAGATTAAGAATTATTGCAGTTTGGTGACTACCAATACTCCCATCATACCCCCGGCAATGGGATAGTGTGTAGCGGTGGTAAATCCTGCTTGGTGGGCGAGGGCTATTTGTTCGGGACCGGTGGGAAATTTGGCTAAACTGGGGTTGATATAAGCGTATTCTTGGGTCATGCCAAATTTGTCAGCAGTCGGGACTACTAGGTTTTCTAAATACCATTGTTGAAAGCTTTGGATGAGTTGATTTGGGGGACGATGTAAGTCGAGGATGGCGGCTTTGGCTCCGGGTTTGAGGACGCGGTGTAATTCTGTTAAACTGCGGGGAATGTCTGTGACGTTGCGAAGGCCATAACCCATTGTGGCGCTGTCGAAGTTGTTGTTAGGAAAGGGTAAGTTTAAAGCGTCTCCTTCTATCCAATCGATCGCGCTGGATGAGGATATAATTGATGGATGGCGGCGACTGGCGATCGCAAGTTGTTCGGCGGAAAAATCTAATCCAAATACTTTGCCATTAGTCCCAACTTGTTTGGCTAAAAGTAGGGCTAAATCGCCGCTACCACAGCATAAATCTAAGCAAGTATCGCCTGGTTGAGCGTCGCTCCATTTTACAGTCATTTGTTTCCAAATGCGGTGTTGTCCTAAGCTAAGTAAATCGTTTAATTGGTCGTAAATTGGCGCAATACGGTTAAATATAGCTTGAATTTGTCTGGGGTCGTTTGTCATGGAAGAAGGAAGAAGGAAGAAGGAAGAAGGAAGAAGGAAGAAGGAAGAAGGAAGAAAGAAGAAGGAAGAAGGAAGAAGGAAGAGGGAAGAAGGAATAGAAATTAAATAATCAGCTTGTTTGTAGTAAGCGCTTTAGCGCTCTTTGCGCTTACTACAAACCAAATCATCAAGTTATTTAATTTTCATTCCTAACTTATCGGCCGGAATGCTTCGCCTCTACAAAATCAGTTAAGAAAACTTTAAGCTAACTAGAACTAAAGCAACTTGTTGGGAGGCAAGATGAAGAGTTATTAGTTCATCTGGGCGGAGGGTACAGGGTTGTTTCCACTGGAGAGACATTAAGGCTATTACCTGGCTGCGATAGACGATAGGAACAACTAAATGGGCTTGAATTCCAGAGGTTTGGTAATGAGCCACATCAGCCAATGCTGTATCTGCTGAGACATTAAGAGAACATTGAATATTTTGAGTTGCGATCGCTTCTTTGACCAAAGGATCGTTTGAGAGCCAATTTTCCACTGTCCCGCTGGGGCTGTGAGTTCCTTGGGCGGCGGTTAAAGTTTGTGCTTCCACCACTTGTAAGATACAAGCATCGGCTAAAAAGTTGTCGCTAAAGGCGATCGCGATCGGATCTAAACTTGCCTCTAAATTAGTAGCTTCCTGAGCCGTTTGCATCACCGTTGCCAGCAATTGTGTTTGGATTTGGGCGCGGTGCAGTTCTTCTGTCCGCTGTTTGAGCAAATCGTAAGTCTCGGCGGCGCGTTGAACTACTACTTTTAGTTCGTTGGGGTCCCAAGGTTTAGTGATATATTTATATACCTGTCCAGAGTTAATCGCATCTACTAAGTCCTCAATATCTGTAAAACCTGTGAGAATAATTCGTACTGTATTGGGAAATTGAGGAACGGTTTTACTAAGAAACTCGGTTCCCTTCATTTCTGGCATTCTTTGATCGGAGATGATGACAGCAACTTCTCCTTCAGCATTGAGGAGTTCTAGGGCTTTAATGCCGCTATCGGCTTTCAGGACGTTAAAATCTCGTCGAAAAGTTCGGTAAAGTAGATCCAGGTTATCTGGCTCGTCGTCTACTACCAGCATCTTAGGCTTTTTGGGTCGATTTAGGCTCATTAGCTGGCGTTTAATGTTATCTAGTTCTGGCAGGATATTATTCATAAAATAATACAATCAAGTAGCCTTAGCGGGCTGGAGTGGAATTATTTGGCAACAATAATGACATGGTATCAAATCTCAACTCTACCGGAAGCAAATTCATTAAAAATTAAAAATAGTATGGCGATCGCCACTTCTGAATTTTACATTTTTAATTATTGGAGATGCGCCTAACTCCCGTTAAAAATGGGAATGTTTCAAGTTCATGGCTGACAAAATAACAACCATCTTATCGCTGGATTTCCGATCTGATTATGACTCAAACACCGCCAAATACACCCAATTCAGGTTTACCATCTGCTACTAATGCTGTCAATGTGGAAGATTTGGTGCGATCGCTCCGTCGCAAGGAAGGTAGCTGGGTAGAATGGGGACACGCCTGCGCTGCGCTGCTGAAAGCTGGTTACAATTCTAATCAGATTTTTGAGGAAACTGGGTTTGAGCCGGTGCAGCAAAATCAAGTCAGCGTTGCTGCTCAAGTTTACACCAGTTTGGTAAATTCTGGTGCTTCTGAGGAGGTGCGATCGCATTTTTGGCGCAAGGGTAGCGATATTTTGTACGAGTTTCGCATTTTAACCCAAACTGAACGAGTTGCCGCCGCGACTTTGGTACTTACTCACAATTTGGATGCTGATGATGCTCATTTAGTGGCTAAAGCTGTTAAGGAATATTCTCGCATTCGACGACCAGAAGGTTTTACCGATGATGCGGGGGATGCTGTTGCTTACCAATGTTGGAAATTGGCGAGGGAAAAGTCAGATTTGCAAGAGCGATCGCGTTTAATTGCACGAGGTTTAAAATTAGCTGGAAGTTTGAGCGCACGGCAACAAATTGAGCAATTATTAACTGATTTTACCGTGATTCCCCAGCGTGCCGCACCTCGATTACCCATTTATCGTCTCGAAGCTGAGGAAGATTTGCCCCGGATTATACCTGTTGCTGGTAAATTGCCGATCGCGACTGCGGACTGGCAAGCAGTACCATTAATTGAAGAAACTGGCTCTTTTCAAATGGTAAAATTTTCTGGTACTGGAGCTTGGGTAACGCTTCCTGGTTGGCAAGTGATTAAGAAAGCAGAAGATCCTATAGCAATTCTGGGAAATAGGGATAGTTTTCCTACACCTTTACAGGGGAAAAATGAAGAAGTTTTAATTATCGTCGATCGCGCTCAAAGACAGTGGGATATTGATAGTTATTTCCTGGTGGATAATGCCGGTGATTTAGAGTTACAATGGTTTGAAGAGGATTCGGATATTCGGCTTTTAGGTAAGGTTATTTTAGTGATGCGTCCGAAAATCATTCTTGAGGAAGATGCTAATAGCGACGGTTGGCAAATAGATGATTAGATAGTTGTTATTTGTTATTTGTTAGGAATGAAAATTAAATAACTTGATGGTTTCGTTTGTAGTAAGCGCTTTAGCGCTAAAGCGCTTACTACAAACAAGCTTTGAGATAGTTTGAATTTTAGCTATTGAATATAGAAGTTGTTGTTACTGGTATTGGTCTTATTTCTGCTTTAGGTGGATTAAAATCTACTTGGCAAGAGATTTTATCTGGTAATTCTGGAATTATGTTACATCAACCTTTTCCAGAATTTGCCCCAATCCCTTTGGCTTTAATTGGTAAAAATCCTGTTGATTTTGTGACGCTAACTCAACAGGTTTTAGCCGATGCTATTGCCGATGCTAATTTAATTTTACCTCTACCTGACTGCGGCTTAGTTATTGGTTCTAGTCGCGGAAATCAAGCTAAATTAGAAAAATTAGCAAGGAAAGAAAGCAAAAAGAAAGAAGGAAAAGAATTACCAATTACCCATTACCAATTTGGGGATTTTCTACCTCATGCTGGCGCGATCGCGGCTGCTAATTTTATTGGTACGGGGGGACCATTACTCGCACCGGCGGCGGCTTGTGCGACGGGAATTTGGGCGATCGCGCAAGGTTTTGAGTTGATTCAAATGGGACAATGCGATCGCGTGATTGTTGGTGCTATTGAGGCCCCCATTACCCCCTTAACCATCGCAGGATTCAATCAGATGGGCGCTTTGGCGCAAACGGGGGCTTATCCCTTTGATGTGCAGCGAGAAGGCTTGGTTTTGGGAGAAGGTGGCGCAGTATTAGTATTAGAATCAGCCCAGTTAGCTAAGCGGCGCGGCGCTAAAATTTACGGTCAAGTTTTAGGCTTTGGCTTGACAAATGATGCGACATATACAATAGCGCCGGATTTAGCTGGAAAAAGTGCGATCGCGGCTATTAAACAATGTTTAAATCGTAGTAATTTATCCTTTAATAATATAGATTATATTCATGCTCATGGTACGGGAACTGAATTAAACGATCGACATGAATCAATGTTAATTGAAAAGTTATTTCCGCCACCCATTCCTATTAGTTCAACTAAGGGAGCAACGGGTCATACATTAGGAGCATCTGCGGTTTTGGGTGCAGCATTCTGTTTAATGAGTATTCAGCAGCAAATATTACCGCCTTGTGTGGGATTGCAAACCTCATTATTTGAGTTAGATTTTGTCAAGGTTGCACGTCGAGGTAAAATTAGGAATACCCTTTGTTTTAGCTTTGGATTTGGGGGGCAAAATACTGTTATTGCTTTAGGTTGTCGCACCCTCGACTAATTAAAGTATTAATATTTAGCATAAATTAATCCATTAAATCTGATTCAGTTTGTTCGCCAGGGAAAAAATCTTTTTCTAATATCTGCTCTAAATTGTAACAACATTCTTGAGGAAAACAACTTTCATCTAAGGAAGTTTCCCGAATAGCCAAATCCAACGCATCGATGTAAATTTCCACCATAGCATCGTCCAAGTAAGGTTTTAAACTAGGGCTTTCTTTGATAAGTTTTTTAATTTGATAACGTTGTTCGTAAATAGTATTCGACCAACTCCTAGAACGCTTACTAGGTTGATATTCCCATTTCAAAAGATGCGCTATTAAAACTCTTAAGCGATTACTTAACTCCCTGCGGTCTTGTTTCCCCAAAGATTCAATCTCCTCAACTAAATTCGGAACATCTAAACTATCCCACGCACCATCTCGCAAAAACTTCCCTTGTTTGATAGTCCAAGCATAGAAATCGGTTTCGTATAAATCAGCAGATTTAGAGACATTTAATTGGGTTTGGGTCATAGCTTTAGCCTCCTTAAGTCTACTTTATCACCACAAATACGGGAGAGGTCTAGTAAGTACGAAAGATCCCAAAACCCACTCTTGATCCAGTATGATTAAGCAATCATGTCGTATTTTGGATCTAAAGTTAAATTCGATGCGTGATATGGTTTCCGGTTGCATTGGAATGATTTAACCACAGAGAACGCAGAGAACACAGAGGGAGATTAGAGAGGGCAATTTCATTACTATTTTTTTCCGCGATTATTTAAACGGTCAAAAACATGACGGGACATTTGAGGAAAGATTTTTTCATTGTTTGCATAAGCGGGATCTTCAGCAAAGATTACTAAGATATAAATCGCTCGATCGTCTAAGGTTCTAATAAATGCAGCTTCTTGGCGGGAAGTGGAGGTGTAACCAACTTTAGAACCGAAGTAAATATTCGTGGGTAAATATTCACCTAAAAAACCTTTGATCGAGTTACTTGGATCGTTTTTCCAGGCTTTAGGATCTAAATCTCTAGTTAGTAAATAAGCCATTTTTCGACTTGCTGTTGAGGAAATTGCTTGTCTTGTATAAATTTCATATAAAAGTCTGGCGGCTTGATCTGTGGTTACTTGATTTCGAGTTGGTTGCGATGAGTTGCTACTAAATAATTGTAAATCTCGACCGATGGGTTCTGTTTGATTTAGATAGTAAATTGGATAATTTTTGGTGGAGAGTTGAATGCGATCGTAGCCTGCGGTTTGGAAAAATTCGCTGATTTTTTGGCGTTTTTTTAGCCATGTTTGTAATTCTTTTCCCTGAAGTTCTCCGCCTGATTCAGTATTAGTTATTTGGTCTAAAATGCGACTGGCGGCATCGTTATTTGAGACGCGCATCATTTGATCGAGATCGGAAGTAAATGATGATTCGTCTTTTTGAATGATGCCTTTTTCTATAGCTGAATAAAAGCCAACCATCCAAAATAATTTGGCGACGCTGGCGGGAAATCTGGATGTTTGGTTTTGGTAGCCAGCGAAGGTATGAGCTTGGGAGTTACTAACATCAATTAAGCTAATAGAAAGGGGTGCTGTGGGGAGTTTTTCGCTGCTGGCGATGTTTACCAGTTCGTCAACAATTATTTGTAATTCTTGACTGTAAACTTGATTGGGAGGTGTTTTGATATTGTAGGTGAAGGTGCGATCGCTTTGATTTGAGGAGGGATTAGAATTTCCCTGAAGGGGTAGCGGCGATAACGTAGGAGGTTGAGGGACTATTGGGGGCTCGGCGAGTCGCCGATTTTTGAAGGGAATTGTGATTATCCAAGTGAGTGCGATCGCGGCGGCGGCCAAAGATAGAATATTTTTATACTTTAAACGAGATAGTTTCCCAGCAGTTCGGCGGGGCGACTTAACTGGACGCTTTTTCGTTTGGCGGCGGGGGTTGATTTTGTGGGGTAGCTTCTCTATTTGCATCAGAATATTATGGTGTCCAATCTACTTTTTACTTTACTCTATATGTGAGGAATTTTGCTGTAAAATATGTTACTAGCGATCGCGTTAATAGGCAAGGCAAACTTAAGATGTTGGAAAATATGAAAATTTTCTTAAAATTGATTATGTTTTATTCAAGCAAAAATTCTTTAATAATTCGGTATTTTACACCTTTATTTTTCTTTCTTTATTTACCACATTTTGGTGTTGAAAGTGTTATTAGTAATAGGACTTTTCAGCCAAGCTTAAGGATATTCATAAATCTACCCAAAGAAAAAAATGTTAATATCTCGGTGATTTCACAGGGACAAAATTTATCAGACATTGAAAATATAGCACAATTTGAAGAAGTAATTAAGTATGCAAAAAAGCAGAATCTACAGACTAAATCTATGGAGGAAATTATGCAGGCGATCGCGGATAAATTTCTCGGTACGCCTTATCAAGCAGGTTTATTAGATAAATCGAGTGAGGAGAAATTAATAATATCGCTCAAGGGATTTGATTGCGTATTATTTGTAGAAACTGTCTTGGCGATATCGCAAGGGATTGCCGTAGAAAATTATGCTTATCAAACTTTTGTTGAACGCATTGAAAATCAACGTTACTCTAATGGAAAATTGAATGGATATTGCAGTAGATTGCACTACTTTTCTGAATGGATTTATGAAAATCAAAAACGGGGGAATGTAGAAAATATCACGGCAAAATTGGGAGGAATATCCCTCAATAAAAAGCTAAATTTTATGAGCAAGCATCGGGGAAGTTACCCGCAGTTAATCAATAATGATACCAATTATCAGTGTATCATCAATCAGGAAGCTAAACTGGCGGAATTAAATATAAATTATCTTCCCAAAAATCAGATAAAAAGTTTATATTCTCAGTTAAAACCGGGGGATATTGTGGCAATAGCTACGGATATTGAAGGACTAGATGTAACCCATACGGGGTTAGTTTATCGCAATGCTGATGGTAATTTGGGTTTAATTCATGCTTCACCAATTGGGGAGGTGACTATTTCCTATGATTTGGATAGGTATATAGGTAGGGTTAAAAATGCGATCGGTATTATGGTGGCGCGGCCAATCGATCCGCGTAAAAGCATTTTATAAAAATTATTATAAAAATCATTTTATAAAAATATCCGGCGCGCGTTTATACAATAATTTTTTGCTGCCAAATCTTAATATTTTTATCACTCCCCCCACTCGCAAAACTTTTACCATCTCGACTAAATACCGCAGATAAAACATCTCCAGAATGGCCGATAATAACTTCTAGCAAAGATCCCATATTTGCATCCCATAAATAAATTTTTCCATCGCTACTACTACTAACTAAAATCTTACCATCAGGGCTAAAATTAATACAAAAAACACTTCCTAAATTATCAGCTAAATCCTTCCACAAAACTCCTTTCCCATCACTTCCTACTCGCCACAATTTAATCGTACCATCCCGACTGCTAGTAGCTAAAATCTGACTATTTGGGCTAAAAGCTATAGAATTTACCCAATCAGCATGGCTTGTCAAAGTACAAATTGACATCCCAGTTTCAATGTTCCAAATTTGTATAGTTTTGTCCCGACTACCACTAGCTAAAAACTGACCATCGGGGCTAAAAGCTACTGCAAATACTCCTTCGTAATGACCGTTAAAACTTCTGATTAACTTGCCTTTATCTAAATTCCACAATCGAATAGTTTTATCGCGACTGCTACTAACTAAACTGTGACCATCAGGACTAAAAGCTACGGTATAAACTCGATCTGAATGTCCTGCTAAACTATACCACCATTTGCCTTTTTTCAAATCCCAAATTTCAATCAAATTTTGGCGGCTGCTACTAGCTAAAATTTGACCGTCAAGACTAAAGGCTACGCAATTTATCCAATCAGAATTACCTCTCAAGGTGTACCATCTTTTGCCTGTATCTAATTTCCAAATCTCTATAGTATTATCTTCACTACCGCTGGCTAAAATTTGACTATCAGGACTAAAAGCTACGGAGGTTACTGATTTTAAGTGTCCTGTTAAATTATAAATACATTCCCAAGTAGGCGATCGCATCGGAATTAATTGCTTTCTGGGAATAGGTGACGGAGTAATTGCAGGTGTAATTGCAGGTGTAATTGCAGGTGTCGCCGCTCTCTGTTGAATCACAGGCAGGTTAATCCTCGGTTGATTAATTACTGGAGGGGAAGAAATTGGCGGTGTAATTCTCTGCGTTAAATCTAAATCATTGATTACCTCAATGGCTAACTTATAGCGACGATTTAAACTACTTTCTAATAATTTATCTAAGATTTTCCCCAGTTTATCGCTCACGGAATTACTATTCAAATAATCTCGCCATACCCATTTTTCTTGATTAATATCAAATAAATCAAAGGGGGAAATTTGAGTTAATAAATGAATGCAAGTAGCACCCAAACTATATAAATCACTAGCAAAAACCGCTTGACCTCTAGTTTGTTCGGGTGCAACATATTCGGGGCTACCAATAATAGTTCCTGTTACGGCGCTTTGTGTGACTACTTTTGCTGCACCAAAATCAACTAAGGCAAGATTTCCGGGTGGGTGAATTAAAAATAATGAAGTATCGGGAGTTTGCGGCGGTTTTCTAATAATATTTGCTGGTTTAATATCGCGGTGAATTACTTGGCGATCGTGAACAAATTGCAATACTGGTAATAAGTCTTTCAGTAAATTACGAATTTTTTCTTCATTAAAAACCCCCATCCTTGCTAATTCTTCTGATAAATTTTCACCGCCTACAAATTCTTGTACTAAATATTGGCGATTATCTTGTTCAAAATGTGCTAATAAATCAGGAATTTGCGGATGTTTTCCTAATTCATCAAGTCGGGCGGCTTCGCGATTAAATAATTCTACGGCTTTCTGAGTATTATTAATGCCTTGTGTTTGGGGAAAAAATTGTTTAATAACGCAGCGAGGTTTAGAAGGTTTGTCCTCATCAATTGCTAGAAAAGTTCTACCAAAACCGCCTCTACCAATGGGTTTAATGGCCCGATAACGCTCTTTTAGCAATAATTTCGCACCGCAAGTCAGACAAAATCTTGTACCGTCAGGATTTTGGGGATAATGGCAGGAAGGATTGAGGCAGTAACTCATAACCGGAACTCAAAATCGGCTTAAGTATATATTGACACTTTACCCGATCGTTTTATGATTCAGCTTGGATTTTTAGGGCATATTCTTTAAATCTTTCTAAATCAGCCTGAATTGTGGATTCTACGATGCGCCCTAGAAACAAATTATCCATTAGTTTGCCCAGGAAGCCGGGAATTGCATAGGCTACTGTTAGTCTAACAATGCTACTACCTTTGCGATCGTAAAATCTAACTGCACCGCGATTGGGTAATCCATCGACGGATTCCCATTGAATTATTTGGCAGGGAACTAATTTTAAAATACGGGAAAGCCAGCTAAATTCTAAACCGCTGGTTGCTAGTTTCCACTTAGATAATTCGGGATTTTCTTCGAGAATATGGACTGATTCAATCCACTTCATCCAGCGGGGCATTTGTTCTAAATCAGACCAAAGACTCCAGGCCATTTCTATGGGAATGGCAACTTCTACTTGTACGCTATGTTCTAACCAATCTGACATATTTGTTATTTGTTATTTGTTATTTGTTATTTGTTATTTGTTAACAGTTAACTGTTAACAGTTAACTGTTAACTGTTAACTGTTATTAGCAATTAGCCATTTCTAAGATTGCTTTGGCTGCTTGGCGGCCGGAAATAGTGGCTCCTTCCATGCTGTCAATGTAGTCTTGTTGGGTGTAACTTCCTGCTAGGAAAAAGTTGGCGATCGGGGTTTTTTGAGCAGGACGAAAAACATCCATTCCTGGTGCTTCGCGATATAAAGATTGAGCTAATTTTACCACGCTATACCAAGTCATGTTTAATTCCCGTGCTGAGGGGAATAAATCTAAAACTTGTTTCAAGACATGATGCGCGATCGCCTCATTATTCTCCTTAATAAACGGATCGCCAGGAGTAAGTACCAATTGTAACAGAGAACCTTCTCCTTTCTTATAGTAATCGGCCGGACTGGCTAATGCCAAGTCAGCAAAACAGGAAAAATCGGCATCTGCTGAATAAAGCAAATTATCTATTCCCACAGCATGACTCAACTGCTTACGCTTCTCAGGATCGTCTAACTCCGTCACCCACCCATCAAACCGCAATTGTACCGTTGCTACTGGTACTGTATCCAGTTTATAAATGTTATCAAATTCCGACCATTTCCGCCAATCGGTCGGCAAAATTTTCTGAACTCCTGGCACATCTCCCGCAAAAAGGTAAGCGTCGGCGGTATAAATTTCTTCTGTTTCTCCTTTCGCGATCGCGAGTCCCGTCACGCGAGTTTCGCCGCCATTTTCTGCAAACAAAATTTCCCTTACTCGCCGCCGCGTGTAAATTTTCACCCCTCGATCTTCCAAATATTTAACAATGGGTTTATGCAAATATTCATTCGGAGAACCCTGCAACATTCGCATTACTGAAGCTTGGGTTCGACAGGCAAAAAACTGAAAAATTGTCAACATACATCTAGCAGAAATATTTTCAGTATCGATAAAACCCAATGCGTAGGCGATCGGATTCCACATTCTTTTTAGACTGCCATTATTACCGCCTTGACCTCTAAACCAGTCGGCAAAACTAATATTATCTAGCTTGCGAATAGTTCTCATTGCCCCATCAAAATCTACCAAACCCCGCACAATTGGACTCGTAGCCAGAGCGATCGAATTTTGAATTTTATCTTGTACAGATAACTGAGATGTGGTAAAGAAAGCCTTTAAACCGTTAAAGGGAGCACCAGCAATAAACCGAAAATCCAAAACTCCCGTCTCGCCGCCTCTATTAATAAAAGTATGAGTGTGTTCTTTGAGGAGCAAATTATCAAAAGCTCCTACTTTTTTCATCACTTCAAATAAGTTATAATAGCAGCCAAAAAAGACGTGCAAACCCATTTCTACGTGATTCCCGTCAGGATCGACCCAACTCCCAACTTTACCGCCAACGAAGGGGCGGGATTCAAAAATTTCTACTTGATGTCCTGCATCGACTAAATCGATGGCACAAGTCATGCCAGCTAGTCCAGCACCCGCGATCGCAACCCGCATTTTACCTCTTCCTTTTCTATGCCATTACAGATTATAACTCGGTGTGTAATGGGATTGTTGGGCTAAAGTGAAACAAGTACAGACGATCGCTTTATCTAAAGATACATTTATAGATGCGATCGCCAGATTTGAAAGATTTTAGCAAGATTTGTTAGAGAAAAGATGATCGCACGTTATTTCCTTTGGGGAAATTCTACCAGTTCTGATTCTTTAAGACGTTGGGATAATAAACAATCTTCAAAGCTGAAAGCTTCTGAATCTATAAAACTAGCAATTGCCATTTCGACCGCAGATTCCAGAGAGCATTCTAGCTGCGTAGCTTTTTCGATCAGGGCGACTTTCACATAGTCAGGCAAATGGGTCATTAGTGAATGAATAGCTTCTGGTGGTAAATGTTGGGTATTGAGGGTTTTAGTCATTGTTCTCTCGGAATTTTAACGTTGTAGGGAGGATTTGTAGCTTGAAGGATGAGGGTTTCTAATTCATATAATAACCTTGGTTTTTGCCATTGGTTGAGGGTAACGAAGGCGATTCTCACATCATCTGGATCGTAGCCATCTAGCCAGCCCCACAGGAAGGCTTTGTGACCACCTCGCAGTCGATCGCGGAGGTTCTTGGCTTTACCAACGTAGAGCAATCCTTCAATGGGATGTCGAAAGGCATATAAACCAACTTTAGCAGGAATTGTGTCGAAGTTGTGGCTGAGAGGATGGCACCGATCGAAGAGGGTAAAGGCGAGAGAGTCGAGAATTTGACGGGCTTCTTCCTGGATGGGGTTGGTCATGAAAATTGGGAGATGCAAGCGGTTATTCCATGCTACAAGTAGAAGCGATCGCCGGATCGAAGCACTTTAGATTTACAGAATAAGATTCTTCATTGTCTCAGTAATGGCACACAATTAGCATGGTTAATCGATCTATCTCGTCAACAAGTTTGGGTTTGGCAGGGTGATGATTTACCCTTAGTTTATTCGGGTGTAGATGTTTGGCCAAGTTTAGGGATTTTATCTGAAATTAGGGTGGATGTTGTGATGGCGATGACTGGTCGATCGTAGCTTCGATAAATTTAATAATTCATCCTTTAATATGGGATCTCAGTTGTCTGTTTCTATGGTTGATTCTTGTTCGGTTTCTGGAGAATGCGATCGCACTTTTTCCGGTTGCTGAGGAATCGCTACTTCTTCACTTTGGGAAGTGGGTAAACTTTTATCGTTTTCAGTTTTTGTAGTTGATTTATCCTTTTCAGTTTTTGTAGTTGATTCATCCTTAGTGATTCCTAAGATGAATTTAATTATAGGATGAATTGTTTCTGGTTTTTCTTGATCCTGAAGATGTCCCATTACTCTGGCCGCGATCGCCACCCCAATTAAACCAGCAACTAAGCTAAATAATAGGGAAATTCCTAAGTAATAAGAATTGTCTTTTGGGTTGGGTTGTAAGATGTAAGGTGAGGCGGTAGCAGCAATGCCGGCCGCACCAATTCCTACGCCAACTACTGCTACAATTGTTTGCAGGTTGCGATCGCGTTTTTTCTCTTCGATTTCATTATTTTGTAAAGTTTGTTGTAAGGTGCGATCGCGGTCTTTTTCATCCTTTTGCCATTGGCGATCGAGCTTTGCTTGTTCAATCTCTACAATACCACGAATAGATGCAGTGAGTTGTTGTGCTATTTCTTTGCGGGGACTCATGTAGTTATACCAGCACTGGATTTGTTTAATAAAAGTGTCTCCTGTGCGATCGCTAAATTTTTGCCATGAGTCTAGTTTAGAACCTGCGCTTAATAGTTCTTGGAGGGAATTTTTATAGTTTTGATGATTGATTTCAATAGTAGTAACATAACCTGTTAATTCCCCGCAGTAAGTAGAATGCTTTAGAGCTAACAATGGCAATTCATCTAACATTTTACCAAAGTTATCTAAATTATTATTTTTATCGGCAACATAACCGACAAATTCATTAGTTTTTTGCTCTATTTGCTGAGAAACTTCCAGAGCCGCTTGATAACTAACTTCGGATTGTTGATAAACAAATTTTATTTTATGGTAGCTACAGAGTAAATCGACAATATTTTCATAGTGTTTTGATAATTTATTTACACCATTTTCATCTTGATAATTTAGTAAAACTAAAATATGACAGACTGGTTTTTCAGTCTTTTCAGCGGTACTTTGACAAAAGTATTGAAATAAAGGAATACCTAATAAATTGTTTCCATCGAATGCAGTTATTTTGTTATTTTCATATTCGGTTTCTTTTAAGAAATTTCTCACATAGCTATCTGCTAAATCTCGGTTAGCCTCCGTTTTATCGGTAACTTCAGCATAAATACCGATAGTTTGACCGAGGGAAGCATTAATATTTTGAGGTAAAAATGCGGTGGGACTAAATTGAGCGATTTTGTCAGGGATAAAATCTATTTCTTCTGGGGAAAAGAAAGTTAAATCGGTAAAATAGGTATCGTGAAGTAGCAGGGTTGTTAGTTCATTTCTTAGGGCAATTTGTTGAGTTAATCTGTCTTGGAGTTCTTTCCCAAAAGATTTAGCTCCCTCTTCACTCGCTAGAGTGGGTGAATCGCTGAAAGTGCGAGCAAGGTGAAAAGCGTAAAGACTGATTGTGACATTTTTCATAGCTAATTTATTGATGGCTTTCAGTAGATTCGGTAGAAGTAATCAAAGCTAAAGCACTAGCGATAATCTCATCTTCTTTAACCATTGTTTTTAGTTGTCGCGCTTCATAAATACCTTCAATAATTTCTAAAGCAGCGCCATCAAGAGCAGAAGAATAGGCTTCAATGAGAGTTTCTTCTAGTTCTTCTAAATTAAGATAGAATCCGTTAGATTTGAGACGTTTATTGAGGCGCTTGATGTTTCTAACTGAGTTTCTAATTGAAGTATCCCAAGAGCGAGTTGTCCGGTTTTCTACTTTTTGTTTAATTAGATGCAATAGCAAAACTACAGCAAAACTGTAAATGTTATTGATGATATCTTTTTTGCTCATTTCTGCAATTTCTTCGGCAATAACTAGAGCGCCTTTAATATCGCCTTGGAGTAAAAGTTGTTTCAGTTCTAAGATTTCTTCCATTAGTTAAAAAGGGAAATTAGGGTGATTGTTTGGATGGATCGGGTTTGTGTCTATGAATTTCGTTTTTCAATTTTTTCAGAAGTGTAGGATCGCTACTAGGTTCATCTGAACTTTCTTCGGGTTTGGAACCACCAGGGCCGAGATGTGTGTCTAGGGATGCGAGGGATGTTGTAGGCTTTAAGTAGGTTTTGTGAGCGGTTTTAACATCAGGATGCAATTTGAGCCAATCAGAAATTTTTTGCCAAAGTTCTTCATCATCATCTTCTAGTATTTGATCGGCTATTTCTGCCAATTCAATCCAGTCCGTTTCAGTAAAAAGATCGGATTGGTTTTTCATAACTTCGATAAAACAATTTACATTTTTTTGATAAACCATGATTAAACTCCTTTGCCGATAGCACAGAAAGCTGCCCAATAACAAGGTGAATTGAATGGTTGAAAACCAGCGCCCATATCTTTTTCGTCTTCTTCGAGGCTGCTTGCTAGTTCTTCTTGCCAGACATCCTCTAGTTTAGATTTGGGGAGCCAATCTTGCAGTCCTTTGATTGTAACATCTCGGAGCCATTTTTGCGACTGATTGAGGGCGAGGGCGATGTTATTAGACTGTTCAAGTTGTTCGTAGAATTTGGTCATCACTAAAGAAGCAGCGAGGGCGCTCACTGTCCATAAACTACCGATAATATTATGGCTTCCTGCTAACATGAAACCACTGGGTAAACCGATGTATTCGTCACTATTACTGTTGAAGTCTGTAAAACTTGTTTCGCAGGCAGACATGGTGACAAGTCGGCAATTTTTTAGGTCAAAGTGAGCGATAATATCGGCGAGGGTGAGGGTGTCATCGGCTAACTGTAAGCCGGAATCTAAGGGTGAATTAGGCTCGAAGGAACCATGACAGTAGAAAAACAAACAATTGGTTGTTTGCAGGTGGGGATTTGCCTCTGTTTTCCCTGAGTCATTAAGGTTGAGTAAGGCCGATTTATTAGCCTGCTTTTCTCTGAAAACTATCGGCGCTTTAAATTGTTGTTTGATTGCATTAACAACTCCATAATCTTTACCATACAAGTCTTCTGTGGGGGTTTGGATGGCGAATAAACTATCGAATAATCGCGGTGGTTGTTGTTGGACTTTGTGGAGTAATTGACAACTGGGGGCATACCGAACTCCGTCATCAAAGCAGTCAATGAAATAAGGATTAAGAGGACAGTTTTGGTTATTGGGGTGAAAGCGTTGCCAATTTTCTCTACTAACTGGGAGAGCGTGAATTGGAAATAGGTGGAGGTAACGATGGGGAACCAGGATTAATTTATCGCAGGTTTTGGGAATAATGTTGACTATTTCATCAATGTGGAGGATTTGGGCGAGGTTTGCTAGTTTGGTTTCTAGGCTATTTTGCCATTGTTCGCGATCGCTGTAATAATCTTCTAAATACTTCCTAGTCCAATCAAGTAGTTTATCTAAATCTTGTCGTGATGACTGCCAAAGTGTGATCCCCCCTGCCCCCCTTAAGAAGGGGGGTTCTGATGACTGCCAAAGTGCGATCTCCCCTGCCCCCCTTCTTAAGGGGGGTTCTGATGACTGCCCTGCCCCCCTTAAGAAGGGGGGTTCTGATGACTGCCAAAGTGCGATCCCCCCTGCCCCCCTTAAGAAGGGGGGTTCTGATGACTGTGCAAGTTCTAATTCATTATTTCCCATTTTTAAAGGTAATTCTGAGTCCTCTTGCTCCCCCCTTCTTAAGGGGGGTTGGGGGGGATCTTTCGTGATGATAAAAGCACAAAAGCTATCACCTAAAATGTACCATTCGACAATCGCTGTTTTGTCATCGGCTAATTGCTGAATTTCACCAAATTTGAGAGGAGTATAGGGATATTTTTCTGCTAACTGTTGGCGGAGTTTGTTGATGTTGTCATTGTTTTTTTCTTTAGCTTGTTTTAACCGTTGATTTTCCTCAGCAATTTTTTGTCTTAACTGTTGCAACTCTTGGCGCACTTCGGGGGGGATTTCTCCTTTGGGATACAAGTCTTTCACCGATAGCAACTCAATTAAGTTTTGTCCCTTGGAACGTTCGGCAAATTCCACCGCTTCGGTGTAAAGTTGTAGTTGGATGCAAACTTCTACCATGCCCAGATAAAGTCTATTCCATTCTTCAGCTAATTTCTGTTTGATTTCATCCCCTTTATCCCCCGATTTAATCTCACCCCGTAAAAATTCTACAGTTTCAATCGCGGGGGCGTAGGTATCATAAGCGAGTTGCCATTGCTGATTACTGCGGTAAAGATTGCCTAAATTAGATAAAGTTTCTGTATAATTTTGCGGGAAAGCCTCACGAGTTCTGATAGTTAAAGCATTGTGATAAAGCTCGATCGCAGTATCTATATTCTCTCCTCGATTGCCCGTGATTTTGTTACTGTAGGCACTTCCCAGATTATTTTGAGTCATTGCCCAATCTTCGGGAAAATCCTCACGGGTTCTAACTTCTAA
>MBRE01000086.1:43790-44105 GCA_001698425.1 Oscillatoriales cyanobacterium USR001 | reverse complement strand
CATCAAAAGTGTTGTTAGATGGCTTTAATGCCATACCCGACACCGAGAATTGGATGCCGGGAATTTATTTTTTAGGGGAATATTTGCGAACCGCCATTGTCGCGATTCACGCCTTGCCAGAAACTCCCCAGACGCTAGGATTGAGAATTTTGGGTAGAGACGGAGTGCAGCAGAGAGCGATCGCACAACTCAGTAGTCTAGCATTGGACAATCCGATGCGAATTAATGCGCTAGAATTATTATATCGGTTACAATCGAACTTAGTAGCTGATAGCGAACAGGAATTAAATACGGAAGAACGGGAGTTAATTATGG
>MBRE01000086.1:0-43623 GCA_001698425.1 Oscillatoriales cyanobacterium USR001 | reverse complement strand
GACAAAGATTTGGAGAATTGACCCCTGAAATAGCGTCATTAGTCTCTCCAGTAACAGCTATGTCTGTGACAGAATTTACCTCACTGTTACTGGAAATATCCCTGCTAAGAGTCGATGAAATAGGACAGCAACAGACCGTCAGACTCTTAGCAGAAAAAGTCAGCAACATCCGCCCAAATTGAGGAAAATTAAAATGGATTTTATGACCCCAAATCGTAACTGGGAGGCAACCATTCAGGCCGGCTCAATTTAAAGTTTTCCTCTAACATTAACTCTGCACTATTCAGCGCCCCTTGTACCCATCCTTGCATATTTGAATAGGCTTCCCCACAGACATAAACATTAGCACCATGAATTGGATGCCGCATCTGTTTCATCACTTCCCAAGGCTGACAGCGGGGGTTCCAAGAGTGCCATCCACCGCCGTAGGGGTCTTTTGCCCAGTCGATATAAAGGGCGGTATAGGGGTCTGGAATACCTGGCAAATTGTGTAGGGCTTTGAGTTGTTCCTGGGCTGTCCTTACCATATCCTGAGAGGGAACTAAGGGGTCTATAGTAATACAACCATCACTTTTCAGAAAAGCTCTCAATTCCCGTGTTTCAGGTAGTTCTCCACGAAAAGCGGGACGTTTTTCTGGCTCATCTGGATTATAGGCCATCGTTCGCCAAAAACCCGCCGCAATATTATCAGGAAAAACGCTTAATAATAAGGAGTTGTGATTATTTGGATCGCCCCCTTGGGCGCTTTCAGTACCAAAATAATAACACTTTTGCATCGGCAAATCTGTCGCTGAAGTCCCACCATAAATATCTAGTTCGTGCCACCAAGGATAATGATAGCCAAGGAAAAGTTTGTAAGCGGGATCGCCGCTAACAGTTTGGATATTCCTCCGAAAATTTGAATTACTAAATAGGAAATTGTGCCGATTTTCTATGGCTAAAAGTTCTAGCGATCGCTTTGGCATTGCCAAAATCAGATGCTTTGCAAACACAGGTGGTAGAGAATGACCATGACCATCAACAAAATTTAACTGAATCAGTCCTTCTGAAGTGCGATCGAAGGTTTTTAAACGATGATTTAGGCACACTTCCCCACCCTCTCTCTCAAGCTCTGTAGCGAGGGTTTTTGGTAATGTTTGGTAGCCATCGGTCATCATATACCAAGTATCGCTGTAAGGAAGAGACATACTCGTAGCGATCGCACTAGCCGCATTCCAAGTACCCAAATCCGAATAGAAAAAGCCCGTATCCAAACAGAGATTATAAGCCTCATTGCTAATTTTCTTCAGCAAGAGTTCCCAAATACTCAAGTTATATAAATTTCGACCGTCAATTGTCAGTGTTTCGCGATCGCGCTTCCACTCATCGGAAGCAAAATATTCAGGAGTTAACTCTTTCCCTGGAATCGCCCGCTCAACAGCCAAATTAAACAATTCCTCATAATTTTTACCTTCTTCATCAGGTCGTAAATTATAAGGTACTTTATCCGGTTGGTTAAATTCACTCATCAACAAATGGCGATCGCGAATATATGCCCGTACTCCCGGACTGCTAAAGTTAACTACCTTTGTTTTTAGGTTCAGCAACTTAATCAATTCCCAGACAATAGCCTGAGAATCAGTCACATACATCCCACCAAATTCAGCCTGAACGTGAGGCATCCCCGGCATTGTCATTGATAGTAACCGACCACCAATGCGATCGCTCAATTCATAAAGATGAATCTTAGAAGATTTGCGATCGGATGCTAACCGCCATGCAGCGTAGGCCCCAGAAACACCACCACCTACAACCGCAATATCAATGATTTGATTTGGTTTGACTGCACTATTACTCATAACTTCCTAGTAAATTACACCCTAAAAAAAATATAGCAGATTTCAGGTATATATAGCAGTCGCCAAGGCAATTAGGACATAATTGATGGCTGAAATTATTGCTCTGATTAGCTCTACCTCCTGCCTCCTACCTCCTGACTTCTGCCTCCTGCTATAGTTACGCTTCAGCGCTTTTAACCTACGAAAGAGCGCTAAAGCGCAACTACATACTTTCCACCTTAAAAGCTAAACTGCGTTCGTAAGTGACCCACAAACACCGTTGGATTGTCACTAAAATTATTCAAATTGCCAATCACATAAAAAGAAGGAACAATCGCAATACGATCGGTCATTGGCAAATAGTAATTCGCCTCAATTTCATATTGATTTGACCCATCTCCAGCCCCCGATACAAAATATTTCCGACCCCCTAAAATATCCATTGGCAGAATAAATGACAGCGTACCTAAAGCCCCTTTTTTTCCCAAATCAGGAAAAGCCATACCCGCATGAAACGCCTGTACCCGCACATTTCCATCATCTCCATTTTTAGTCTGCAAATTTGCAGAAGCGTAGGAATAACGCCCAAACAAGCCAAAGCGTGGAGTCACTCGCCAATCAAAATTAGCGCTAAATATATCAGCTGTCGCCCCCTTCAAACCCCCATTTCCTAAACCTCCTGGCCCATCATCAAGAATCCCCGCGATCGGCCTTGCGCCCTCAATTTGCCCCGAACTATTACTAGCTAAATTATTCCGACTGTACAACAATCGGATATTAGCATTAGCACTAGGCTTATAAGTTAATTCAACCGTCAAAGAATTGTTACGACCAAATAAGCCTTTAGTCGGATCTGCCGCAGTACGAACCCCCGGTAAAAACTCTTCATTTTCCGCTAAATAACCTGCGTGTAACTCAAAGTTCTTATTAATATACCATTCAACAACCGCTCCCGAACCCCGCGCCGGATTACCACCAAGGGGAGTATTAATTGAACTGAAACTACTCGCCCCTGACAGATAGTAAGGTGCAAATACATTTTCATCAAAATGAGTAAACCAATTGACACGAGGCCCCGCAATTACCCGTAAGCTTGAACCCACAGGAAAACTATAGTAGAAATCACGAACAATTAGTTCATTCGGCGCAGATCCCGCAGTTTGGACAGAAAAAGGAATCCCCGATCTAAATGTCTGTCCCGCTGAAACTAATTGATTACTTCCTGCATTCCCATTTCCCGCCGCCAGCACCATTAAAAGAGTATCTTTACCCGTAAAGGAGGTGACAAGAGTTAACCAACTTAAGTAACTGAATGTCGTTTCAGTATCCTCACTCAATCGCCTTTGAATTGGGCGGCCATTAGCATCCCGACTAGCAGTAAAAGCACTGGTTCCTTCAGCTTTAATCTTGCCACTGGCATGAGTATCTGTGAGGTTAAAAGAAGTTAAACCGTAAAGTTTAGTCGTAGTAGAAAACTGATTGGCTTCTAGTTCGGCGGTACGAGCTTCTAAAGTATCAACACGACCTCGTAAAGTAGCTAATTCTGCTGCAAATTCTTCTTGGAGTTTTTGCAGTTTAACTAAATCTTCTTTATTAGCTAAATTCGCCGTTGCCGTACCAATTTGCTGACTAATTTGGTCTAAGCAAGCATTTAAACCCGCTGCAAATTCGTAACGAGTTAAGGCTCTATTACCCCGGAAAGTACCATCAGGATAGCCCGCAATACAGCCATAACGCTCTACTAAGGATTGTAACGCCTGAAATGCCCAATCCGTAGGTTGCACATCCGATAACTGAGAAACGGAGGTAACTTGCTCCATGCTATCGGCAAAATCTTCGCTATTTGCCAGAGGAGTCGGTGCATCTGTTGTCTTTATCTCAGGATTAGACTCTGTAACTAAAGGAGAATCATTAGCTAATATAGGATTAGACTCTGAAATTAAAGGAGAATCAGTCTCTAATTGACTAGGGAAATTTGGGTCTATTTGAGAATTTAGGGTAACTTCTTGGGCCAGGGCAGGTGTAAAATTTGTCAGCCATCCTAATATGAGGATAGATTGACTAAAATATAGGGCAAGTTTTGAAGTTTTCTGCATTTTTCTCCGATCTGATTATAAATCTTCTTTCCTAGATAACATAATCTGTTACACCCTGGCTTAATTATTTTATACTATAGCCATCATTAAAACAATTAGGAAATTATTAAGTTATATCAAATCCGTTAGCATGGGAATTATTCATCTCTCTGATCTCCCTCTGTAGTTCTCTGCGTTCTAGTAAGGTTAAATCATTCCGATGCAACCGGATTTGATATCACGCCAAATTTCAGCCACATTGTTAAAAATTCTCCTCAAAGCAGGTTTGAAGATGCACCCGCTAGATTAAGAATTGTAACAATTTTTGCCTTTTTATTGAGCGATAAAGTTTGGGCGATCGCATAGTGCAACCTGCCATTCTTTTGAGTTCAATTCGGTAGAAAAAGACGATAGGATTCGCTGTCTGACAGAATTCTGTAACCCAGCCACATCAAAACGAAGGGGAAAATCTTGCCAGCATAACGGCTCAGTACGAAAGCAATACCAGGCAAACGAGTCAGATTATAGGACATAAATAGCCAGCAGCAAACAATAAAATAGCAAACTGGTACGATCACAGACAGATTTTGAATGCTGCTACTAGCAAACAGGGGTACATAGATCCCAAGATTGTTGCCACCATTGGAAATCGTCACAGAGGAAACGCGATAGGTTTGTGGATCGCGGATTACGTCCCAGAGCGATCGCTGTCGAGAATCAAATCCTCGAAATTTAGAGTTTATTTTTAGGTTAGCTGACTTATCTTCGGCTGAGTCGTCCTTATTAATATTGAGCAAATTTTTCAAGCCAATAAGTATCGGCAAAATCCCCAGTAAACCAGTCCAAGTTTGCGGAATCACTAGCCCCAGTAGGAAACCAACTAAACTTATTGCCACCAATACCGTGAACCCTAGAAGCTCACCAACCACAATATGTTTAGGCCGAAAAGTACGATTAACCTCGCTGAAAAAGGCAGTCAGATAAATATTGTCGTCAAACGTTGTTGCTACAGCCGTAGCTAACCCAATCCTAATTGTTGCAATTAACCAATCCATTACCATGCCTCACTCAAAACCTATCTGATGACCAAAACGACAAAGCACTAAAACCTGAGTAAGTCCCACCAGATGAGAACGCTAGTTTGACGTATAGCAGTCGCCAAGGGGCTTAGGACATGATTGATTGCTGGAACCCTTGATTCTATTCCCTTCTTCCCTAGCCCCTAGCCCCTAGCCCCTAGTCCCTAGCTATATCCGGTGTGACTTAACTCTTGATTTTTTGAACTTAGTTAGTTATACTACGAAAAATCGATCGGAAATAGTGTATTATGAGCAAATCTTCAGGGCAAAAGACTCTGAGTTTCCCACGTACCGAACTTTTTTTATGATTAGCCGTTTGATTGACCGTCTGCCTAGAGGTACAGGTCAAAACATCTTGCGATCGCTCAGATCGACCACTCCTAGATTGACTGCCTATCGGTTGGCAGTGCTATTTGGCATCGGCATTGTCTCGGTTTTGGTCTTAAGTCTGGCTTTTGACAGTCATGCCGTTGCCGCTGCTGCATCTGGCAATCTACTCTCCCCTCTAGTAAGTCAGGTAAATCAGGCCAAACTGCCTAAAGAATCAACCATCCGGTTACTGGAAACGGTGGGACTGTTTGTGGGAGGCATCCTTTTCTGTGTGGCTTTGGATCGCTGGTTTTCTAAACGTTCTGCTCAATCTGGTAACACACCCTTAGCTGAGCAAGCGCGGCGGCTCAAACAACTCAAAATCGGGTATCCAGAGGGAATGACAAATCTGGAAGTTCTCCGTACTCAAGGCTTACTCGAAAATCGTTTGCAGCCTTTCGGAATGAGTGTCGCCTGGTCAAGCTTTTTATCAGCATCTTCTCTGATCGAAGCACTCAGCAACGGGACAATAGATTTCTGTGGCGGCGGTGGTACGGCCAGCATCTTCTCTCAAGCAGCGGAACATTTATTTGTGCGGGTGGCGAAAGAAAAATATACCGCTCCCAAAGGTCAAGCAATTCTAGTACCGGAAGATTCGCCAATTCAGACGCTTGCCGACCTCAAGGGTAAGAAGATCGCTTTTGACAAAGGCTCAAGCGCCCATTATGTGCTGGTGCGAGCATTGGCAAAAGTGGGACTAGAGTTGAGTGACATCGATCCAATTTATCTAACCCAGCCACAGGCACTGCCCTTATTCCGCCAGGGTGAGGTTGATGCTTGGGTAGTTTGGGTTCCCTACACAACAACTCAAGCCCGAAGTGCTTACCCAGGAAGATCGATCGCAGACTTAGAAACCATATTTGGTGACAAAGCCTCCTTAGAAGTTCCCACCTATTACTACGCGATTCCAGAGTTGGTACGCGACTATCCTGACTTACTCAAGGTGATTTTAGAAGAGGTAAACGAAGCTGGAGCCTGGGCAAAGAAACAGGAATTAGAATCTGTTCAACGATTGGCAGATCACCATGAAATCGATCTATCCATCCTAGAAACTTTACAGCGACGTAGTGCCGAACGTGCCATTATCCCGATTGACGACCAATCGCTCACTTTCCTACAGCACCAGGCAAATATATTTAGGGATCTCAATCTAATTCCTGAGCGCGTGAATGTGAAAGATGGAACCTATAGTTTGCAGACCAAGCAAAACTGGACTTATTAACCTTAAGGCGATTTAAGGTGAACTATAAACTGAAGTAATTAATTTCATAAAAAAAAACAGTTGATCTGACGATAGAGATTGACTAAAGTTTTTAAAGCAGGTGAGACAACTTGGACATTGCCCTCGCTTTCTCAGGCGGAGATTAACACGCAAGTTCCTACGCCACAACTGATTGATTAATGCTTCTTGAGGAACGGTTAATAACTAACCGTTCTTATCGCTCCAGAAGTGTTGAATTGGCATAAATTTTTTGCGAAAAAGATATAACATCAACACTTGAATTTTCATAAATTCAAAGATGTTTTTATCGAATTGAACAATAAAATTTATGGTAATTTTTAAGATTTATTCTTGACTTTAAAACTTAAGTATGAGACATTGATTCATATCAACTGTAAAATCATTGAAGAAAGCAAGGTTGACTCAAAAATCCTCTCGAAAAAGGAGAAAATTATGAAGCTATTCAAAATTGTTTTAGTGCTTTTGGTTGTCCTGCTCAACCTAGTATTTGTCCCGCCATCTTCGGCAGAACCCAAAACTCCGAAATATGCTACTAATTCCGACTACATAGAGGTGACTCAATCCCTTAATACCCTCTTAAAAGCCAAAGAAACTCCTGCTGAAGCTGAAAAATATACGCCAGAGGAACTGGATAATAAAATTGCTGATTTAGAGTTTCAGAAGTACACTTTAGAAACGGGAATAAATTGGGGTCAGTGCCGCAATGAAACAGGGAAAACTTTGGCTGTCTACGGACCAAATCCGAAGAAATCCAAGTCTACCTACGATAAAACCCTTTATTTTCTAGGGGCTGGTCAAACAACTGACCCAGAATGGGATTGCGATGGAATTTATATTCCTAGTGACGCGGTGACAAATTTAACCACTGATGGACAAACTTTGGGGGCTGTAGCTGTTAAAATAGTTGACGGCACTCAGTTAGTAGTTAAAACTAATGCTGATACTGGGGTTCTGGAATTAAATCCTCTTCCTGCTAAAATTTTTAAATCTGGTGAGGTTAACTGGTTCATCCCTAACGTATCCCAGGCATCCATAGACACGCGAGTTCCTAATGCCTCTCTTCAAGACCAAACTGATTAGTAAGGTGATGGTTTTGTTCTAATTAGGACTTAGGCAAAACTGTTGGTAACGCTGCCCTCTGGGTGGTAAGTATACCTGGTGAAGAGGTGGCGTTACTAAACTTAATATGTCGTCTTAATTTATGTAATTTTTTTGAGTAAAGACGGCAAGAATCTGAGACAATGTTGAAGCATCTAATTTGAAAATTAAGAATATATCAATGTTATTACAGTTTAAATCAACGAAAGTAGACAGCAAAAAGGCGAAGTTCCAAAATCCCTCGCGGGTGCGAGATCATTTGGCGAATGAGCGCACTTATTTAGCATGGATGCGGACGGCGATCGCTCTCATCGGTTTTGGCATTGTGATTGTCCGTCTCCGTATATTGCAGTCGCCGCTGCCGCCTCCCGGAATTGGCTGGAGGTTAGGTTTGATGTTCTCTTTGGTTGGTTTAGTGACGGTATTATTCTCAACCAAGCATTATTTTAATAGCCGCTGCAATATTGATGAGGATACTTATGAACCGGCAGAAGGTTTGATTCTACTCTTTAGTTTTGCGGTAATTCTTTTGGGGGCGGGAGTTGTCTATTTTGTCTTCTCGTCTACTTTAAATGCGCCCATTGCTTTGATTGCTGACTGATGGCAAGCAATTAGATAAAACTAGAAATTATGAATAATGATATGGTGGCTGCGATCGCTTCTATTCTAGTTTTAGGTGTTGCTATTTGGGCAGCAGCGGTAATTGTCGAGACTGTAGCAAAAATTGTTAACAAATTGATCGGCGCGATCGTCGCGATCGCGCTTCTACTCGTTTATCTAAAATTCTACTGGGGTATCGAACCCGCCGCCCTTTGGCACACCCTCCAGCACCTACCCCAAGCTTTTAACTTTTCTAACTGAACCGATATTTAGCAGAGATAGGTACAGGGAAGCGACGGAGATGACAATCTCCCTCGCTCCCTGTGCCTTTTTCCTTTTTTCTTCTCAAGCACTAGACATTTCCTTAACCATGAGCGTAAAATACGGTAAGTCAATAGGAGTATCGTAGTTAAAATGAAAAACGCCAAAAAACCCACTCACGAGTGCTCGCCAGCAGGAAAAACCACCGAAAACCAACTTCAACCATTTGAGGGAGACAATTTCAAGCAAAAATTGCCCCAAAAACTCAGAAGCGGATTACTTGTAGCAATTGGATATTTACTATCACCGTTATGCTGGTGGAATGACCTAATTATCAATCTGCCCATCGCCTATTTTTTTGGGTATATCTGTAGCTTATTTTCCCCAGAATTACTCATTCCTTGCTCATTTTTAGGCTACTGGATCTCTAATATTGCGGGAATTTTGTTAATGCAACTAGGGGCAGTAAATATGTTGCAAAAAACACCCCAAGAACGCAATCTGAAAAAAGATTTATTAATTGGTTTAGCTTCTTCAACTGCCTACAGTATAGCAATTTTAGCATTGATTCAATTTAAGATCATCAGTATTCCCGTACTATTTTCTTCTGGAACCTCTTTTAACCTTAGCTCTCTTTTACCGATAGTTAGCCATTAGCAATTACCATTACCCATCACCAAACATTATGAACGACTTATTTCTATCTTTTCTCAGCTTTTTTGTTGGGATAATCGTCGGTTTAACAGGGGTAGGTGGAGCCTCTTTGATCACGCCAATGTTAATTTTTCTATTCCAAGTTCCCCCATCGATCGCAGTTAGTTCTGATGTAGTAGCTGCTACATTAATGAAAGTTGTTGGTGGCTTCAAGCACTGGCGACAGCAAACCATAGACGTACAGATTGTCAAATGGCTTGCCTTTGGTAGCGTTCCCGGATCGCTGATGGGAGTCGGAGTTTTACACTTGATTAAGTCTCATAAAAATCTTAACCTTGATTACATTTTGCTCCGTTTAATAGGAGTAACTATTTTCTTAATTACCTTAATCGCGCTAGTACAATTGTTACTTTTAACTTTGTTCCCAAACTTGAAGTTTCCAACTCTACCAAAGTTTAACTTAAAAACTAATTTTGGTCGTTGTCAAACTATGGGAATAGGAGCAATTTTAGGCTTTATAGTTGGCATGACTAGCGTTTCTTCTGGCTCAATGTTTGCCTTGGTACTAATTAGCTTTTTCCAGCTTGATTCTCGCAAATTAGTAGGTACTGATATTTCCCAAGCAGCAATTTTATTACTGTTTACTTCTCTAGGACATCTTACCCTTGGGACAGTTAATTGGAGTTTAGTAATACCGATTTGGCTAGGTTCAGTACCAGGGGTTTTAGTTGGGTCTAAACTCTGTCAAATGGTTCCTCAAAGGCCATTAAGGTTCGTGATTTATACACTTTTAGTGATGGTGAGTTGGAAGTTAGTTTATCCGGCATAAGACTCATTACCACAGATTTCTAGGGAGCATTCTAATTTTGTGGAGGCCAAGCATTCGGGCGATAAATCTTTGAGTAAAAGCCATAAATTATCTACCCGAATGCTTCGCCCTTACCCCGGAATTATGCCATTACCAATCCCCTAAACAATATAGGGAGAATTAATCGCCTTAGCCCGATTTGTCGCCACCAAAGTCTGATAAATCAAAGCCGAAATCTCAGCACGAGTAATAGATTTCAGCGGCAAAAGCCGAGTCCGATCGGGAAAATTCACCACAATCTTTTTATCAGTTGCTGTTGCTACCGCCCGATCAGCATAATAGGGTATTTGAGCGCGATCGCTATAGACATTCAAAGAATTAATATTTCCCCCACTCAACTGCAAACCATTCATCAAAGACACGATCGCCTCCACACGAGTTAAATACTGATTTGGCATAAACTTTAACCCCGGAAAACCCGCCAAAAAGCCCGCCTGATTTGCCTTTAAAATCGCATCTCGCCCCCAAAAACTAGCCGAAACATCAACAAAATTCGTAGCAGGTAATCTCGGAGTTAAAGTAAAAGCCTTTGCCAAAAGTGCTGCATATTGAACGCGGGTTAAAAAATCATCAGGCTTAAACGTACCATCAGGAAATCCACTAATCATATTAGCAGCAATTAGACGTTCAATGAAAGTCTGCGCCCAATGTCCACCAATATCGCTTAACCCTCTAGCTGCACCACCAGCACTACCTTTTACTGCTGCTTGTACGGCCTTAAAAGCATTCACTTTGCCATAACCAAACCAATCGCAACGCCCACTACTACTGTAAGTTCCCATGCGAGTCCCAAATTGAGGATCGGGGTCAGTATCCACAATTTTATCAGCCGTTTGTTCCAGAATTGTTCGCACTTCCCGCGCCGTTAAATTTGGATTAGCTGATAATATTAAAGCCGCCACTCCTGCTACTACCGGAGTCGCACTAGAAGTTCCACCAAAATAACCCGTATAATCTCCTGGATCGTAACCTTCTGCACCAATTCTATCAGCAGTAAATACTCCCAATCCTAGCAGAGAAGTTGTCACTTCTGGAGGCGTACTCACAAAACCAGTTTCTTGTAACCACATTCCCGGTGGTGCATTATTACTAGGAGCGCAGACAGAAATACCACTACCCCAATTACTATAAGCCGCTTTTTTGCCCAAAGAAGTGCTGGCCGCCACTGTAATTACATCTGGGTGAACTGTGAAACCTCCTAACCATTTAGTTTGACCGCTAATAATATTTTTCGGCCAACCTTTTTCATTAATTGTACCATTTACGGGACGGTTAGCATTACCAGCAGCAAAAACAATTACACAACCTTTACCGTTACGCCCTTGAGTAGCTGCTTTTGTGAGGGCTGCACTTTGACGCAAAGATAAAGGGAAATAAACGGCACTCGGTCCCCAACTACAAGAAACAACTGCGGCACCTTTTTGAATTACCCAATCAAAAATCTGCTCAATTGAATCATCATCAAGATAGCCTGTAGTGCGGATAGGCATAAGAGCGCAACCAGGGGCGACACCAACAATACCGATACCATTTTCTTCTGCGGTGGCTACCCCTGCACAAGATGTGCCATGATTGTCCGACTCTTCAACGGGCATTGGGGAAAAGTCGTTATCTTTTAAATCTAACGGGGAGACTATTTTGCCTTGACCTTTAAAATCCGGGTGATTAATGTCAACTGAATCATCGGCGATCGCAATAATTACCGAACGATTACCGCGAGTTATATCCCAAGCTTGTTCGGCAAAAATATGAGAACCCGCGCCCAATTGATTACCGCCTTTATTATTTAGATACCATTGCTTGATATAAAGACTATCGCGGGGAGTGTAATGTTGTTGCGCTTGTACAGAAATATTAGGTTCAGCTAGTAAAACTTCTCGGTATCGTGTTAATCGATTGGCAATTTTTAGCGGGTTTTCTGTGGCTTCTTTAGTAACTTGGCAAACAAAAGCATTTAGTACGCCAGTGAGGGGACGAATAATTTTTAATTTGGTGTAAGATGCGATCGCTTCCCGCGCCGCCGCCTCCACATTTTCACCAAATTGCACCGTAATTTCATCTGTTAAGTAAAACAGCGTCGCCGGATTATTTTCAGGGTGGTAAACATGGCTGGCAAAAGCTACATTATTTAAGGTACGAGCCACCTGCATTGCTTGGTCTCGCTGGGCTGGCTCAATGGTAAACTCTTCTAAGTTATTTTGCAACAAAGTTCTGCACAATTTACCAGGGATTTGCGGTAAAATTTGGGCAACAGTTGTTAGGGAAGAAACGCGCACAGTAAAGCGATCGCTTGCCTTACTCAGCAATAATTCTTCACCTCCCCGCTGCAAAACAAATCCCACACTTTCATCTGGGACTCCTGTACCTTCATAATTTTGCAGAACTGTAGGGGACGGGTTAAGTGGGGATGTCATAAAAATCAATTTTGCATAACCTCACCAAATTTACAGCAAAAATGGTAAGATCGCCTGACATATAAATTTTTTCTTGCCGCCAACGGGCGAAGTTACTTCATGGTACACTCTGGAACTGTTTGCCTCCTACGCTCCACCGCCCCGATCGCTCTTGCGGTACTGGCAGCTTTAACCTGGCTGCAACCTCTTCGCGTCCAGGCACAGCAATCTCCTCTGCCAGAGAACCGAGACGCAGCCGATCCCCTCGATCCTACCGATCCTAACAATATTCGCCCTGCTACATCAGACACCAGCCTTCTGAGCATAGCAGGAGGACAGCGTTTGATGTCTGAGGCAAACACTGCTGTTTCTAGCCAGAATTATGCTCTAGCAGCCCAAAAATTCCAAGAATCCCGCCAAGTTTTTAATCAGTTGTCAAATTTCTATCAACAACTGGCAACGGCTTTTTCGGGGATTGACAACCGACTGTCTGACACCAACCGCACCAAAGCTTTAGAAACAGCCCAAATGCGGGACGATGCAACTTATTTGCTGGCGTTGGTACACCGCGCCCAAAATAAGCCAGAATTAGCAGTACCTCTGTTAATTCAGATTATCCGCTCCCAGCAGCCGACGCGCGATTTGGGCAAGAAAGCTTACCAACAGTTATTGGAACTAGGTTTTGTGGATGTACCTTATCCCCGGCCCGCCCGTGATGCTCAGCCGAGTTCATCAACCAAGTAATTTCGATTAGAATCTAAATTGCAGTGAGTGTATTAGAGGGAAATATGATTAATCCATCTCAAGTAGTGGCGATGATTCAGGCGGGATTGCCTGATGCCAAAGTACAAGTAGACGATTTGACTGGTGGTGGCGATCATTATCAGGCGATCGTGGTTTCTTCTGAGTTTGAAGGCAAAACCCGCGTTAAGCAGCATCAACTGGTTTACGGTACGCTGAAGGATGCTATGGCTACTGAGGCTATCCATGCTCTTGGCTTGAAAACCTATACTCCTACAGAATGGGCAGCAGAAACTCAAGTTGCTTAAATCTGGATGGGAAATCAACTTTGAGGTCGATCGGGCAAAATTTGTTAACTATGAACAATTAATGCCAAAGACTCAATACTAAGATGTTTCTGGTTTTCAATTAAGCACGAATAATTGAGAATTTCCATACTGACGCTAATAAAACAAATCCAATTGAGAGAGGAAAAAAGATGAGTACGACAGCACGCGATCGAATTGACAGCTTAGTGAAACAGAACAAAGTTTTGGTGTTTATGAAGGGCAATAAGTTAATGCCCCAATGTGGTTTCTCGAATAATGTGGTACAAATCCTGAATACTTTGGGAGTACCTTTTGAGACAGTTGATGTTTTAGCAGATCCTGAAATTCGTCAGGGAGTTAAGGAGTATTCTAGCTGGCCAACAATTCCCCAAGTTTATATTAATGGGGAGTTTGTTGGTGGTTCGGATATTATGATCGAACTCTATCAAAAGGGTGAATTGCAACAAATGGTGGAAGTAGCTTTGGCTTCTTGACATAAATAAACGTAACTACAGCGTATTCCAGGTTTATGAAGTACAGTAGGGACACGGCAATGCCCATTGGTGTCAACTTAAGGTAAAACCCTTAGTCCGACAGGGGTTAAAACCCCTGTCTCAAAGATCAAGTCCTCTGAAGAGGACTAACAAGACTTTGAAACTTAATTAGTCCTCTTCAGAGGACTTAATTTATTAGACAGGGACTTAAGTCCCTGGCGGATTTTAGCCTAAGTTGACACGCATTGGGCAATGCCATGTCCTTACCCGTTAATATATATCAAATTTTACAGAAATAATTTAAAATATGAGCAAAGATGATACATCTCAGGAAATATACTTAAATAAGTGTGAGGAGCAACAATGTCTAAATTTTTTGGCAAAACTTTCTGGTTTAGCCTAGCTTTTGTTAGCAACGCTTTGCTGGTAGAAAACATAGCTTTCGCTACAGAACCAGTTGCCATACCAGATCGAACTCCTGTAGAATTATCATCAGAATTGTTAGACGACACCTCCATAAATCAGGTGACATCAGTATCTCAACTATCGGATGTACAGCCTACAGATTGGGCATTTCAAGCTTTACAATCTCTGGTTGAACGCTACGGGTGCATCGCGGGATATCCAGATGGCACATTTCGGGGTAATAGAGCTTTAACTCGCTATGAATTTGCGGCGGGATTAAATGCTTGTTTAGATCAAGTTAATGGGTTGATTGCTACTGCTACAGGCAATCTTGCCACGAAAGAAGATTTAACAAAAATCCAAAAGTTACAGGAAGAATTTGCGGCGGAATTAGCTACTTTGCGAGGTCGAGTTGATGCGTTAGAAGCGCGGACAAGCGAACTGGAAGCCAATCAGTTTTCTACAACTACTAAACTGAATGCAGAAATTATTTGGGGGATTACTGATACTTTTGGCGATGGGGCGGTAGATGAGGATAATACTAATACAAATGTAGGTTATCGGGTGAGATTGAATTTCGATACTAGCTTTACTGGTAAAGATCGTTTGAGAACGCGGTTACAAGCGAGAAATATGGTGAGATACGATCGCACTACTGGAACACCTATGACTCGCACTAACTTTGATGGCGATGATGGTTCCCAATTCACTCTTGATAAATTGAGCTATCAGTTTCTATTGGGTAAGAATACTACGATTGAAATAGGCGCAAAAGGACTTACGGCTGATGATGCAGTGCCGATTATTAATCCCTATTTAGCTGGTAGTGCTGACGGTGCTGTTTCTCGGTTTGGAGCTTTCAATCCAGCGATTTATAATACTCCTGGAGAAACGGGAATTTCTATTAATCACAAATTGGGTGACAAGCTGAATTTATCTTTAAGCTATTTGGCTAATACTGCTGCCGATCCTACCCAGGGAAATGGACTTTTTAATGGTAGTTATGGGGCGATCGCTCAGTTAACATATTCGCCAAATTCGCGGATAGATTTAGCTTTAAGTTATGCCAGAACTTACTCTCGCCGCGATGATGTTAATTTGTCTCTTGGTACTGGTAGTAACAATGCTAATGAGCCTTTTGGTCAAGCAGCTACTAGGGGAAATCATTATGGAATTGAGGGAAGTTGGCGAGTTTCTCCTCGATTTGCTCTTGCGGGTTGGGTTGGATATGTTGATGCTAAACAGTTGTCGGGTGGAGATGCAAGTGCGGGGATTTGGAATGGTGCGATCGAATTTGTTTTTCCTGATTTATTTAAGAAAGGAAATCTCGGTGCTATCGTAGTTGGCGTACCACCAAAAGTGACTAGCAACGACATCAAAGATAACAAAGATGATGCTACTTCTCTGCATATTGAGGCTTTGTATCGCATCCAGGTAAGCGATTTTATCAGCATTACTCCTGGTTTTTTTGTGATTACTAATACCGATCACAATAAAGACAACGATACCACATGGGTAGGAGTTGTAAGAACTACCTTTACCTTCTAATAAACATAGAACTTGGATAAAAGTGTGAAGTAGGGACACGGCAATGCCCAAGGCGTGTCAACTTAACGCCAAACCCTTAGTCCGACAGGGGTTAAAACCCAGGGCTGTTTCATTCTCGAATTTTAGCAGAGCTAAAATTCTGAATGAAAATATTAAACTCATCCGCGAACACGCTTCTATTCAACTATCAATTTGGCTCTCCCGTACTTATGGTGATAAAGTAGACTTATAGTTTAGCCACATCAAGGTTTTCAGCCTCCGTTTGACCTTTGAATTGTATCAAATACTACTTTTTACACCGAGCATCCGGGAGAGCCAAATCTTATCAGATTGCGCGATCGCTTTTACTTTTAGCGATCTCACCGGAGAATGAAACCGCCCTGGCATCCGGCATGAATCAACTGTCAATTTATGATAATGATTATCATTTTAATGGTATCATAAGACGATAGTTTGCGATAAATGGATTATGAGGAAAAAATAATGTCTCTGAACGTTAGTGAAGCCTTGATTCAACAGGCGGCAGCAGGCGATGTGGATGAGCCAGCCTTTGTCGAAACCATCCGGCAATCCCTACCTTACCAAACCCCTGAACTGCAAGACTCTTAGAACCCCTGATGCAATCGTTCAATATCACACTGGTATCTGGTCCACCCGGCGTGGGAAAGACGACCTGGATACGGCAACAGGTAAATGCCACTAAGACAGCCGTTTATCTGAATCTGGGATCGGAAAATACTCCAATCGACACAACCTATCTGGCAACGGAGGTTGCGGAACTCACCGTGCTACCCGTTGAGCAGTTGACTGATTTTTTAGCACAACCGCTTGTCGGCTCTGCTGTCTACGTTGAATTGGGGTTTGAGATCGATCTCACCTCTCTGATTTTGCCTGACCAGATGGCAGACTGCCATCGAGTGGCGGTGTTGCCGCCGGGAACTCGACAGACGGAATGGCACGATTGGGCAGACGTTGTGGTAACGGGTGTTGAGACGGGTGAGGCATTATCCCAGCCCCACCTCTGGCGATCTGTGTTGTCAGGACAGGTTCTTGATCCTGCGAGTCTGAATACCTTTTGGTACGAACTGACGAATGGGGCTTATGGCACTGTTCAACGCGCCAAAGGCATTTTTGATGTGGCTGATGGGCGATCGCTCTATTTTGACTTTGTGGCGGGACTTGCTAAGACAACTTATCTTGAACTGAAATTACCGCTTTGGCTAAATGGCAGACCCAATCGGTTCAGTGGCATCGAAATTGTAGGTGAAATGCTGGATCGAGAGGCGATCGCTCAAACCATTAAAGATTGCTGCTTAGAAGACCATCTGATTGCCTACTACCAACAACAAATCAAAAATTCATTAGAGTCAGGAGATGAAGTGGCATGAAAATTGCGGTGATGTCTTGCATTCACGGTAATTATGAAGCGTTGAATGCTGTGCTATCGGATATCGACGATCGCAATGTAGATAAGATTTACTGTCTTGGTGATTTAGTGGGATACGGACCTCATCCCAATGCAGTGGTGGAAATGATTCGCGCGCTGGATATTCCCACCTGTCAAGGCTGTTGGGATGAGGACATTGTAGAAGGATTGAACGCTTGTGAATGTAGCTATCCTTCCGTGTTGGCAGAGAAACGCGGCAAGTTAGCACATGAGTGGACGAACCAGGTCATCCACCCTGAAGTGCGAGAATATCTGGCACAGCTACCCCTGAGCTTGCGCGATGACAACCTGTGTTTTGTGCATGGCAGTCCCCATAACCAGCACGAATATCTGTTGCCAGAAGTCGATGCGTTTGTGGCAATGGAACGAGTGCTGTCAACGGGTGCCGATATTTTGTTTTGCGGTCATACCCATGTGCCGTATGTGCGATCGCTCGATGCGGGACAACTTCAAATCCGAGTCAAATTGACTCACAAATCAGAGCAAGATATGAGTTTTTCTGCACCACTCAAGCGAATCGTGAATGCCGGATCGGTTGGAGAACCACGACATGGTAGACCCAATGCCACCTACGTGATTTATGACACCAACTCCGATCAAATACTGCTCCGCGAGGTGGAATACGACTATCAACAAACCTGTGCTGCCATTATTGAAAAAGGTCTACCGCCGATCTTTGCGTGGCGATTAGCCAGAGGTTTAGAGTTTGCCGAACGTGCCGATGACCCAACTCATGTGTGCGAGCGATAGCTATGAGCGAAAACCCATTTGATTTCGATCGGAATCCTAATTTCCCAACGACTGATTATGACGTTGCAGTACGGCAAAGTATTCCGGGCTATGATGCGATGCTCATAATGCTGACAGCTTTATTCCAACTCTATTTGAGGGATGATGCTCGCATTCTTGTGGTTGGGTGTGGCAACACATCCAATGTATTCCAGAGGAACGAACCCTGGAGTTACTAGCTCAAGCTGGTTTCAACAAAGTAACTCGTTTTTATACCGGCTTTATTTTCGCAGGCTGGTTCGCATTTGCAGAATAGGTGACAATTTCCAAATTACAAAGGTGTGTAGCATCAGATGACCTGTTGGGCAATTTTAAGTGGCATTGAAGGGAATTTAGCAGCTTACGAAGCGGTGTTGGCTGATATCAAGCGGCAACGACATCCGGTAGAAGAACTGTATATCCTGGGGGATGCGATCGCGGCAACCCCTGCCAGCATCAAAGTGATTCAACGAATTCGGTCTCCTCGCACTAATGAACCTGTACCCCAGGTGTGTCAGGGCTGGTGGGAAGAACAGTCGCTGATCTTACATGGCTTAGGACGAACCGGAGAACCCACTGAACTGATTGAGCGATATGGTGTGGAAATGGTGAAAACCTTGTGGGATGCGATTCCGCGAGAAATAGTGGAGTGGGTGCGATCGCTCAATTTTGGTTTCTTTGAACTCGACTGTTTGTTAATTCACGGGAGTAGTGTCAGTGTGAGTGATGAATTAACACCGGATACACCCCCAATTCAGATGCTCGATCGTCTGATGCGAATGGATGCCAACACCTTATTTTGTGGTCGTTCTGGATTGATCTTTCAGTATCAGATTCAGCAAGGTACTGTGACATCCAGTGTTACGACATTAGATCGAACGGTTTCACCACAAGCAACCCAGGTGAAACCCCGGCAAATTGTTGGGGTGGGCAATGTTGGACGTATTTCTGGTCAAGCTACTTACACGCTTTATCACCCTAATTCCAACCGAATTGAATTCAAGGCTGTTCGCTATGGCTCTGGGAAAGGCTTTCAAACCGTAGAAGGTCGCGTTTCTCAGTAGATTTCTAAATTGTGGTGAGACTGTATATCTCCTGAGCGGAGAGGGCATTCGCTTGCTGGTGTAGCAAATCAAGCACCGCTTGCTGATTGCGAGTCAGACGGAGTGAATGGGTTGCACTTTCTTGAGAGGATGAATCACTTTTCACGGCGAGTGCTGTAGAATAAGAGAATAATAATCATTCTCATTATACTATGAGCCTGACTGAAACCTCAACGCTTGCACTCCAAACTCCGCAGACAGAAACCGATTCCACCGATTCTGGAAGCCAAGCCAAATCCACTGTGCCAGCGATCGCCCATCGTCCCCGGCGATTGCGGCGAACTGAAACCCTGCGTCGGATGGTGCGGGAGAATGTTCTGCGAGTCGAAGATTTGATCTATCCGCTGTTTGTGATGGAAGGAGAGGGGCAGCGGGAAGAAGTTCCATCGATGCCCGGTTGCTACCGCTACACACTGGATTTGCTGCTGGATGAGGTAAAGCAGGCGGATGAGTTGGGGATAGGGGCGATCGCTCTTTTCCCACTCATTCCCTACGACCAGAAAGATAACGCAGGTACTGAGAGCTATAACCCGAATGGCTTAATTCCTCGTGCAGTGCGAGCCATTAAACAAGCCGTTCCCAGTCTTTTAGTCATCACTGATGTTGCCCTCGATCCCTACAGCAGTGAAGGACATGACGGCATTGTGCAGGATGGCAAAATCCTCAATGATGAAACGGTTGCTGTGTTGGTGAAGCAGGCACTCGTTCAGGCAGAAGCCGGAGCCGATTTTGTTGCGCCTTCAGACATGATGGATGGTCGCGTCGGCGCGATTCGCAAGGCACTGGATGCAGAAGGCTGGATCAATGTGGGCATCCTTGCCTACTCTGCCAAATATGCCTCTGCCTACTATGGTCCGTTTCGGGATGCTCTGGATTCTGCACCCAAATTTGGTGACAAAAAGACCTATCAAATGGATGCCGCCAATGCGAGAGAAGCGATCAAAGAAGTCGATTTAGATATCGCTGAGGGGGCAGACATTGTGATGGTGAAGCCGGCATTGGCTTATCTGGATATTATTTGCCAAATCAAGCAGCACACCAATTTACCCGTCGCAGCATACAACGTCAGTGGTGAATACGCCATGATCAAAGCCGCTGCGGAACAGGGTTGGATTGATGAGAAAAAGGTAGTTCTGGAAACGCTGACTAGCATGAAACGTGCCGGAGCCGACTTAATTTTGACCTACTTTGCCAAAGATGTGGCGTTGATGTTGCAGAAGGGGGAGTAGGGAGATGGTTACTCTTCTCTCTCTGATTTATCTACTCATAAAATTTCAATTTACAGTTGACTACTTAGGAGCTTTTTTATGATGGCTAACCTGACCCAATCCCTTGAAATTCCCAAACGAGGGATGCCTGTTACTATCATCACGGGATTCTTGGGGAGCGGTAAGACAACCCTTCTCAATCAAATTCTCAGCAATCGCCAAGATTTGAAGGTGGCAGTGCTGGTGAATGAATTTGGCGACATTGATATTGATAGTCAACTGCTAGTTTCCATCGATCAAGACATGGTGGAACTGAGCAACGGCTGTATTTGTTGCACGATTAATGATGGCTTGGTAGATGCGGTTTACAGCGTTTTGGAAAAGAGCGATCGCATTGACTACATGGTGATTGAAACCACCGGCATCGCAGATCCTCTGCCGATTATGCTGACATTTTTAGGGACTGAGCTACGGGATCTAACCCATCTCGACTCGGTAATTACCTTGGTGGATGCGTCTGAATTTACCCCCGAACATTTTGATAGCGAAGCCGCTCTCAAACAAATTATCTACGGGGATATTATTCTGCTGAATAAGACAGACTTAGTGGCTGCTGAACAGGTCGATGAACTAGAGCGGCAGATTCATGCCATGAAAGAAAAAGCTCGCCTGATCCGCTGCCAAAATGGAGATGTACCGCTGCCCTTGATTTTGGATGTGGGCTACAACAATCCAGAAGCCTATGCGGATCTGGTGCAGGATGAGATTGAACAAACCCAGCACGATCGCGACCATGACCACCATGCCCATGACCACCATGCCCACGAACACCATCACCATCACTCCGATCACTTAGATAACGATGGGTTTGTGTCGGTTTCCTATTGCAGCGATCGTCCCTTTTCCCTCCGCAAGTTTGAAGAATGGCTGGATACTTTACCTGCCAACGTTTTCCGGGCTAAGGGATTGCTCTGGTTTACCCAAAGTCCCCATAAACACATCTTTCAACTCAGTGGCAAGCGCTGCACTCTGGATGTTGAAGCGTGGGGTAAGGTCTCTCCGAGTAACCAAATTGTGGTGATTGGGCGACAGCTTAATCCAGAGGAAATTCGCCACCAACTGACCATTTGTGAAGCGGCATAGTCCACCCAGAAAGCTACGTCCAAACCTGTAAATTCTTAACGATCCCTACTCACCTTAGATTCTATGACTGCCCAAATTCCCGTTCGTAACCTCTCTGCCGATCAAGCGATCGCCGCCATCCCTACCCAGCCTCAGCCACGGGTCTCCCAGTCTGAGATGGAACAAGCTGTGCGTACCCTGCTCTTGGGATTGGGGGAAGACCCCGATCGGGAAGGACTGCGCGACACTCCAAAACGAGTGGTCAAAGCGCTCAAATTCCTCACCTCTGGCTACCAGCAATCCCTGGATGAATTGCTCAACGGAGCCGTCTTTCACGAAGATGCCAACGAAATGGTGTTGGTACGTGATATTGACCTGTTTAGCTCTTGCGAACACCACATTTTGCCGATTTTAGGACGCGCCCATGTCGCCTATATCCCCAACGGCAAGGTGATTGGTCTTTCCAAGATTGCCCGCATTTGCGAAATGTATGGCCGCCGCCTGCAAGTGCAGGAACGACTGACCCAGCAGATTGCGGATGCTTTGCAAGGATTGCTTCAGCCCCAGGGTGTGGCTGTGGTGGTGGAAGCCACCCATATGTGTATGGTCATGCGCGGCGTGCAGAAGCCCGGTTCCTGGACGGTGACTAGCTCGATGCAGGGCGTGTTTGCCGATGATGCCAGAACTCGCCAGGAATTCATGGACTTGATCCGGCATAGTCCATCTTTTCACTAGGAGCGCCCCATGACTTCTCCCACTGTTATTGCCTTCCAAAACTCAATCTGCTCTTATAATATAAGAATGATTTTCATTCTCCAAAAGCGGAGGTTTGGTATATGGTGGCAGCCGAGGCAATGACAACCGTTCCCGTTACCTTATTAACTGGCTATTTAGGTGCAGGTAAAACGACCCTGCTCAACCGCATCCTCACCTACGAACACGGCAAAAAGGTTGCGGTGATTGTCAATGAGTTTGGCGATGTGGGCATCGATCACCAGCTTATTATCAACGCCGACGAAGAAATTTTTGAGATGAACAACGGCTGCATCTGCTGCACCGTGCGGGGCGACCTGATTCGGATTATCGGCAATTTGATGAAACGGCGCGACAAGTTCGATCATCTAGTGATTGAAACAACGGGACTGGCTGACCCGGCTCCCGTGATTCAGACTTTCTTCATGGATGAAGACGTACAGGCGCAGACCAATCTCGATTCAGTTGTAACGGTGGTGGATGCTAAACATATTTGGCAGCACTGGGAAGCGGAAGAAGCGCAGGAACAAATTGCCTTTGCCGATGTGGTGCTGCTCAATAAAACCGATCTGGTCACGCCAGAGGAGCTAGACGAACTGGAACGCCGGATTCGCGGCATGAATGCCCTTGCCAAAATCTATCGCACCCGCAACGCCGAACTGGAGATGGAGGCGCTCTTGGGCATCGGTGCCTTTGACCTGAATCGCGCTCTGGAAATTGACCCAGAGTTCTTAAACGAAACAGCGCATGAGCATGATGAAACTGTCGGTTCGGTAGCGATCGTCGAAGCAGGTGAACTAGACGGCGACAAGCTCAATACATGGCTCGGTAAGTTGTTGCAAACCCAAGGACCGGACATTTTTCGGATGAAAGGGATTTTGACGATCGCTGGCGAAGACCAACGCTTTGTGTTTCAGGGCGTTCATATGCTATTCGACGGCAGAGCCGATCGCCCCTGGAAGCCAGGAGAAGCCCGCAAAAATGAACTGGTTTTCATTGGTCGCAACTTGAATGAAACTCAACTGAGAGAGGATTTCCGGGGATGTTTGGTTTAAAGACAAAGAACCAGGGTGAGTTCGAGCGACACTGGCAGGGAACGCTGTCCGATTATGTCACAGCGATCGCGTACAGGCCGGATGGCAATGCCTTAGCAGCTAGTTCCGCTGCTGGGGAAGTGGTGCTGTTCCAAGGCAGGGGTTTAGAAAGAACCGTTTTACAGTTAGCCAACGGGCGCTCAGTAGACTGTCTAGCGTTTTCGCCGGATGGTCAATACCTCGCAACGGGCGGACAAGATGGACGGATCAACCTTTGGCGTATGCAGCCAGCAGCCCCTGAACCGATCGCTACTCTGGGCAATGGGACCGCCTGGGTGGATCGCTTGGCGTGGAGTCCCACCCAGAATCTCCTTGCCTTCAGCCTGGGAAAGTATGTGCAAGTTTGGGACGCTACGCTCGGCGCTGTCGTTACCACCCTAAATTTCGATACCTCTTCAGTTCTGGATATCACCTGGCATCCTGACGGCAAGCGGTTGAGTGTGGGCGGGTATCAGGGAGTGAAAACTTGGACGGCAGACGACTGGGACGATGACCCGTATTTGCTCGCGATCCCTTCGGCAAGTGTGGCGATCGCCTGGTCGCCCGATGGCAAATACATTGCCTCTGGAAATCTCGATCGCACCATCACCGTACTGGAATGGGAGAACCCTTTTTCAAAAGCAGTTTCTCCGGCAGCAGCGAGAGAGAACCCGCTTTTGCCTTGGGTGATGCGTGGTTTTCCAGGCAAGATCCGTCAACTTGCCTGGTCAGAGGTTTTAAGCAAAACGGGTGCGCCGCTCCTGGCGGCTTCCTGTGTCGAAGGACTGGTCATCTGGGAAAAGGAAGCAGACGAAGCCCTGGGCTGGGATGGTCGCGTTCTCGCAGGGCATGAAGAAACAATCCACTCCATTAAATTTCAGCCGCATAGCCTTTTACTGGCTTCGGCAGCGGCAGACGGTTGGGTGTATTTGTGGCAAAAGGCAAAACGTCCGACTCAAGTTTTCAATGGTGCATCCAATGGCTTTTCCTGTCTATCCTGGCATCCTAAAGGAAACCAACTTGCAGCCGGGGGGCAGAACGGCGAACTATTGGTTTGGTCGAAAGTCGGACGCGGACAAGGTTTTGGTTAAGCACTGTACCACTTCACTCTGTCTCCGCCAAATGTTCGCTTACCGCTTGATAGAAGCTGAGAATGTGCCGATCTTGCAGGCGGTAGAATACGTGCCGTCCCTGTTTGCGGAAACTCACCAACCGCAGGGCACGCAGCGTCCGTAGCTGATGTGATACGGCGGATTCGTTCATTTCCAGGGCGATCGCCCGCCCCATCGTCCCTTGTTTTGTAGCGATCGGACTCCATCGAACTCACGTTGATTAATTGATGCGATCGCGATCATTGCAGCACGCTATATATAGCGTGCCTGCGTAAGTCCTGAGGAAGCTGTTAAAAAAATGACTGGGGTGGAAGCGATCGCCCTGAATAAAATTGCTGATATTATTCAAGAAGTTAAATCAAATCGCCTGACAGCGGGAGTGATTGAGGATACTGTTGCTAAAGGTTATGCAGAAGCTAACCCTGATTTGGAATTTAATGTAATTCCAAATACAGAAGAAAGCGGATCGGCGATCGCTTTTCCCAAAGGTTCAAAATTAGCTCCCGAATTTAACCGAGTGCTCCAACAAATGCAAGCTAATGGTAAACTTAAGGAACTAGCTACCCAGTGGTTTTCTCGATCGATTACCCAAGCACCGAACCCAGAATCTCCACAGTCACCATCACCCCAAACAGGAGCTAAAGATATACAGCCAGCAGCACCAAAATTTAGTTTAGATTTTGGAAAAATCTTGCCAAGTTTGCCTTTTATTTTAGGATGTGATGAAAGCTTTAGCAAAAACGGGAATTACAATGGCAATTGTCACTCACGAAATGGGATTTGCGCGAGAAGTTGCTCATCGGATATTATTTCTGGATGGGGGAAAGGTAGCTGAAGATGAACCGCCGAAGGAGTTTTTTAGTAACCCTAAGTGCGATCGCGCGAAGCAATTTTTAGAAAAAATGCTTTAGATTTACTGCTGCTAGTTAGTCAAATCTATTTTGCCAAATTGCCTGAATTCTAGCTTGCTGATCTAGTACAAGTTCGCTATAAACCTGCATAATTTCTTCATGGGTATGATCAATAATTAGTGCAGCTAATTGAGCCGCAGTTTGAGATTCTAGCATGACTAACTTCAGTTTTGTCATTGCTTCTTGATTAATTGTCGGTATTAGAGTTGTTTCCATTTCCTATTTTGATTTCCTGTCTCAGCTTGATCCTAGTTAGCCAGACAAATCTCTTTAAATTTGGCATTGAGATCGTTAATCTGGCTAACTTTTATTATACCTAACTCTCGCGATGATATTTTAATTTTGCCCCTGCAAAGCTGCGATCGCAATTCTCGATCGATTTTAAGAATCTCGCGATCGGAGTTTAAAAACTCCTGGAGCAAAATTTCAATTTCCCTATTAAAATTTCGCCTTCCCTCCTCAAAAAAGTCTTGAGAATTCGAGCGAAATAAACCACTATTTATCTGCTGAATTTGACTAGGCGCGAGTGGATTAGCCAAAACAGCAGGTGAAACAAGCAATCCAAATATAGCAATTCCCAAACTAAGAATTATTGGTTTTTGACTGGTTTTCATGGGTATTTGCATGGGTATTTGCATGGGTTTCCACTGGAGTTGATTCCTCTGAATCTGACTCATCCGCTAATTGATTATCCGCTGCTTCCATTTTAGCTTGCCATTCAGTTAATTGCTCGAACAAGCTTTGATTAACTTGAAAGACAACGCGATCTTTTTCTGACATATCTGGTAATTGGTAATTGGTAATTGGTAATTGGGATACACAGATTTTACAGATTCCTCTGATTTAAAAGACTAAATAATCATCCCTCTAACTAATCCGTGTAATCCGTGTAATCCGTTAAATCCGCGATCGTAATTGGTAGGTGCGTGCCTCATTTACTTGAGAATTGCTATAACTAAGCAAAAAGCTTGAAAAGTGACAAAACTATCCCAATTAAAGCACCTCCAAGTAGAGTTAAATTAGCGAAGCTAGTAATCGCAAAACCGACGATTCGTTTCTCAGCAGCTTGATAGTAACCCCAAGCAAAGACAATGCGTCCAACTAACCAAAAAGTACCAATTGCAGAAGCCCAAATTGGACTGATAAATTCTGAAAATAACCACAGAGATGGCAAAAAGATCGCTATTTGCTCTAAAGTATTTTGCTGAACGCGGATCACTCGCTCAAAATCAGGATTTCCTGTCATTTGTGGTGGTAAAATTTTATACTTAGCTCTGGCTCTACCGACATTAATCGTGAGAACTAAGTAAATCAGTAAAGCTGATACAGTAACTAAACTAGGCCAAGGTGACATACCCAATTCTCCTTCAAAAAAATCTGTCTCCATTATAACATTAACCGTAGCATTTAGCTCATTAGGAATGAAAATTAAATAACTTGACGATCTAGTTCGTAGTTAGCGCAAAGAGCGCTAAAGCGCTTACTACAAACAGGCTAATTATTTAATTTCTATTTCTTAGGTGTAATTATCGCAGTAAATCCTCTAATTTTTGCTGATTCCAGAGAGACTGATAAAGTCCTTTTTCCTGCAATAACTCTCCATGAGTTCCTATCTGAATAATTTCTCCTTTTTCCATGACAAAAATTCTATCCGCAGTGGCGGCGGCTGACATTTGGTGAGAGATAAAAATCACTGTTTTGCGTTCGGTTCCAGTTGCCAAATTCTTTAAAATATCCGTTGCAGTTTGATTATCTACGCTGGATAAAGCATCATCTAAAATTAACACTGGAGCATCGACTAACAAAGCTCTAGCTAAAGCCATTCTCTGCCTTTGTCCGCCCGATAGTGTAATTCCGCGTTCCCCAACTATAGTTTGATATTGCTGGGGAAAATTGAGGATTTCGTGGTAAATTTGTGCTTGTTTTGCGGCATTTTCAATGTCTGGCTGTTCTGCTAAAATATTACCATAGGCGATGTTTTTTTGAATTGTGGTACTGAAGAGGAAACTTTCTTGAGGAACGTAAGCGATCGCGCCGCGTAAATCTCCTAGTCGTAGTTGTGTAATATCCTTACCATCTAAAAATAATTGGTCGATGCCAATATCGAGTAAACGTGGTAAAGCATTGGCTAAAGTTGATTTTCCAGAACCAATTGGTCCAACAATTGCAACAGTTTCTCCTGGTTTAATTGTAAAGTTGACATTTTTGAGAGCGGGTGTTTTAGCGTCAGGATAAGTATAGGTTAAATTTTGAGATCTTAGCCAACCTTTGATGGGTTTTGGTAGTTCAATTGCGTTAATACTATCTTGAATTTTGGGTTCAACTGTGAGAATTGATTCAATGCGATCGATACTAACTTCACCTCGCTGATAAGCAGTAATTGTAAATCCAAGTAGTGCAGTAGGAAAAACTAAACGTTCAACAAACAAAAGTAGGGCGACAAAATCACCGATACTGATTTCTCCACTCGCGATCGCACCTGCACCTAAAGATAGTAAAACCAGTAAACTCAAACTCGCCAAACCGCCAAGTACAGGGAATAGTAAGTTGCGAGTTTTCGCCAATCCTAAATTAGCCTTTAATAACTCCTGATTAGCGGCACGAAAAGCTTGACGCTCGTTATTTTCCTGACCATAAATCTTAATCAAAGAAATGCCGCTCATATCTTCCTGAATCAAATCGCTCAGATTAGAAAGTTCCTCCTGTACCGCTAACTGTTGAAATCGAAGTTTATCGCTAAATAATTGTACTAAAACCAGCATTAAAGGATAGACACCGATTACTAACAAAGTTAATCTAATGTTAATTGCCAGCATCACCGGTAACGTCAAAGCATAAGCAAATGCCGTATTCGCTAAACTCAAAACCGCGAACCCAACCAAACGACGGATATTTTCAACATCAGAAGTCGCACGATTAATCAAATCTCCAACTGTATTATCAGCAAAGTAGGAGGGTTCTAATGTTAAAAGATGATTAAATATCTTTTGTTTAAGGTCAAATTCTACCTGACGACCTACTCCAAATAGTAGGATTCGCGATCCCATCCTAATTACCCATAGGATAGAAGCAAGTCCTAAAATTAACAAGGAATAGTACAAAATTTGGTCAAACTTAATAGCAACTTGAAGTTCATCAACTCCATTGCGAATTAATAGGGGAATGTAAACGCCTACGGCATTAACAATCAATAGAGAGAAAATGCCCCAGAAGGTTTTTTTCCAGTGGGGACGTAGGTAATCAAGTAGTTTTTCTAGTCGTCGAGAAGTAGCCATTTATCGAATATAAATATTGATTAGTTAAATTATAACATCAAAGAGTCAAAGCAGACTTATTTTTTTAATAACAATCGGCAAAATTCTTACAGAGTAAGGGTTTAGCCGATGGTTATCCCCCGTTATGAAGTTCGTTGTATTTGTGCTAGTAAAGCTTGATAACGTTGTTTTTCTTGTTCCAGTTGGGCGATCGCTTCCTCTGCTCTTTGCCGTTGTTGTTCAGCGTCAGATTGAGCAATTTCTTTCTCTTGCCGTTCCTGTTCAGCGCGTTGCCGTTCCTGTTCAGCGTGTTGGGCTAATTCGACAGAAGTGAGGAACCGTTGCCCATCAGGACGGTAAATTTCCAAGTTATTTTCTGTTAGTTGAAAACGGATTTTTAACAAGGGACTCACCCAACCATTCATCTCTGAAATTGATTCAAACCAATTTGAATTGCGAATAAATCCGCTCAATTCGATGTCTTCTGGGTCATAGATATAATATTCTTGCACTCCATAGCGTTGATAAAATAGCAGTTTGTCTGCCATTTTGCCGGCGCGGTTGCCAGGGGATAAGATTTCAAAAGCAACTTGAGGAGGAATATTATTTTCTTCCCATTGTCGATAGGAACCGCGCCTACCTTTGGGACGGCCAAAGATTACCATTGTATCGGGGGCTTGGCGAATTTTATTATTTCCTTCAACGGGATACCAAAGTAAGTCGCCAGCGATGAAAACATCAGGGTGATTAGCAAAAAGGATTTCTAGGTTTTCTTTGATCAGTACAATCCAGCGGAATTGTTCGGTATTTTCTGCCATTGGTTCACCGTCGCTGTCGGGGTAGATGATTGGTGATACAGTTTCGGTGGTTAGTTGTTGTACCATAACTGTTAAGGGGATTGGGTATGCTGATTTTAGTATAGCTTTTGAGGGTAGGTAGGAACGCGATCGCCTCCTCACTGAACAAGAATAATAACTTTTCTTGGTGTCTTAGTGTCTTCGTGTTTTTCCCAAAAAAACCTTCGATCGACTATATTGGTATAATTTTAGATACCTTAAGGAATCAACAAATGCAACTCAAAACTACAAAGCGTTTACAACAGCTAAAAAAAGCCAAAAAAAGCTTAATTTGGTTAGCTACTTTATCCGCTACCATCGCCACTGCTTGCCAAGCACCAACCGTCACCCAAACAAGTCCAACACCGTCTATTACTCCCGCGTCTCCAACGCCAATCGCACGATTTGATGGCATAACTGTTAATCTTATCACTCGCGATCTTGTGCCGATCGCAGAACCCATCCAACGACGAATCCCCGAATTTGAAAAACTCACTGGAGCTAAAGTTAAAGTTGTCACATTTCCCTTTGGTAAATTATATCAAGCAATCAAACAAGATTTAAGTCAAGGAACTAAAACTTATGATGCAATGGTATTCGCTACTCAGTGGATGGTAGACTATGCCGCACCTGGATACCTAGAAAATTTAACTCCGCGAATTGCTGCCGATCCTAGCTTGGAATGGAACGATATTGCTCCATTTTTTAGAGATTTCAGTTCCACTTATCAAGGGAAAATAGTTAGTATTCCTGTAGATGGCGACTTTCACATGGTTTACTATCGCGCCGACTTACTACAAACAGCAAAGCTTAACCCGCCGGAAACTTGGGAAGACTATTTAGCGATCGCAAAACAATTTCAAGGTAAAGACTTAAATGGTGACGGTACTCCCGATTATGGCTCCTGCACCTCCAAAAAGTCCAATGCCCAATCTTACTGGATGTTTTGGTCTATTGCCACATCTTTCCTTCAAAGTCAAGGTACTAAGCAAGGGGCATTTTTCGATCCAGATACAATGAAACCTCTGGTTAATAATGAAGCAATAGCTACTGCTTTGGACATCTATAAAGAAACAGTAAAATACGCCCCCCCTGACGAGTTGAATTTTGATTTGGAACAAGCACACGAATTTTTTATTGGCGGTCGTTGTGCGTTAACTTTAGATTGGGGCGATACTGGAACATTAGCGATTACACCTAATTCCAAAGTTAAAGATAAAGTAGGAGCCGTAATTTTACCAGGAACTAAAAAAGTTCTCGATCGCGCAACTGGTAAATTAATAGCTTGTAACAAAGTTATTTGTCCCTTTGCACTTAATGGGATTAATTATGCTCCCTACGCCGCTTTTGGCGGTTGGGTAGGCGCAATTAACGCCGCCGCCCCACCTAAGAATAAAGATGCAGCTTACGCTTTTCTTTCTTATCTTAGTCAACCAGCCCAAGCTAATATAGATGTGACGATTGGGGACACAGGTTTTAATCCCTATCGTACTTCACAATTTACCAATCGAGAACCCTGGATCGAAGCAGGAATGAGTTTTGAAGCCGCTAGTAAATATCTAGGCGCGATCGGCGTTAGTTTGAGAAGTCCAAATATTGTACTTGACCTCCGCATTCCTGAAAATAATCGTTATCAAGGAGAAGTATTAGATAAAGCGATCGCCGATTTTCTAGCGGATAAAATCACTAGAGATGAAGCAATACAGCAAATTAATAATGGTTGGGAAGCAATTACCAATAAAATAGGGCGAGAAAAACAACGCGCCGCTTATCGGGCAACGCTTGGTATCAGTCAATAACGAATGAAAAAATTAAAATTTATGGGAGTTAAACTATCCGGCAACTGGGGATTAAGTGCCAAACTCACAGCCGCCTATTCTCTCTTGATTTTACTTGTTGCTGGAATATTAACAATTAACCTTTATCTGCATTTGCGAAGGGTTCAACGTCAGGCTATGCGCGATCGCCTTCTCGATCTCGTTAGCCTCGCCGCCCCTCAAATTGATAGCGACTACCATTCTTTAATTGTTAATGACAGCGATCGACAACAACCTTACTATACTATTCTTCAACAACGGCTCCAAGCATTTCAAACAGCAACTAAAGGCATCAAAGAAATTTATACTTTACGCCAGCAACCGAATGGTAATATTGTCTATGTAATTGATTATTCTCTCCCCCCAAATCCGAGCGCTAATGTTGGCGACAATTTGACCAAACTGACACCTTTATTGAAAGGTGGTTTGAATAGCATTCCAGGGCCTATTGTGGAAGAAAACTTACTACAAAACCAAGCGGGAAACACAGTTTTATACGGTTACGCACCAATTATCGATGCGATGGGGAGGCGTGAAGGGGTACTCGCGATCGAACTTGATGCTTCGGCAATTTTAGAGAGAGAAATTCAAGCAAGAAATTTAGCTATAATTACCTTTCTAGTTACGCTTCCCCTGGCGATAATCATCGGTTGGTGGTTGGCAAGAAAGCTAACTTCGCCGATCGCAGAATTAGTAGTAATAGCAGAAGCGATCGCTCAAGGAAAACTAGATCAAACTGTCAAAGTTTACAGTAAAGATGAAGTAGGAAGTCTAGCTAAAGCTTTCAATTATATGAGTCATCAATTGAAAGAATCTTTTGATACTCTCGAAGCCAAAGTTACTCAACGTACTGCCGAACTTGCCCACGCCAATCAGGAAATTAGCGAATTAAATCAGCGATTGAAAGCGGAAAATATCCGCATGAGTGCCGAGTTAGAAGTAACTCGCCAACTACAACAAATGATTTTACCAAAATCCGAAGAACTTAGTCAAATTTCGGAATTAGATATTGCTGGATTTATGGAACCCGCTGAGGAAGTTGGTGGCGACTATTACGATATTATTCGGCAAAACGATCGCATCAAAATTAGCATTGGTGATGTCACGGGGCATGGATTAGAAAGTGGCGTGCTGATGATTATGGCACAAACGGCACTGCGGACTTTATTGATACATAATGAAACCAATATTGAGAAAATTTTAAACACGATTAATCACACAATTTATGAAAACTTGCAGCGGATGAACTCTAATAAATATTTAAGCTTTTCTTTGTTAGATTATTATAATGGTAGCCTAATTTTAAGCGGGCAACATGAAGAAATTATTATTGTGCGCGGCGACAGCGATAACCAGCCAATAGTGGAAAGAATTGACACAGAATATTTAGGGTTTCCTCTTGGTTTAGAATCTGATATTTCCCATTTTTTCGCGTCAACTAAAATCCAATTGCAATCGGGAGATATGGTGGTACTTTATACTGATGGCATTACGGAAGCTGAAAACTTGAAAAAAGAGCCTTATGGTTTACAGCGTTTGATTGATATTGTGAAAGAAAACTGGCAATTCACAGCTAATGAAATTAGACAATTGGCGATCGCTGACCTCCGAAATTATATTGGTACGCAAAAGGTTTACGATGACATTACTTTAGTTGTAATTAAAAGAAATTATTAATTGGTAATTGGTAATTGGTAATTGGGATACACAGATTTTACAGATTCCTCTGATTTCACAGACTAAATAATCATTCCTCTAACTAATCCGTGTAATCCGTGTAATCGGTAAAATCCGCGATCGTAATTAGTAGGTGCGTACCCCATTGGTGTCAACTTAAGCTCAAACCCTTAGTCCGCCAGGGACTAAAGTCCCTGTCTCAAAGATCAAGTCCTCTTAAGAGGACTAATGAATTTAACAATTTTCTTCAGTCCTCTTCAGAGGACTTTAGCTATTAGACAGGGACTTTAGTCCCTGGCGGGCTTTCGGCTTAAGTTGACACCAATGGTGCGTACCTCACCCCTACGCTTAATTTTCTATACTAAGTATAAACAATTGTTGATGACCAATAATATATGATTTGAACCCAATACTCTCATTTACTTAAAGAAAAGTTAGGTTTTTGTCAAGATATTTATCTAAATATTAAGGAATTTGTAACTCTTATGACAACTTGTGTGTTCTACTTTCTGTTATTAACATATTCAGTTATCTTAGGAATATAAAATAAATGTTAAGCCGTGAAGCGCACTATTTATGTCGCTCTAGCGGCTGAGTACGATCAGTTTCTTCCCATTCAAATACCTTGAATGGCTATTCACGATCTTCGGAGGTTTTTATGACCCCTACTATGCTACGCCAACTCTGGTCATTAGTTGAAGCTACTCAAGCCAATATTCTAGTTACACTAGATGATGACACCCTCGCACAGTGGTTGCTCAAGCAATTCAAAATGAATTCCTCGATCGACTGTAGCGAAGCAGAATTGGTGAATGAGTACATCCAGTCTCGGCTATCTCTGATTCGCGATTTAGCAGCGGAGCGTTTGGGAGCAAAATCATCGGCTTAATCAAACATAGATATACATAGTGAGATGTCAAAATTAATTTTGACATAAAAAATGGAGTTGTTGACACTCCCCGGTCTTTATGATGCGGGGATTATTCTATCGACTATAAGAAATTGAGATAAAAGATGATGTTTAAACTACCAAAAAGGGAGCGCGTAATTGCCTTAATAATTGTTTTGATAATAACTGCTCTAGCCGTTGCGATCGCCCCCTCTTTACTTTACGCTCAAACGCCCCCAAAATCTCAAAAAACTGAATTACGCGGCGTATGGTTAACGAACATTGACAGCGATGTTTTATTTGCCAAAAAGAATATTACTGAAGCCATTGATAGAATTGCCAAACTCAATTTTAATACCGTATATCCCACCGTTTGGCAAGGTGGCTATACTCTTTATCCAAGCGCGATCGCGAAGGGAGTTATGGGTATATCTGTAGATCCATCACCCGGCTTAAAAGGGCGAGATGTCCTCAAAGAAATCGTCGATGAAGGGCATAAAAAAGGTTTAGCTGTAATCCCTTGGTTTGAATTTGGTTTCATGGCCCCCGCTGATTCAGAATTAGCCAAAAAACATCCCGATTGGCTAACTAAACGCCGCGATGGAACAACTATCTGGAAAGAAGGCAAAGATGATCGAGTTTGGCTGAATCCTTTTCATCCCCAAGTCCAAAAATTCATCCTTGATTTAATCATCGAAATAGTTGTGAAATACAACGTAGATGGAATACAATTTGATGACCATTTTGGATTACCAGTTGAATTTGGCTATGATAATTTGACAGTAGAAATGTACAAAAAAGAAATTAATGGTCAATTACCATCTGATGATTTTCGAGAAACTTTTTGGGTGCGGTGGCGGGCTGATAAATTAAACGATTTTATGGGTAGAATTTTCCGGGCGGTTAAGTCTCGCAAACCTAAATGTATTATTTCTCTTTCTCCTAACCCCTTGCATTTTGCATTACCGGCTCATTTACAGGACTGGTTTACTTGGGAAAGGCGTGGGTTAATTGAAGAAATTATTATACAAGTTTATCGCAACGATCTTAACCGTTTTATTGCTGAATTGGAGAGAGAAGAAGTCAAACTGGCAAAAGTACATATTCCCGTAGGAATTGGCGTTTTAACGGGGTTGAAAAATAACTCTATTCCGATCGAACAAATTCAGAAACAAGTTGCAGAAGTGCGGCGGCGCGGATTGGCAGGTGTATCGTTCTTTTTCTATGAAAGTTTATCGAGTTGGGCAAAAGAAACACGGATTCAGCGCGATGCGGCTTTTCAGCAAATGTTTCCTACTAAAATATCGCGACCATCGGTTTAAAATTTGGTATCATAGTTAGTAGTATTTACTTTATTTAATAACGAGCATGAATGTAATTCCAGCTATTGATTTATTAGAAGGGCGTTGCGTGCGACTTTATCAGGGAGATTATGCGCGATCGCAAACGTTTAATGATAACCCCGTTGAAGTGGCAAGACAGTGGGTAAGTGAAGGCGCAACTATGCTACATTTAGTCGATCTTGACGGCGCAAAAGCTGGTTATCCAGTCAATCAAAAGACTATTGAAGCTATTGTCAGAGCAGTGGATGTGCCTTGTCAACTTGGTGGCGGATTGCGCGATCGCGCCGCTGTTTCCACCGTTCTCAATTTAGGCGTTAAACGTGCTATCTTGGGTACGATCGCTGTCGAAAAACCCCAATTAGTTGCCGAATTATGCAGCGAATTTCCCGGTCAAATTTTAGTTGGTATTGACGCAAGAAATGGAAAAGTTGCAACTAGAGGCTGGTTAGAAACCTCCGAAATTTTAGCAACAGAGCTCGCACAGCAAATGGCTCAACTTGGTGCTGCGGAGATTATTTACACCGACATTCACCGCGATGGAACTCTCTGTGGGCCTAACTTAGAGGCTTTACGAGAAATAGCAACTGCTATCAGCGTACCCGCGATCGCCTCTGGCGGCGTAAGTTCGATCGCGGATTTGCTGAGTTTACTAGCTTTGGAACCTTTAGGCGTGAAAGGCGCGATCGTCGGTCGAGCTATTTATACAGGCGATATCTCACTTAAGGAGGCAATTCAGGCTGTCGGCCAAGGGCGGTGGCAAGATGTACCCCCAGATTTGGGATCTTCAAGTTTTGCTTAAATTGGTGATTTTGAGTTAAAAAATACCTAACTTTTCTAACACAGGGCGAGTCGAAACAATATGGCGATCGAGTCCCAATTTCTCTGGTTCAATTCCCAAAGCTAAAGCTACTAATTGAGGTAAATGTAACACAGGTAAACCCAACTTGCGATCGATCGCCTTTTCCACTTCCGGCTGACGAGAATCCAAATTCAAATGACATAAAGGGCAAGGCGTTACAATACAATCTGCACCTTTATCGATAGCTTCTTGAATATGCGATCCCGCCATCTGAAAAGATTGTTTAGTAGCATAACTTGACAGAGGCCAACCACAACATTGAGTTCTTCCCCGATAATAAATAGGTGTTGCCCCAACTGCCCGAAACACATTTTCCATTGATTCCGGTTGAAACGGATCGTCATAAGAATTAATCGTTTGAGCTCGTAACAAATAGCAACCATAAAACGCCGCACAATTCAAACCCGAAAGCTTACGAGTCACCCGATTTTGAATTTCTGCTAAACCATAATCGGCTACTAAAGCCCACAATAAATGTTTAACCTCCGTCTTGCCTTGATAGGGAGAACAGCCTTCTTTTTTCAGCAAACCATTAATTTTATCCACATAAACTGGATCGTTTTTCTGAGATGCCTTAAGGCGTTCATCCACATGACCGATTACCCCTTGACAAGTGCTACAATGTGTGAGTAAAGGTAAATCCAATTCTTCGGCTAAAGCAATATTTCGGGCATTAACAGTATCTTCCAGCAGTTGGGAATCTTCCTTAAAAGTACCAGAACCACAGCAAGCAGCTTTTTTGAGTTCTAATAGTTGAATGCCCAAAGCTTGTGTCAGGGCTTGAGTAGACTGGTAAAGTTCTCGGCACGCACCTTGGGCTACACAACCGGGAAAATAAGCATAAGTGAGAGTTGGAGATGGCATGGTCGATCGGAGATTGAGTAACGGAATTTAACGTAAATTAATATTAGGGGTAAAGTGTTCTAGTAGAAAGTAAGTTAACTGTGTCCATTTCGTTGATTGCGTTGCTGAGATTCTAGGTATTCCCAAATTCGGCGAAATTCGACCTTATCAGCCTCAGCGTTCTGGATAAGCCGAGCTACCATATCGGTTAGTCGATCCATTCGATCGGTTGACTGATCCATTCGATTGGCGATCGCAGTTGTCTGTTGAGATAGCGCTAATAATCCATCTAGTAAAATAGCCGTGCGATCGGAAAACTCCCCATTCATTCTGTCTAATCGAGCCTCTATATCAGCAACTCGTTGTTCAATATTTTCTCTGTCCTGAGTCATGGTTTTTTAGATAGACAATATCCTTATATTATTAGCCACATTAACATCTGAATAGTTGATTTTCAGCGTGAGTTAAAAAACTCAACCATGCCCATTTCCTTGATTGCGCTGCTGAGATTCTAGGTATTCCCAAATTCGGCGAAATTCGACTTTATCAGCCTCAGCGTTCTGGGCAAGCCGAGCAACTACATCGGTTAGTCGATCCATTCGATCGGTTAGTCGATCCATTCGATCGGTTAACTGATCCATTCGATCGGTTAGCTGATCCATTCGATTGGCGATCGCAGTTGTTTGTTGAGATAGCGCTAATAATCCATCTAGTAAAATAGCCGTGCGATCGGAAAATTCCCCATTCATCCTGTCTAATCGAGCCTCTATATCAGCAACTCGTTGTTCAATATTTTCTTTGTCCTGAGTCATCGTATTTATTGTGTGTTATAAGGTTTATATTGAATATGATAGCATGGATCGAGATGCTCATCTTTAAGTCATAATGAATCTCTTATCGGTGGTGCTGGTACGGATAAATTAACCAGCCGATTCACGATCCGCACAACTTCGTATAATTCGTTATTCTGAGGGTTGTCAAGCGTAAATTTTTTCGATAGGGCGTACTCACCTAGCTGTCGATCGAGCTTGATAAAAATATAGTCTTCGCCATTCATTATCATCCCAAAAATAGGATTTTGAGAGTTACTATTTGCCATCATATAGGCTAAAGTTTGGGGTAAAGCCTGCCTAACGCTAAAGCCATTTCGCTTAGATTCAATTAAGACTACCCAAACTTGCTCTCGTATCACCAAAGCATCAATGTATCCTTCTAGGACGAATTCTTCTTCCCCTCCACCTGCTTCGATTTCAAATTTAACAAACTTTTCTCCTTGAATCTCAAAAGGTGGGTCGAACAACTCCATCAATTCCAACAGCGGAGACAACATAATAATCTTAATTGTTCCTTCGGCTATTTTACCTTTATCTACATAAGCAAAATAGCGAGTTTTTAATCGATCGAGCGATCGGCGATCGGAGTCGCTGAGTAAGTCCTCAGCTTCCAGCCATTCTGTGAAAAACCCAGGATTGCTACTCGGGCTAAGATTAAACTTTTCCCGCACTTCTTCCAGGTTAGTAATCGCTTTCGTAATCCCTACTGTTTGTACCATAAAGACTTCCTGCTGTAAATAAAGGAGCGATCGTAATAGTCGGAATTTCCGTGCAATTTTCTGTCTAATTTTCGTACTGATGAATTAACTATAACTTTTTTGTCAATCTATCTGCTTCACTATCTCCAAGGCTAATCCTACCACCTCTGCAATTTGCTCATCCTTCAATCCTAACTGCCGTAATTTACCAATCATTTCAATTTTAACTTGATTCTTGTTGTCCTGGAAGTCAGGAGTCGCAGGCTGACTTTTATCTACGGTAGCGGTGGGTGGATCTGAGCAAGCATGGATATAGTTAATTGTGTTACTATTTCCATCAATATTATTACTATTATTGAAAGCAATATTTATAGTTGATTGTCGTTTTAGGACAGATTTAAGATTACGTTTATCAACTGATTCGCCAAAAACATCAGATAACATTTGCAAAAGCTTGTAACCGACATCCTTAGCATGACCAGCCGTACAACCATAACTATCTGCAATATCAGAATACTTTTGTCGCTTCAGTATTCCCTCGATAATTTTACGCTGCAAGTCATTGAGATGTTTGCCTGTCTTAGCGCAAACCACTTCATCTACAAATTGTAAGATATGGGTACTGTCCATCAGTAGGGGTGTCAGAGAACTATAAGTTAGTATAGCCGACTTTATCCGTCTTTATCCGTCTTTTTCCGCCTTGCATCCCAATTTTAGAAATACCCGTCTTTATCCGTCTTTTTTCCCTTTGCAGTTTTGAGCGATCGGTCTATGATAAGGAAGAGCAAAAAAGCAGGTTTGCGGGAGGAAGTGGCTGCACATCCAATCCCGCCGATCAACTGCGAGCGATAGAGCTTTACTGTTTTGCGAGTTGCGATCGCACTTCTAAACTATTGGGTTACTGGCAGGGCAGTTCGTTAAGCAAATAAATGAGGAGTGAAGTTAAAGATATGGATGCAGGTACTTTAGTTGGGTTAGCCATTGCTGCGGGAGTAGCTTATGCAGTGTACCAAGATGCTGTAGGTAGGGGATGGGAGTCAGGATCTGCGATTTTGATGGCTATAGGAGTTTTTGTTTTATTAATCATTTTTCTTCCTATATATCTTTTTATCAAAGACAATCATGGCAGAACAAAAATATCTCTAGCTGCAAACAGGGCAATTGCAAGGCAGTCTGGGCAAGGTATAAAAGATCTAGTAATTGATTCCAGCGAGATTGCCAGAGAAGTAAGAATACCAAAGGTGGAGATAGTTAGAAAACTTCTTTACCAATCAGTATCAAAAGGTGAAATACCCACTGGGGTCAGGATTCTGTAGCGCGATCGCACTCTTTGTGTAAATGCGATAATTAAAAAATATCTTGTAAATTAGATAGGCAAGTAGGGTTGGCAATATCCATCCTATTGATTTGTAATGTATTATGGAGAAGTTCAGAGGGTAGTGTAGCGATCGGGAGTTAACCTATGCAAGCAATCCTTTTAAGCCGTGAAGAAGTTGCTCAACGCGCAGATCGACTGTACGAAAGCAGAATCCGCCAAGAAGTGGAAATTGAAGAAAATATTGGCAAGATGGTCATCATTGACATTGAGACAGGTGACTACATGGTTGATAAAAATGGCTTACGCGCTGCTGACTACTTGAGCGAGAAACATCCGAATGCCCGTCTCTTCGGCATCAAAATTGGGTACAATGTTGCTGCCGCTTTTGGTGGTGGTGTCATGGAGCGTGTGGTCAAGTGATTTCAGGTATTGTGGATGATGGGCACGCGATTATCACCATCCCATTTCGGATTCCTAATCGCCCTGACTTCCCAATTGAGTTCGTAGTAGACACAGGATTTACAGATGAGCTTTGTCTACCACCAGAAGCAGTCGCATTATTGAATCTTCCTTTCAAATATGATCTGCGTGCAAATTTGGCAGATAATAGCCGAGTGATGTTGCCCGTTCATAAAGCGATTATTCTTTGGAACGGAGAGGAGCGAGAAGCTCGTGTGTTGGCGACAGGACGGCGACCCTTGGTTGGAACTGCTTTGCTGGATGAACATGAGCTTGTGATTCAGTTTACAGAGGGTGGGTTAGTCACGATCGACGAGTTGTAAATGTCAATCCAAAGTTATGCGGTTTTTGACAATCGATATTTTTTTATCGAACGGCGATCGCACTCTTTGTGTGGATGCGATCGCCCCTTACTTTTTTATTGATAGGCGATCGCTTTTTTATTTTTTATCGATCGACATCGACGCTTACTATAAGCGGATAATCTCGATTGTGCATCACGATCGCCCTTCGATTCCCGATCGTGCAACCCGATCTTCGTTTAGAGGTAAACCGATCTGAGGCTGACAGTCTGTAAACGTCAATGAATCAGGGTCGAGGAAGTCGGCTAATGCCATCTCCAGTACCATTTCGATGGAATAGTCAATCTGTTTGGCATAATTCAAATAAGCATCGCGAATGCGCTCCGGTAACACTGCCAACAACATCAATGCCGCATCATGGCTGAGATGCTTTCTATCAGTTTGTGGGAGAGTTTGCATAGTTACAACCTTTAGTTTCTACTAGGATATCTCGCATTGTATGGGGGCTGTGTCGCATGAATCAGAATGCTTTCTAGCTCATCTCCCAATTTTAGAACATCAACCATTGAGAGCGGTGCGAATGCGATCGCAACATCTCGATGGTTATAATCATCCAACCATGACCAGGTGAAGGCTTTGTGTCCACCTCTAAATCGCTCTCGCAGTTTTTTTGCTTTGCCAAGATAAAGTAGACCATGCTCCCGATGCTTGACTGCATACAGTCCAGGCGACATTGGGAGATCTCGAAATTCACGGGTGATTAATGCACAGGACTCAAACGGCACAGATAATAGCGTTTGTAGCAGTCTTTTGGCTTGCTCCTCAACTTCACTAAACTTCTCCATCAAAAATTACTGTTATAGTTGTTGACTGCATATTTCACCTAGTCTGGCAAATTAAATTATAATATAAATCATGGATTTTATTCAGACAAACCGAATCCTAATGACTACTTCTACCCAAAAACTCGCATTGCAAGACTTCCTGAAACTGCCCAATATTGAGGAGTCCCCAGCTTGGGAATTAGTAGAGGGACAAGCTAATCAAAAACCTATGCCCACAGTTCACCATAGCATTTTACAGAAACGACTAACTGCGGCGATCGATCTATCAAACTCACCCTACGAAGCTTTTCCAGAACTGCGCTGTACCCTCAGCATTAATTCGGTGGTTCCCGATATTACAGTTATCCACAAAAACCGCATTCCTATTGAGAATACTGCTGTTGAAGGCGCACCCGATTGGACGATTGAAATCCTCTCACCCGACCAAAGTACGACTAAATTGATTGCCAAAATTCAAACCTGTTTGCAGGAGGGAACAAAGCTAGGGTGGTTAATAGATTCGACAGAACAGATGATATTAGTTTTGTTGCCTGACGGTCGCATTTCTTTGCACAAAAACAGCGATCGCCTACCCGTTCTACCGGATATAACGTTAGATTTGACAGTCATGCAGGTGTTTAGTTGGCTGCGCGATCGATGAGGGGTAGAAAGGCGATCGCACCAAGCATAATCCATAGCTTTTAAGCTGTTAGAAAAGCATTCAATAGACCAAGAAGCTCATCAATCGGAGTAAGATAACGGTCTTTGAGATCGATAGAAACTTCCAGATCGGGTGTCAGTGCCAAAAACCGCCAAACTTGACCTGTTGTTACCGAGCCATAAACCGTTTTATCACCAATTTTAGGATCGCGTCGGTTAACTAAAAAAGCCGCATACATAGTAGCAATACATTGAGCTAAACCATCATTAATATTTTCATTTTTAGCTTCAATTACCGTAACAATAGGAGCCTTAATTGCCAGCTTGTCAGAGTTAGCAGTGAGTAAAAAATCAACAAATCCATTCAAACCCAAACTGGTATCGGCCGTAAAATTTTTACCAGAAAATAACGAAAAATGAGGGTTAAAGGTGACAATTTCGCTTAAAATGGGAGCAATTAAATATTCAGATCGAGCTTTTTCAGTGTTAATGGCAATAGCCAGAGGTGCAAATCGCTTTAAGGCTTCAGTTAAGAAAGCGCTGGGAGCGATTGGCTCAAAATCAACCAATTTCTCAACAGTTATAATCTGATTAATTCCCAAAGGAATTAATTTTTCAAATGAAGTAAAATCGCTGTAAGACATAGGATTAAAAATTTCAAATTCAAAATGTATCTTCTATTTTAAGTTATAAGGTTGGCGATCGCACCTTGTCTTTCGTCAATAAAGAGCGATTGCTCCTTGCGATCGGAGTCAGCAGAGGTATAATAGTAAAAAATCTAAGGTAAAACTTAATGATGTCAACACCAAGCTTTAACCATGACGAATTCTTTACTGGCGAACAACAAAAACAATTATCGGAATTAATGAACTTGTGGCGTGCAGCACGCGATCGCGGAAAAACCCTTTCTCCCAAACAACAAGCAGAATTAGAAAGTCTTATGGCTCGTTGAGGAACTCGATAGTAGATATCAGATTCCTGAGAGATTTGGTACTGATTGGGTAAAAAATGAACAATTATTGTTGTTGTTGGATGGTTTAGATGAGGTGAGCGAAGATCGACGTAATGATTGTGTTATTGCTATTAATGAATTCAAGCAGTCACATGGCGTTACGGAAATAGTTGTTTGTAGCCGAATCAAAGATTACGAAGCTTTTTACAGTCGCCTGAAATTTCAAGGTGCGATTTTTATTGAAGATTTAACCTTAGAACAAATCAATGATTATTTTGATAACGCTGCCGACAAATTGCAAGGAGTGAAAACCGCATGGATGAATGATGATGTGTTGCAAGAATTGACTAAAACTCCTTCGACTGCTATTAGACCATTTTGCCTCATTGGAACTAAAAGAGCTATAATAGGGCTTGCTGAATCAGTGCCCAGATGTGATGCAGTATGGGTTATGCGATCGCAGATCGAGAGTATGGTGCAAGAAAAACAGGTAAAATAGGTCAAAACCTTTGCATCACCATTTGCGATCGTGTACAGAAAAGTTGAGCTTGCTCCCCTCGCACCCTTGGACTTTGAACTAGCCAACGGCTCCAAATTGTCAACAGACAA
>MBRE01000085.1 GCA_001698425.1 Oscillatoriales cyanobacterium USR001 | reverse complement strand
TGATCGCATTAGTTGAAGTTCACACCTTGGCAGAATTAGATCGCGTATTAACCATAGAAGATGTTAACTTAATTGGCATCAATAACCGCAACCTAGAAGATTTTACCGTTAGCTTGGAAACTACTAGCAAACTGTTAGCAGCCAGAGGTAGTCAATTGCGCGATCGCGGTATCTTAGTAGTTAGTGAGTCAGGTTTACACACTCCCGCAGACTTAAATTTAGTTGCTAATGCTGGCGCTGAAGCCGTCCTCATCGGCGAATCGATCGTCAAACAGCCTGATATTGCCGAAGCTTTAACAAAACTTACCAAACAGTTAACAGTTAACCGTTAGGCGACGAAGATTTACTGTAAAAATTTATACCATGATTTATACCATGAAACTTGTTGTCATTACCTGCTAAACTGTTGTCTATGATTGAAATCCGTCGCCGTCCTCCCAGTACATCTGTCTCCGTGCTCTACCTCAGTTACCAGGTAGCCACACTCGATGACAAACCTCGTCACATCCTAGAAGAAATAGTCTGGCAAAAAGAAACAGAAGTTGCCCAGATGCGCGATCGCACTCCCTTAATCGAACTCCAAAAACAAGCCGCGATCGCCCCCCCACCCCGCGACTTCCTCGCCGCCTTACGCCAAAACCCAACTAAACCCGCTGTCATCGCTGAAGTTAAAAAAGCCTCCCCCAGCAAAGGCATAATTAGACAAGATTTTGACCCCGCCGCGATCGCACTAGCCTATAAACAAGGCGGCGCAGCCTGCATATCTGTCCTCACCGATGAAAAATTCTTTCAAGGTAGCTTTAATAATCTCGCGATCGTTCGTTCAACTGTTGACTTACCCCTTCTGTGCAAAGATTGCCTAATCTACCCTTACCAAATCTACCTCGCCCGTATCCAAGGAGCCGATGCCGTACACCTGATCGCCACCATCCTTTCTGATAAGGACATACAATATTTTATCAAAATTGTCAAAGCCTTGGGAATGATCGCATTAGTTGAAGTTCATACATTGGCAGAATTAGATCGCGCATTAACCATAGAAGGTGTTAATTTAATTGGCATTAACAACCGCAACCTCGAAGATTTTACTGTTACTTTGGAAACTACGAGGGAACTGTTAGCAGCCAGAGGTAGTCAATTGCGCGATCGCGGTATCTTAGTAGTTAGTGAGTCAGGTTTACACACTCCCGCAGACTTAAATTTAGTTGCTAATGCTGGCGCTGAAGCCGTCCTCATCGGCGAATCGATCGTCAAACAGCCGAATATTGCCGAAGCTTTAAGAAAACTTATCCCCAAAATCATCTAAAACTATGGAGCAAATTCCCCTACCATCCCACATACATTATGAACTATTACTGCAATTGTTAGAGCGTAAAACCTGGTTAGCCGTCAGTCAAAAACACCCTCACCAAGCGCAAGTTCAAGAACTAATTATCACTATCCGCAAAGCCGCCGCCCTGCAAAAACAACTTGAAGAAAACTGCCGACGTTCCAACTTATCAGTAGAATATCTTTGGTCGCTTAATGATATCAAATCTGATTCAGTTGATGAAGAATCCAAAATTAAAGATTAAGAAATTTAACAACAAGCGAGTTAAGATTACTATAGTTATTAACAATTGAATGAGGAGACAATAGAATGGATAACAAGTTAATGCTGATGATTCCTGGTCCTACACCAATACCAGAAGCGGCATTGTTGGCAATGGCAAAACACCCAATGGGCCACCGTAGCAGTGAATTTGACGCAATTTTTGCCGAATGCACAGAAAATCTGAAATGGCTACATCAAACTAAGAGCGATGTTCTGAGTTTAACTGTTTCTGGAACTGGTGCAATGGAAGCAGGAATTATTAATTTTTTGAGTCCCGGCGATCGCGTTTTAGTTGGTAATAATGGTAAATTTGGAGAACGTTGGGGCGAAGTCGCCCAAGCTTACGGTTTAAATGCAGAAATCATCACCGCTGAATGGGGTCAACCTCTCGATCCAGAAAAATTCCGCGAGAAACTAGAAGCAGATACCGACAAAAAAATTAAGGCTGTAATCATCACTCATTCAGAAACTTCTACAGGAGTTCTTAATGATTTAGAAACCATTAATCGCCATGTAAAAGCGCACGGTGAAGCTTTAATTATGGTAGATGCCGTCACCAGTTTAGGGGCGGCAAATGTACCGATGGATGAGTGGGGAATTGATGTCATTGCTTCAGGTTCTCAGAAAGCTTATATGATTCCTCCTGGCTTGGGTTTTGTCGCAGTTAGTCCGAAAGCTTGGGAAGCTTATAAAACTGCTAAATTGCCGAAGTTTTATCTGGATTTGGGCAAGTATCGTAAGGATGCTGCTAAGAATACAACGCCTTTTACGCCCCCGGTAAATATGTTTTTTGGCTTACAAGTGACTCTGCAAATGATGAAAGCAGAGGGGTTAGAAAATGTGTTTGCCCGTCATCAAAGACTGATGAAAATTACTCATGCAGCGGTGAAAGCTTTAGGTTTGGGTTTGTTGGCAGCAGACGGGGCAGGGAGTCCCGCCATTACAGCAGTCGTGCCTCCAGCCCAGGTTGATGCTCAAAAAGTGCGATCGCTAATGAAAAAGCGATTTGATATTGCGCTGGCAGATGGTCAAGACCATTTGAAGGGTAAAATCTTCCGTATTGGTCATTTGGGATTTGTTTGCGATCGCGATATTCTAGCTGCTATTTCTTCCTTAGAAACAGTTCTCAAAGAATTAGGTTATGAAGACTTTAATTCGGGTGCGGGAATTGCCGCCGCTGCCCAAATTTTGTCTGGATCGTAATTAACTCATGGGATGCGATCGCTCTTTTTCTATTTAGATCAATGCGCGAAAGTGCGATCGCATCACCCAGACTGCATCACATCTGGACGCTGATTCAGCAAGCCCTACCTAATAATTACTTCCAAGTCTGCGTAAATCCTAAATCTATTTTCCGCGATCGCTAATCGTGGCAAATTTATAGAATTTTTCGACTATTTGTGAACTTTCTTGAATTTTAGCATCTAAAAAACAAGACAAGTGCTATCTTGTTGCCTATAGGCTCATCGTTAAATTTTCCACAATTTCAAGCAAAACAGAAAATAAGCAGACTTGCTAAAGCGTTTTCTAACCTATTAGCAATTCTTTTGAAATATGGATTTTTACGTGAGTCTAGCTAAACCCATGTAGCATTAATTACCAAATTATGGACGCATTAGCATTTACCCATTCCTACGTTACCTACGAAAATCCAAATTCAGAACTTAAATTGAGATCCCTTGATGAACTAGGCTTAACAATTCCTAGTTCTGCATGGATTGGTATTGCTGGTGTTGCAGTTGCCTTATCTGTGATGGCTATCCCCAGCGAAGCTTACGCTGGTCACATGGCCCGCGTTCACACTAATGGCAGTAATTTGAATATCCGTTGCGCCCCTGGTATGGAATATTGTGTAACAGGCAAACTGCACAATGGCGCTCATATTCGCCTCACTGGTAAGTATAAGAATGGCTGGGCGCAGATCAAAGGTGGCGGCTGGGTAGCAGCCCATTGGTTAAGCTATCATCATCAAAAAGCTTCTTCTTACTGTGGCTATAGTTGTAAGCCTTGCTACTAAAGAAGTTAGCAATTAACAGGTAGAAATTAAAGGTTAACGGTGAAACGTTAACCTTTAACTTTTAAGGATTAACTTTACCCCCGCCCATTAAGTAGAGTAAAGCCATTCGCACGGCTACGCCGCTAGTAACTTGTTGGGAAATTAAACTAAGTTGGGGATCGTCCATTAAATCAGAGCTAATTTCTACGCCTCGGTTCACTGGCCCTGGGTGTAAAATTTTTACATCGGGCTTGCAGAGTTTGAGGCGATCGCGAGTAATACCAAATAACTGATGATATTCTCGCAAACTCGGTAACAAATTCTGACCCATTCGTTCCTTTTGCAGCCGCAAAGTCATCACAAAATCAGCATCTTGTAAAGCCGGTGTAACTTCCCAGTGCAAAAACAACTTTCCCGGTCGTCCATTACCACACTCAGCAAATAATAATGGTAACAAAGTTGGTGGCCCCGCTAAATGAAGTTCAGCCCCTATTGCTGTTAAACTCCAAATATTAGAACGGGCTACTCGCGAGTGGAGAATATCACCAACGATCGCAATTTTTTTACCTGCTAAAAGTTCCAGGTGAGGGCTTTTCGGTTCTAAAACCGTACAGATAGTAAATAAATCCAACAAAGCTTGAGAAGGGTGTTCGTGCTGGCCATCTCCGGCATTTAACACGCTAACTTTAGCACCTAAACGATCCATTTCCTGCGCGATCGCCATCGGTACTCCAGCCTGTTGATGCCGAATTACCATCATATCCGTACCCATCGCCAAATAAGTCTTCGCCGTATCTAAAATAGTCTCCCCCTTTGTCAGAGAAGAAGTTCCCGGCGCAAAATTTAGCGTATCCGCAGATAAGCGCTTCGCGGCTAATTCAAAACTATTGCGAGTGCGAGTCGAAGCCTCAAAAAATAAATTAGCCACAACTTGACCTTGTAAAGTCGGCACTTTCTTCATGCGACGGTTGAGCACCTCCTGAAAACTGGCAGCCGTTTGTAGCACCGCGTCGTATTCATCGGTAGTAAAATCAGCAAGAGATAAAATATGGCGGCGATTCCAAACCATAGAGATTTTAGATTTTAGATTAACAACTATTTCCTGCGGAGCCAGATCGAAAACCACCGAATTGATTAAAAAAGTTTGGTGATTTATTGATGAACAGTATTCAACGATACCAGGTGGCTCTTGCTGTTAGCCTGATTATATTTAGCTTAAATGGTTCTAATTTGCTACCCCCTGAAGTGAAACAGTCTATTCCTCCGCTCCCAGTAACTCCAACACCCACAGCTACTCCGAAATCTGAAAGTCTCGATCCCCCAAGGCCGCCAGAACTTAAGCCCGTTGCGATCGCGGACAGCGTGACAGTTACAATTTATGAAGTAGACAGTCAGTGTCAAGCTTTGATTCCTCAAAAAGTTTCTGTGAGGAGAGAACATCCAATTGAAGCAGCGGTGTCAAAAGTGCTAGAACAACAATACACCAGCGACTTCGATCTGAGTTATCGGGTAATTCTCGATCGCTCCCAAAGATTAGCTACGATAGATTTACGAATTCCAGCAAACTCTAAGCGACAATTAGCTTCCCTTTCTAGTTGCGAACAGTTAGCGTTGTTTGGTAGTTTACGGCAAACTCTGATCGGTAATCGAGGGTGGCAGATTCAAAAGGTGCGTTTTACAGAAGAAGGTCAGGAAATTTGGCTTTAGGAGATAATTGTTGCTTTAATTAAGTATTGATTTTTGGCGATCGATCTAGCTATTTATCTGGAAGCGATCGTACTTATTTTTGCTAAAATAAAAAAGCGATTTATCCCATTTTATCATAATGACTCGGTTCATCCACGACCAATTTGCTAAAGATTACCTAGAAGAATTACTCTCGCCGCTAGGGAAAATACAATCACCTCACCGCGTCGCCGGTGAAGTCCGCCACATTGATGTTTACTTTGTGCCAAATCCAACAGAAACAGGCGATCGCAGCGCACTAGGACTATTAGGCAAACTCGCCACCACCACCGCTCTATTTGAACCATTTCGCAATCCAGTCACAGTCCCAGAAATTTGTGATTGTCTATTAAAATTGCTAGAAGTAAGAGGGGAATTACAGAGAGAAACTAATCGTAACTCACGCAGTCTATCTGATGCTGAATTGCCGAAACTGTGGATAATCACCCCCACAGCCTCAGTCAAATTATTATCAGATTTTAGTGCTACTCTCAAAGCGGATTGGCCGAATGGCGTGTATTTCATGGCAGAAAATTTAAGAACAGGAATTATCGTCATCCATCAATTACCTAGAACTCCAGAAACCTTGTGGCTGAGAATTTTAGGTAGAGGGAATGTACAAAAACAGGCAATTGATGAACTAGAAATGTTGCCGGCGGAGAGCCAAATCCGCACTAATGCGTTAGAATTGTTTTATCAATTGCAAGAAAGCTTAGGCTTCAATCAAAGTTTAGCAGTAGAGGATAGGGAGTTAGTTATGCGATTGCGACCTCTTTTTCAAGAACGATTGGCAGAAGTAGAACGACTTGCGGAACAGCGAGGCGAACAGCGAGGCGAACAACGGGGCGAACAGCGGGGCGAACAGCGGGGTAAACAATTTGTGGTAGAAAATTTATTGCGGGTCAGGTTTGGCTCATTAGATGAGGAATTGTCAGCAATTATTGAGCCATTATTAGCTTTGCCGCCAGAAGAATTTACTCCTTTAATGGTGCAATTATCCCGTGAGGAATTGTTAGCTAGATTCCGAGAATCCAATCCTTAGTTATCGTAAATAATGATGGATGGATTTGGATTTTGCTGTTGGCGATCGCCTGGATTATAGTGTTCATAATAGGTGAACTATCGGTCGGCGATCGCACTTACTTTTGCTATGAGGTAATACACAAAAACAGGAATCCCAGTTAGATTATAGCAATTCTAAATCAATTGCTAACTTTCATTCCTCACGTAATTACGAATAAGCTCTAACATTGAGTAGCGATCGCCTTCCTGTTTCAGTAGCGAAAGTTGCTGAAGTTTAACTAAACCATCGGCTATAGTAGCAGTATTATTAATGTCTGAAGCCTTGGCGATCGCATCTCTTGTCGCAGGTTTTTCAAATTTTGCTGCTGCCATTAATAGCAAATGTGATGGTTGTCCAATTAGGGATTTAATTGAACTTTTAAATAGAAAATTTGCCAACTCACTAGAACTATCTTTAATGCGTTCGATCGCCTCCGATAATGAGTAGCCAGAAGCTAACTTATTAACTGCATAAATAGCCGCCGTTGGTAATCCGCTAGTTTCTTGATAAACTATTTGACACTGCTCCTGAGTCAAAGTTATTCCTTGTTCTTTCGCTTGATTTTTGATCAGTTTTAAACTGTCTACTTCTAATAAGCTTTCTAGGTGCATTGGCATAAATAAAGCTTGTTCGCGAGAAGTAATTACCACCTTAACAATGGGTGGCAAATCGTACAAAAAAGCCAGAATTGATTGTGGATTAATCACACTTTCTAAGTTGTCTAATATTAACAAAGTACGTTTTTTACTCAAACATTCTCTGATATTATTTAACTGTTGATTTAATTCACCATTGACAAGTTCGGGAATATCTAATGTGCTAGATATCACACGGCAAATATCCGATAAACTGCGATCGCGCTGAAGTCTCGGCAAAATTCCTGCTGATGTTAAATAACTTTCCTTCGCTGAAGTAAAAATAATCGCCTCAAAAGTCGGAGCACTCAAATAAGCTTCCTGTATACGACTAGCTTGCAAACATCTATAAGCCGCCTCTAACACCAAAGCAGTTTTGCCCACACCACCAAAACCATTAACAGTAATAATATGGGCAGCGCGATCGTCAGACAGTAATTCTAAAAGTCTTGCTATTTCAGTTTCTCGACCGATAAAATGAGAATATTCAGGGGAAGGCAAATTTTGATTAGGAGTAGCAATTGCCAGCGATCGCAACTTTTCCGAACTCAAATCAGCCAATTTTAAACCATGTTGGCGAGAGGAAACCAACTCAGGATTTTGAGGACTAGAAATAAACGCGATCGCCTCCGTATCTTCATCAAACCTGCCCAAAAAAGAACTATTTTTCAATCTCTGCCGCTGCAAATCTTCCGCAGCTTTTACCTTACTCCATTCCGCAAACTGATCCAGCAAAGAAATTCTTAGACGATTTTCCTTCCCTCGGTAACTACCACTAACTCCAAACTTCTTGTAAATATGCCCCATTTGCTTCAAACAAGCACCAGGAGATGTGCGTAATTTAGTCGCAATTTCTTCATAATCCTTTTCTTCAGCAAGCCTAAGTATCAAAATTTGCTCCTGATTCGGAGACAATTCGCGATCGCGCGCCATCTCAATAAGGAAATCATGCAGCAACATTCTCTTCTCCAATTTCTCTAGTTAATTTACATTTTAAGATATTTTCAGATAATTTCCGAAGTAAGGGCGAAACATTCGGGCGAAAAAATGAAGGTAAAAACCATAAAAATATCTGCTCCAATCCCTCGCCCCTGCCCCAGACTACGACTTTCGGCTTAAACTAACGCTATCCTTTAAATATCAAACTCCAATCAAACCCAACAACTCGGAGGCCCCTTGTTTTCCAACCTCGTTCAAAACAGTTCCCGCCAAGGAGAAATCCTCGAAGTAGTCTTCCGCAACGGTTGGGACTACATGAAAACACTCCTCACCGGCAATCAAACCGACGAACCCAGTCTCCCAACTCCCGCAGTCCTCCGCAACATCCTGATCGATTTAGGCCCAGTCTATATAAAATTAGGACAACTACTCAGCACCCGCCCCGACCTTTTACCCGCCGAATACATCGAAACCCTCTCCAGCCTACAAGCCAAAGTCCCCCCCGTCCCCTGGTCAGAAATCGAGCCAATCATCCGCAAAGAACTCAAACAACCCCTCGAAGACACCTTCGCCAAAATTAACCCCCAAGCAGTCGCCGCCGGTTCGATCGCCCAAACCCACCGCGCCACCCTCAAAAACGGCCTCGAAGTCGCCCTCAAAGTCCAACGTCCCGGCATAGATATCACCATCGAACAAGACATCGCCGTATTCACAAGTCTAGCAGAACTTGTCCGCTTTACAGAATTTGGAGAACAATATGATATTGTCGCCCTAGCCGATGAATTTGGCACAGCATTAATGGCCGAATTAAATTTTATTCAAGAAGCAACTTACACAGACGAACTACGCCGAAATTTATCTCAAAGTCGTTGGTTTAATCCCCAACAAATAGTCGTTCCCCAAATTCAGTGGCAATTAACAACCAAAAAATTAATGGTAATGGAATGGCTTGATGGCGTACCAATTTTATTAGGTAACTTAAAAGGCACTAATCACGGTGGAGATATAGAAGCCGAACGCCAAGCAATTACCACTCTTTTATGCCGAGCCTTCTTTCAGCAATTTTACATAGATGGCTTTTTTCATGCCGACCCCCATCCCGGTAACTTATTTTATCTCAATGATGGAAGATTAGCCCTATTAGATTGCGGAATGATTGGCCGCCTTGACCCCCGCACTCAGCAAAATTTAACAGAAATGTTATTAGCTATTGTTGATTTAGATGCCGATCGATGCAGTCAATTAACCTTAAAATTAGCAGAATCAGCCCAACCTCAAAGTTTAGCTCAGTTAGAAAATGATTATGCTCGAATTTTGAGAAAATATTATAACTTGAGCTTATCACAAATTAATTTCTCTGAAGTGTTTTATGAGATGATGCAAATTTCCCGGAATAATAAAATTAGGTTGCCTAGCAATCTCGGTTTATATTCAAAAACCTTAGCTAATTTAGAAGGCGTAGCTCGGACTTTTGACCCCAGACTAAATTTATTAGAACAGATTAAACCTTTGATGACAGATTTATTTCGTCGTCAATTATTAGGAGACGATCCCACCCAAGCACTGTTAAGAACCGCATTAGATATTAAGAGTTTATCTTTGCAATCTCCCCGTCAGTTAGAAATTCTTTTAGATCGAGTGACTTCGGAAACTTTGAAATGGAATTTAACCCTCAAAGATATTGAACCTTTGCGCCGTAGTTTAGATGACTCTGCCAATCGTTTGTCCTTTAGCGTAGTAGTAGGTTCGTTAATTATTGGAGCAGCAATTATTTCTGGAAATGCTCAAACAGCTGAATTATCTTTTTTAAGTAATAGTTTATTTGCCGGAGCTAGTTTTTTAGGTTTGTGGTTGTTAATTAGTATTCTGCGGTCTGGGCGTTTAAAGTGATATAGCGGTTCTCAATTATATGAGGTACAAATACGACCCCCCCTAGCCCCCCCTTGCAAAGGGGAGGAACCCGGAAAAGCCCCCTTTCTAAGGGGGTTGGGGGTAGAAGCTAAGGTGAGATTATACCCCTAGCATTTGCCGACATCCAAATTGCAGTTGAGGCGATAATTTCGGCGTAGAATCTACTTTTGCCAATTTCCATAGGAGGATATTATTCCCATAATACCGCTCTCAGCAATAGATATTCAAAAAATAAATCGAGTCGCCAGAGGCGACCCCCCCAAGTGTAAAGAGGAAGAAGTGCATAGCACAAAAGGGCAAAAGTGTCAAGGGCTAAGGAAGCCACGCACCCGAACAAACAACCCGAAAACCGATGCTGTTGAGGCGATAGTCCGGCGAATTGAGGTAACGATAAGCAGCGCGGCAATTGTCGGCACTGTCGTACCAAGAACCACCGCGCAGCAGCCGGGGTCGGTTATCATTCCTTATGTTGACTAATAAATCAATGTAGCTTTGGTAATGATTATCATTATTGTTTTCATCCCAGACGCTACCATCTGTCGGTGATCCCTCGTAATTATCATGCCAAGGGTCTGCACACCACTCCCAGACGTTTCCGTGCATATCATAGATTCCGAAGGCGTTAGCGACTTGAAAACTGCCTACTGGGGTCGTTTCTTGGCGGTAAATCCCTTTGGGGCCTTCTTTATATGTGTAGTTGCCATCGTAGTTGGCTAAATCTGGGGTGATGGTTTCCCCAAAGTGAAATGGGGTGGTTGTGCCGGCGCGACAGGCGTATTCCCACTCGGCCTCGCTGGGGAGGCGATAGTTTTTTCCGGTTTTTTGCGATAGTCTGGCACAAAATTCGATGATGTTGTGCCAGGAAACTCTTTCTACGGGGCGATTTTTGCCTTTGAAGCGAGATGGGTTGGGGTCTAGGTCATCTTGAATTTTCGGGAGGTTGGCGACTGCTTCCCATTGCGCTTGGGTGACGGGGTGTTTTCCCATGAGAAAGGGTTTGATTGTGACTTGATGTTGGGGTTTTTCAAATCTGTAGCCTTCTCCTTCTGGGGAGCCCATTGTGAAGTTTCCTCCGGGGATGTAGACCATTTCTAGGGGGGGTTTGCCGATGTTTTCGGTGAGGTATTGTGATTGTTTGGTTTCCCGTTGGATGATTTCGCCTTTGGGGTTGACGGTGACGGTTTCAAAGGTGAAACTTTTGAGGGGAAATCTACCAAGAATACTACCCGGTTTTGCCAGTGCAATTTTCCCAACACTTGCGATTTCTTCCTTACCAAAAACTCCTTCCCATTTTTGTCTTGTGGCTTGAGTAACCCGCTTAATTCCCCGTGCCTCTGCACCGTAACCCTCCGCCGCCACTAACAAAGGTCGATATTTCTTGTCTGACAAAACCGGAGTCAAAGTTGTCACTAACTCCGACCATTGAATCAATTGGGATTTATGATTATGTAAATAAGCTTGTTGCAAAGATTTAGCGATGTTTTCCGCCGCTTCATCTTTACGGTTGGTATAAGCTAAAGCCGCCCAATGCTGCATTTCATATAAAGTCTCCAACCAACTTGGGGGTTTTTGGATCTGTTCGTCAAGATATTTGATCAAAAAGTTAGATAATGCCTCCAGTCTCTTTTCTCCAAAACTAGCTACACATTGACTCAATAACTCATTACGGATTTCCCGGTCTATTTCATACAATTCTGTCAATTCTGTATCAATAGATTTGCATAAATCAGATAGCAAAATATCTGCTACTGCATACCAAGGGAGATTTTTTTGAGAGTCATCTTTCACCAAAAACTCTTGCCACAGGCGGTAAAGTAAATCAGGAGTTATCGTCAGGGGAAAAGCTGCATGGAAAGCCAATTGTAAATGCGCTTGTGTGTATTTTTTCTCAAAATTATTAATCAAGCTTTTAGCATCAAAGTTCCAATCCCAATCATCCTCTGAATCAGTCGGTTGCCATTTCTCTTTTGCGGCTTCCTGACGCTGCTGGATAAACTGAAAAACACTTTTTTCTCCCCACCGCAACCACTGGATCATTTTCTCCCATTCCCAACTTTCCAAAGCAAACATCGGCACTTCTTTGGGGTAAATATCAGCAATATTCTTAGCAGTAGAATCAAACCAGCGACAGCGGGGCAAAGGATTCAACCATGCCACTCGTTGCACTTCATCTGTCAAAATATTCAGAAATTCAACAGTTTCTTCCCAGCGGGAGATGACAGTACGCCCTTTTGCCGCCCCCCCATCGCTAATAATCATGGCTATAGTATTGTCAGTTGGTAACTTCTCTAAAAGCGTCTCTAAATCTTCAGTTTCTTGGCGCAATTGCGGGTCAAGATAAAGGACATCTTTTGGGCAGTTTTGAAAGTAATAAATTTTGATTTTGGTAGTATTTCCCCAAATTTTTACTAAATGGCGACAAAAAGGATGAAAGGGAGTCATTGACCCCTGTTGATCGATCAGTAATAGCACTTCTGGAGGATTTTCAATAGTCAGATTTTGAGCAAAAATTGGGTTAGTAAAAAATCCTGCTTTGGCTACCTGTTCAACGGTAGCAATGATATCTATTTCTCTGCGTGTTTTTGGCAATTTTTCAGGTTGAAATTTCTGGCATCCATCCCAGAGTTGCTGACGACTCACGGGAAAATAGTAGGCTTCTTTCCAAAAGACAGAAGCCGCCCTTCCTACCTGTGTTTCTGCTGTTTCTAAGTTGACATAATTTTCTGGTATTTGGCCATCATTATCTCTAGGTTGGTCGTCATCTAGTAGCGGCTCAATTGCGTTTATTTCAGGGGGTTTTTCCCCGTCTTTATCAATCTGTAAATTTTCTCTAATTAATTTACTTTGAGTCGCTGAAACTGACCGAAAATCTTGCCAAATATTGTCAAAAATTTTCTTTTGTTCTGGGGATTTTACCCAGACAATTTGGCATAGCCTTTTTACCGCTTCAATGTCTGTGGGATCGAAATCATCCTCAATTGACTGTATCAGTGCTTCTAATGCCAAATTGTATTGATCGACTCCCAAGGGCAAATGCTCTCGCAGTCGATTAAATAATTTTAGCAGTGGAAGAGAAACAGTCATTAATTCACCTTTTTTCTTGAAAATATCCGATATTGCTATCAGCTTAATCTGATGGCTGCTTAATCCGACGGCCGCCAGGGGTTAAAACCCCTGTCTAATAGATGAAGTCCTCTGAAGAGGACTGAGTGAGAAAAAGACCTTTAAACTCATTAGTCCTCTTCAGAGGACTTTTGCTTTGAGACAGGGGTTTTAACCCCTGTCAGACTAGCGGAAAATTGGTTTAAGGTTATGTTCTACTTATATTCTTATATTCATTATAGTGTGAATGGTTCTTTAGTAACGCACCCGGAATAGGTAATTCTTTTGAATTATCATCTAGCATCTTTTCGATCTCTTTAACCGGATAGTCATCAAGACCATATATCCAATCAATTAATTCGCTAGTGCTAACTTTTTTTCCAGATTCGCCTTGAACTTCTTCCATCCTGTCCCGTAATTTGCGAAACTTATTAATAGCTTTTGTCACAATACTAGCTGGCGGTTCTTTCCTTTTCTCAAAGTGAGCATTAATGATTTTTCTTAAATCCGCCTCCTCTTTAGGAAATTCTACATAATGATAGAAACAACGCCGCAGAAATGCACTAGGTAAATCTTTTTCGTGATTGGAAGTAATGAAAATAATCGGCGGTGCGTCTGGATTAGCCTTTTCCCAACGTGATGATTCCTTTCCTTTTTCATCTTTAACTCGCACCTCTTTAACTTCAAATTTTTGCTGTTCGATAGCTAATAGCAAATCATTGGGCAAATCTCGATCGGCTTTATCAATTTCATCAATTAAAACAATAGTACGAATAGGACGTTTATTTTCATCCTCATCGCATTGATGCTCTCGAAATGCGTATCCCAAAGGCCCCCAATTAATAAAATTTTCTGGGTTATTAGGGTTGCTTTCTGGATCTGTTATGCCTAATTGTGCTGCTTGTAATCTACCCACATAATCATAGGTATAAAACCCATCTTGTGCTTTGCTAGTTGACTGTACATTCCATAACTGGTAACGCCATTTAATCTCTGGATAACGCCGGCTAAATTGATAAGTAACTGCGGCCGCCAGTTGGCTTTTACCGCAGCCAGGTTCGCCTTCGAGTAATAAAGGACGATTGAGACGAATGGCTAAGTTAACAGCTTCTACTAATGCTTGACTGGGGTAGTAGGGATAGATTTTTTGGTTGACAAGTTCGCTCCATTCCCCCCCTTGAGTGGGTTGAAATTCGTCTTTGTCATCCTTTAGATATTTTAGGGGTAGTTTTGCCATTGTTGGTTAAGTTGCGTAGGTTTGCACTCAAATTTTTTATAAAACAATTGCAGAAGTTTCTGTGTACTTCCCTGGCTTTCGTTGAGCAACTGTTGAGAAAAAACAGTTAAATCTTCTGCTAATTGTATATTTAATCTCATCGCCACTCTAGGGATAATTTCAGATAAATCATTCACATCTGGTTTCGCTGGGGGAAGTTCAACAATAGATTCAGCCAAAATTGAGATATTTTGCCATTCAGTTTGCCAATTATTTCCTTGGCCACTACTCACTAAGAACAAGAGAATTTTACCAGGATTTTGAGGATTAACTTGATTTAAGATAGGTTTCCAAAACTTCTCCACTAAATTTTTAAGTTCAACTAAATCATAGTTATCAATATTCACAATAAAAAACAAATATTTTTTTTGCAGTTTTTCGTTGATTAGTTTAAGATTGACAAATTTTTTCTTAAATAATGATTTTAAGTCTTCAATTGATAGCGGTAGAAAATTTGATGAACTCAAAAATTGTTCTATTTCAACTCCTCGCTGAGAAACTATTTTAATTTCATACTCAATCCTTCTGAGCATCCAAGTTCGGCTGTAAGAGCAAGGATTAACAACTAAAAACGCTTTAGGTGCATCTTTATGGGCAGCTTTTGCACAAACAGTATTTTTTTGAGTCCCATGATTAAAAGTAGTGAGAACTTCAACTAATCGAGTTTCTTTTGTGAGGTCTTTTCCTTGCGGCTCTGGAGGAATATCTGCAACATCATCGTAGTTAATATTTAAAATTGAACAAAAAACCCTAAAAATGTCTCTATCTATTTTTTTACAGTCTAAAAAATCGCGCCAGTTTCTATCGGTAATTCTGTCTGTATGTAAATTCAGTTGTTCAATCGCATCAAATAGGTTCTGAACGGAAATAGATTGCTCGCCTTTCTCTTCTAATTCCAACAAATATTCTACAATTTTTTTGCGAGAATCCTCGGTGGTAAAAATTTTTTGCGTGATTGTGTCGTATCCAGCAGAGACACGGATTTCATTTTTTTTGAATAATTGTTTCAATATTTTCAAGTTAAGAGATTTTGTTAGGTCATCAATAGAAATCCTTAACGCTGGAGCCACTACATTTTGAAATTGATAGCGACTAGCTTCTATCAAAGCTTGTCTACAGTCGTTTTTTGCCCAACCGCTTCCCCGTCCTTTGTCTTTTTGTGCAGTTTCGATCATTTCATTGAACTTGACCTCTCCTTTCTTACCTGTTCTTGTTCCTGTTGCTAAAGCGTTAACCTTATTCATTCTTCAATAACTCAACAGTGAGATCGCGATCGTGATCATAACGTGATCGGATTTTTGGTTTATCTAATCTGGCATTTTATTTTACTTGCAGATTGAGAGAGGAAACAGCCAGCAGCCTTGCTGCAAGTGCAATCGCGATTCTCTCAAATTTGTGAAATTGACCAACTGAACAGCAACGAAAGCCAATGTTTAAAATTTTAACCGATTTAGCGACAACCAAGCGCCCCTTCCTCAAAAGGAGCTTCCAGGTCATTCTAATCACAACCTTGGTATTTTGGGCTTCACCCACAGCAGTCGATCGCCCCAATGCGATCGCCGGCTGCGTACCACAAAGCAGCCCCAATGGGGACCACTGCCGCCCTAACTAGAGGCTATTTTCTCTAAGACATCTCCCCAAAACCTAACCCTAGTTTTTGGGGAATGTCCACAAAAAAAATTGCCGATCGCAGTCCAAATGTCTTCCAACCAAATGTAAACTCGACCAGCAACGAAAACCAATGAACAACAGTATATCAAACTTAGGAAACCCTGGCGAAAATTACCAGAAACAACTTCTGGAAATCCTCAAGCAATTATGCGATCGCCCCTTTACACTCGGATTGCTCATCCTCGCATTACTATTACCAAAGGATCTCAATCTACTGAAAACTCGATTAGAATACTCCGAGAAAGGCCAATATTTTTGGTTGCAATTATGCTCTAGCTTTCTAATAGAAGCAGGCATTTGTTTCTGGCCGCCAAAACAGGCAAACAGCTTCAAACACGATCATTTCAATAGCAAAGCTTTAGTCCTAACTCTATCAGGAGAAATTTTGCAAACTCTGTACAAAGTTAGCCGCGATAAGTTCTTCATCTATCGCCAAGACATAGCCAAACCACTGGATTTTCTATTCATTGACGGATGGCAAATTCATGGCATTAAAAACGTCTCAAATGAATGGGCCTTTTCCTTACATTTGTACGCTTTGAAGAGGCCGCAAACCCAGCTTGAAATTGCAGAAGACTAAAGCATTTTGTAGGGGCAATCCCCTGTGCATTGGTGTCAACTTAACGTTAAACCCTTAGTCCGACAGGGGGTTAAAACCCCTGTCTCAAAGATCAAGTCCTCGCTCAGATGACTAATGAATTTAACAATTTTTTTCAGTCCTCTTCAGAGGACTTTAACTATTAGACAGGGACTTTAGTCCCTAGCGGGCTTTCGGCTTAATTTGACACCAATTGCTCCCACTATCCCTTAACCATAAGCCGCTCCATTAGGGAGAATTGCCCCACCTAAAGATGCTTCTTGCAAATTCGAGACATTTAAACTAGCACCAATTAAATTAGCTTCAGATAAATTTGCTCCAGTCAAATCTGCACCCGCCAATGATGCCAACAGCAAACCAGCACCACAAAGATTTGCTCCGCAGAGGTTAGCTCCACGCAAATCAGCCTCTAACAAACTAGCCCCAGATAAATTAGCCCCGCTCAAGTTCGCTCCACGCAAATTTGCCTTATTTAATTCAGCCATTCTTAAGTCAGATTTATGCAGATTTGCTCCATTCAAATTAGCACCACTGAGAGTAGCTCCTTGCAAACTAGCACCAGAAAGATTCGCACCGTTTAAATTAGCTCCATGCAAATCAGTTCCCTGCAAATCAGAACCGCTCAAATTGGCAACACACAAATTTGCTTCCCGAAAACTGGCTTCGCTCAAGTTCGCATTTTGCAAATTAGCACCACTAAGATTACTGCGATTGGCGTAAGCTCGAATTAAAGTTGCGCCGCTTAAATTTGCGCCACTTAAGTCAACTTCGCTAAGAATTGCTCGAATTAAATTGGCTCTACTTAAATCAACTCCATTCGCAGTAGCTCGGCTCAGAGTTGCGCCACTCAAATTTGCCTCTACTAATTTTGAGGCATTTAACAAACAAGCTCCTAGTAAACTAGCTCCGATTAGGGTAGCTTTACTGAGGTCTGTTTGAGAAAAAATAGCGCCGCTGAGGTTGGCTCCGCTGAGGTCTGCACCTAATAAAATAGTTCCTGTTAAACTAGCTCCACTGAGGTTAATTTCAATCAGTTTCGCTTTAGATAAATTAGCTCCGCTTAAATCTGAGCCGTTTAAATTCGCTCCGATTAGTTTAGTTCTAGCTAAGTTTGCCCCTCTTAAGTTGGCATTACTTAAATTTGTCCGATTCAGATTGGCTTCACCGAGATTAACGGCAATTAAATTAGCCCCTCTAAAGTCTCTTTCTCCTTGTCTATGTCTAGTTAAAAGTTCATTGGCACTTAAAAGATCGGTGGAATTCATAAAAAAGTTGAGTGGTTTTCCTGGATATGTATGTGCGAACATCTCCGAACTCTTCACCAGTTTTTTACAAGTAAAGTTGGCGAGTCGGAATTGGAATTGTCAGAATTTAGTTCAAAAGAAATACTAAAAATGGTGAATGATTAAGCAGCACCATTATTAGCGCAGCTAAAGTTTAAATTCACTAATTTGGGATTGGATTAGTTCAAAAAAATTCAACTTGGGCAACTCGTAAACACTCAAAATTTAAAGTTTCCTTAAACTAATTGCCAATTGCCAAAATTTCAGAATTTTTTTGATTGTTATTGCCACCTTTCACAATCAAAAGTGTCAGGTTTTGCTGGGGATATCTTTGCCCGATCCCTGACGATTAAGTGGTAAGTCTGCTTTGTTAACTACTGTCACCTCCCGTCACTGCTGGTTCTTGCAGTGAAAGCTCATAGTTTGGGTGTTTTCCTATCAATCCTGAGCATTTAGCCAACGCACAATCGGAAATTTTCAGGAGCTTTTGCCATTTAAACGCGGTTTGCGTTTTTCGGAAAAGCTTCTGTGTTGTTGTGCTTGTTTGCTTACTGCCACTTTCTCCTTCCATGAGCTTTTGCGGTTCTAGTTAACAGAACACCAGGGACGCTTGTGCGAGCCCGGACATAATAGTTTTGTCTGGGTTACTGGAATGCCTCGCTGAAGGATTCCCAAGAAAACTGCTCGGTTATGAGCAGGTTATGTAATTATTATCGCGACTCTTTGTGTTAATTGTCAAGTGCGGCTTGCTTGAGTATATTAATAGGTCGCTCAAAGGAAACTCAACTGTGTGAGTCAAGTTGCCGCTCATCGATCATAGCTCTCTGTCGCAGAAGAAGTGGTAGCAGAGGATACAGACGATCGAATTAAATTAATTGAAGATTTGTAAAGTTATATTTCTCGTGCTTTAAGATTACATTAGCGCTAAACTAATTTGAGGATAAGCCAGGTGAAATATGAGATCCATAACTACTAAATCAATATTGAGGATAAAATATTTTGCTGGGAATGCCAGTTTATCTTTTTTGCTGCTAATATCTTTAACTGCTTGTGCCAACAGTCCTAATAGTAAAGCATTAGAAGAATCTTTAGCAGCCGATCCTAGACTTAATGAAAAACCAGTTAATTTATCAACACCAACACCATCGCCTGTTGCTAACGAATCCAATATCTCAACTGCTAAATTACCTGGGAATTTTCCGGCGGAAATTCCCATTTATACTAATGCTCAGTTACTCGAAGTTACTGAGTCCAATAATTCTGGTGAAGCTAAAATTCTCCGCTGGAAAACAACAGATCCTAGCAATTATATTCAGAATTTTTACCAAACTGAATTAACCCGGAAAAAGTGGGAAATTATTAACAAATTTAGCGAAGATGGACAAGGAAAACTAACGGCTACTAAAGATAATTTACAGGTAGTTGTCTCTTTTGTTTCTCCCCAGAAATCAGCAGCGGTGACAGAATTTTTAATTGAGTATGGAAAGGGTGCAGAGACAATTATTGCGACACCACAACCAAGCAATTCACCGATATTAATTTCTCCTACGCCTTCGCCAAGTTTCTCGCCTTCTCCTAATCTCAAACAAGGTATATCAACACCATTACCAATACCGCAGAAAACGGTAGAAAATCAAAACGAAGTACCTCAAGAATTGCGTCAATACGTGAGTGATGTAGCTCAGTTAGGTGTGCTGAAACTACAATCAAAAAATCAAGGTTTGGATAGCAATAATAGCAATAATACTTTACCAGAACCTAATAAAATTATTACTCGTCGCGAGTATTCTCGCTGGCTAGTAGCTGCCAACAATCAAATTTATGCTAATAATCAGGGTAAGCAAATTCGATTAGCAGTAAATTCAAATGCTGCGATATTTTCAGATGTACCAAAAAGCGATCCTGATTTTCCAGCTATTCAAGGTTTGGCAGAAGCGGGTTTAATTCCGAGTGCGCTTTCTGGTAATATTAAAGATGTAAAATTCCGACCAGATGAGCCATTAACTCGAGCGGCTATGATCCTTTGGAAAGTACCTTTTGATACTCGTCAAGCTTTACCTACTGCTAATATTGATGCGGTGAAAGAAAGGTGGGGTTTTCAAGATTCCGCAAAGATTGATCCTAGTGTGGCGCGAGCAGTTTTGGCAGATTTTAATAATGGAGATTTAGCGAATATCCGTCGAGTTTTTGGTTTTACTACGCTATTTCAGCCGAATAAATCAGTGACTCGCGCTGAAGCTGCGGCTAGTTTGTGGTATTTTGGAGTTCAGAATGATGGAATTTCTGCTAAGGATGCGTTGCAAGTTAAACCTAATTAATGAAGGAAGAAGGAAGAGGGAAGAGGGAAGAAGGAAGAGGGAAGAGGGAAGAAGGAAGAGGGAAGAGGGAAGAAGGAAGAGGGAAGAAGGAAGAGGGAAGAGGGAAGAAGGAAGAAGGAAGAGGGAAGAGGGAAGAGGGAAGAGGGAAGAGGGAAGAAGGAAGAATAACCAATAACCAATAACTAATGTCAAAGGGCGATGCTGACAGCGAGGTGCAAATCTGTTAATCGTTTCCCATCGATGCACCAACTTCAACTTTAAAGTAGAAATTTTTTCGATCTCCGGGAATGACCTCTATTCTGCTGGGACGGGTTACGCGGGATAAATAATCACTGATACATTTAATGTTGCTCACCAAGTTCCAATATGTTTTAGCATCGGGACAGGCAATTGTTAACGTGGGTATATCCAGACTTACTATTGACCACTGACACTGAGCTAAGAGAGTCTGAGTGATGCGATCGCAACCTGTATAGAAATAGTAACCTACAGCTTCTTCAAGCTGTGATTGCAAAATTTGATCCAGAGATGTTGGAGTAGGGGCGAGATCGTCAGGCTGTAGCATAGATATTTTCAAAAGTAATTGAACTTAAAAGAAATCAAAGTTGTCTAATTCTGAAGATGTTTAGATTGCAATGCTTCGACATGGAGTACCAGCGCATTCTGTTCGGCGATCGCTTGACGAGCATTCTGATAGTGATTTTTGCAGGTGCAAAAGAGTCTTATTTTCACAATTTATCTCCAAGTGTTTAGGGATGGCAATTGTACAAAATCGATGAGGATGTAGCCTCTTAGTTAATACTGTCCGGCTTTGTCGAAAGACAATAAAGTATTGAATAATTTCAAAAAAGCGCCGTTTATCAAAAATACCTTGAATCAAAGTTTCCACCTCCGTCTCCCCGGCAAAAGGAACCTGTTCTCCGTTAGCTGAGTGAATCCGCATTAACTGTTTCCATGAATTTGTGAGTGTGCCGATCCGAGATTGCACTCCATTAGAAAGTACCAGCAACTCATTAAAGGAAAAAAACTTGGGTAAGTGAGTTTGATACTCTTGTAACTGCAAATAAGCTGTTCGGAGCGACCAGGCTTCATGTCCCCCATGCAGACCATGAAACACCGCCAATGGTAATCCATTAATAAAGATCGCCAGATCCAGACAATGTTGATAATCTCCCTCAATCACCGGAAAGGAGTGGATCGCTAACCAGTCATTGTTGAGGAGATTGGAAAAATCTATAAGTTTCAGGGTGAGAGGTCTACCATCTTCGGCTAGTGGAGACTCAACTCGGATACCATCCAACAATTGTAAATGCCATCGACGGTTTTGTTGCAGCATTGGTAGGCTGGGAGTTGTGGTTAGCTGATGAAGGATAGACTCAATCTGCTGGGGTGACACCGTTGGATTGATGCGTTGCATCGCCTGACGAAAGCGATCGCCCAGTATACCATTGCAATAACTTCGCAAAACTGTCTGATGTCGTCCTGAGATAATATCCGATTCCAACAGAACGGTATAGCCCAGCACTTCAAGCCATGTTAGCGTATGTTCTACGAGGGGTTCCATAGACTCAGAGTGGTTTAGCCAGGAAGTGATACGATCCCTAGTGCGATTGGTTGTGTTTCGGGGCGATCTACTCATCAGTCTTCCCCTGTGGAGATCCCACTGTACCTGTACTTAGATTAGTGGTGAGAGGACACGGGGGGCTTGGTTTATGTTGCATACGAATAACCATCCTTATCTATTTCTTGCCTACCAACTATATTGGTATCATACCGAGTTCTGAGTTAGCATTTAGCAATTAAGGATGTACTCGCAAACTGTAGTCCGCTGACAGTCAACTTCTCAAATTTCTTTTGGGTGAGGGTACGAGTATTTTTAGGGTAGGAAGAAGGAAGAGGGAAGAAGGAAGAAGGAAGAAGGAAGAGGGAAGAAGGAAGAAGGAAGAAGGAAGAAGGAAGAAGGAAGAGGGAACAATAACTAATAACTAATAACTAATAACCAATAACTAATAACCAATAACTAATAACCAATAACTAATAACCAATAACTAATAACTAATTATGCAAATAAAAATTACTATCTTATCTTTGTTAATTCCCTGGTTATTAAGTATCGTGGGATTGTTGATGAGCATCTGGATAATTTTACCAGCACCTACAATTTCTCTGTTATATTTGGCAGTAGGAACACCAGAAATAAGTCCTTGGTTGATAGTTATTAATGCGATCGCTATCCTGCTAAATGCTTTGATAATCAATCAAAGTCGGGTTTCCCGTCTATCACTAATTTGTAGTCTGTTAGCGATGTTTATAAGTTTCCTGCCATTATTGCAATTGCCGACAGCTAATGCCAAAATAGCGGCAGATTTTCAAAGAATTTTAGGAGTAGATTATTTAACCAAAATCCCTGAATCTACACAGGCAAAATTTCGCGATCGAGCATTTATTTTAATAGATGCTTTTCGAGGAATTCCCCTTAAAAAAGTTCGGATCGATCGCGGGATTGAATTTGCCAACTACAATGGAGAAAAACTACAATTAAACTTTTATCGCCCCCTAGAAATTGGCAAATATCCCACAATTATTATTCTCTATGGAGGAGGTTGGCGAAAAGGAAATCCTGATGATAATGAAGAATTTAGCCGCTACATGGCCGCTCAAGGTTATTGTGTAGTAGCAATTGATTATCGTCACTCTCCTAAATATCATTTTCCGGCTCAAATAGAAGACGTAAAAACTGCCTTAGCTTATCTTAAAACCCATGCTAACGAGTGGGAAATTGACCTGGAGAGAATAGCAATGCTCGGTCGTTCTGCTGGGGCACAATTGGCGACACTTTATGCTTATAATTCAGATCTATTGCCGATTCGGGCAGTAGTAAATTATTATGGACCAAATAACTTAACTATGGGATACAATGACCCACCTTTTCCCGATCCTTTAAACGTCCGATCGATCCTACGTGATTTTATTGGAGGAACCCCTAAAGAATTTCCTGAATTATACGATCGAGCTTCTCCGGCTAATTATGTTAAACCGAAACTTCCGGCTTCCTTATTAGTTTATGCAGGTCGCGATCGTGTCGTTCAACCTAAATTTGGACGCGGAATGTACCAAAAATTGCAATCTACTGGTAATCGTGCTATCCTATTAGAGATTCCTTGGGCAGAACACGCTTTTGATGCAGTTTTTAATGGCGTGAGCAATCAATTAGCCTTGTATTATACAGAAAGATTTTTAGCTTATTTTCTCTTGTCTTCTGATGTTCTAATAACCAAATAAATTAATAAAAATCATGCCAAAACTAGAGGGAAAAATCGCATTAATTACAGGTGCAACACGGGGAATTGGTAAAGGAATTGCCCTGGGAATTGCCGAAGCTGGAGCCACAGTTTATATTACTGGTCGTAGCCTCGATCGATCTAATGCAGGAAATGAGATTTCTGGGAGTTTAAATGATACAAAATTAGCCATTGAAGCAGCTGGCGGTATTTGCATTCCCGTACAGGTAGATCATATCGATGATGAGCAGGTTCGTTGGTTATTTGAGCGCATTCAAAATGAGCAGGGAAAGCTTGATATACTGGTAAATAATGTTTACTCAGGAGTGCAACCGTTAAAGGATAATTATGGTAAATCTTTTTGGAATGCGGAACCTAATCTGTGGGATAATTGCAATAATGTCGGTCTTCGCAGTCATTATGTAGCGAGTATTTTTGCGGCGAGGATGATGATTGAACATCGCCAAGGACTTATTTGTACTATTTCTTCTTGGGGGGGTTTATCTTATATTTTTAGCGTGCCTTATGGTGTGGGAAAAGCTGCTTGCGATCGCCTTGCTGCTGATATGGCGGTAGAACTTAAAACTCATAATATAGCCTCGCTTTCTATTTGGCCGGGAATTGTCGGTACTGAACGTTTTAATCAGTTAGCAACAGAAATGAATGCTGGTGAAATTATCGATCGCGAAAATTCTGCCATCCGCGATCGCTACAATTGGGAAACTCCCTTATTTACAGGCCGCGCGATCGCCGCTTTAGCCGCCGATCCAACAATAATGAAACGTACAGGAAAGGTGCAAATTGTCGCGGAATTAGCCGAACATTATAAACTGGAAGATGAGCATGGCGATCGCCCTCCCTCTTTACGTTCTCTGCGTTTTATAATTCCCTTTGCATTCCCGCCACTGAGAAAATACATGAGAGTAATACCTAATATTAAAATACCTTGGTTTCTGCTATTATTAAAATCACTAAGCGCACCTAAAATCTGAATATTTCACCCTTACACATGATATTCCTATCTTTCTTCAATTTGTGTCCTCACCCAAGCACGAAAGGCTTTCATTGTTTTATTTCTTCCCTCCATTTTACTTTGTTCTAAATAGTGGGGAATCACCTGATTAAGAAATGGCACCCTTGGAAAATGAGGACTTTCACTAACCTGCACATATTGCCCTGCTTGCAGTACGTTTATTTCTAATTTCGTTCCGTTAAACCGCCAGAGTTCTCCAACTCCTAATACTTGGTAGTTATCAAACTGGGTACGGGAAGTAATATCAATCTCAATGGCTAAATCTGGGGGCGGTTCTACAGTTAAATCAATGCGTTTTTTACCTCGAACTATTGCTTCATTTTCAATATAGAAACAGTCATCGGCTTCTAATCCTTGTTTCATAGTTTTACTTTTAAAGGTTGCTGAACCTAAGCTCCAAAATTCCAGATTTTGTTCTTCCAACAAGATTTTAACAAAATCGCCAATAATAACTTTATTCACCTCATGTTCCGGTAATGGAACCATAATTTCTAAGATTCCTTGACTGTAATTAATCCGCGTTCCCCGTTTTTTTCCATACTCTTCTAAGAGTTGTTCGTACATTTGCCAACTGATATCACTCATCAGAAGTTGCTGGCCGGGGGGGACGATAATTTGTTTAAGTTGGACTTGCATAGTTTCCTCTCTTTTGGGTTAGGGATTCGCCCCTAATTATTTTATCCCAATTCTCTAAATTAATACTACAGTCTTCGGGGCGGGTTTTTGAAGATTTTGGCGAATTGCAGCGATTGTTGGCGAACCCGCCCTACCCAAATTGTTGCAAACTTTTTTAGAAATGGTATTAGTTAATCGACTTTGGTATTGCTGAAACTTCACTTTTTATAATTTTACAGAACTGCCCTGCTAACAAATATTAAATCAATCTTAAATTAGTAAATAATGTGTGTAAATTAGTGCTTTAATTTTAAAGTGAAAGTGAAACTTAAAATCAATTAAACTTATGACATTGCAACTAAAAGTTCCAAATATGGCTTGTTCTGCTTGTGCAAATACCATCTCGAAAGCCATTCAACGGATCGATCCATCAGCTAATATTGAGGCCGATCCTCAGACTAAATTAGTTAAGATTGAAACCGTTAAGTCGGAAAGTGTAATTAGGAATGCGATCGCCAGCGCCGGCTATCCTGCCGATTAAATTTATTAACAGTTAACTGTTACAAAACATTCCAATCAATTTCAGAGTTAGAGATGAATAATGCCACATTAAAATTACGAGGAATGAGTTGCGCCAGTTGTGCGAATAGCATTCAAGAAGCTATTCACTCAGTTGCAGGCGTAAGCGAATGTAACGTCAACTTTGCCGCTGAAATTGCCACTGTCATCTACGATATAGAAAAAACCAATCTTCAGGCAATTCAAAATGTAGTTACTGATGCTGGATATAGCGCTCAACCGATAGAAGCAGACGATATATTTAGGGTGAGCAACGATGATGAAAAACGAGAACAACAGGCAGAAACTCAACTCTTATTTTATAAAGTTTGGGTAGGTGGAATTGCCAGCACCATTCTGTTAATTGGATCGCTACCCATGATGACAGGATTACCAATTCATTTTATCCCAGAATGGTTGCACAATCCCTGGCTACAATTAATATTAACTACCCCCGTACAACTTTGGTGCGGTCAGAGCTTTTATATTAATGCTTGGAAAGCCGTCAAACGCCATACTGCGACAATGGATACCTTGGTAACGGTTGGGACTGGCTCTGCCTATTTCTACTCAATATTTGTAACTATTTATCCTAAATTTTTAACCGCGCAAGGCTTAACTGTTAATGTTTATTATGAGGCATCATCTATAATTATTACCCTGATTTTATTGGGTAAAATTTTAGAGCATCGGGCTAAATCAAAAACTTCAGACGCAATACATAAATTGATGGGATTACAACCAAAAACCGCTTGCGTAATTCGCGATGGTAAAGAGATAGACATCCCCACAAATCAAGTTATTTTAGGTGATATAATCTTTGTGCGACCAGGAGAAAAAATTCCGGTTGATGGTGAGATTATTGATGGTGCATCTAGCATTGATGAAGCAATGGTGACAGGAGAAAGTTTACCAGTAAAAAAGCAACCAGGCGATCGCGTAATTGGAGCTACAATTAATAAAACTGGTAGCTTCAAATTCCGCGCTACCAGAGTCGGAAAAGACACATTTTTAGCACAAATTGTGCAATTAGTACAGCAAGCACAAGGCTCGAAAGCCCCGATTCAAAAATTAGCCGATCGAGTTACAGGATGGTTTGTACCCGTAGTTATAGCGATCGCGATCGCCACTTTCATCATTTGGTACAATGCGACGGGAAACATCACAATCGCCCTAGTAACAATGGTAAACGTTCTAATTATTGCTTGTCCCTGCGCTCTCGGTTTAGCTACACCCACCTCAATCATGGTAGGAACAGGAAAAGGTGCAGAATATGGGATTTTAATTAAAGGAGCAGAAAGCCTAGAATTAGCCCATAAATTGCAAGTAATAGTCCTCGATAAAACTGGAACCATTACCCAAGGAAAACCCATAGTCACCGATTTATTAACCATCAAAGGCACGGCGAATAGTAATGAACTAAAACTCCTTTCCTTGGCCGCCGCAATTGAAAGAAAATCCGAACATTCAATCGCCGAAGCTGTTGTCCAATATACACAATCTCAAGGCGTAGATTTAATAGAATCTCAGAAATTTGAAGCGCTTCCAGGTAAAGGAATCAAAGGCTATGTATCAAATCAATTTGTCCAAATTGGCAATCAGCGGTGGTTCCAAGAATTAGAAATTGATACCCAAGAATTGCAGCAACATTCAGAGCGATTAGAATCTGATGGCAAAACCGTAATTTGGTTAGCAGTCAATGGTAAACTTGAAGCAATGATGGGAATTGCCGACGCAGTTAAACCGTCTTCAGTCAAAGCAATTCGGACTTTGCAAAAAATGGGTTTAGAAACGATCGTATTAACTGGAGATAACTATCGCACAGCAGAAGTAATTGCACGGGAAGTTGGCATTAAACGCATTTTTGCAGAAGTCCAACCATTTCAAAAAACAGAGCAAATTAAAAGTTTGCAAACCGAAGGTAAAATAGTTGCAATGGTAGGAGATGGGATTAACGATGCTCCAGCTTTAGCTCAAGCTGATGTAGGAATAGCAATTGGAACCGGAACAGATGTCGCGATCGCAGCCAGTGATATTACTTTAATTTCCGGCGATTTACAAGGTGTTGTTACAGCAATTCAACTTTCACGAGCCACCATGCAAAACATCAAACAAAATCTATTTTTTGCCTTCATTTATAACATCGCAGGTATTCCCATCGCCGCCGGTATTCTTTTTCCATTTTTTGGTTGGTTACTAAATCCAATTATTGCGGGATCGGCAATGGCATTTAGTTCTGTCTCTGTAGTAAGTAACGCCTTACGTCTGCGAAACTTTCAACCAAAAATACTTCTCTAATATAGCGGTTTTCAAGTTAGGAATAGAAATTAAATAATTAGCTTGTTTATATTAAGCGCAAAGAGCGCTAAAGCGCTTACTACAAACCAATAACCAATTTATGCAGAACACCAGAATTAATATACTTCTTGACACCCTCATTTTACGCCTAAAAATCTGGTTACAAAATCCTTGGCGACGGACATCACTATCGATCGTCAGCTTACTTTTTGGTGTATTCTTAGGAGGAGCTATTTCCACAATCGCCGGACAAACCGCCGAGCTAGATATTGTTGGTGCTGCTTTATTAACAGTCTTAATAGAATTAGTTAACTGGATAGTTTACCGACAGCGATCGCAAATTAATCGTTCCATATTGATAGATATATTAAATTGTCTAAAACTTGGCTTAATTTACGGCTTATTTTTAGAAGCCTTCAAACTCGGCTCTTAATCAAAATTCACCTATTTTCTTCCTTAGTGTCTTAGTGCCTTCGTGTTTTTCCCTCTTACTCCATAAGACACTTGACAAAATACCATTTTCATGCAAATACTCATCTATAAGATAATTCCTCAAAAAATATTGCCAACCATGCTATTAAAAATATCCTTTTTGGGTATCATAACTGTGGAGACAGGGAGCTATCAAAACTCAAACAGTTGGGAAACGTGCAGATTTTTCCCAGTAATACCCAGCAGTAGGTTCAAAAATTTCGGAAAATCAGGAACTATCTTATCCTTCGATCCTTCTACAGATTCCAATCAAAAACCGGAGCGGTATCCACAAAAATATTAACTTTTGCCAAAACCGCGTTTATAATTTTTATTGCCATACTTGCGATCGCGATACCCAGTGAATTGTGAAAAGTCAGTATTGGTATTGACAAAATCAGTAGTAGCAGAGATCCTACAATCATCTTGATTCGTGTTAGAATCCCATCATTAAAAATGGGTAAAATTCAAAAATCTTAAAATTTACCAAGGAGATTAATTATGGTGCATAGAGAATCAGGGAAACAAATACTTTTCGCAGATTCAAGAGTTGAAGATTACCAAATTCTAACTCAAAGTGTCGATCGCAATACAGAAGTCATTATCCTAGATCCTAAACAAGATGGCATTGAGCAAATTGCCCTCACACTCTCTGGGCGAAAAGACATTGCCGCAGTTCACCTATTATCTCACGGTGCAACTGGTAGCGTGCAATTAGGAGCCAGCGAACTATCTTTAAGCAACATTGAGAGTTATCGAAACTATTTAGAACAGTGGTTTGCTTTCTCGTCGGCAGGGAAATCCCATCATCCAGAAATTTTACTCTACGGTTGTCATGTTGGGGCTGGAGAAAAAGGCCACGCCTTCGTCGAAAAGTTAAGCGAGTTAACCGGAGCAAAAGTTGCCGCATCCGACGATCTTACCGGGTGCGAGGCCTTGGGAGGAGATTGGGATTTAGAAGTAAAAACAGGAGATATAGGGACTCCCGTAGTCTTTTCCCAATGGGCCAGAGAAGCTTATAGCGGGGTGTTAGGGAATTTTCCTGCTAGTGACTTTACCAGCCTGAACAACGCCATCCTTTTGGCTAATGCTGTGAATGATGCTGATACTATAACCATCTCTCAAGATATCACCCTCACAGGGCTGCTCCCAAAAATTATTTACCCCACTACTATTGTTGGTGGTGGTTTCAAAATCAGTGGTAATAACACTTACCGTGCCTTTGTAGTTGACAGCGGTGCAAACGCAGTTAACATTTCCAACCTCACCATTGATTCTGCAAAAGCAATCGGCAGTGCAGGAACTACCGGTGGCGGTGGTGGTGCTGGTTTGGGTGGTGGACTATTCATCAGTACAGGTACTACAGGTCCCGTCACAGTTGACAGAGTTACCTTCTCTAACAACTCTGCGACTGGTGGTGCAGGTTCCACTGGCAACGGTGGCGCTGGTGGCAACACCGACTTAAGCACAGGTACCGTTGGCACTGCTGGCTCCTCTGGTGGTAGTGCTGGTAGTGCTGGTGCTGGTGGTACTGGTGGTACTGGTGGTTTTGGTACTACTGGTGGTACTGGCTTCCCTGGTGGTACTGGTGGTACTGGTGCTAATGGTGGTACTGGTGGTACTGGTAGTGGTACTGGTGGTACTGGTGGTAATGGCGGTAATGGTGGTGGCGGACTCTTCGGCGGTGGTGGCGGTGGTGGCGGTGCCGCTGGTACTGGTGGTACTGGCGGAACCCCCAATGGCAGTGGTGGTACTGGTGGTGCTGGTGGCGCTGGCGGCCTTGGTAGTTTTGGTGGCGGCGGTGCTGGTGGTAATGCTGGTGCTGCTGGTGCTGCTGTTGGTACTGGGACTGCTGGAACTGCTGGAACTGCTGGAACTGGCGGCAATAGCGATTTCGGTGGTGGCGGGGCTGGAGGCACTACGAGTGGCAGTAGCACCAGTGGCTTCGGAGGTGCAGGTGCTACTGGTGTTGGCGGAGGCGGTGCAGGTTTGGGAGGTGCAATTTTTGTTGGTGGTGGCACTTTTAACATGACCAACAGCACCTTATATAGCAATACCGTCACGGGTGGTAATGCTGGTGGTGGTGCCGCAGGTGCAGGCAAGGCCGCTGGTGGGGCAATTTTCATTAATGGTGGCACAGCTAATCTGACTAACAACACCATTGCCTACAACACCGTCACAGCCGCGACTGTGGGTACGGGGGCCGCTGCTACTGCGGGAGGAATTTTCAACAATGGCGGTACAGTTACAGTCAAAAACACAATCGTCGCTGGTAACACTGCTACTACCAACAAGGATGTTACAGGTATATTCACAGGTAGTGATTACAACTTAATAGGAACCCTTGCGGGTGCCCCTAGTTTAAATACTGTTAATACTAAGGACTTAACAACCCTGGGCATTGCTTTAGCAAATGTATTAAAACCAGCCGCCTCTGCCGGACTCAATGGCGCAGCTAGTGGACCTTTCACTCTTGCCTTAGTTGACAATAGCCCCGTAACTACCAGCAGTAACCCTGCCATTGGTGGCGGCGACCCAACAATAACAACAGTAGGCGCTACAGCCTTCGACCAACGGGGCACCGGCTTTCCTCGAAAAATTGACAATACCATTATTGGTAAATCCACCATAGACATTGGTGCTTACGAGTACGGGCCAGTGGTTCAGGGGGTAAAATTTAATGACACTAATGGCAATGGCGTTAAAGACACAGGGGAACCAGGTTTAAATGGCTGGACTATTACCGCAGATACCAAGACTGGTACAACAGCTACGAATGGTACTACTGTCGGTCAATACACTCTCTACGACACTGTAACTACTAAGACGATCGGAGAAACATTACAAACTGGTTGGACTCAAACCTTACCAACTACTGCCACTGTCATTGGTACTAGCGATATCTTTGATGCCACTGCTAATCTCGGCAACTTCCAAGACATGACCATCAGTGGTGTGAAATTTGATGACAAAAACGGCAACGGCACTCAAGATACAGGGGAAACAGGAATAGCTGGATTTACGATTAATTTAACTAATGCCAGCACAGGGGCCGCGATCGCCACTAAAACTACACTCGCTGATGGTAGTTACAGTTTCACAGGCTTAAAACCCCTAGCTAACGCGGCTGCTTATCGCGTCCGCGAAACCGTGCCCACAGGCTACACCCAAACCACAACCGATCCTGCTGACATTGCCCTCCAAAGCGGCGCAACTATTACCGGAGTCAACTTCGGTAACTTCAAAAACATCACCGTCAGCGGTCAGAAATTCGACGACAAAAACCAAAATGGCGTTCAAGATACAGGAGACAACGGACTACAAAACTGGACAATCCAGCTAGTAAATACCGCTGGCACTATAACAAAAACCGCAACTACAGATGCTTCTGGGAACTACAGCATCACTGACGTTGGACCTGGAACTTACACTCTACGGGAAGTCTTCCCCACACCAGCATCAGATTGGCTGCAAACTTTCCCCGTTCCCCCAGCCATTACTACTCTCACTCCTGTCAGTGGCACTAATATTACCAATGTTACTAATCCCAACACTTCTACTGCTCCCACCAACTTTGGAAACTTCAAACTTGGCAAAATTAGTGGCAAAAAATTCAACGACTTAAACGCTAACGGTGCTCAGGATACGGGAGAACCAGTCTTACCCGGTTGGACGATCGAATTAGTTGACAATGCAGGAGTAGTCCGCCAAACTGCCACTACTAACGCCAATGGTGACTACCAGTTTACAGGTGTCAGAAATGGCGTGTGGACAGTTCGGGAAGCTATACAAACAGGTTGGAAACAAACAGCACCAGCAGCCCCAGGTACATTTTCCATTCCTGTAACTAGCGGTACTGACTCTCAAAACAATAACTTTGGGAACTTCCAGCCTAACCGGATTGCAGGACAGAAATTTAACGACCTGAATAAAAATAGCGTCAAAGACACAGGAGAGCCTGGACTAACTGGCTGGGAAATATTCTTAGATGCCAATGATAACAAGACCTTCGATACAGGTGAAGCTAAAACGACTACCGATGCTAACGGTAACTACGAATTTCTGGGCTTGCCAGCAGGAATCTATAAAGTACGGGAAGTTGCTCAAGCTACTTGGACTCAAACTACCCCCAACCCAGCCGATATCAATGCTCTCAGCGGTCAAAACATTGTTAACGTTGATTTTGGCAATTATCAACCTAGCAAAATCAGTGGAACTAAATTTAACGACCTGAATAGCAACGGCGTTAAAGATACAGGGGAACCAGGTTTAGCTAACTGGCAGATATTTATTGATAGTAATGGTGATGGATTATTCCAGGCGATCGAGCAAGACACCATTACCGACGCAAATGGCAACTATACCCTTGATAATGTACCCATTGGTACTTACAAAATACGGGAAGTTCCGCAAAATGGCTGGGTTCAGACAACCGCTAATCCTGCCGACCTTGCAGTTGTCGGTTCCCAGGATATTAAAGATATCAACTTTGGTAATTCCTTCGGTATTCCTCAAGTTCAAGGTCAAAAATTCAATGATGCCAACAATAACGGTACTCTTGATGCAGGGGAAACAGGACTGGGTAACTGGCAAATCTACCTTGACTTGAATGGTAATAGTGTTCTGGATTTTAATGAACCTAATACCTTCACTAATGCTGCTGGTAACTATGTTCTCAAAGGTGCGCCAGTAGGCGGACCTTACAATGTTCGGGAAGTTCAACAGCCAGGTTGGATACAAACTACTGCCGTTGGTAGTGTTACTGTTCCCGCAAATCCTACAATTCCTGCGAATCCGCCAGTTGTTAACTTTGGTAACTTCCGCTTCTCACCGGGTACGATTCGAGGTGTGAAGTTTAATGATGCTAATAATAATGGCACTCAGGATGGTGGTGAAGGCGGTTTATCTGGTGTCTCAATTCAGTTAACTAATGCGACGACGGGGGCTTTGAGCGAGACTGTTACTGACAGCAATGGTAATTACAGTTTTACGAATTTAGCACCGGGAACCTACAGCATTCGAGAAATTGTGCCATCTGGGTTTACTCAAAGTACGACTAATCCTGCGAACATCACCCTTGCTAGTGGTGCGACGGTTAGTAATATCAACTTTGGGAATTTCCCAATACCAGCATCTACACCAACACCAACACCCGCACCTGCACCCGCACCCGCACCTGCACCCGCACCCGCACCTGCACCTGCACCCACTCCTGGACCGTCACCAGCACCGGTGCCTTCTCCTATTCCTACTCCAGTAACGACGGATTTAGTTTGTCCTGCGGACTTCCCCAGAATTAGCGCGCCGAATATTGCTTCGAGCCCAATTCGTAATAATGTCATCAATGGTACGACGGCTAATGACACGCTGGTTGGTAGTGCGGGCAATGACAGTATTTTTGGCTTTGCTGGTAATGATTTGATCTTTGCTTTACAAGGTGGGGATTACATCAATGGCAATGTTGGTAACGATACTGTCTACGGGGGTGAAAATAATGACTCTCTGTTTGGCGGTAAGGGTTTTGATTTTGCCTTTGGCGATCGCGGTAATGACTTTATCTCTGGTAATCGTGGCAATGACTCCCTTTCTGGAGATGAGGGCAACGATACTCTGTATGGTGGCAAAGCTGAGGATGTCCTCTTGGGCGGTTTAGGTAACGATCAGCTACTCGGTGATGAAGGGAACGATACTCTTTGTGGTGGGAGTGATAATGACACTGTATTTGGCGGTAACGGCGACGATGTCCTATTTGGTGATGTTGGCGATGATGTGCTGTTTGGCGGTTTAGGGAGCGATTCTCTAGTTGGTGGCGGGGGTAGCGATCGCTTCCTCTTGGCATCAAACAGCGGTGCTGATACGATAATTGACTTTGCCGCCGATACTGATTCCTTTGTTTTGGTTGGTATGACTTTTAGTCAGTTGTCAATTGTGCAAAGCAATGGCTCAGCAACAATCAGTTTTAATGGTGAACTTTTAGCCACTGTTAATGGTGTGTCAGTTAACCAGTTATCTAGTAGCAATTTCAGTCTCCTAGTTTAGAGTTAATGGTTAACAGTTAACGGTTAACAGTTAACCGTTAACCGTTAACTGTTAACTATTTTAAAGTTCCTTTAAATAGCTCAACAAATCTGCCATTTCTTGAGGATTAGGCTGAAACTGAGGCATTGGAGGAGTTTTCCCGCTAGTTACTTGCTCGATCAAACCAATTTTAGACTTGCGCTGGGAGACGCGATGCAAATTTGGACCGATCTGACTTCTCATCAAGTCATTTTTGGGCGTTGCGTGACACCCAGCACAGTTGATGAGAAAGATGGCTTTTCCCTGAATGCGATCGCCATTGAGAGACAAAACAGTTTTGATGTAAGGATCTGTCACCTGAAGTTGCCTTAAACCGGTAATTGCTAAAAGGCTTACCAGCAAAAACGCTACAGAAACTAAAGCGATTTGCTTGATCAGGTGTTGAACTTCATTGCTAGTAAGCTGGTTATCCAAAGGTTTCTCTTAAATTTAAGAATCTACATTAAACTTTAATTCATCTAACATATCTTAATAGTTCCTAGCAATAACGGCAACAAATAAAATCAAAAATTAAAAATTAAAAATTAAAAATGTTCAGCTTGTAGGGTGCGTCAGCTAGAACACTTATGCTTAATGGGAAAAGCTGCGGTACTGACGCACCCTACTATAGCAACCGCCAAGGCGATTAGGACAGTAGGGGCGAATGGCATTCGCCCACCTGGATTTAGCTTTTTTATGACTCCTCTACCACCTTGACATGAACGCTAGGAGACAAAGAAATTAAATCCTCAATATTCCGCTGTATTGCATTGCAAATAGTATCTAAAGGCAAATCATTCGCATCTCGACCAAAGGGATTTTCAATTTCTAGTCCAATTTGTTCAATACCAAATAAAGCGAAACTAATTAAAGCTACAATTAAGCCTGTTACCCAACCCAAATCCTTAACCATTTGAAATGGTAATGCCAAACAATAAAGCAATAATAACTGCTTCAAATGAATTGCATACGCCAAAGGCATAGGCGTTTTTAAAATCCGTTCGCAGCCGGCTAATCCTTCAACGATATTATTAATTAATTGGTGCATCGCAGTTAATTGATAAACATCAAGACAATTTCGATCGTATTGCTGATTCAAATAATCTCCAATCCAGAAAGCAATTTGTAGCGGTAGATTGTTCATTGACTTGAGAGTTTCATACTGTGAAGGTGATATTAAAACCTCTAGTTCAGAAGTCATCTCTTCCTCCCGTAAATGCAATTTCATCGCCACTGCAAAAGCAATTAATAAACGTATTGCCGATTTCTTTTCAATGACATTTTGCATTTCTGGTGCTTGGATTGATATCCACATTTGCCTGGATAAATTACGGGTAGAAATTACTAAAGTTCCCCAACATTTACGACCTTCCCAGTATCTTTCATAAGCTGTATTTGTCCGAAAAACTAATAATAAACCCAGGACAATACTGGGGACAATTGCTGACAAAAATGGGAAGGCTACTGGAACACCCATAGAGTACAGCAGCGAAATAAAAACTCCAAATCCACCAGATAGAATGACTAGGGGCAAAATCGAAGGAACTACAGATCCCTGCAACCTGAATGCAGTTTTTAACCAGGAAAATGCTTGAGTATTCATACAGCTATTGTTTATAACAAGAATTCGGATTGGTTAGTATCCCTACTACACAAACATACTACACTCTATATTTTAATTTTTATTAAGGGGGTGAGTTGCAGGCAGTTATGGAAACAATTTTTTGATTATACACAAAATTTATGATCTATTTTAAATAATGTACTTAATTTGCTAAGATGGTCTGGATATCTTTAAATGAAAGCTTCCGTGCAACAGCACTCAACTCCTCAAATCCCAAGCGATCGCAGTTTGCCTAACCAGCGTTGGCAAATCTATCCATCTCAGCCGCAGCAAGCTGAAGCTTTGGCTAAGGAAATCGGCTTGTCGCCTTTGCTGGCACAGGTACTTATCAATCGCGGTATTGAATCTGTACAAGAATCCCAAGCATTTTTAGATCCAGAAACTGAGGTTTTACCGCAGCCGATGGAGGATTTTCCTGACTTGGCGGTGAGCGTACAATTGCTTTATGAGGCTATTTCTCAAGGGGAAAAAATCGCTATTTGTGGTGATTATGATGCTGATGGAATGACGAGTACAGCGCTTTTATTGCGAAGTCTTAAAACTCTGGGTGCTGATGTTGATTATGCTATTCCTAGCCGAATGCGTGAAGGTTATGGGATAAACGAACGGATTGTTGAGGAATTTCACCGCGAAGGGATCGCTTTAATTCTAACGGTAGATAATGGTATTGCTGCTTATCAACCAATTGCTAGGGCGCGAGAATTGGGATTAAAAGTAATTATCACCGATCATCACGATATTCCCCTACAATTGCCGCCGGCTAATGCGATTCTTAATCCTAAATTAATTGCTAAATCTTCGCCTTATCGGGGTGTGGCTGGGGTGGGAGTTGCCTATATTTTGGCGATTTCTCTAGCACAACGCATGAATAAAGTTAATGGTTTAGTTAATCCGCTGTTAGAACTTTTTACATTAGGAACAATTGCTGATTTGGCTCCTTTAATTGGTGTGAATCGGCGTTGGGTAAAACGCGGTTTGCGGTTATTACCTAAGTCGCAATTGGTGGGAATCCAGGCTTTAATTCAAGTGTCTGGTGTAGATTCCCAAAATGTGGGAGATGGGCAAAATCTATTAACTCAAAAATTAAGGCCGCAAAATCCAAGCACTCTTAAGCCGGAAGATATTGGTTTTCGTCTTGGCCCTAGAATTAATGCGATCGGGCGTATTGCCGATCCGCAAATTGTGATTGAATTATTAACTACTGATGATGAAGATATAGCTTTAGAAAGGGCAAAACAGTGTGAAGAGATTAATCACCAACGACAACAATTATGTCAAGAAATTGAAGCTGAAGCCATTGCTTATTGTGAAGAAAATCAAGTAGATTTGCAGCGGGAAAGAGTGTTAGTTGTTGTGCGCTCAGGATGGCATCATGGTGTGATTGGGATTGTGGCTTCGCGGTTGGTGGAGCGTTATGGTGTACCCGTATTTATTGGCACGTATGAGGATGAAGTGGAGGAGGAATTAGCGTCAGAGGAGTTATTAATTGAGTCAGATTTAAGTAAGGAAATGGAGGATTTAGCGGCTAAATCTAGGAGAAAAATTAGAGGCTCGGCGCGGGGTATTCCTGAGTTTCATGTGTTTGAAGCTTTACAATTTTGCGATCGCTTGCTAGGAAAATATGGGGGACATAAGGCCGCCGGAGGTTTTTCTATGCCGGCGGAAAATTTAGAAGAATTTAGGAAACAATTGGGAATTTTCGCTCGCCAATTGTTAGAAATAGAACATCTTAAACCTTTGATTTCTATTGATGCTCAAGCTCATTTTACAGAAATTAGTCTGGATCTTTACCACCAAATTGATGCACTTCAACCCTGCGGTATTGAAAATAAGGCTCCGGTTTTTTGGACTCCCAATGTGCGAGTAGTTGAGCAAACAATTGTGGGTAAAGAGAAGGCACATTTGAAGTTAACATTAAGTGAAAATATTAAGTCAAGTCCGATTCTGAAGGCGATCGCGTGGCGGTGGAGCGATTATTTCCCTTTACCATCGCGGGTAGATATTGCTTATCATTTGCGATCGAATACGTTTAATGGTAAAACATCTGTAGAATTAGAGTTAGTAGGTGTGCGACTACCGATAGGTGCGACAAATGTAGCTTTGTCACCCCAGGAGAAAGCGGAGTTTTACTATAGCGATCGCCAATATACTTGTACTTTATCCCAAATAGATGATACCAAAGAATTAAGAATCAGAAATACCCAAGGAGAAGTATTAGCAATTAAGCAAGGAGAAAGAAATGGACTTTTAGGAAAAAGGCGAGAAGATGCTAAAGTTGTTGACGTTTCTCAACCTTTTTTCTATAATTTAATAAAATCCGCTCTTAGTGCTTTGGAGCTTGCGGAAAAAAAAAGCTAATTTTTGAGCAAGATCAAATAATTAAGGAAAAAGACAGACAAATTGACAGGTATCGCCAAAAAATTAGTCTTCTCAACCAGCAGCTAAACCAGCTATCTGTGGAAACACCCCAAGAATTAGCAACTTTAAAGTTAACTATTCAAGAGTTGGAAGAGACTATTAAGCATGGAGAAAATTACATCAGTAATTTACAGGAAAAACTACAACGGGTAACACCAGATCGAGATCAAATAGAGGCAAAAATTAGAGTTAATCTCTCTGATTCAGTTTGGTTTCACTTACAGCAAGGAAGTCAAAAAGACTTATGTTTTGCCGATCGCAATTATGAAATTATCAACTCAGAAAAGTTTACATCTCAAATTTCTGATTACTCTGAAGCCGGTTTAAGACTTGGTTTTGTGATCGAGAGAGAGATTGTCCGACCTTTTTTTAAAAGTCTTTATCAATACTTATTAATTAACAACAATAAATCCTACAATTTTTTAGCTAATCCTAATTTTGAAATCGGCGGAGTTATTGTTAGCTCTAAAGGCAAATATACGATGGGATCTTTACCACAATTGTTGTCAGTGCAATGGACTACTTTTAAAGATAAGAGTTTAAATCAGGCACAATTACCTAAAGATGAATTATACCAAACTGTGTTTTTTGGTAATCAAATTAATCAAGCCGATCGCTACTTATTGGGAATATTTTTGCAACAGTGGCAACACCCTTTATCTTCTTGGTTAAGAGAGGCTGAAATAGCGGCTTCTAAGATCGATCAAATTAATAAGCTCCGTAATATTGCGGCTCATGGCGAAAATTATTTTTATGAATGGCAATTCAATATTTTACGCTTATTAGTGGTTGGTGGAAAGAAACAGCGAGGGGTGTTGCAAGAAATTTACGATTAAGGAAAAATAGGAGAGAAAAAAGAAGTAAATCTCTCCCCTATTCCCCTGCTACTTTTAAAGATCGCCGCCGCGAAATGACAGTAAGACAATGACTAAAGGACCAGAAAGCACGACTGCGGCCAGCGCCACTAGCTTAAAAATGCCTTCAAAGTTAATGGAATTGAAGATGTTGGCTATATCGGTTAAAAAGTCCATTATTTTTCTCGACTTGAGTTAGGGAAGTTTGGATAGTTGAGTGAGTGATTAAACTCGCTTCTGATTTTACTTGGCGATCGCGCCTTTTTTTTAAGTAAGTTTACAAAATTCAACAAAACGCAAAAACTCATCAAATCAAGGCTATATTGAAGTGGGCTTGCCCAGTTAGAAATGTTGAGCTACGGTTGTTAATGATGGCTAATTGGCGTTGTGTAAAGCAGTGTGGAGCTTGTTGTCACCTCGATCCCAGCGATCGCCCCGACTTGAATGAGTATTTATCTCCAGAGCAATTGGAGATTTACCTCAGCTTGGTTGGGGAAGATGGATGGTGTATCAATTTTGACCACGCCACACGGGAATGCAGAATTTATGACGATCGCCCCCGCTTCTGTCGGGTGCAAACGGATGTTTTTCAGGAATTATACAATATTGAGCCAGAAGAACTCAATGATTTTGCCATTGAATGTTGTCTGGAGCACATTGAGGATATGTATGGCGATCGCTCTTTGGAAATGATCCGGTTTAACTCGGAAGTTGGCATTTTAGCCTTTCCCGAACTTTAGCGGTCATTTTTTGGTTAGTGGGGTTGCAATTAAGGTAAAAATCTGGAAGAATAACTAAAGCTTGAAATCAACACCACTTAGCAAGGTAGCCTGTGGAATCGTCTTCTGTTCCTTCTAACTTATCTGCTTCTGACTCAGTTCCTCCTAATGATGGAATTGCACAACTAAATGAAGCAGAATTAACCTCTGATACGGCTTTAGTTAATGATATCACGAATGAGTCAACTGAGTCACCAAAAAAACAAAATTCTCAGGCATGGGGCATTTTTGCTTCAACTTTTGTGACGATATTTTTAGCAGAAATTGGCGATAAAACTCAGTTAACGGTTTTGTTGATGACTGCTCAATCTCACTCTCCCTGGATCGTGTTTGCCGGCGCAGGTTCAGCATTAGTTTTAACTAGCTTATTGGGTGTATTATTAGGTCAATGGTTGGCGACTAAAATTCAGCCTAAAACCTTAGAAAAGTTAGCAGGAATTAGTTTATTAGTCATTTCCGTCCTGCTATCATGGGAAATTTTCCATTAACAGTTAACAGTTAACAAATAACAGTTAACAAATAACAGTTAACAAATAACAGTTAACAAATAACAGTTAACAAATAACAAATAACAAATAACAAATAACAAATAACAAATTATGGATTTGCAACTTTTAGGATTAAGTTTTATTGCAGTATTTTTGTCAGAATTGGGAGATAAGAGTCAATTAGCTGCGATCGCCCTTGGTGGTAGCTCCTCATCTCCCCGCGCCGTCTTTTTGGGTACATCCGCCGCCTTATTATTAGCTAGTTTAATCGGAGTTTTAGTTGGGGAAGGTGCGGCCGAGTTATTTCCTACTCGTTTAGTAAAAGCGATCGCCGCGATCGGATTTGCGATTATGGGTTTACGCTTACTTTGGCCGAAGTCAGATACGCCTGAAGAAGTGGAATAATTTGTTGAATTTAGCGATTAAAATCTCTACTTTATTGAGTCTGTAAACTTAATATACTTTGAACAAGATCGGGTAATTTACTACAACAAGGATTTGAATACTCAGGCAATTCATCACGCTGAATTTGCTCTGCAATTCGCTCCGCACGTTGAATAGCTTGGGCAGTTAACTCTTTTAATGGTTTTGGGTAAAGACACATTGACTTTTCATAGTTAGAAATATATTCTCCGAGCAAATTCACCACTCGATCGCGAGTAATTTGTGCAAAATAATCTCGAAAATGAATTAGATACCAAAACTCAAAACATGGATTTGTAATTGCCAGATTAATGTCTTGACTTTTAGCCCTATTAATTGCACTTTGCCAATTTTCATAATTTTGCTCGATATGCTCATCTCCATCAAAAACTGCCCAAGCTCGATCTCCTTTAATCCATCCTTTCTCTCGCTTCATTTCTTGGCGCTTTTCAATTGCCAAGTCAATAATACTACGTGGATCGGTTCTACCACTATGACGCAATAAAATAATGTTTAGAGTAGAAAGACGTAGCTCTCTGCGGATACCTTCAAAATAACCTGGTTCTGTCTTACTTCCTTCGCAAGCAATCAATATTTTTTGACTAATTTCTTTGCTTGGTCTTTGACGATTTAACTTTCTTGACACTTCTCTTCACCTTGCAAAATCATTTCTTCATCAGATGGTAAAAAAGGAACTGCCCCAAATCTGCCATCTAAATAAGCTTTATCAATTGCCAAATCATTCCGCACATGGAAATCTGTTAATGGATATAACTCTGTACTTTGGTCAGAACGCTTTTGTGTAAACCAAAGCTGATCTCGTCTTAGCAAATTATTTCTCTGCAATGTATTGTCATGGCTGGTAAGAATTAGCTGTCCATGTTTCGGATTCATTTTAGGATTCTGAAACATTCTAACAATACTACGGACAATATTGGGATGTATATTATTTCCCAATTCATCAATTAGTATTAAATCACCTGTATAAAAAACTAAAATCATCCGATATGCGAGACTAAGAAGTCGCTGAGTACCGAGAGATTCCTCTTCAAAAGACCATCGAATTTCATTTCCTTCATTAGTCTTATGTAAAGCATATATATCAAACTCAAAGTTCTCATCTTCTTTCTTTTGAATCTGTATCCCCGAAAGCCCAGTATCAAATTTTTTGATGATCTTTAAGGCTTTTTTGTGAAACTGCAATGATGTAGAAATAGTTGCGTTATATAAGGTCACTGTATTAAAAAGGTCGTAGGATTCATTTCCTAAGCTAATTCCTGGCCAGCGATTTCTGAGCCACATACATAATGGCTCAACCACAGTTACTTCAAGTTTTAATAATATGCTGATAAATGATTCGTTATCTCTAACACTTTTTTGAAGCTGAATATGAGAACCAGAGAAATCCGAGCCATTTTTCCATTTATTTTTCTTTGACTCTTCATTCCATATCCGTTGAAATAAAATCCGAGAACGCTTTGTTTCGGCAAGTTTATACTCTAAACTTTCTGAGATTATAAGATTTTGATTAATTGCTAAAGAATAAGTGTAAATATTATTATTGAACAGTGTTCGGAGTTCAAAGCGTGTCGGTTCTTTAGAAGAAGTACCATCTAATCTAAAAGGCGTAGGTTTTGCATACTTAAATAAACGCGAAGTTCCTGCTAACTCTTGACTACCATGAGCCATAAGTAGTAGCAAATAATCTAAAGCTTGAATCACATTACTTTTACCTGAAGCATTAGCACCAAAAATTGCTAAAACAGGTAAAATTTCAATGTCCCATCCTTCAACTTGGTATCCCGGTGTAATCTCATTATCTGTCTTAGTTCGCTTATTCTTGCTGCTTTGACTACCCTGACGAGAACGCTGTGCCACTGCGCTAAGAGTGACAGGCTCTTTGATAGAGCGATAGTTCTCAACTGTAAAGTCTACAAGCATGATTTGGCTTCCGTTAGGCTATTTTACGTGACTTATTCACGATAATTATACCCTAATCAGGGCTTCCTGAATCACTGGGAAAAGCTTGAGCTAGATGGTTGATTCAGATTCCGCCTCGGTAAAAATTGGCGGCCACAGTTCCAAAATTGGCAATTCCCAACCTGGAAAAAGTTCGGGAATTGTCAATACATCATCATTATTTAACTCAGTTGGCTCCCCAGTGGAGCGATAAACCGTTAATGTTTCAGCATCAGGATCGATAAGAATGCCAACTTTTGCACCTAACTCTATAAACCTTTGAATCTTTTTTTCTAAAGTTTTAATCCTGTCGCTTTGAGATTTAATTTCCACCACTAAATCTGGTACTAACTCTCCAAAATAACGAGGACTTTGGAGGAGACGAGAAGCCTGAACAAAAGAAACATCAGGTGCTTTAAGATTAGTATCTGGCATAATGAAACCACCTGCGGAGTCAAACAACCGTCCTAACCGGCGCGGTTTTACCCAGTTTCCCAGTAAACGCAGAAATTCAGCAGAAATCTCGCTAGATACAATATCTGATGGCCCCATGATAATAATTTTACCCTCTTCTAGTTCTAACTGATAATCATGTCCGGCTGCGGACAAATTTGCTTGTACTTCTTCTAAATCCTTAATCGTCATTAGTGGCACGATCTTTCTCCTATCTAGCTGATTAAATTTAACTATAGCAAATACCAAGATCGTTAGGACATAAAGTTGGGGTAGGGTTAAATTTTAAGTATGTAGTTGCGCTTCAGCGCTCTTTCATGGCCTAAGAGCGCTAAAGCGCAACTACATACCTTTTTTAACGATGCCCGTTGTGTAGTCAATTAAACAGCTTGATGCCGATAACACCAACCGATCAAAGTCGCACCCACAGCTAACTTAATTGCTTCTAATCCGAAATAACTTCCGTGTAGCAAATTCATTTCTGAGGGGACTTCTGTAACCGATTCAAACAAATTGAGGTCAACCCCCAAGGCAGTCATCTGAGGAGTTAAAGTGTAGGTACAAATCAAAGCGATCGCCAAAAGAATAAAAGATAATAAAATTGCAATGCGACTCCCCTTACCGGAGTCAGTTGGCGAACTACTTAAAACTAGAATACCCGTCATCCCCAAAGCTGCACATAGCAACTCAACACGGTTAAATGCCGAAAAAATCAGATTGCCCGCGATCGCGAATCCAGAAGAATTAATCATTCCAGAAACATACAGACTAGGCATAATTACCAAATCCAAAATCAAACTACCGCTCAGCCAGAAAGCTAAAGAAAAAATAACAATTGTCTGCCAGCGCGATTTACTCAATTCAACTTTCCAAGGAATACTTATCATTTTTACTGAACCTCTAAACCTCTTGGTGTCTCACTTCCTAGCTTAATCTAAAATTTTGGTCAAGACATGAAGTTTTTTTACAATAAGTGCTAAGTTTTGTGCCAAAAAAGCATGAATTATTTAAAATGTATTCAGAAACTAAGTTAATTGAGGTAATTCTAAGTGAAAGCAGTTATTTTATTATCTGGCGGATTAGACTCTTCTACCGTCTTATATCAAGCTCAAGCCGATGGCTGGGAAAGCTATGCTATTTCCTTCGACTACCAACAAAGACATCGACGAGAATTAGAATCAGCCAAAGCGATCGCGCATTCCGCAGGCATTAACCAACATCAAATCGTATCCTTCGATCTTACCCTTTGGGGCGGCTCCGCATTAACCGATCGAAAAATAGATTATCCTCGCGATCGCACCCTCGATCGAATGTCCGAAACCATCCCCATCACCTATGTCCCCGCCCGAAATACCATCTTCCTCAGTTTTGCCCTCGCCTGGGCTGAAACCCTCAACGCACAACGAATTTACATCGGCGTTAACGCCCTAGACTACTCCGGTTATCCAGACTGTCGCCCCGATTATATCCAAGCCATGCAGGAAGTATTTCGACTAGGAACAAAACAGGGAATAGAAGGTAATCCTATCTCTATTGTAGCACCATTAATTAACCTAAAAAAGACAGAAATTATTAAATTAGGTAATAAATTAGGCGTACCTTGGGAAAAAACTTGGTCATGCTATGCCGGTGGCGAAATAGCTTGCGGTCTTTGCGATTCTTGTCGCTTGCGTCTCGCCGCCTTTGAAGAATTAGGATTAAAAGATCCCTTATCTTACGCTCAAAATACTAACACTTAAAGATAGATAATAAATAACGCGATCGCGTTATTTAATTGAAGTTTAACCAAAGGATAAATCTATCTTAATTACAATCAATCCCAAATAGCTTATGATCGCAATAGACATTGAAAATGTGACTAAATACACTAAAATTTATGAAACGGCGGCATTTTGTTGAGTTATCTCTATTATTTTTAGCAAGTTGCTCTGCCACAGTCAACCAACCAAACAATAATTCTTCCAGTTTAGCCACCAACGAACCAGACACCCTAAAGTTTGCCGTCACCGATATTCAGGGCATGGAAGATTTGCAGCAAAACTATGAGTTATTTCGGACAACTCTTCAAGAAATTTTAGGAAAAAAAATTGACTTTTATCCAGTTGATAGCTATATTGCCGGAGCCGTAGCCATCCAGTCAGGACAAGTAAAATTAGTTTTAACAGGTCCATCTGAATATACAATTATTCGGGCTAGAACCAATGCCGTTCCGGTCGTTGCGATCACCCGTCCAGACTATCACTCAATTATTCTTGTTCCTACCAAAAGCGAGATTAATTCACTAGAACAATTGAAAGGCAAAACCATCGCCATGTGGGAAATCGGTTCAACTGGAGGGCATCTAGGACCAGTTAAAATTCTCCTTGATGGTGGTTTAAATCCTCAATCTGATGTGAAAATCTCAATGTTAGGGAAAAAGGGTTTACTAGCGCTCAAAAATGGTGAAGTAGATGCCTTAGCAATTGGTTTAAATAGATATAAGGATGCTCTCGCCAATAACAAATTATCCGAGAGCGATTTTCGGATAATTGCTACAGGAAAACCTTTACCTAATGACTTATTTGTTGCTAGTAGTGACTTGTCACCGGACTTTGTAGAAAAAATCCGCGATCGCATGGTAAAAAATCAAGATAAACTAATTGAAGCAATTTTAACCAGCAAAGCTAACGATAAATACAAAGGCTCTAAACTACTGCCAGCAAATGACAGCGACTATGACATGATTCGCGAAGTTTATAAAGCTATTGGTCAGGGAAAAGTCTTTTAAAACTAAAAATCCAATGAAAAAAATAAACTTAATTAAACATTAACTCAGACCGGAACCATGCAAAAAATAAAATCAGGGGAAAAAGTAGCTGCGCGACTTAATCACCTTACCGTAATTAGAGGAAATAAAAATACGGCGATCGTTGAGAGCGAAAATAATTGCAAAAATCTCCTCAAAAAAACTCCTTTTACCGCGATTAACCAGTTTATTTCTCGTTTAAGTATTGCCAAAAAAATCACTTATGGCTACTCCCTAGCAATTGGAGTAGCCGTATTAGGAACAACCATCGGAATAAGTTGTGGAGACTATTATCAAAGACAAGCTTTCCAAGCTCTAAACTTTGCCGACGAACAACAACATCTGCTCAGAGATTTAGAATATTCTGTACAAGCAGTACAATCCCATCCCAAACGGCTAATCTCTGTTTTGGGAGATTCAATTTGGTTTGAATATGAAGTTTCTAAGTTTTTGAGCGATATGAATAAAGTTAATACAAATATTGCGAAAATAGACTCTTTTAGCAAAGAAAATTCCAGAGAACTAACAGTAAATTATACTCAGTTAAAGGAATTATTAAGCGGTTACGCAAATACCACAGAATCCTATAGTCAATTAATCAAACTTTTTTGGCAACAAATCAATGCTTCCTCACTCAAACGAGAGGAAGTTAAAGCAGCACAGCAGCAAGTATTAGATTTAATTAGAGAGGATAAAGCAGTTAAAATAGATGTTAAATTTGAACGACTTTCAGAGAGTTTGAGTTTGATTATTGAGATAGCTAAATCCCAGCAAGAAAAAGCATATATTAATTTTAATCAAGCCGAAAAGTTGCGATCTAAAATTATATTAGTCAGTATATTAGTGTCAGTAGGAATTGCGATTTTTCTCGCTCTTCGTACCAGTCGCGCGATCGCGATTCCCCTGCAAGCTGTAACCAATGTTGCCCAAAAGATTACCCAGCAAGGAAACTTTGATTTGCAAGCACCAGTTACAACTGAAGACGAAGTAGGAACCCTAGCCAAAACCATCAATCAATTAGTACAATGGATTGCAGAATACACCAATGAATTAGAGCTATCTCGCCAAACTTTAGAGGAGCGAGTAGAGGAAAGAACCGAGGAACTTAGAGAAACGCTACACCAATTGAAACACACCCAAACGCACTTAATTCAAACTGAAAAAATGTCTAGTTTAGGGCAAATGGTGGCGGGTATTGCCCATGAAATCAATAATCCAATTAACTTTATTTATGGCAACTTAGAACACGCTAACCAGTATATTTTAGACTTGTTTAATTTAGTCAGTCTTTATCAGGAAGAATACTCAGAACCTAGCGAGATTATCAGAGAAGAAATAGAAAAAATAGAGCTAGAATTTATCACTGAAGATTTGCTAAATATGCTTCAATCTATGAAAATAGGTTCCGATCGTATCCGGCAAATAGTTTTGTCTTTGCGAAACTTCTCTCGATTAGATGAAGCTCAAACGAAATTAGTCGATATCCACGAAGGGATTGATAGCACATTATTGATTCTTAATAGTAGGCTCAAGGATAGAATTGAAGTGATTAAAGAATATGGAGATTTGCCACCAATAGAGTGTTATCCTGCACAGTTAAACCAAGTATTTTTAAATATTTTAGTAAATGCGATCGATGCACTAGAAGAACTAGCAGAAAAGGATTGTACAATCGATCGAAAGCCTCAAATTTTAATTCAAACTAAAAAACTGGACGCTGGCAAAATTCTAGTGCGAATTTGTGATAATGGCCCTGGTATTTCACCGGCAATCCAAAATAAAGTATTTGACCCCTTTTTTACAACCAAAGAACCGGGGAAAGGTACTGGGATCGGACTGGCAATTTGTTACCAAATTGTTGAAAAACATCGAGGGAAAATTGAGATTATTTCCTCTCCGGGTGCGGGTGCAGAATTTGCGATCGCACTTCCCGCCACTACTCAACTTTCCACCTAGATTTAGCAATTAAAAATTACTAATTTCTCAGTCCAACCAACGAACAACAGGAGCAATTTAATTGTTTGCCAGATACCATCATTAACAGTGTCAAATGTCACGCTACACGGTTGCGACAAAATTTCCCCTAAATTCCAAACTGGCGCGGGGAAAAGGGGATATAAACTTAACCCCGGAGGAGTTGCTTAATAGTTCCGACTAATTCCTGCGGGTGAAAAGGTTTAGCGATATAGGCATCGGCTCCTTGCTTCATTCCCCAGTAGCGATCGAATTCTTCGCTTTTGCTCGAACACATCACCACTGGTAAATTTTGAGTTTTTGGGTCGCTCTTGAGCCGTCGGCAAACTTCATAGCCGTTCATCCGAGGCATAACAATGTCCAGAACGACTAGATCGGGGCAATTAGCTTTGATTTGCTCCAGAGCTTCTACGCCATCACTGGCTACAGTAACATTCAATCCTCTGCCTTTGAGGAGGTCGGCGATCATCTCCCGTAAGGTGACGCTATCGTCAACAACCATAACTGTGCTCATATATTCCTACCTAGTTTCTGGGTTGAAACTTTCACAAAATCCGGGTATAGTCCCCTGATTTACACTGCCCTTAGTTAAATATAACTTACCCACGTTTGTTCACTATCTTACTTGTAATTAAAACTACCGAGAAATCTCGGTTGACACAACTAACTCTATTTGTTAGTTTATCACTTTAATCTCAAAGATAGCATTTCTGCATCAAAACCCGATCCTGTGGCTGCCCAGTTTCCTGCGATCGAGAACGATTAGCAGCCAAGAGCTAGGATAGAAGGAAGGTTTAAGCCTCCCGAAAAGATTTGGCTGTTGTGAATCAGTGCGCTCACAAATTGTGAGCGATCGCACCACTAAATCCTCATACTCACAGACTACTACTATCTGGCGTTTTATTACCTAAAACCGGGAGTTGATTATTATAAACCGTCTCAAAACCCACCGGTCTTGGGCTAGAGCTCCGGCTCGTACCTTTAAACCCATTAGCCACAATCCCCAAAAGTGAAGCTCCAGAAATTTTTAACTCATCTAAAGCTTTGCTTACCTGAGAGCGATCGGTCTGTCCAAGCTGCATAACCATCATCGTGCCATCAGTGTGAGCCCCCAGCAAGTGGCCATCTGCCAGACCAACCAGAGGAGGAGTGTCATAAATCACCAAATCAAAAAAAGCTTGAAACTGCTCCATCAAATACTGCATCTTTTTAGAAGACAGCAACTTAATTGGGTCAGAAGGGATATGACCTGCCGTCAAAACAAAGAGATTATCTTCCAAAGGCGATCGCTGAATCGCATCATTAAGACTCAAATCCGACGAAATAGCATCGCTCAGGCCCCGGATATTCGGCAAACCCAGCTTCAGGTGTAACTGAGGGTAGCGCAAATCCGCATCCACCAACAATACTCGCTGACCCACCGCCGCCGCCGTCTGAGCCAAATGGAGCGCCACAGTAGATTTCCCATCTCCAGCCACAGGCGAACAGATCAACAAAGAGCGAATTGTCCGACCAGAACTCATCAAATAGATATTAGTATAAAGCGATCGGAAAGCCTCCAAAAATGGATAATCTAACTCCCCCTGCCCCTTCATACTAATAACCGCCGCCGGAATACTTTTATCAACAGGCTGCTCCGCAGAAGCCCCCTTCGCCGACCTTTTTCTTGGTCTAGGAGGTCGCTTTTGCCTAAGTTTTTTCGCCAAAGGAATAACACCCAATATAGGCAACTTTGCCGCCGCCCTCACCTCTTCTGGAGTGTGGAAAACAGTATTTAGCACCTCCACTAGCAAACCAATAGCTATACCCAAAAGACTACTCAAAATAACTGCCAGGGCTAACTGCTTGCTAGTTTGTTTAATCGTCGCCGGAATATATCTTCCCCATTTATCCAGAGGTATTTCCGGCGGATTAATTTCTTGCCAAGGCGCTTGTTGTTGCGCCGCGTCTATGCGTAGCGCTTCCAACTTACCCAAAAAATCTGACAAACTCTTAGTCAAGACTTGCAATTCCTGCTGTAAATTGTCATACTCTCGCGCCGTGACTGCAAATTTTCTCAGTTTTTCACTGAGTTGATTTTGAGCTTCGCTCAGAGTATTTTTGCGTGCCTCCAAATCATCAATTTTACTAGCGATACTAGGCATGACAACTTCCTGCGCTCGTTTGGTTGCCATTTCCATAAGCTCCGTATAACTTTTCCGCAGAGCTTGAATTGGCAAACTATCTTCCCTGTATTGAGCCAACTTCAGGGAAAGCTCAGAATCTACCTTCTGAATTTCATTAACTAACCCTCCGTAAGATTGACCTTGAGTAATTAAAATTCCCACCGGATTATTCGCATCTAAAAGTTTTTGATAGTTGTTATAGATTGTTCGTATTCCCTTCAACTCAGCTTCCAATTGTAACTGCTGGCTGCGAAGACTTTGAACCTGATCGGAAAGCGATCGCCCTTCCAAAGTCGGCTCAAAAAAGTTCCTTTCCTGCCGCAAGCGTTGCAATTGCAATTGAATAGCTCCCACTCTTTTTTGTAACTTGGGCAGAGTTACTTTCTCAATAAAATTAATTCCTTGATTGATCCCCAGCAAACGCTGCTCTAAGCTGTACGTGATATAGGCATTCTTGACTTTTTTTAATACCTCGTAAATTTTTTTCGTGTCTTTATCTTTATAGCGAACCTCTAAGATTTTTGTCCCTATAGATTTACCATCTTTAGAATAACTAATGCGGCTGATCCCCAGGTTACTCATCAATTCAGTATAGCTAAGTCTAGGATACTGATTTTGTAATTCCTTAACTACTGGCATCATCATTTTGGGACTCTTCAAAATCCGAATTTGAGTTTCATAGTCCACCAAGCTAATACCTTCAATATTGATTCTCGCCAAGTCAGCAGCGGGGGTATTAGAGTTGAGTTGCTTAGATAATAAGCCTTCTGCCGTCGCTGGTTCTACCAAAAGAGCGAAGGAGCCTTCGTATTCGATAATAGTTTTCTTGGAGCTAGAGACGATCAAGCCCCCTGCCAGCAAGCTCAATAACATAGTCGCTGCGACCATCACTGGAGCTCGCCGACGTACTACTGCAAACAGCCAGGACAAATCGAGCTTTTCTTCCTCGCTCTCTTCCGGCTTGTCTCTGTATATCTGAGGGGACAAATGAGGCAACTTGCCATTTGATTTAGGTAAAAAGGGTTGAAACTCTTGTCGGTTATCCATTGTTAAGTGCTTTGACTATATTTTTGAGTTGATACGTGGCTATGTAACGATGCGATCGGCAGTTTAGTTTTATTCTAACTCTTGGCTAGAAATTTCGACTAGGTATTGACCCTGGAATAGAAAGTTTTCTTCAATCAGAAGCGGAATAGGGATCTCAATATGGCTAGAAAATTTGCTACTCCCGTAAATGGCGTTATCGGAGCTAATGTAGTACCTAAGCGATCGGAGAATTCAGCGCGAGAACTGCGATGCACAATAATAATGTCGTTGCTGCGAAGCTGAGGATTCTTTTCTTCGCTATTCCCTATTGTTAAATCAATATTTATTTTACGTTTTGTGGTACTACCATCGGGATTAAGACGAATTAAATCTACAAATTCTCTATTGGCTCTGGGATTGTCGTATCCGAATCCTTTCGCCAGTAAAGCTTGATTTAATGTAGCATTTGACGGCAACTTCAAGGGTTCGTTAGTGGCCAGTCTGAGTTCTCCTACTACATAAACACTAATCGCAGGAGGGGAAAAGTTTGTTGAAGCCAATATTCCTGCTTCTGTTGGGTTGATGGCTTGGACTTTGGGTACAATGATGGTATCTCCCTGTTGGAGAATGGCATCTTGAGAGGCATCTCCAGATTCTAGGAGTTGCCAGAGATTAACTGAAATAATTTGTTCCCCTGTTCTGGTGGGGCGGCGAACTTGAATTTGGCGAATGTCGGCTAAGGCGGTAATTCCTCCTGCAAGCTGAATGGCTCGCGTGACGGTAGGGAAACCTTGGCGACTGAGTTCGGTTGTCGTGTTACCACCAATGACTACGTAAGAGCCAGGGCGGGTGACTTCCCCAACGATCGAGATGGAGCGGGGGTTTTCTGGCGGGGGCGAAAAATTAACGCTGGCGATTTGGCGGGCTTCTGCTTGGTTAAAGGTGGTGACTGTGGGGACAATTATGGTGTCTTTGTCTTGCAAAATGATGTCTTGGCTGATGTCTCCTTCTTGAAGAAATTTCCAGAGGTTGACTTTGATGATGATATCTGTGCCTGTTGGTTGAGGGCGACGGACTTGGATGTTACGAATGTCGGCTAAGCCAGTGATTCCCTCAGCCGTCCTCAGTGATTGAATTAATGTTGGGTATTGTACCGCAGGGGCAGTACCTACGCCGGGGGTGAGGTTAAGACCGTAGCTTCCGGGACGGTTGACTTCTCCAATCACGCCGACGGTGAGGGGTCTAGCTGTGACTAAATTAACTGTGACTATGGGATCTTTGAGGATGCGGCGGTAGGCGGCGCTAATTACTTCGGTGGCTTCGACTAATGTTCTACCTCGCAGAGATACTAGACCGATTAGGGGTAGGTTAACTGAGCCGTCTGATAAAACTTCGTAGCCCCGGCTGAGTTCTGGGACTTCTAATATTTCAATATTGATGCGATCGCCTCCACCTAATTTATAACTTTCTGGTGTTTTCCTTACGGGCGTAATCGTCGGGATTTCTGACCGATTAGGCAGTTGTGCTAGGATACGAGAAGGCGAAGCGATCGCTGTAACAGTCAAAAAAGTTAAAGCCACAACAGATGGAGTTATTTTTCTAAGAACCTCAGTGTTAGTCATCTACTACCTGCTTAACTAAATTATGGTCGATCTAAGTTTAGCCTTTTTATACCTAAATTAGAAAGCTCTTCAGTTTAATTAATCTCAACTTATGACTCAAAAAGTATCAGCAGCCAGACAACTCAAAGACCTCCTTTTAGGACATCCTGCCTTAACCTACTTAGTCTTTGGTGTTTTAGTAGTTACTACTTTAATATTGTTTCAACTTGCGAGTAAAAAAAAGATCGGTAGTTCTTTAGAAAAAGGCTTTGGAATTCTTTATATTTACATTTCTCCGTTTTTGACACAAGTTCCGTTTAATTATTTGCATTTTGTCAATCTCAAAGAACAAGCCGGGGGCATAGCTACAATGCTACCTTACTTTTTTTACCCTTGGGTTGTTATAATTTTGTTCTCCAGATTTAAAATTTTTGCCAGTAATTTTATAGATTATTTTACCAAAGTATTAATCTTCAATCCCTGTTTTCTGCTTTATTCTTTACTGCCATTACTCTCTACATTTTGGTCCATAGTCCCTGACATAACTTTAAGAGCGGGGATCGCTTTTTCAGCTTTTACTGTTTTTGGGTTTTACTTAGCAGCCCAATATAAATGGTACGATCTGTCTCGTTTTTGGCGATGGGGTTACACAGCAGTTGGTTTTGGAAGTTTTATCCTAGCACCGCCTCGTGGCAGCGATTTTGTCGGTATAACTCAATCTAAAAATTCTCTGGGAGGAGTTTTGACTTTATGTACTGCCTTCTGGTATTTACATTATTCTCAAGGTGCTAAAACGAAGAGAGAACGCTGGATTGCTTTGGGAATGATGTTTTTTTCTTTCTACCTGGTGAGAACTAATAAATCGGGAGCCGCCCTAGTTATTACTATCATATTAATCATTGCGGTTTCTTCGCTAAATTTTCTGAAAAAGTTAAGTTTTCAGTGGGCTTTTACATCAATTATATGTTTTATTGTAGTCAGCATAATTGTGACGGTTTATGTACTAGACAATTTAGAGTCTATTATTGTTGATGGGTTAGGTAAGGACTTGACTCTAACTGGGCGAACAGAATTTTGGCCGGAGTTAATTGATGCAGCGAACGAACGACCTTGGACTGGTTACGGATATGATGGCTTTTTTCAACAACATAAGTTGGGACCTGCTACTCCGGCTTATTTTATATATACTGCGAGTGGATTTAACCCTCAAAATCCACACAATGGTGCGATCGGTGTATTGTTAGCTTTTGGTTGGCCTGGATTAATTCTAATGGGAATTTCTCTGCTACTAAATTTGGCTTATGCAGTCCGGTATTTGAGTCGCAGCAAGTTAGAAGATGCGGGAATGCCTATTTGTTTTTTGGTATATATTATTATGAGCAATATCACAGAAGGTTATCTTCTAACTACCGGAAATTCTTGGCTGAGTTATGTAATGTTGACGGTGCGACTGGCTATAGATAATGCTAGTAGCACGAACAATATTACCACTAGCAATCCTGCCAGACTTTCTGCTCATCGCACTTTTTAGTAAATTCAACTAAACTGGCTCGATCGCAGAATTAATACTAAAGGTGTCAATCTGTGGTATGTTATCAATCATTCTACTATTATTAGATTACCCAGGGTGTCAAAACCGTCTGATTATTTGATAAAAATTTAAGACTTCTGATGTTAAACAAACTAGCTGGATTAAGTCAAAAGCTTGGACCAGGTCTGCGCCAGGTACTAAGCAATGTAGCTTGGCTCTTCACTGACCAAATCTTGCAGATGGGCTTGGGTTTAGTCGTAGGCCTTTGGGTAATGCGCTATCTAGGGCCGGATCAATTTGGTTTGCTCACCTACGCCTTGGCCTTTGTGTCACTATTTAGTGCAGTGGCATCAATGGGATTAGGTAGAATTGTCATTCGCGATATTGCTCGCAACCCTGAATGCAAAAATGAAACCCTGGGAACGGCCTTCGGACTGCAATTTATTGGCGGTTTAATCACTCTGGTGTTAACTGTCACTGTGATTTCCCTACTTAAACCTAATGACAACCTAACTCGTTGGTTAGTAGGAATCATCGCCGCCGGAAGTATTTTTAATGCTTTTGAAGCGATTAATTTTTGGTTTCAGTCTCAAGTCCAGTCAAAATATACAGTTTTAGCAAAAAATTCGGTATCTTTTTTTGTTGCTGCTGTCAGAATTGGATTGGTAACAATTAAGGCTCCCTTGCTTGCCTTCGCTGGTATTCGATTGGTAGAAGTAGTCTTGGTAGGAATAGCTTATATCTATTTTTATCGGTTGACTGGCAATCAAATTAAACTGTGGCGATTCAGTTGGGAGCGGTGCAGGGAATTACTATCAGAAAGTTGGCCGATAGTTTTATCGGGATTGGCAGTTTATGTCTATTCAAAAACCGATCAAGTTATGCTCGGTATGATGAATAAAAATGCTGAATTGGGCTATTATGCTGCTGCCGTGAAAATTTCGGAAATCTTTGACTTCTTGCCAATGATCCTATCTAACTCTATTTTTCCTAAGTTAACAAGTTTGAGAGAGAAAAATTATCAAGAATATCTAAATAAATTTCAAATTTATTCAGATATAATGATGTTTTTCTGGTTAGGAGTAGCTATTCCCATCTCATTATTTTCGCCTTTGATCGTGCAGATCCTTGGTGAAAAGTATGCTAAGTCAGGAGCAGTGTTGGCAATCTATGTTTGGGCTCAATTTGGGAGTAACTTTGGAGTGGCACGAAACACATACTTTACCATAGAAGGTCAGTTGCGTTATGGTCTTTACTTGACTGTAGTTGGCTCTATTTTAAATGTGGTGTTAAACTTGTTGCTGATTCCTAAGTATGGAGCTTTTGGGGCAACTGCCGCGACTTTACTCACTTATTTTTACGTGATTATCTTAGTCAATTTCTTAATTAAGGAATTGCGCCCTTTTGGGCGATTGATCTGGCGTTCTCTTAACTTATATCAGGCAGCTTGTAGAATTAGAGGATTAGTAAAATGATTGAAATTAAACCAAACATCGAACAGCGATCGAATTGTCCCTATTGCCAAACAGAACTCAGTCCTAAAAATGTTTTGTGGCAAGGGATACATATTGTTCTGGACTCTAAATGCCCAGGATGTGGTAGCGAAATAATTGATGATTTAAGAGTAGGTCATGGAGTAAAAAATTACTTGCAAGTTAATTTAAGCAAAGGAGAAATATTTGCAGCAGCGGATTATAAAAAGGAATGGTTAGGGAAACCCTTACTCAATTCACTGCAAAATCCTCAAACTACAAAAATTGAGATAGTGAAGGAGATTTTTAAACCCTGTAAGCGGGTAATTATTTTAAACTGCATCGATCATCTTTATGGCCATTCTTTGCTGAAGTTACTAAATGCACAAAGGCACTTAGAATTCAACTCCGACTATGGTTTAATTGCGATCGTTCCTAAGTTTCTCCGGTGGATGGTTCCCGATGGAGTTGCAGAAATTTGGACAGTACCTATTTCTTTAAAAAATGGTCAAAATTACTATCCTAGCTTCGCCGAATTTGTTGAGGAAGAAACTAAACGCTTTGATGAAATTTATGTCAGCGAAGCTCATTCTCATCCCAGTCAGTTCGATATCACGCAGTTTACTAGAGTTCCCAAACACAATTTTGAGGAGAAAGAAACAAGAATTACGTTTATTTGGCGGGAAGATCGTTTATTAGTTAATCGTTTCCTGTTTCGAGTTCTAAAAAAGCTCAATCAACGGGAAATCGCATTGCCATTGCAAAATTTCAAAATTCAGCAGTTATTTGAAAAAATTAGGTTGCAAGTGCCAGAAGCGAAATTTGCAGTGGCTGGTTTAGGGACAAAAACTAAGTTTCCAGAATGGATTGAAGATCGCAGAGTGGATAGTTTTAATGAAAAAATTGAAAAGGAAATTTGTCATCTCTATGCACAAAGCCGCTTAGTAATTGGTCTTCACGGCTCTAATATGTTGCTACCTTCTGCTCATGCTGGTATGACAATTGATTTGATCGATGAGCGCTGGGGAAACTTTGCCCAAGATATTTTATACCAAGAGTCCGATCCTAGAGTAGCTTCTTTTCGCTATAGATTTTTGCCGTATCAGACTAAGAATGATACCTTGGCATTCATCGCGGCTGTGATGGTGCTGAATTTGTCGAAGTTTAAAGCCCAGATGACTGCTGATACTCTATAATTTCTGGGTAATTAGACATTATGAGTATGGATTAATTGGTCAATATTGTGAAAATCTTTGACATTTTTTCTCAACCATTCTTCATCTTTGTCCCACCATTTAAACTTTAGGAGAAAGTCAATTTTTTCTGGATCGAACCGATACCGAATAAGTTTGGCGGGAATGCCGCCGTATATCGCATAAGGTGGTACATCTTTGGTGACTACGGCTCCAGCAGCGATAATCGCTCCATCACCAATAGTTACGCCATCTACAACAATAACGTTTGAGCCAATCCAAACATCATTGCCAATATAAACAGTTTTTTCCTCTTCTTCAAAGTATGTTCGATCGACAAATGTTGTCCCTACTAGCATTTTTGGCGAATAAAATATGGGATGACTGGAAACAAAATTTCCCACAGGATGTACGCCTAAACGAATGATACAGTTGGGACCAATGCAACAAAATTTGCCGATAACACCATTGAAAATTCGCGTATTATCGCGGACATAGGTGTAAGAATTAATGATAGAATTTCCGATGGCTACGCGACTAGAAAGACTAACATTATGACTGATAGTTGAATTTGTCACTAAAGCCATGTAGTCTTGATAGAAGTTTTTATATTTAAACTTATTTTGCCACCAATTGACTAAAAATCTCAAATATTCAGTAATGGGATTTTTGAGTATAGAACTGAGAAATGTTGAAAGTTGAGACATTGTTAGTAACTCCTGTCTTGTTAACTTATTCAATGTTAAATATTGTCACCCCAAATAACTTATTTAATTTTTTCTTAATGCGCCTGATCAATGGAGGATGATAATCATAGAAAGTGATTTGAGTGAATCGATCGGCTGCAAAATTTCGGATAATGTGGTTTGGATGCTTTAAAGGAAAGGTCATTGGTATGGTTGGCATATTACTGTATATACTATCTTCTCCTGAAGTATGGGTGGCTTGATTACCAAATCCAATATTAGAAACTAAATTTTTTTCTGGAATAATGGCAAGTCCATTTTGCACCCAACAAGTAAATAGCCATCTAAAAAACCAATTGTTAACAGTTCCATCGTATGAAACTTGAAAAGCATCATCCCAAACTTTAGCAGATTGAGGATCGGCTAATAAATTTTGGAGAAAATCTGTTCCCCGAAGTTGCGGCCAGCACTTCATGTCAATATCATAGTATTGCCATGCTCTGCGCCAAGTTGCCCATCCCCAGCAATTACTAAAACGCGAAAAATAGTAACTGTCTTCTGTTCTTTTTTTCCCTAATTGTAAATTCACACCAGCGATTGACATGATTCGTTTGTCATCTCGATAATGCTCTAATAATTGTTCGCAAAAAGGGAAAAATGTGGGGTCTGGCAAACAATCATCTTCGAGAATAATTGCTTCCTCTACCGTATTAAATACCCAGTCAAAGCCGCTAGAAATGCGATCGCGGCAACCTAAATTAATTTCTGAATAATTCTTGAGAACTTCACATTCCCAATCAACGCGATCGATAATCCCACGCACAGCAGCGCACTTTTCAGATTCCCCAGGCTTGTGAGTACGGGGACCGTCAGCAATTACTAATAGCTTAGGTGGTTTAACTTGCCGAATCGCCTCAAAGACTTTTTCGGTAGTATCAACTCGATTAAAAATTACAAAAACAATAGGAGTTTTTACCTGAAAGTCTGGCATTTAAACTGTTCGACTCCAACGATTATAACTATCCCTGCTTAGTAGAACTCATCAATATTATGACTTTTGTAGGAAGGTTGCAGGCGTGACCTGTTCATTTAAGTTCTAGGTTCTAATTTACCACCAAAAAGTTGGCGAGTCAACTATAATGAGGAAGTTTTCTGTAGGAGCAGTGCCTCCGTGCCTGCCCCAAACCCTTACGGGGCAACCTAGTTAATTAAAAATTAAAAATGCAAAATTAAATTTGTGTGACGGTGGTTGCCACCGCCGAGCGAGTGATAAAATGCAACTGTTTGCTATTTATCTATTTTTAACGATGTTTTGTCAACTCCAAAGTAAAGAGAAAAACTCTGATTTTTTCCTTGGTAAATTTCACCTTGGCTATCGCTAAAAGCAGCAAAATTGGGAATAATGAACCGTACTAAAATCGCCGCCCTTTTAACTTGCTTCAACCGCAAACAAAAAACATTGGCTTGCCTAGAGGCACTTTTTAACCAGATACTTCCAGCCGATGTTAATATTTCCGCCTATCTAGTTGATGATGCCAGTACCGATGGCACCAGCGATGCAGTCCGTCAAACTTATCCTCAAGTCAAGATTATTTCCGGCGATGGGAACCTATTTTGGAATGGAGGAATGCGTGCGGCTTTCAGCGAAGCAATGAAAGACGATCCTGACTACTACCTCTGGTTAAATGACGACACTATTATTTATCCAGAAACAGTAAGTAAATTGCTAGAAACTAATCAAAATTTATCAGAAAAAGGAGAAACAAAAGCAATCATTGGCGGTTCTACCTGCGACCCCCAAACGGGTCAAACAACTTACGGTGGTGTCGTGCGAAATAATCCTTTTCTTCCCTTCCGATATGGTGTTCTCGAACCAACAAAAGAGCCTCAGATGTGCGATACGATGCACGGCAACTGCGTATTAATTCCCCGCAGTGTTGTGGAAGTTGTTGGCAACCTCGATCCGGCTTTTGTCCATTATATTGGTGATTGGGATTATGGTTTACGAGCTAGAAAGAAAGGGTGTACAGTTTGGATTGCTCCCGGCTATTTAGGCACTTGTTCCCTCAATCCGCAGGTGACAAAAACGGCAGCGGAGAATTTGAGCGAAGGATTGGATAAAATGAGCAAACCGAAAGGTTTATCCTTTAAAGATACTACCCTGCAACCGGCTCAAGAATGGAAAGTATTTACTCAGCGGCATGGTGGTTTGTTGTGGCCAATTTATTGGTTGCTACCTTATCGCAGATTAGTTTGGCTTTCAGTATTGAGCAAATTAGGATTAACTAAAAACAAAACAAAAGGTGAATAGGATGGTTGAAAAAAATGAGTTTCGCGTCGCTTGGCTAGTACCAGAAGTAGGACTAGGAGCCTACTGGCAGCCAGTTTTAAGAGAGTTTACCAAGGTTTTTAAGGATACTGTATTTTATACTGGTGGGGTTTGGCCGGGATTCGATCCAAAAATGCCGGGATCGTCGGCAATTCAGCTAGTAGGAAAGACGAGTTTTGTGGAGACGACAAAGATAGAAACAGGATACGATCGCGGGTTTATTGTCGTCTCGCCAGCGATTATTGGCTATCTACTAGAATTTCGCCCTCACGTTGTATTTCCTCAAGCTTTCTCTTTATGGACTGTAATTGTAGCCTTTTTAAAGCCGCTGATGGGTTGGAAAATTGCAATTATTTATGATGGTAGTTCCCCTAATACCGACTTTCGAGATTCCAGTTTTCGCACCTTTGTTCGCCGGATACTGGTGCGGTTTGCTGACGCTTTTGTTTCTAACAGCAATGCTGGCAAACAATATCTGATGGAAGTGCTGAATGTACCAGAGGAAAAAATTTTTACTAGAACTTATCTTGTCCCAGATTCAGGAGCGTTGCTAAAACGTTTAGAGGAAACTAAACCACCAAATTTGGAGTTAAAACGCCCAATTTTTCTGTATGTGGGAAGGATCACTGCAAGAAAGGGAATTAAGACGCTTTTAGAAGCTTGCGCTATACTCAAAAATCAAGGTTATACCGATTACTCGTTGTTAATTGTTGGTCAAGGAGATCAAAGAGAAGAGTTGGAAGCTTTTATTAAAGAGCGTAATTTAGAAGAGCAAGTGCTGTGGGCTGGATGGGTAGAATATGGAAATTTGGGTGCTTACTTTCAACAGGCTGATATTTTTGTATTTCCGACTTTTGAGGATGTTTGGGGGATGGTAGTACCAGAGGCGATGGTTTTTGGTAAACCGATATTATGCTCAAATGGTGCGGCTGCTTGTGAGTTGATTGCGGAAGGGGAAAATGGTTATATTTTCGATCCTCACGATTCTTTAGGTTTAGCTGAGGCGATGGGGCGCTTTTTGGATAATCCAGATTTGATTAAGTCGATGGGAGATCGATCGCGCCAGATAATTGCTCAAAAAACTCCCGAAACTGCTGCCCAAGCATATATCGAAGTAACATCTTTTTTAATGGGGAATGGTTAGTTGTTAATGGCAATCAATTAACCACTAACTATTAACCACTAACCACTAACCATTACCAATGAAAATTCTGTTATCTGCCTTTGCTTGCGAACCCAATCTTGGCTCCGAAGAAGGAGTAGGCTGGAATACAGTTTTACAAGCTGCTAAATATCACGAAACTTGGGTATTTACTCGGACTTTTTGCCGTTCGTTTATTGAAGCTGAATTAGCTGACAATCCAGTACCAAATCTGCACTTTGTTTACTTCGATCCTTTTGGGTGGAGTGAAGATTGGAAAGGGAAACAAGGTTTACTGCAACTTCACTATTACCTATGGCAAATTTGGGCTTATTTTACAGCCCGAAAATTGAATCGCGAAATTGGTTTTGATGTAATACATCACGTTACTTATGTCAAACATTGGTCGCCGAGTTTTCTTGCCTTAATGCCGCAGCCTTTCATTTGGGGACCAGTTGGCGGTGCAGAAGCAGCGCCTAAACCTTTTTGGAAAGATTTTAGCCGACGAGGGAAAATCTATGAAACTTTGCGGGAATTAGCTCAAGCAGTGGGGGAGCGCGATCCTTTTGTGGGACTTACTGCTCGCCGTAGCGCGATCGCCCTTGCTACTACTGAAGAAACCGCCGCCCGCTTGCGATGGTTGAAGGCAAAAAATGTTCAAATATTCTCCCAAGTCGGTTTATCTCAGTCAGAAATTAAAATCCTCGAACAATATCAAGCACCTCTGAGCAACCCCGTTAGGTTTCTGAGTGTGGGTCGTTTGTTGCACTGGAAAGGAGTGCATCTGGGGATTCGAGCTTTTGCTTTAGCAAAACTGAAGCAAGCGGAATACTGGATTGTGGGGGATGGTCCTGAAAGGCAAGGTTTAGAGGCTTTGGCCGCAGAATTGGGAATAGCCGATCGAATTATTTTCTGGGGGAGTTTACCTCGCACCTCGACGCTTTCTAAAATGGGAGAGTCGCACGTTTTGCTTCACCCCAGTCTCCACGACTCCGGGGGTTTCGTTTGTACGGAGATGATGGGTGTGGGTCGTCCAGTCATTTGTTTGGATTTGGGGGGGCCAACGACTCAAGTAACGGAGGAAACGGGGATAAAAGTGCCTGCGATCGATCCTCATAGTGCCGTACAGGGTCTAGCTGAGGCGATCGCGCGTTTGGCAGACGATCCTGAGTTACGATCGCGTATGGGTGAAGCAGGTAAAAAACGAGTCAGAGAAGTATATGATTGGGATGTTAAGGGTAAATTCTTTGCTCAATTATGCGAAGACCTCCTCACCCAACAAAAAGATAAAGCTTAATCGGGTGCATTCGTTATTAGTTAGGAGTTGTAGGCACAAAAGTCTCTGCAACAAATTACAAATAACAGCTACAAAATCCAAAATCTAAAATCTAAAATCTAAAATCCAATGAGCGTTGTAATCATTACTGGATCGGCTGGTTTAATTGGTTCTGAAGCATCGAATTTCTTTGCTAACCAAGGCTTTGATGTAGTAGGAATTGATAATGATATGCGCCGCGTATTTTTCGGAGACGATGCCTCTACCACTTGGAATCGGCAACGTCTTGAACAATCGTTAAAAGCCAAATATCACCATGTAGAAGTAGATATTCGGGATTACGAAGCGATCGCCAAGGTTTTTCAGCAGTATGGTGCTGATATTAAGTTAGTGATTCACACAGCGGCTCAACCCTCTCACGATTGGGCGGCGCGGGAACCCCTAACGGATTTTACTGTTAACGCCAATGGCACGCTAAACCTTCTGGAAGCCACCCGTCAATATGCCATTGAAGCTCCTTTTATTTTCACTTCAACTAACAAGGTTTACGGCGATACTCCTAACCGTTTGCCCCTGATAGAATTAGAGCATCGTTGGGAAATCGATCCTAATCATACATATTCAGGCGGCATTCGAGAAGATATGTCCATTGACCACACCCTACATAGTTTGTTTGGTGCTTCTAAGGTAGCAGCCGACGTTTTAGTTCAGGAATATGGGCGATATTTTAATATGAAAACTGCCTGTTTTCGTGGCGGATGTCTAACGGGACCAAACCACTCTGGGACTCAATTGCATGGCTTTTTAGCTTATTTAATGAAGTGTGCCGCAATGGGGACTGCTTACACAGTTTTTGGCTACAAAGGTAAACAAGTCCGCGATAATATTCATAGTGCAGATTTAATTGCGGCATTTTATGAATTTTTCAAAGCCCCTAGAGTGGCAGAAGTTTATAATGCCGGGGGTGGTCGTCATAGCAATTGTTCGATGCTAGAAGGAATTCAAATGTGTGAGGAAATTACTGGCCGCAAAATGAATTGGAATTATGGGGAAACCAATCGAGTTGGCGATCACATTTGGTGGATTAGCGATAATGGACGATTTGCCAGTCATTATCCTGAATGGAAAATGAAATATAATGTGAAACAAATTCTTGAGGAGATTTACGAATTTAACCGCGATCGCTGGCAAAAAGAAATGGCTGCATAACTATGGAATGAAAGGTTCGTAGTAAGCGCTTTAGCGCTAAAGCGCTTACTACAAACAACCGAATTACTATGGAATGAAAATTAATTCTATTCCTTACTTTTGCGCTAACTTCTTTTTAAACTGCCTAAACTTCTTGCGAAGTTTATTTCTGTACAAGAAGTAATATCGTTTTAAATCTTCCGCTTTGAGAAGCACTTCCGTGCCTAAACCTTGAGAATTCCAAGCATCCTCCAAAAACTTTCGGCGGAAGAAAGTCATCGGCTTGCCATAAACTGTTCTACTGAAAGGTGCAGGTTTCGGACCAGCCCAGTGGATTAAAGTTATATCTTCATCTTTACAAACAGGACCTTTTTCATCAAAAGGAAAACGTTTTTCGATGTAATCCATATCAAAATCTGGCATCAGAAATTGAATATCCTCTTGACAAAGTTTTAATCTTCCTTCGTCCACAGCCCGAAAAATTAAAAAATTTAAAAACCCCATATCTCCCATTTTAAATAATCCGGGATGACTGGAGTTAAACTCTAGGAGTTCCTTGTATTCATCCAAACTGAAAATATTTCGTCTGCCAAAGATGACACCAGGACAAACATAATCGTTTCGGTGAGCTTTCCAATTAAAATTAGGAAAGTGCTTTTCTAGTTGAGGGATATCGAAAAACCACCGACAAATATCTTCATCAGAGTATTCAGAAGTAGGTTTATCTATGACCATATCGTATTCTTTTAAATGGGGAACTTTCTTAAGAATATTTCCCCAAGCATTGGTATCTGAGTCCATGTAAAGAAAATGTTCCCAAGGACTTTCCCAAAAACAAATCATCTTGTTTAAGGCCCAACCAAAGCTGTGTTTTTTCAAAAAGTCACTGGAGATATTGATGTGATTGAGTACAGAAACGCCATAGGTTCTTTCCATTGCTCGAACTTCAAAGGAAGAGATCCCATCCACTAACAAGCAAATAGGAACATCCTCCATAAAATACCTAATGCTGGCACAAACTCCTTCGGCAAAATTGTAATCCTGGTTACAACAACCAACTATTATACCAAAGTCTTTCATTGTTTTTTTCCAAGTCACTTAGCATCTAATATAGCACAGAAGATCCGAATGTAAAGAAAATTAGATCGAACAAAAGTCATTTTTAATCATTTATGGTAGCCAACGGGGATGAAAGCCAGCGAAAGGTAGTTCTTCAGGTTGCAATTTTGCTTGAGAACCATCTGCGGGTATGTCTATTAATGGTAACAGCCAAAGACGGCTAGTGGCGATCGCTTCTCCACCTTTAGTACGGGGAGTGTCGGCTTTTGTAGAATTGGTAGCGGTTACGGACTGATCGAATATTAAAACTAGCCCATCTGGGGATAAACTCATTTGAGTATCTATTTGATTCGGTAAAATTAATAGAGGTTTAATTGTGCCAATTAAATTTCCTTTTTCTTTGATCAGATCGATCGCTGCAATGAATGGTTGTTCTTTATACTCTTCAGTTTTTAGCCGTTCTGTTAACAGACAATAGATCCGCATCACCCGCTGGTTTTTGAGCGTTCTAGGGTCAAATTGGACGCTAAGAATACTCCCAGGAATACGGACGATTTCTTGTTCTTCGCCTTGATTAGTTAACACGAAAAGCGACCTTGTATAGTCTGTATTGTACTTGACATAAGCCGCCGCTGAATTATCGGGCGCTAGACTCAATACCTGTGCAAATTTTGGTAAAAATTCTACGGGATCGGCTTCAGCTTTTAGGGGGACAATCGCTAATCCTTGCTTTTGGGAAATCACCATAGATTTATTATCGGGTCTAATTAGAAAATCTCCTCCTTGTTGATTTTCTAAACGCCGAGGTTTTTCGCCTTCTACTAAAATCCAAGGATTATTATCTCCCGTTGGATTGCGCCGATTGACTCTTTGAACTACGATGATTTTACCGTCAGCAGAAAGGTCAAACTTGAGGTTTTGGTACTCTTTAGAATCTAAAATTTTGTCGATTCTTCCTACTGGTTCTGGCTTGGGTATTTCTTCACCAGGGGATCGGGGATGAATCCCGGTGGTTACTGTGTATAATTCCTGTTCTAAACTGGTACCAAAATTTGAAAAATTGGAGCGATCTGTTGCAGAAAATAAAATTTTATTACCTTTGGGATAAGGTTTAAAGTCCATTACCACTAAATCTTTAGGAGTTAGCGCGATCGGTTTGGGTTCTGTTGTCAGATTAACTAACATTAATCTCCCTTGTTCTTCGCCTTTAATTCCTATGTAAGCAAAGGCGCGATCGCGGCTGCGAAAAAAACCTGTAAATGGTTGAATTAATCCTCCCTGCTTTTTAATTGGTGTCTCTGAGGATGCAGTTTGTGTGGTTTCTTCGTGAAATTTATCTGTAGCTCCTTGCAGTTGTATGCTGTAGGTAGTTCCATAAGGAATTGGCTCTATTAAAGTATAAGCCATGCGGCGACCAGCCCAGCTAAATTTGCCAGGAAGAGGTGGATCGATGCGTAAGTTTTTCTCGACGCTGGCATGATTCATCGGTCGATTAAATGTGAGAATAAAACCAGTATCTTCAGCCCCAATTTGTTTTTCTTGCCAGCTAAAATCTCGTACTTTTGCTGCTTTGCTATCGCCACCAAATACGAGCAACAGAGCAATTAATACACTCAGTAAGAGCATCATTATAATGGCAATGCGATCGAGGGGTTCGCCGAATTTTATCTTTTTTATTTGTGAAGTCATTTGTTATTGGTTATTGGTTATTGGTTATTGGTTATTTGTTAACTGTTATTTGTTAACTGTTATTTGTTAACTGTTAACTGTTAACTGTTAACTAATAACTAATAATTATAGGGATTTTTGGGTTCTGGAATTGGTTTTAGGGATGATGAATTAATTACCAATTTGCGCTTACCTTGTAGTTCTTCTGTAATCATTTCGCCTTCAATTTCTAACCAACTATCTGCGGGAAAAATGGCGCGATTTTGTCCTAATTGCAGTTTAACTGGTAATCCTATTGGATAAGCATCAGCGGCGCAACAAGTAATCACAAAACGGGCAATCCAAATGTATTCAGTTGACAGGGATGGCGGATGAATTACGAAGCCTTGAACTTTAACTTTTTGACCGTTGTATGAGTCTGGTTCGGGATTAAAATTTAATATTCTTACCCATTCTATAAGCGATCGCTGTTCTGGTTTGGCGATATTCCGAAATTCTTGAGGCTGCATTCGCGTCAGGGGTAAGGATTCAGTAATTCCTCGCTCTAAAGCTGTCTGACTACTAAATGTTTTTGGGGTAATTATTAATCCAATCGCTGCGACGATCGATAATAAAATACTGCTCCAAGCAGGAGGAAATAAAGTGATATGTTGCGCTGGATCTATCTTAGTTGCCTCAATTACCTGTAATTGGCGCACGGTTTTTCGCTGCTGTTCAATCTGGTATAGTTCATAGATTTTCAAACTACCAATGGCAATTAAGGCGATTCCTGCTGCTAAGGTTAAGCCAAAGTAATTGGGATGAATGAGAATGTTTAATTTCCCAGTTATCCAATATTTTAGCAGTAAAATTCCCCACGCTAAGATGGCTATGGCATCTAACCAGTGGCTGTATCTTAGCAATAGTAAAGGCGTTGAGAATCTAATCATTGTTAACTGTTATTTGTTATTTGTTATTTGTTATTTGTTAACTGTTATTTGTTAACTGTTATTTGGCTGTTAGCGGTTAACGGTTAACTGTTAACTGTTAACTAATGTACAAGTTTACAGCTAGGGTGAACAAAAATGTTAGCTGGGCGGCTAATACCATTAAATAAAGCACGGCTCGCGGCTGAAAAATTGATAACATTAAACCAATACCTTTGAGATCGATCATTGGACCGAAAACTAAAAATGCTAGTAGCGATCCGCTGGTAAATGTGGCAGCAAAAGATAGGGCAAAAAAAGAATCAACGGTAGAACAAATTGAGACGACGCTGGCCAAGATTAACATGGCAACGATCGAGGAAATTGGGCCTTGACCGAGACTTAATATTAATTCGCGGGGAGCCGCAACTTGAACGATCGCAGCGATCGCACTACCCAGCACCAAAACACCCCCTAATTCCCGTAACTCCTGCACCATACTATCTAAAAGTAAGCGCAATCTGTCTTGAGATGGACGACGGAAAAAAGGCGCAGCCATTAATTCTTGTTTCTGCTTAGCCGCTACTTCTTCCCAAGCAGATTCTAATCGCACCGGACCACCTGGTTGACCCAGAAAAAATGTTCCTGATTGTAATAATGGGGAAATATTTGTCTCTACTAACTCTTTTTCGGCTGGATGGGATTTTAATTGAGGTAAAGCACGAGCGATCGCAGGTTGTAATAAAGGCCGCAAATCAGACTGTACGCTAAATATCCAACCAATAATAGTCGCTATAGTTAGCGAAAATACCACCCGAAACACCACGATTTCCGGTTGATCCCGAAACGCCGTCCAAGTTGCCCAAATCACGATCGGATTAATCGTCGGAGCCGCTAATAAAAACCCGATCGCCACTGGCGCAGAAACCCCCTGAATCAGCAATCGCCGCGCTACCGGCACATTCCCGCACTCGCACACAGGAAACAAAAACCCAATTAAACTACCGGCCAAAGCACCTAACAGTGGGTGACGTGGAACATACAATAGCAGTTTGCGCTCGTCAATAAACCACAAGAGCAAGCCGGAGAATAACACTCCCAACAGCAAGAAAGGGATCGCCTCTACTAACAAGCTGAGAAAAAGCGTAAAAGCATTGTTTAACTGATTTGTTAGCGTGGATTGCATTCCTCACCTATAATAGAGATTGGTGCCATAGACACTTTCCCAATCATACCAAGTAAAGTGCCAAGTTAAAATTAGGTTAAAAATATATGATATTAATTCCCAAATTTTAATTCAGTAGTTATAGAATTATAAAATACTGGTGGTTGGAATAATTTTAGCTGTATAGATCCTTAGCTTTAATTGTGGTAAAGATTTATGTCAAGTTTGCCTTCCCCTCAGTTGTCTGTTTCCTCAATGCCAGAAACTTTACTCCCGAATCTATTTTTAGATTCTACCCTTGAACATCTATCGCTCTGGGATGTTCAGCTTCAATCCTCTGAACAAGGACAAAAAGTTGTAGATACACTAGAGGGTAATCCCTTGATCCCCGGAGTTATTTTAACAGAAGGGGGCGAGTTATTGGGGATGATTTCGCGACGGCGGTTTTTGGAATATCTCAGCCGCCCTTACGGGCTAGAATTGTTTTTGAAGCGTCCCCTAACTTCTTTATACCGCTTTGCCTGTAGGGATATTTTGCGGCTGAGTGGAGATACTTTAATTGTAGATGCCGCCCGTCAGTCTTTGGCGCGATCGCCGGAACTACTTTATGAGCCAATTGTCGTGGAGTTATCTATGCAAAATTACCGACTTTTGGATGTCCATCAATTATTGATTGCCCAGTCTTATATTCACGTTTTGGCTACCCAATTACTCAATCAAGCTTACCAAGAATTGGATGAAGTTTACAAACAATTGCAACGCCAAGCCTCTTTAGATGGCCTCACCCAAGTTGCTAACCGACGAAAATTTGATGAATACTTACGTCAAGAATGGTTACAGATGGAACGACTACAAGCGCCTCTTTCCTTAATATTAGCCGATGTTGACTTTTTCAAGCTCTATAATGACACCTACGGACATCAACAGGGAGATGATTGCTTAAAGGCGATCGCAACGGCTATGAGTCAAGCTTTACAATCTCCCTTAGATTTTGTAGCCCGCTACGGGGGAGAGGAATTTGTCGTAGTTTTACCCAACACCGACATAGCGGCGGCTTTAGCAGTAGCCGAGGAAATTCGCTGTAAGGTGAAAGCAATGGAGATCGCTCATCAATCTTCCCAAGCCTGTGAATTTGTCAGCTTAAGTTTGGGAGTGGCTACTACCATTCCTGGTAGCAAAAACGACGGAATTTCCCTCGCCTCACCGGAAAAACTGATTGCTAGTGCTGATTTGGCTCTCTATCAAGCTAAAAAACAGGGGCGCGATCGCGTCGTCCTCAGTTCCCCAAACTAACCAGTCCGCTCTAAAGCTTCACTTAATAGCGATTGGGTGCATTCTTCCTTAATGATTATTTAATTATTTATCTAAAAGATTAATAACAGGTTAACAAATTAAGAGATAGTTAATTAACATATAAAGATCCTAAACAACTCGAAATAGATTTAAAATAAATAGATATGACATAGTTAATTCCCCAAACCCTTTTTTAAGTCTGCCAGCCCATTAAATTATGCTGAATACCTCATTAATCGAAAAATTAGTTCCACCCATGCCAGAGATTTTAACAGCAGAACTTCGTTTAGACTCAACTATTCAAGAACTTCCACTTTATGATTTTGAAGCTGAACCTACCGATCTAGGGATGAAAGTAGCTCAAATGTTTGAAGCTAATCCTTTCTTACCGGGAGTTGTTTTAAAAGATGGAAATCAGTTTGGCGGTATGATTTCACGACGGCGATTTTTAGAATATATCAGTCGTCCCTTTGGACGAGAACTATTTTTAAAACGGCCGTTAAGGTCTTTATATCGGTTTGCTCAAACTGATAACTTAGTTTTTCCTAGCGATACTTTAATTGTAGACGCGGCTCGTTCTTCATTACAGCGATCGGCACAACTTCTTTACGAACCAATTGTCGTAGAATTTCCATCTCAAACTTATCGACTGTTGGATGTACACGAACTACTCGTTGCTCAATCCCAAATTCACGAATTAGCCACTAAGCTCCTACGACAACAAACCCAAGCTCAAATGATTCAAACAGAAAAGCTGGCAAGTTTAGGACAAATCGTAGCTGGAGTTGCCCACGAAATTAGAAATCCCGTCACCGCCATCGTCGGAAATTTAGGTTTTCTCACTAATTACTCTGAAGATTTAATGCGGTTACTATCTACTTACGATCGAGAATTTGGCAAAGATAATCCCATAATTGACGAACTCAAACAAGACATAGAATTTGAATTTTTACAAGAAGATTTGCCAGAAATTTTGCAAAGCATGAAAGTTGGCTCAGAACGATTAAATGAACTCGTCAGCAGTCTCCGTAGCTTCTCTCACATGGACGGTACAAGTCGTAAAGAGGCAAATATTCACGAATGTATTGACAGTACATTGTTAATTCTCAAAAACCGGCTCAAACACAGTGTTAAAGTAGTTAAAAACTATGGAGTTTTACCGCCGATTAACTGTTACTCAGGTCAACTCAGCCAAGTTTTTATGAACTTAATTGGCAATTCTATTGATGCTTTAGAAGAGTTGCCAGAAGGGGAAAACTACTCGCGAGTGATAAAAATTGAAACTGAGTTAATAGAGAATTATCAAGAAGATAGCCTGAATGCAGAAGTAAAAACTCAAAATAATCCTTGGGTAGCGATCCGCATTGCGGATAATGGTCCAGGTATTCCACCAGAAATTCAGCGGCGCATTTTTGAGATGTTTTTTACGACAAAACCAGTGGGTAAAGGCACTGGTTTAGGTTTAGCAATTACCCATCAAATTGTCACAGAAAAACATAATGGTAAGTTGAATTTACATTCTACACCGGGTACGGGAACTGAGTTTGAAATTTTGCTACCTTTGGTATAATTCAATATGGTTCATTTAAGCGTAGGGGCGAATAATATTCGCCCACCAAGTTAAGCTCTCAGCTGCACTGGCATCACTAAAAATGTTGCATTTACACCACCCAAAGGTTTAATAATTACCGGTGCAGTCGCATCATTTAACTGCATTTGAATTTCACTAGCAGCAGCAGTCTTTAAAATGTCAATTAAATATTTGACATTAAAAGCAATGTCTATACTTTCCCCAGAAATTTGGGCCGGCAGGGATTCGGTACCGCTACCAACTTCTTTGGCATCTACAGATAATGTCACCTCTTGATTGTCGGCATTAATGCTACATTTAAGAATGTTATTTTTCTGATCTGCTAATACAGCAATTCTTTCTACTGCGGCTAAAAGCGATTTTCTTTCTAGGGTAATTAACCGTTCAAAAGTTCGGGGTAATAACTGCCGATAGTTGGGATATTGCCCGTCTAAAGTGCGGGTGGTTAATCGTTGATTTACCCATTCAAAGACGATTTGACCTTGGTCTAAATGCAAAACTACGGATTCAGTGCTTTGCCCCATTCCTACCATTTTTTCTATTTCTCGCAAAGCTCTGGCGGGTACTGTTAATTCAAAGGTGATAGGAGAATCCGCAGGCTCAATGTCTGATTCTTCGGACTCTTTTTCGGTGAATTTGGCTGTTTCTACTACTGCTAATCTGTGGCCGTCGGTGGCGGCAAATTCGAGACTATCTTGCTGAACTTTTAAGTGTACTCCTGTGAGCACTTGTTTAGTTTCATCGGGACTTGTGGCAAATAAAGTTCCTTTTAATCCAGCTATTAATGCTTCTGGGGGTAAGTTAATTACTTCGCCTTCTTCTATTTCTGGTAATTCGGGAAATTCTTCGGGTCCCATGCCTCTAACGGTGTATTTTCCCGATGCAGATGTGATAGTGGCGATCGCTTCTCCGGCGCGATCGTCTAAACTAATGTCTCCATCTGGTAATCTGGAAATAATATCATTAAGTAACTTCGCTGGTAAGGTGAAACTACCACCTTCATCAACTTGTGCCTCAAAGCTGGTCCGAATACCCAGACTAAGATCGAAACCAGTTAAACTTAACCTTTGGGTTTCTTCATCGGCGATCAATAAAACATTGGAAAGTATTGGATGGGTGGGGCGAGAGGGGACTGCCCGACTGACTAAAGAAAGGTTACTATTGAGGTCATTTTGTCTGCAAATCAGTTTCATTTTGATGCTAAATTTTGGGTTTGGTAGTTGTAAGTTTGACAGGGACTTATGCAGTCACGCCACATATAGTGGGAATGGTGCGTTACGCTTTGCTAACACACCCTACGGATAGAGGTTTTGCGTGTCCTGTTTGAGTCTGGCAATATCTCGATACTGATTTGCCTGTGAAAAAGCTGTGGAAAAAGGGAGGTTAAGCTTGAGTATTAGGTATTTATACTACCATCTTTTAAGATTAATGTATTCTTTTCCACAGATTTTAGTGATATTTTCCACAGGTTTTTCCACAGTTGCCTATCCCTAGTTTAATTTTGCGATCGGCTGACGGCATTAATGCGATCGCCCAATTGACGCAAGGTTTGGGATAAATTCGGGTCAGTGTTTCGTAGTTGAGTAATTTTATCACAACTATAAAGCACCGTTGTATGATCTTTTCCACCAAAAACATCACCAATTTTCGGTAAACTTAAATCTGTATGTTGGCGCATTAAATACATACCTACTTGGCGGGCCAAACTAATTTCTCGCCGTCGAGAGTTTCCTTTTAAATCTTCGGCTAAAACGTTAAAAACATCGGCTACTGCTGTCAAAATTACTTCTGGTGACGCTTCTAATCTCTCAGTTTGAGGATTTAAAATCGGCGCAAGATTATCTACAGTCATCGGTAAACCAGTGATTGAAAGATAAGCTACTGCTCTAATTAAAGCCCCTTCTAATTCTCGAATATTTGACTTATAATTAGAGGCAATATATTCAATAACGTCTCGCGGTAGCCGCATATTTTCATACTCGGCTTTTTTCTGTAAAATTGCCATTCGGGTTTCTAAGTCTGGGAGTTGAATATCGGCAATTAAACCCATTGAAAACCGAGAGCAAAGACGCTCTTGTAAAAGGGGGATTTGATTGGGCGGGCGATCGGAAGCTAAGACTATTTGTTTGCCAGCTTCGTGCAAGGTATTAAATGTATGAAAAAATTCTTCTTGGGTATATTCTTTGCCTTCAATAAACTGAATATCATCAACTAATAGCACGTCAGCGGCTCGATAATTATCGCGAAAAGTTTGCATACTATCTTTACGAATTGCGGCAATTAAATCATTAGTAAATTTCTCGGTAGAAACGTAAAAAATCTTAGCATAAGGATCGATTTCTAGGCGATAATGACCGATAGCTTGCATAAGGTGAGTTTTGCCTAAACCAACTCCACCACACAAAAATAAGGGGTTAAATTCTCTCCCTGGAGATTCCGCGACAGCTAAAGATGCAGCATGAGCCATGCGATTGTTTGAGCCTACAACGAAACGGGCAAATATATATTTCGGGTTTAAGTTAGCAGGTTTTGGTTGTTGGTGAAGGTGATTTTCTGGAAAGTTGGGACTCACGGGAGATGGCCAGATCATTTCCGATCCACCATTATTTGTATCCTCTCCATTAAGCGTGGTAAGATAGATATCGACGGGATAACCAAGGATTTCTTCTACTACTTGGCTAATGGTTTGCAGGTAATATTTTTGTAGCCAATTGCGCGCAAATGGGTTGGGGGTGCGAATGATTAAACAGTTATTTTCTAGTTGTTCCGCTGTTGCAGTTTTGATCCACGTCTCGAAGGTTGGCCGACTTAGTTGTACTTGAAGAAGTTCAAGCACCTGATTCCACAGAGTTTCTAGGCGCATTTTTTTTGCAATTTATTCTAAGATTTTACAGTTATGATAGGCGGTTAACAAAGTCTTTTTTGAGCAGGTGGTTATGAATCTCATGCTTTGGGTTTGCGGGCGCTGGGGGATAGCTGTAGGAGCAAGTCTCCTGCTGGGAGTTCCAGCGGTGGCTGCACCCAGTGCTATTAAAATTAGTCAAGGGGTATCGCAGCAGGGAGGGGAAAACCCGGCGGCGGCTGAAAGAGCCGTTACAGAAGCGGATCAACTTTATCAACAGGGTACGGCGGAATCTTTAAGAAAAGCGATCGCCAAGTTTGAAGAAGCGTTAAAGCTGTACCGGGCAGCGGGCGATCGCGCACAGGAAGCTACCATCCTCAGCAACATCGGCAAAATTTACTCAGATTTGGGAGAAAAACAGAAAGCCCTGGAGTATTACAACCAGTCCCTTCCCCTGTTTCCAGTAGTAGGCGATCGCGCTGGGGAAGCTACCACCCTCAGTAACATCGGCTTAGTTTACTCAGAATTGGGAGAAAAACAGAAAGCCCTAGATTATTACAACCAATCCCTGCCCCTAAGTCGGGCAGTAGGCGATCGCTCCCAGGAAGCTACCACCCTCAGTAACATCGGCTTAGCTTACTCAGAATTGGGAGAAAAACAGAAAGCACTAGAGTATTTTAACCAGTCCTTTCCCCTGAGTCGGGCAGAAGGCGATCGCGCCCAAGAAGCCATTACCCTTAACAATATAGGCAGCGTCTACGATGATTTGGGAGAAAAACAGAAAGCCCTGGATTATTACAACCAATCCCTGCCCCTAAGTCGGACAGTAGGCGATCGCTCCCAGGAAGCGATTACCCTCAACAATATCGGCAAAGTCTACTCAGAATTGGGAGAAAAACAGAAAGCGTTAGAGTATTTCAACCAGTCGCTACCCCTAAGTCGGGCAGTAGGCGATCGCTCCCAGGAAGCTACAACCCTCAGCAACATCGGCAGTATCTACGATGATTTGAAAGAAAAACAGAAAGCGCTAGAGTATTTCAACCAGTCCCTACCCCTGAGTCGGGCAGTAGGCGATCGCACCCAAGAAGCTACCACCCTCAACAACATCGGCAGCGTCTACGATGATTTGAGAGAAAAACAGAAAGCCCTAGATTATTACAACCAGTCCCTGCCCCTGAGACGGGCAGTAGGCGATCGTTCTGGAGAAGCTGCCGCCCTCAACAATATCGGCAAAATCTACGATGATTTGGGAGAAAAACAGAAAGCGCTAGAATATTACAACCAATCCCTAACTCTGAGTCGGGCAGTAGGCGATCGCGGCGGAGAAGCCAACACCCTTTTCAACATCGCTTATGCCAAACGTCAGCAAGGCAATTTTACCGAAGCCCTCACTAACATGGAAGCCTCCATCAAAATTATTGAAAGCCTCCGCACAAAAATTGCCAGCCCCGAACTTCGCACCTCTTACTTTGCCACCGTACAAAACTATTACCAATTCTACATTGACCTGTTAATGCAACTGCACAAAACTAATCCCAAATCTGGTTATGATACCAAAGCCTTTGAAGCCAGCGAACGTTCCCGCGCCCGCACTTTACTCGAACTCCTAAAAGAAGCTAACACCAATATTCGCCAAGGCGTTTCCCCTGAATTACTGCAAAAAGAACGCAGTTTACAACAACAACTTGATGCCATAGAAAAACAGCGAGTTGAAGTTCTCAGTCGCCCCAATCATACCCCGAAACAACAAACAGAATTAGACCAAAAACGGCAAACTTTACTAGGACAATATCAAGACATTCAAGCCCAAATCCGCGCCACCAGTCCCCGTTACGCCGCCCTCACCCAACCGCAACCCCTAACCCTGGCACAAATTCAACAACAAATCCTCGATGAAAATACAATCTTACTCCAATATTCTTTAGGAAAAGAGCGCAGCTATCTGTGGGCTGTCACCAAAACCAGCATCACCAGTTATGAATTACCCAAAGCTGCCAACATCGAGGAAACCGCCCGCAATTTCCGCGATAGTGTCACTAATCAGCGCTACCGAAATAACCCCAATCGCTTAGCTGAAACTAACAATGCTATCAGTCAAACGATCTTACAGCCTGTAGCAGCACAAATTGGTAAAAAACGCCTGCTGATAGTTGGTGATGGAGTCTTGAATTATCTTCCCTTTGCGGCTCTATCACTGAACGATAACTCTGGAAAAAATGGGAATCAGCCTTTAATTGTAGACCATGAAATTGTGCTGCTACCTTCGGCTTCCACCTTAGCAAGTTTAAGACAAAATTACAATGATAGACAATCACCTAATCGAACTTTAGCGATTCTCGCCGATCCAGTTTTTAGTGCTAACGATGAACGAGTCAAAAATAATTCTTCAACCACTACTCAGCAAATGATAGAATCAGCAAATCTGGGTTTAAACCGTTCTAGCCGCGACAATAACGTGGAATTTAAACGTTTAAATTTTACTCGCCAAGAAGCTCAAATTATTCAAGGGTTATTCCCCCCTAATTCTCGCACTGAATCTTTAGATTTTGAAGCCAGCCGCACCACAGCAACTAGCGAAAATTTAAGCCAATATAAAATCATTCATTTTGCTACTCACGGTTTAGCGAATAGTGTTCACCCCGAATTGTCAGGAATTGTGATGTCTCTAGTCGATAAAAATGGCAATCCTTTAAACGGATTCCTGCGACTAACAGATATTTTTAACCTAAAGTTGTCAGCAGATTTAGTAGTTTTAAGTGCCTGTCAAACTGGATTAGGTCAGAACATTCAAGGCGAGGGAATGGTAGGATTGACGCGAGGATTTATGTATGCTGGGGCGAAGCGAGTAGTCGTGAGTTTGTGGAGTGTGGATGATGAAGGAACGGCTACGTTAATGTCGAGTTTCTATCAAGAAATGCTGCAAAAAGGGTTAACACCAGCGGCGGCATTAAGGGCGGCGCAATTGGAAATGCTGAAACAGGAAAAGTGGCGTGCGCCTTATTATTGGGCGGCTTTTACCCTTCAGGGGGAATGGCGGTAAATTACTGTTTTCCGACAGTTTGAAACTGCTAAAATTTAGTTTGTTGCTCACCTAATTAACAATATTTTTGAAGCAAAAGTGAAAGATTATCCAGAACAATTATCTTTGAATCAGGCTCGCGCCGCTTTCCAAAAAATATGGGGTTATGAAGATTTTAGACCGCCTCAAGGTGAAATTATTAGCAGTTTACTTTCTGGGAAAGATGCTCTAATTATTATGCCGACTGGTGGCGGAAAATCTATTTGTTTTCAACTGCCGGCTTTGTTACAAACTGGTTTAACATTGGTGGTGTCACCGCTGGTGGCATTGATGGAAAATCAAGTGCAAGAATTACGCGATCGCACTCTTCCCGCTGGTTTAATTCACAGTCAATTATCGACGAAAGAACGCAAGTTAACGCTGCAAAAATTACAACAAAATCAGTTAAGATTATTATACCTTTCTCCCGAAACATTACTGAGTAAACCTATTTGGCAAGTTCTCATTCAGCCCCAGGTAAAAATCAATGGTTTAATCCTCGATGAAGCTCATTGTTTGGCACAATGGGGAGAGACTTTTCGGCCAGCTTATCAGCGCTTAGGCACGGTGCGATCGGCTTTACTAAAAGCTAAACCACCGGGAAGTAAAATCGCAGTTGCAGCTTTTACTGCTACGGCAGATCCGGCAACGCAAAAAACTATTAAAAATGTTTTAGAATTGCAAGATCCTGAAAAGTTTTTACTCAATCCCTATCGGGAAAATCTACACCTAAGAGTTCAAACAATTTGGACACCTAGAGGCAGACGACAACAGTTATTAAAGTTTATTAAAGCTAGAGAAAATCAATCTGGTTTAATTTATGTTCGGACTCGGAAAGATAGTGAAGATTTGGCAGAATGGTTAGAAGAAAAAGATTATCTTACCGCCGCATATCACGCTGGATTGAGTCCAGAAGATCGCCGGGAAATTGAAAAAGCTTGGCTGCATGGAGACATTCAATTTGTAGTCTGTACTTCCGCTTTTGGCATGGGGATTAATAAGTCTAATGTTAGATGGGTGACACATTTTCAAGCACCGTTGTTATTATCAGAATATATTCAAGAAATTGGGAGGGCTGGCCGTGATGGTAAACTGGCAGAAGCATTAACATTAATTAGCGAGCCGACGGGTTGGTTAAATCCAGAAGATAAACAGCGGCGAGAGTTTTTTGAGGATAAATTGCGATCGCAATATCAGAAAGCCCAAGAATTAGCTAGAAAACTACCAATGCAAGGGGAAATAGAAGCAATTACCAAGAAATTTCCCGATAGCGCGATCGCCTTATCAGTTTTGCACAGTTCTGGACAACTTAACTGGGAAGATCCATTTAATTATACGATTAACAAATCAGCGCGATCGCCCCAAGGAGAACAACAAAATCGCAGAGGAGTTCAACAAATGACTCAATACCTCACAACTCGCCAATGTCGGTGGCAATTTTTATTAACAGCTTTCGGCTTTGTAGAAGCAGCTAAATCAATGCGTTGCGGTCATTGTGACAGATGTAAAAACAGGTAATTGGTAATTGGTAATTGGTAATTGGTAATTGGTTAACACGACCAAAATTTCTACAGTTAACAGTTAACACTTAACAGTTAACAGTTAACAGTTAACAGTTAACCATTAACCATTAACCATTAACGCTTCTCGATAAGCAATAATAGCTTCAGTTTGATTTGAATATCCAACATATTGAATTAGGAGAGATAAATCTAACTCTGGCAAAAACTCACTGCGAGAAATTGACTCATAACCTTGCTCTCGTAAATGGTAAAGTGAAAAGCGATCGTTTTCCCAAAACCAAACTTCAGGAACCGCCAAACCCCGATACACTTCTAACTTATCAACTCCACCGCTAGTTAAGACAATTTCTATCACAATATCCGGTACTTCATTGAGGATACCTAAGCAGTAACATTCATCCGGTTCTGCACCCCGTCTAGTAGCTTGACGACGAAAAGTAGTGCTACCATAACCATTAAGAGCAATACGCTTTTCAACAGCATAAGTTTCTATTAAACGCGCAATAATTGTTTTCAGCCTTTCATGTTCAGGAGAATTAGTCATAATAATTTCTAGCGTCCCTTCCAAGTAAATCATCCGGGAAAACTCACCAATAAACATATCAGAAAGTTGCTCGTAGCGTTCCCAGATGACATCGTAAAGAATAATGCGTTGATCCTCCACAGGTTGTAGATTTTTGGGGTCTAAAACTAGCATGATTATTACTTAATATTACAAAAATTAGGATTTATCCAAAGAAAACATAAGTATGTCATTGCGAACCCAGGGAAGCAATCTCAGACCGCGATTTTTATTTTTTCGCGCGTAAGTCCTGTAAAAGATAGCCGAGTCACAAAGCCTGGGGCTGGTCGCTACACGACTTTTTCGACTGTTCGCAAGGTAGAATGAGGATCGGGGGGGATCGCCACCAGGATGATTGTTAATACGCTAATCATATTTTATCTTATAACTAAAGAAGCTTGCCGCTCCCAAATAACAGGGTAAAAGTAAAAATGCTTTGCTGGAACTTAAAAAACCCAAACAGCACTCCCATTGGTGAAGAGAACCCAGCCTCCGAACAGGAAGCCATACTCCAAGCCATTTTAAAAAATAGCTCAGATGGCATTTTTATCGTCGAGCTACGATGGGAAGAATTTTGGTTCGTCTGTGCCAACCAAACCTATTTGCTGATGCACGCGATCGCAGACACAGACGTAACCAACAAACCCATCAGCGAATGTCTCCCATCAGACATCTCCCAAATTATCCAGCAAAACCTCACCCACTGCCTTCAAAACCAACAATCCAGAACCTACCAACAACCCATAGAAACAGAAATCGGCTCACAATTAGCGATCGTTACCCTCTCCCCCATCCACATCAACGGCAAAATCACCCAAATTCTAGGTATCGCCCAAGACATCACAGAAAAGCAAAGAAACCGAGCCGTAGCCCAACTACTACAAACCATCACATTAGGCGTAGCCGAAGCTCAAGACTTCGACTCAGCCCTCAGCATCGCCCTACAAAAAATCTGCCAAGTCACAGGCTGGAATTACGCCGAAGCCTGGGTTCCCAGTTCCGATCCTGGCTTCATTGAATGCACCCCCGCTTGCTACAGCACATCTGGCAGCCTCGACTCATTTCGCAACATCAGAAAGCAACAAAAATTTTCAGCCAACAGCAACTTAGGAGAAATCTGGTCAGCACAACCCCTAAAATGGATGCCCAGCGGCTTACCCCAGCCCATTGACAGTCTCCTCGACACGAAAATTGCCGCCGAAGCCGATTTTCAAGCAGGTTTGAGCATTCCCATTCTTGCCAGCGGGAAACTGATCGCCGTGCTCGTATTTTTTATGTTTGAACCTCGCTTAGAAAATAAACAAATTTCCCTAGTTTCTGCCGTTGGCGTGCAGTTAGGCGCAGTTATTCATCACAAAAAATATCGCAATATCTTTGAAAATGCCGTTGCCGGTATCTACCAGACATCAATACAAGGGCGCTATCATACTGCTAATCCTATGCTGGCACGAATTTATGGCTACAGTTCCCCCGATGAAATGATGGTAAATCTAACAGATATTGGGAAGCAACTTTATGTCAAGCCTAATCGTCGCGACGAGTTCCAACGACTGCTGCAAAAACAAGATGTAATTTATGGTTTCGAGTCTGAAGTTTATCGTAAAGATGGCAGTACGATTTGGATTTCTGAGAGTGCTCGCGCTATCCGCAACGATCAAGGTCAACTTATTGGTTATGAAGGAACTGTAGAAGATATTACTAAGCGTAAGGAAGCAGAAGTGGAATTGCACAACCGAGAAGCTTTGCTTCAAGGTGTGGCGACGGCGATGCACCATTTATTAACAGATTCGGATCACCAAGGGGCGATTATTAAGGCTTTGGCTAGTTTAGGGGTAGTTATTGGTGTCGATCGCGTTTATATTTATGAAACTCATCCCCATCCAGAGACAGGCTTATCTGCTTTAAGTTTGCGATTTGAATGGGTGACAAATTCTATTCAACCGAGTATTAATCCTGCCAATCGTCAGAATTTAACTCCTTGTAGTTTTGGTTTGACAAATTGGCCGAGTATTCTGGAAGCGACTCACGCGATTACTGATTTTATTGGTTCTTTGCCTCAAGAGGAACGGGAGCTTTTAGAAAGAGAGGGTTTGCTATCACGATTAATTGTACCAATTCGAGTAGAAGGACAACTTTGGGGATATTTAGGGTTTGATGATGGTAGTAAGTTGCGCCGCCGTTGGTCGGAGGGTCAAATTTCGATGTTAATGGCGATTGGGGAGAGTATTGGTGGGGCGCTTCAGCGTCAGAAAATGGAGGAGATGATTCGCCATGAAGCGTTGCACGATCGCCTGACGGGGCTACCTAATCGGACGTTGTTAGCAGAAAAGTTGAATATGGCTTTGCATAATGCTCGTCGTCGGGAAAGTATGTTTGCTTTGATGTTTTTGGATTTAGATCATTTTAAGATTATTAATGATACTTTGGGGCACGCGGTAGGCGATCGCTTGTTACAAGCTGTGGTTAAAAGATTGAGTCATTGTTTGCGGGAAGGTGATACGATCGCTCGGTGGGGTGGGGATGAGTTTATTTTGTTATTACCACATATTTTTCGCCCTAAAGATGCGGCGGCGATCGCTCAGAGAATTTTGGAATCTTTGCAGGAAAAGTTTGATTTGGATGGCCATAATGTGGCGATCGGTTCTAGTATTGGTATTGCTCTTTATCCTAGTGACGATCGAGATAGTGATTCTTTAATGAAAAAGGCCGATGCTGCTCTATATCGTGCGAAGCAAGAAGGTCGCAATAATTTTCAATTTTGGAATAGTTCGGTATAATCTTATGATAAATTTACTATCTTTGCTCATCCATTGGCAAATCGCGGAGGAAATAAAAGCGATCGCTTTGCCCATTCTCTCCTTTAATTCGCCCTAAGTAACCGGTTAATGGTGAGGAAAGTTCTATTGTCAAATCTTTTACTACTAATAGCTCTCTCAGCTTAAATTCATCTGCAACTTTATTATTGTATTGAACTTTAATCTCACCAACCGTTGGCAATTCGCTATCTAACTCGCAAAGTTCTTTAACTGCTTCTACGATTCGCGATCGCAACTTAATTCCCTGCAATACTTTGTTAATATAATTATTAACTTTCGCATCAGCATCTTCACCAAACGGTTCTTTTTCTAAACAGGGTTTTAGCTCTAATAAATTGATAGAACCTGGGTAATTAGCTTTAAGTTCAACTAGCTTTTGCAATGTTTCAGGGCGAATTACGTTCATGTTACTTCCAATGGCTGCTTGATTAGCTGGATTTGTTAAATTGCCAGCGGCTAAAATGATTTTAATTGAGCGATCAAATTGTGCTTTACCTAAGTGAGTTAAGCTCAAATGAATGAGTTGAGCGGTTACACTATTTGGCACGTTTTCGTATTTACTGGCTTTGCATTCTCCCACTACTGGATAGGGAGTTTCACAATACAAATCTAATCCACCAGCGCCTCCTGTTGCTTCTGGATCGAGACTAGCTCTTATGTTTGTATTAGAGTTTTTAAACCCTAGTTTAATCAAACTTTTACGGCATAATTTCTCAAAGCCATTACCATCGCTGGAGTTGCCAGTATCAGCAATTTTTTTAATCCAGTCTAAATCTTGATCTGGTTGTGTTGTAGGCGATTTTTCCAACCAACCGAGAAATATTTTTAATTCTGTATCTAGTTGTTTAGCCTTTGGGTTAGTAGTGGATAAAAGCGCGATCGCACTTTGCAACTCTTCCAATTCTGGATGTTCAGGAGGCTCTAATTTTTCTAGTTTTTGACGGCGTTTAGCAAAAATGCGATCGCTCAAAACTGGCAAAGATTCAGTAACACTCAGGGAATTTGGTAAAGGTATAAAGTTACCACTGAGATGTACTGGCATTTCCAGTGGTTGAGGTAGCAGATAAACCCGAAAATAAGCTAGAAAAATGTAAGGTCGCTGTACAAGAGTTGCCTCTAATAACTCCGTTGTCCAGATGGTTAATTGCGACAAAGCCTTTAATGATTCTGGATCATTTAGGATTTGACAAATTTCGCACCTAGCCCAAGCTTTAATTAAAACTGTGCCAGAGTTTAATTGAGCGAGGGAAGTTTTAGCAGTAGGCAAAAAACTTGAGCGATAGTGTTGTTCATGTGGTAGCAATTTAATCGAGATATCGGTTGGATATAAAGCATAAGACCAACCATACTCGATAAACACGCGAGGTATGGCTGCAATCATTCGGCCTTGAATTAAAGCCTCAATATCTGGGGCTGGTAGAGGTAGAGCAGTTTCAATCAACATTGATTTATTTATTCCTCACTCAAATTGCTAGGAACCTGACCAGACGGATCGCTCAAAATTTCACGGATGATATAATTATCAACTACTAGCTTCTTTCTGGCAATAAAATCAAAAATTGCTGCTTCCGTAAAATCATAGTTTTCACGACTGCAATAAAGCGATCGGATGGCTACAAGAGTCTTAATGTTATCACCTGTCAACTTGACCCATTCCCCACCTAATCGAGGAGACAGCAGATCGCTTAAATACCCTTGAGCTTTAGTCGCACCGGGATTAATCTCTTTAGAACGAACTAAACAGCCACGAGTGATTTCAAACCTTTGATAGTCGATTAGACGTTTCAATCCAGCTTGTACACCTTGCCCACCAGGTATTTGAAGAACCATTACCCCAATTTTGACTGGGTTTCCATTTTCCTCACCTATAATTTTGAAGTCCAGGCTGTAGCTTTTTTCTGATGCACTGCACTTAATCTTTTCAAGACTATTGATTTTAACATTCTCCAACTTTTGTCCAATTATGGTGGAGAAGCCTAGCCAAAGAGCCTCAGCTAATGTAATTTTCTCCTCTAGTAAGGTTGCTATGGAATTTTCAATAGCTATCAGTGTCCTATTATATTCGATTTCAACAAAGTCTATTTCAACACAGTCTTCTAATTCAACAATATTTTCTGATGGTTGTATATTAGTAACACCAGCAATTTTAAAGTTTTCCGAACACCATGTCAACACTCTTCGAGCAGAACTATCAGAATTTCTGCCCAAGTCTCGCAGTTGGTTTTCTTCAAAAGGATATATTGGGCTATGGGGAATTAAATTGCTTGACTGATAAAACTCTTTCATCCATAGTGAAACTAGCTGAATAATAGAGTCACCATTCATAAATGTTAATTGGATTGGTTCTCCTCTTTTAGAAACTCGATCTGGTACTCCAGACATAAATTTGATCTTTTGTGTCCATGTATCAGGCATCATTACGGTTAGAATTACAAAACCTTTACTTTGGTTAGATAGTTGAATGTCATCTACCAAAGGCTTAATTAAAGCAGCTATCGCTTGTGGTCTTGTTAGGCCACTTTCTGGATCGACTCTGCTATCCAAATCTAGTTCATCAAAACAAATAACTAAAGGCTTATATTCGCTAACCAAGCTCAAAATTTGTGAAATCGCCTTAAATGCTTCAGCATTTTGATAGTTCTTTTCTGTGCTAGGATTTGGTAATCCCATAGCATTAGCCCTAACTTCAGCTAAGTTCTTTCCAGATAACCACTTAACTGCAAAATCTGAATTATTTTCTGAGAGCGTCCAAAAAATGGCACGAATAATGTCAGGATCGCTGCGTCTTATTCGCCTGTATTTAGCTACTAAATCATCTACCCAGTTATTATTTTCAGTTTGACTGTATTTTTCAACTAAATCTTTAGCTGGAATAGCCTCGGCATCGGAATTTACATTTCTACCCACTTGGTTAACCATAGCAGCAGCGACTTCTTGCCACTGCGTTACCCCTTGACTGCCATTGTGATTAAGACTATCTGCTACAGTTTGCAGAAAGGAATAATTAACAAACTTTATGTCGTATGTCTCCACACCAGCATAAATAAATAAGGCACTACCATCAGCTTTAAGACGATGATGAATCCGACTAATAACATGGCTTTTCCCAACTCCTTTATAAGCTATTATGACCATTGAAGTTACTTTTTCTCGGGCTGATCGAGCATGATGAACTCGGTCAATTGCCTGATAAACTGCATCCGAAGCATGAGCATTCAGCGTCGTAACATCAGGGAAACCCTGCTCCCAAACATCTTGTTCTCTAACAACGGCAGCACCAGTTGGGAATGGGTTATAACTTTGGATAGCTGCATTGAGTTCTTCAATTGGAGAAATAGTCATAGTGATTTGTGTGAGGTAAAAAACTGAACCAGAATGAAGTTTAATCGTTTAAGATTGAGGCGTTAAGCGAGTTGCGTAGTAACGTAATTCACCCAATGAAGTCTTAATGGAGTCTTCAGCTTTATCAGACGTAATCTCTGTCATTTCGCCGCCCTGAAGTATCAAAAGTCTATCAGCCTGCATTTCCAACATCCACTCATTAAATTGCGATCGCGACACTCTTTCCGCGATCGCCCGCCGCATTCGATAAATCGGCACCAAATTGTCAAAGTTATAATCCCGATTCAACCGATCGTAAACCTTCAAAGCCACCACCTTAAACCTCTCATAAGAAGCAATTATCTCCACTTCCGGCTTAGGTTTCACCGGCGCATCCTGAAGCCGCAACCACCTCAACAACGCATTCCCCAACCTCGTCCCAATTTGAGAACCATCAAACTCAAACTGAGAATCCCGATTTTTCAACCCATCCGCCAACACCTGTTGACCTACATCAGTAATTTCCACCACCATCACCCGCTTATCCATCGAAAATGCGATCGCGCCACCTTCCCGCAACCCTGTTAAAACCGCTTCATAGTCCTTACTGACCTCTCCAGTCCGCACAATTCTTTTTGTCAAATCCCCCTTCTTAATTTTTGCCTTCCCTTCTCCCAAATCCCACAAATTCAGCAACAAACGAATTTTCGCCTTCGCCTCCCAAACCAACTGTTCTTCAGGAGTGCGAGGAGTCTTAGGCAAAACAGTTACTTCTTTCTCTGACATATCCATATTTCCAAATAGCGCGTACTACAATCAGACTATCTCAGTAGAAATACGGAAGATAACTTCGATCTTCCGAATCTTCATACTTAAGTAAGGCCGTGAAAACCTATCCTATTGGATTTTAAAATAAATTGGTCAAATTGCTACAAGATTAATGTAATAAATTTTATCATCTTGAATAAAATCTTATTGATTGATAACAATAGCTTCAAAAAAAACTCCAACCAAGACGAGTTTGCTGTTCGTAAACTCGCTTTAAAGTATTAATATCCCGGCTAGAAATTGGTGGCGGAGTTCTCACCTGAGAAAAATACATCACATCACTATCTATCAAACTATGGCCCCAAATTCCTAAACTATGACCAAATTCGTGACGCGCTACCGCCGCAATATATTTTCCAGTTTGAGTAGGATTCAACCAAATAGTGCAACGATGAGATAAAATATCTCGATCGCCATTTTTACTTACATATAACTCATAACGAGTTTCACCAGAACGCGCCCGTAATTCCCCCGATCGCAAAGGCGGCGATTCATGTAAAATCTTAATATCAGCATCCTCCAATTTATCCACCACCTGCAAAGGCAAATAAACCCCCCATTCCAGCACCGCATTTAAAACAATTTTTCGCCATTCTTCAGAACCATTACGATCAATAAATGACTCAACATAAACTTTAATAGGAAATTGCGACCAAATTAAATGACCAAATCCTGGGGGTTTCAGTTGGTCAAAATAATCACCATTATTACCTGAATCTTGCCAATTAGCCAGAGTTACAGGTAAAGGATGAACTTGTAGTTCCGGTAATTTATCAGGAATAGTATTCAGATTAGTAGCATCACTTTGAATCTGAGTAATAATTATTAAAATAAAAGCACAAAAGCTTAAACTTAAAAGGGTTAATAACTTATGTTTTAAATAACTAAACATAATGATATTTAATTTTAACTCGCTATAGTTTAGCAGATTTTTCCGTTAAACTTACTATTTTATCTTCTATGCTCTGTTTTTTATTTTCAAATAACCAGAAAGGCGGGTAAAAACCCTACAGAAGTTGGTTAGGACTTATCTAACGCCTATTGTGTCTGTAGTCATACTTTCAAGAATTGGGATTAGTCCTCTTCAGAGGACTTGAGCTTTGAGACGGGGGTTTTAACCCCCTTCGGGCTGAGGGTTTGACGTTAAGTTGATACCAATGGCCAATGCTTCGCCCCTACAGTTCAAAAATATTACGTTATATTACATTTTACGGATAGACCTAGACATATATTATTTGTGTGATATAATCAGAATATGCGATCGCATCAATGTACATAAGAGTAAAAATTACCTAACTCTGGGGGTGTTTATGGGTTTTGGTCTTCCTGGCAAAAAGCGCAATCAAGCTCAAGGCTTTGCTAAATCTGAGAATAAGTCTGAGAAGTCTGGGAAAAAGCAGCGTTGGCCAAGGGCTACGTTTCCTTTGGAGGTGATTAAGACACCTTCGGTGGTTGGGTTATTGGGGGATCGGGATGCTCATCAGTTGCAGGAATTTTTGCAGTCTTTATTACAGTCTAATTTGCATCTTCCTCATATATCTGAAGCGATTCAGGGAATAATGGCGGGTTTTTGTCCAACAATTCCCACTCCAGTGACTCCGCCAACGCCTTTTGATGGCACGTTTCACCCGCCAGAAATTGGTTATGGTGGGGGAGTAAATTTGCCTCCAGCGCCTCCAATCAATGTGGGTGGGGCGGTTGCTACGTTACCGCCGCCGGTGTTGTTGCCGATCGATCCGGTAACTGGATTGCCAAAAGTGGGGGTAAATGACTCCGAGGCGATCGCGATCGCGTCGATTCCCCCTGTCAATCTCACTCTTGCACAGCCAAGTCGGACTATTGACCTCACTCAAATATTTACATCAAAATTGGGGGGTCAATTATATTATGAAATTACCGGGGAAAATAGCGATTCTTTAGAGGTGAAAATAGCTGGGAATCAGCTAGAGTTAACTGCTTTGGGTGAAGCGGGTGTTAATAATCTAGTGATTACTGTCATGGATAGCTATGGCAATTTTTCCACTGCTAATTTGTCGGTTACTACTGATAATTTAAACTCCGCTACTGCGGTTAAGCCACGCCCTAATATTAAGGAAAGTTTTGATAATTTAACAGCTGCGCTTGAGCAAAATCCACAAAATTTATTGGCTGGTTTGGAGACTCCAGAGGGTGAGCAAGCTCTGGAAGATTTGACGGGGTTATTAGAAGAAAATCCCGATTTGCTGCCCTTGTTAACTCAACCGGAATTATTGTCTGAATTGGGGGTAAGCGATCGCAGTCTTGAGACGTTACAAAAATTATTAAACAATCAAAAATTAGCCGCAGAATTTGGGTTGTCGGTGACTTTGGGAGAGGCTTTAAGTAAGCCGGATTCTAACTTATTTGACAGCTTTTTGCTGGATGCTGACGGGGCAATTTATTTGTTACCTTTGAATGCGAAACAGCCGAAGGTTGGATTTATTGATTTTACTGAAAACCAACATATTCAGCAGGTTACTAATACTTTTTCTACGCTGAATCCTTTGGCAAATTATGACGGTTTTCAGATTAGTAATGGAGATTGGGCTTCTCAGCTTGTGGAGTTTGTTAATCGGGCAAAATTGGCTGGTGAAACTCATGCTATTGCTAACCTCAGTTTTGATTTATCCCAATTGGATGATGTGGGAATTACGACTCGCTATGAGTTAACGCCGGCGGAACAAAAGGCGATTCAATATGCCCGTGAAAATAATGTTTTGTTAGTAGTAGCATCGGGTAATACGGGCGGTGTGATGTCAGCTTTGGGGCAAGCTAGTAAGAAATTTGATAATATTATTACCGTTGGTGCAGTTAATCAATTTCAGGCAAAAACAGACTATTCTGGCTATGGTGATGGATTGACTTTAATGGCTCCTGGGGGTAGTTGGCAAAACGATCCAAATGCTTTTGTGGGAACATCTAAAGCGACTGCTTATGTGAGCGCTACGGCTTCTTTAGTTTGGGCGGCTAATCCCGATTTAAGCTTGCAACAAGTTAAGCAATTACTGATAGATAGTGCGGCGGATTTGAATGCACCCGGATGGGATAAAGAAACGGGTTTTGGGTTGATTGATGTTAAGGAGGCGATTGGCAGGGCGCAGTTAATTGAACCCGATTTATCAGGGGTTAAGCCTGTTGATTTTACTCCTTCTCCTTTTAGTGGGGAATGGCGCGCTCAAGCTCTTGCTAGGGCGGCTGGAGATAAGACAGAAAATGCGATCGCGGCTTTACAAAACATTCAAGAAAGTTTACTTGAACAGTGGCAAACTTTAGCTGATTTAGGCAATCCGGCTTTAACTTTTGCGGATTTAGATACACAGGTAAAAGAGAAAATTACTGCGGCTTTAAAGGAATATCAACAAGTTAGTACCGATGCCGGAATTACTACAGCGCAAGCGCAACAATGGGCGGAAGCTTTGGCTTTAGCTACGCAACATTATCAAATTGAAAAAGCGCGATTGCAAACTCTGTTACAACAGCAGAAAGAAGTTCAAGATCAATTAGCGGCTTTGGGGCAACAAAAGTCAGCATTAGAGACAGAAACTCAGAAAATGTTGGCGGAGATTCAAAAGCAAATTGGAGTAGCAGAATCGGATTTAGCGAAGGCGCAAGCTAAAAATGATGCAAATACTGTTTTAGAACTGCTGAAAAAACAGTTGGCTGATCAGGAAAATATTGCCAAAAATTATCAAAATTTGACGAATTTAGCCGAGGCAAGACGAGCGCAAAATCAAAACAATGCCGATTGGAATAATAGTCTAATTAACCGTTGGCAACAGGTAGGAACTCAACGCAAAGGACGCTCTGGACGCACGGAACCTGTGTATGGATGGGTGCATTATCCTGAACATATTGCTCCTCGCGATCAAGCGCAACAATTAGCAAATCAAGCGGCACAGGAACGGGATGTTTATAAACAGTTAGCTTCTCAATCTCAGCAACAGGTAAATATGCTGCGAGTTCAGGTGCGTAAGCTGGCAGAAAGACTTAAAGATTGGCCTGTTTTAGAGCAGGGAATTGAGTATGAAATTGATGCTAATGCACTGCGTTTGCAAGCAGAAAAAGATTTACTCGCGTTACATACACCCGTACAACAGCAAAAGTTAGAAACCCTAAATCTGCAAATTTCCCAAGCAGAAGAACAGTTACAAAGGTTAGAAAATCAGAAAATTCCCACGCAACAACAGGCGACGGATTTAACAGAAAATCGGTTGAAGGAAACACAGACAGAAGTAGAAGCAATTCAAACAAAACGCGCTGAGGCACAGAAGGATTTACAGAATTTCTTGGAAACGGCTGGTTTCTTATTGCCTTATCGGGAAAGGTTGGCGGCTGTGCAAAAAACTGTTGAACAATTGGAAACAGAAAAGCTAAATGTCCAGTCAGTAATGCAGCAATTAGCTAATTTAATGCTGCAAACGCCTAGTGATAGTTTGCGTCAGCAACTTAATTATTGGAATGACCATTTAGCGAAGATTAATCAGGAGTTAGATTGGGCGAAATTACAGCAGGATCAGTTGGCTTTGGCGATTGCAGATTCTCCTGAAAGATTAGCAATTTCTGGGTTGATTAAGGAATTGGGAACTGCACCGGCTTCTATTAATCCTACAGCTAAAATTGAAAAGCTGAAATTAATGGAGGGAAGTGGGGCGAATTTCTTAGAAGGTTTTGATAATTTGCCTCAACGTCTTGCTGATGCTAAAGCTGAAGACACTCAAACTCAAAAAGATTTGGATAAGCTGAATCGGGAATATCGAGATTTGGGTTTACAGAAAGCTAATTTGCAAGATAATCTGATTCCTGGGAAAGAAAAGGAAATTGCGGCGAAAGAGCAACAAATTAAGGGGACGGAAAGCGCGATCGCGCAAACTGAAGGTACTTTAAATAACCTGCAAAATCAGCTAACACAAACACAAGATTCTTTAGCACAAAAAGCAGCAGAAATTCAGCAACAACAGGGGGTAATTGCTGCTACTCAATCTCAGATTACTAATCTTCAAAATCAAATTGTTGCTAAAAATTCTGAGATTCAGCAACAGCAGTCGCAGTTGCAAGGTTATCAAAATCAAATTAATCAAGCAAATGCTGCTGTTAATTCGTTGGAACAGCAGCGACAACAGCATCAAGCTAATGCTGATTACTGGAATGGACAGATTCATACTTGGGGGGTTGTAGGCTCTCAACCTACATTCTGGTGGGGGGAAATTCCCTGTGGAGTGCAACCTATTTACGGCTGGGTTTATAACCCACAAGCAGAAGCTAATCGCAATGCTGAACAAGCGGCTGCTAATTCCTACGCACAACAGCGAAATACAGCACAAGTTAATGCAGTACAATTAACTGCAACTTTACAGCCTCAAATTGCTACAAATCAGCAAAAAATTGCTACTTTACAACAACAGCAACAATCTTTAACTCAGCAACAACAATCATTAAATTCGCAACTGGCAAGTCAGCAATCTCAACTCCAACAACTGCAAAAAGAACAGCAAGCGATTACTCAGCAAGTTAATAACCTGCAATCTCAAGTTAACCAAACTCAGAACCAATTAAACAGTTTAAACACTCAACTCGGAAATCAACAACAGCAGCGAGAGGATTTAATTGCACAACTGGCACAACTGAATCAACAAAAAGCTGATACTGAACAAAAGCTAATTGAGAAATATCGGGAGATTGAACTCACTGATAAATACTTCAAGCAAGTAGAAGCAGAAGTCGATCGTCTGCAAAGTCGCTTAGATTTGCTCAATAAAGCGGGAGTTTTAGAGCAAAAATATCAGCAAAATTGGCAGTCTTGGCAAGACGAAACTCAGGCACTAGCAACAGCAACTCAAGCGTTGTTAGATATTCGTAAAGCTGGACAACCAGACCGCGATCGCCTAGCACTTTTACAACAGCAATTGAAGGATACTCAGGCAACTTTGGAGCAGGTAAAATCTCTCCAAGAAACGATTACTGATACCCAAAAATCTCTGGAATTTACGAAACTGCAATTAGGCAATCAAAACTTACTGCTACAAAGCTTAATTGACCACGAAAATTCTTTAGGAGATTTGGAGCGCTATTATTTGAATTTGTCGGAGTCACATCGTCAACAGATATGGCAATGGAATGGCAATTCTTACACTTATAATGCTGCTCAAGCTGATGCCTATCGTGCTAATTTGGAGCAAGCTTCGTTTGTTGCAGATTTGCGTAATCGTGGATGGCAACAGCGACAAGAAACGCTGACAAAAATTAACGAACTTAATCAAAAGATATCTCAGCAACAATCTGATATCGCTCAGAAGCGATCCGAGTTAGCTGGTTTGGGACAAAGCATTCCTCAAATAGAGTCAAAAATCACCACAATTCAAGGACAAATTAACACGGTTACTAAAGGATTAGAACTGCTAAAAGTTCAAGAAAATAAACAGACACAAATTATCCAAGGCGCAACGACTAGCACGCAAAATTTAGCGTCTCAACTATCGCAAACAACGCAATTACATTCGACTGCTTTGCGTCAATTGATTGGGTTTGGGATTCTCGCTTCTGAATCTGATGTTGATTTCTTTGCTACACAAGTAGAGCCACAAGTTAATAAGCATTTAGAACAGTTAAAAACTGTGGGGAATGACTTAGGAAATCAAATTGATAGTCAAAATCAACAGATTGCTAATTGGGAGCAAGAATTAGCTAATACTCAAGATGATGTGAGCAAGCAAGCGCTGACAAATCTGGTTGCTCAAGCCAAGACACAATTAGGCAATTTAGAAACTTTGAAAGCATCAAATCAGAGTAATACTAATGAGTTAGAAGACTTGTTGAAACAGGCAACAGAAGCTTTGACACCTTTGCGTCAAAAGCAAGAGTTAGAGATTCGCCAAAAGCTTGAGAGTAATGATGGACGCTTGGAATCTTTGCAGTCTCAATTAAATTCTGAAAATGCGGCTGATGCGGCGATTAAATCTGGTACGGTGTTAGATCATGTGTTATTGGCAGACCAAATTAATCAAGATTTGCGTCTGGGTGCAACGAATTGGACGGAGCAGTTTTTAGCAGGGAATCAGCAGACTAAGGAACTGGTTACACAGCAACAGGATTTATCTAATTCCGTTGATGAATTGATTGCCTATATTAACGATAATTTGGCAGAACCGGATGGGAATTATCATCGCGCTGAGGCTAGTTTGGCAGATGGGATTAAGACTCTTGGTAAGGTTGAAAATAGCGCTGATGTACTTGATACTACTTTTACTTCTACTGAGGATGCGATCGAACGGATTAAGTTGCGGATTGAGCAAGATGCGAAATTGTGGGAAGAAATTGCTCCGATCGCGATGAGGTATGGTGTAGAATCCCAGGAATTGAAAGACTATCTGCAAACACCAGGAGATGAAAAAACTCGCCGTGCAGCTTTCCTTGCTAAGTATCCTGATAATGGTACGGCAATTGACTTGTTAAAAGCAGCAACTTTAGAAGGCAAAAATCCCAATCAGGAAATTTCTAGCCTCCTAAATTCTACCTCTGCTGATGTTTTACTCAATGCCGCAGCAGTAGAAGGACGCAACCCAAATCAATCGCTATTTGATAAAGCAAAAGCCGAACAAGCATCCCATGAAGCGCAAGGTTATGCAGCTTTAGCACAAGCTAATTGGTATGAACAACAAGCTGCTTATAATTGGGCGGTTAGTCGCAAAAATGGCCCCTTTTGGTACGAAGAACGCTGTGCTGGAAAGCGTCGCCGCCGACACTGTTGGATGGAGCAGCACGTTGATTATAACTGGATTCTCTGGCAACAATATTCACAACTATTCCCTCAATTACGCGCACAGGGATCTGCACATTTAGTCGAAGCTGACAAATGGCGCAAGGAAAAAGAACGTATTGAACCGCTAAAAAATCAGTGGATTGCTGCGAATAATGCCGCCAATGATGCTGAACCTCCTATTGATGAAGCGCGTAATTTCTTTGCTGAGTTAGAAGCAGCGCGAGAGTCAATTCCCGGCGATCAAGTTCAACTTGCGACTTTAGAAAACTTGTTACCTACGCTTAAGGAACAGTTAGAAGAAGCCGAGGCTGAAGCCGCCGCCCAAAATGCCAAAGTTAAACAACAATGGGCAGAATACGATACTAATTCTGAGGAGTATCGCGATGCTGTTGCTGATATTTTGCAACGTCGCGGCGAACTCAATACAAAAGCCATTGAAACACAGCAACAATTAGCGGATGCTGAAGGTACTGTTGAACGTCAAACTGTGGCTTTGAGTGACGAATTGGAAAGCACTAAAGTGCTTACTACGAACCTCGATCGGCAACGTCAGGCGATTGAAAATCAGATTATTACTTTGCAGAATCAAGGTGTAACTGGGGAAGCATTGGATGATTTTAATACTAATTTGGTTCAAATTAATCAATCCTTGAAATGGCTGAATAATAAAGCGGCAGTTCTCACGGCAGAGCAAACTGCGCTAACTCAAAAACGCACGATGTTGACGGCACAAAATGAGGTGATTTTAGCAGAACAGCGATTGCTAGATGCTTATATTAATGACCCGGATGCTGATTACAGCAATTTGCAACAACAATTAGATGATGCGCGTGCGGCTTTGGCGGAAGCGCAACGATTGGCGGAACAAGCAGAAGCGGCTAGTCAGGCTCTTACGGCTTCTTTGCAACAGTTGAAAACAGATTTGTTGGCGCAAAATGATGAACATTTGCAGGCTGCTAAGGAACATCAAACAATTTTGAAAGATTTGGTGGAGGCTACCCAATCGAATGCTAATTACACTTTACAAGCTGCACAAAAACAGCAAGAAGTCAATGATTTAGAGTCCAAAATTATTCAGCGTTTGCAGGAAGCAACGGCGGCGGGCTATCAAGAAGCCAAGGCGTTATTGGAGGTTGCAAAGAACAATGATATGGCGACGGCGGCGGAGATTTATTACCGAGATTACAGCGATTTAGCTGGTGATAAAGGTAAAAAAGGTGCGGCACGTCCAGAAGACCAAATGCTGGCAGATAATTACTATCAGCAAATGCTGAATAATCGCGAGTTACAACGTCGCGCTCAAGCTCAAGCTGATGCCTTTGGTGCGGCGAGAAGAACCGCAGAAGCGCAGATGAAAACATTACAATCGCAACAAGAAAATGCTGCTAAATTGTTAAATGATTTGAATGCGAAGGTTGCGGAAACTCAGGCGGAACGGGAGAATAAAGAGCAGGAATTAGCTATTGCCCAAGCCCGTTTGGATGGCATTACTCGCATTCGCGAACAAACGGAGCAAACTTTTATCCAGTTAGTAAGCCTGGAAAAATTGAATTTAGCCCAGGCACAATTAGAGCAAGAAATTGCCCAAAGTCATCAGGCAAAAATTGATGAAGCGGTGCAGGAACGGATGGAGCGCGATCGCTTAGAATTGGAACGCAAGCGACTGGAAACTACTGCTAAGATTGAGCAACTGAAGCAACTGCAAGCTGAGGATGATTTACGGCAATCTTTGAATAATGTTCGGGGCGATTTGGGGTTAGCAACACTAGATCCAACGGAAGATCCCATGCAGTTACAAACTCAATTGGCGGGGTTACTTACTTCGCTGAAAGATTTGGAAACTCAGCAACCGGATTTACCTGATAATGTGAAGGCTTTGTTAGCAGAGGCGCGGGGTGATATTTATCTGGCATTGCAAGGGAAAGAAGCGGCGAATATTCAAGAATCCCTGCTAAGTGCAATGGATGGGATGATTGGGCAAATTGAGTCGTATAAGGGTGAGATTAATCGCATTGATTCAGAGGAACAATCGGATAATGCTCTGTTGCAAATAACTCAGAAAGAATGGCAAAAAAATTATAAAAAATTATTTGCAGAGTTGCAGCGGGCGGAGGAATTATCGGGTGAGAAACAGATTATCAGTCCGTTGTATGAGGAAGTGTTGAATAAAATCGCTTTAGCTGAACAAGCGGTTGAGATATCTAGTGATTTGGCGAAGCAAGGAAAGGAAATGCTTGACCAAATTATTGAGCAGCGGATTGCGGAACGGAAAATCCGTAAAAAGATGTTCTGGAATAAGATATTGGGCATTGTCTCAACTGTTTTGTCGCTCCTTGGTACGGTTCTGACTTTTATACCTGGTGCTAATTTGATAGGTTTGGCTTTAGGTGCGCTCGGTGGTGCTATTAATGTGGTACAAGCTGCTATTAATGGCGACTGGATGGGGGCGATCTTTAGTGCAGTAATGGCTGGCGCAAGTTTTATCGGCGGTGCGATCGGCAATGGACTAAAAGCAGGTCAGGCAATGGTTATGGGTATGACTAAAGCCGTCGCTCAAAAAGTTTTTAGCACTATAAAAGCATTCCAATCTTTAGCTTCAGGCGCTTTCAATGGCGTGCGAAATCTCTTGTCTGGTGACAAGATTATGGGTTTCCTGCAAATTATGGGTGGACTTGCTGGTGCTGCTACCAGTGGCATTTCTGGCTTCGTTCAAGGTGGATTAAGTGGCTTAAATGACATTGGCAAATTTGGCTACAAAGTATTAGAGTCCCTATCCAAAGCTCCCACTTTGATTTATGGCGGTATTAAAGCCATTCAATCAGGAGATTGGGTTGGCGGGATTGGTAACATTATTAAAGGTGTTATCTCGTTAGGGAAAACTTGGACGAATGATTTTAATGATGGTACTGAATCTCCAGGTGAGAAAATTGCTAATATCTTAGAAAATGTTAGTTCTGTTGGTATTGGTGTCAGCAAGTTCATCACAGGTGGTTTAGAGGGATTGTTGGCTGGTTTAGGGGATATTTTGGATGGATTGGGGGATGATATTCAGAAGTGGGTTGATAATTTAATCGCTGGCGGTAACTGTGAGTGTCTATCTCCTGAAGAGAATGAAAAAGCCCTTGAAGTAGAAGCCAAGAAAATTCTAAATGAAGTTGTTGAAAAAATTAGTCAGAGAAATCTGACTCCTGAGCAACAAGAAAAAGCTTTCACTGAGGCTTTAGCTGAACGTTTACAGCAGGAAGATATTCCAACAGAACTAAAAGCTAAGGTTGTTGCCAAACTTGAGACGACAGAACAGCAGGTAGAGGTTATCCGACGACTACCATCTGCTCAACAACAGGATGTATTTCACAATCTACCAAAAGGAACGCAACAAGAATGGTCTCGAGTTTACTTCGAGTCCAAGATGAAAGAGTACCAATCAGCACCAGAATATCGGGAGTTTCTTAATACCCATCAGGATAAAGGTACAAGTCAGGCAAATTTTAGCCTCCATATATACCAAAGTTTTGGCAATCAGGCTTTGGATTTCATCTGGGGAGCTTTACAGGGAGAGTTTAATGAAAATCCCTCTTTTGGGCAAATCATCGTGGATAGTCTTATTGGCATGATCCCCATTGTGGGAGAAGTTAGCGATATTCGAGATTTGATTGCATACGGTAAGAAATTCACAGAAAATCCAGAAGAGATGAAAGATCCTTGGAACTGGGTTGGAGTGTTCGGTTCTCTCGTCGGATTAGTTCCTGTTGCTGGCGGGGCTCTTAAAGGAGCAATTAAAATATTTGAAGCATCTGCTTTAGACAAAGCGATCAAAAATTTAGACAACATACCTCTGGGTGGCAAAGGTCCAGATGGTAAGGGATTAGGCAAGGGAGAAGTAAGCGGACGTTTGTTCGATCCAGATGACATTGGTGGAATTCCTATACACAACCTCTCAACTGAGAAAGTACGAGTTACCGATCATGCAATAGATGTCGTTGAACGCCATGTCGCAAGATTTGGTTATGATGAGCAAAACCATCGGCAAATTCAGCGTTTAAGAGATATTGCGGCAGGAAAGATAGATCCCACCCAAGAAGATCTAAACAACTACACTCACGAGCTTCGTGAATTTGTGAGATACAGAAATAGTGGGTACACAACTGGACAACCCAGCAATCCAGAGGAAGCGAGACGACTGTGGAATAATTTACACACTGCAAGCCTCGAAGACTATCGTATTAAAGATAATGAGGTTTACCATCCATCAACAGAAATTCTATCTACTAAACCAACGAATTTTACTAATATAACTCCGGGTGGAGGTCTAACAGCCCATGAATCAGCCGGAGGACATACATTAGCACGGCACGTTGGTTTAACAGAAACCGAACTCGCTAATCGACTCGCGACTCAAACAACTCTCCCCAGAGCATCATCCTTCCTGAATCGAGAAATTGCCGAACAAGCCATATCAGACGCGATCAATGCTAACCAAACTCAAATTACCAACTGGCTTAGTGGTAATTCCCCCCGGTTACCAATCAACCATACTGCTACTAATCCCATCGGCGTTACTCTAACTCGTGGTGCCCCTAGTACCGTACCCGCTCAAAACCTACAAATCGTTTTGAAACGAGATTCTACATTACGATTAGGATACTATATTCTAACAGCATACCCAAAACCATGACCGAACAACAATTTCCCGCCCTCGCTCAATTTTGCAGTGCTTACTTCCATCAAGATTGGGATTTAGAAGCACCGGATGCTCTGGGAATTATCCGCAATTATCTCAAAGACGAATCAATTTCCCAAGTGCAACAAACTATCAAAGAAATTGAGCAGTTGCTTTCCCTCAATCTCGAAACAGAGAAATTAAAAAATTTCCTAGAGTCCGACTTAAAATGCTACTACAATCCTAGAGTTTATAATATATCTCACTCAGATTGGCTCCTGTGGGTGCAGATATCTTTGAAACAAGGAGTTTTACCAGAATCCTTCTATTAGCATAAAGCCGCGATCGCACATCTCTGCCAGAAACCCGGTTTCTGCGATCGCTTTTGCATTCCACCAAAATATTTAGGAAGAAACCCGGTTTCTTAATCCACGCGATCGCCCCTCTCCCAGAAACCGGGTTTCTACAATAACTTTGGCATCCTACCGAAATATTTAGGAAGAAACCCGGTTTCTTTAACCCACGCGATCGCCCTTACCAAAAAATTCAACAAACAGAAACCTTTGCGATCGCCCTTTCCCAAAACCACGCGCCCCCTCTGTTTCTGTAAGTTAAACGGAGTGCGATCGCTCCTTTCCCACTTTGACAAAACTAGATAAATTGTAGTAGGATAAAGGCTAACTAAATTTAGGGTAATAGCTCATGCCCCAGATTCTCAGAGCCACATACCGTAATGGCACATTCATCTTAAATAATCCCTGCGATCTGACTGAAGGTACAGAAGTGGAATTATTAATCCAATCATCTTATATAACAACAGTCCCTCGGCGTATTGGTTGGGATGAAAAACTTGCGATCATGGCACAAAAAAAAGATGACCAGCTACTTGATGATGTTAGCACTACCAATTGGGAAATTGAAGAATGGCAATGGTAGTGAATCGGTTCGACGTTTTTTTAGTTAATCTCGATATTATGTCTTCTGAAAACCTCCTTAAACAAATCAAAAACTCCCACTCCCTTTTACCCGCGAGTCGCGATCCGCCTCTGACACCCTACGCGATCGCTCTTACCCAAAAATTCAACAAACAGAAACAGGCGCGATATTTGTGATTTTGGTGATTTTTGTATAGCATTATTGTGACGCGATTGTGGTTTTTCAAAGACACGCGATCGCGCTGGGCCAGAAATTAAACAAATAGAAACAGGCGCGATATTTGTGATTTCGATAATTGTTGTAGGGGCGAAGCATTGGCCACGACAATATGGGAATCATAACCCAAATATATATTGGCCAATGCTTCGCCCTGCCCCCACGTTGCCGCGACAATATGGGAATCATAACCCAAATATATATTGGCCAATGCTTCGCCCTGCCCCCACGTTGCCGCGACAATATGGAAATCATACCCCAAATATATGTTGGCCAATGCTTCGCCCTGCCCCCACGTTAAGGCCGCAAAAGTTTTGGTCTTGTCGCAGGGTTTGGGCGAAGCATTCCCCAATTTTAATTGTTGGTTATATCATAAATTGTCGCGGGGTTTGGGCGAAGCATTTCCCAAGTTTAATTGTTGGTTGTATCATCATCAATTGTCGCGGGGGCCAGGGCGAAGCATTCCCCAATTTCAATTGTTGGTTATATCATAAATTGTCGTGGGGAATGCTTCGCCCCTACGGGTATGATGGTGATGCGATCGCCCTCTCCCAGAAACCGGGTTTCTACAATAACTTTTGCATCCTACCGAAATATTTAGGAAGAAACCCGGTTTCTTGATCCACGCGATCGCCCCTTTTCGATTACTTCCGCAGCACTGAAGTAATAATGATTGTAATAGTCGCACTAGCAATTAAAGTAAAAGCAAGTTGCACCACCCATTGAGTGGCTTGCTGGTAATTAGAAAAGCGATCGTTAAACTTCTCGGAATCACTCGATAGCTTATCTAACTTTTCGATTACATCCGCCAATGTTGGTTCTTCATTTGGTGTACTGGTCATTTGTGATTTCCTCTAATCAATCATTATATTGTACTATATTTCTGGAGCGATCGCGTGGATGATATCAGGGCGATCGCCCTCCTCTCTTTCTCCAACCTATCCAAAGAGCAATCGCACTTCCCCACTCCAAATCTCATCAAAAACTCAGAGGTAATTATGTCTTCTCAAAACATCCTGCAACAAATCAAAAACTCCCACTCCCTTTTACTAGCGAGTCGCGATCCGCCTTTGCACCCTACGCGATCGCGCTGGGCAAGAAATTCAACAAACAGAAACAGGCGCGATATTTTTGATTTTGGTGATTTTTGTATAGCATTATTGTGACGCGATTGTTGTTTTTCAAAGACACGCGATCGCGCAAGGTTTAGGCGCTTGGACTTTGAACGTTTACCATGCTTACGATGTAGCAGGAAAAACTCTATATTTTGGTAATGGTCAACGACGTAAAGCAGATGCAGCATCTATTTTTGACGACATCGCTATTCCCAGTGAAGGTGGCGGTCAACTCTACATATTCGACAACACAGGCCGCCATCTCCGCACCATTAGCACTCTGACTAAAGCCTTAATCTATCGCTTTGAATACGATCAATACTCCGGACAGTTTT